>NZ_JBNCNZ010000002.1:456607-632674 GCF_049847245.1 Micromonospora sp. DT68
GACGCGGGGTGGAGCAGCTCGGTAGCTCGCTGGGCTCATAACCCAGAGGTCGCAGGTTCAAATCCTGTCCCCGCTACGAGAAAGAAAGCCCGTCTCCGGATCGCCGGAGGCGGGCTTTCGACATTCCGGAGATCCGGAGTCCGGGCAGGACCCCGCCGATCATCGTCAAAAAGGGATGGGTTAGGGTTAACCAGTCGACGCGGGGTGGAGCAGCTCGGTAGCTCGCTGGGCTCATAACCCAGAGGTCGCAGGTTCAAATCCTGTCCCCGCTACGAAAGAGAAAGCCCGTTTCCGGTTCGCCGGAGGCGGGCTTTCTCGTTCCCGCGTGGTCTTCCGTCAGCCCGTGGAGGGGCCGGTGCCCACCGGCCCCTCCACGGGTGTCACCTGAGGCCGAAGGCCCGCATGACGGTCTGGGTGACGCCGCCGCCGTTGCGCTGTGTGGCGGTGACGCGGATGGAAACGAAGGCCGAACGGTGCGGCGCGTTCAGCGTCGCCTTCCAGGTGCCACTGCGCTCCTTCAGGGCCTGCCGCTGCCAGGTGCGGCCGTCGTCGTAGGAGACCTCCAGGCCGAGCGAGGACACTCCGTCCTTCGCGGCGGTGCTGCCGACCACGACCGGCGTGATGGCGAGGTCGGTCCTGCGCGTCGCGCGGCCCGCCAGGTCCAGGTCCGTCCCGTAGTCCAACTGCACGAGCGGGATCGCCTGTACGCCGTCGGCGGCGCCCGAGAGGAAGGTCCAGTCGGTGCGCGTGGTGGTGGAGTACGGGCTGAAGGCGGGGTTGCCCTCCGTCTCGACGACAAGCCGGTACGGCAGCTTCTGCGGTGACAGGTCGCCGGCGTAGAACTCCGGCCAGCCTTCGAGCTGACTCACCTGCCTGTCGCCCTGGTAGAGCGAAACCCGTTGCCGCATGCTGGCACCGCCGCTGTGTGCGGCACCCGCATCGCCGAACGCCTGGATGTAGGCGCTGATCCCACCCTCGCCACGGAACGGGATGTCGTAGGTCAGCAGGCGTGGCCGCGTGATGGGGCCGAACCACCTGTCCTTCTGGACACTGCCCGGCCGGTAGGCGATCTCGTCGGTGTTCGACCGCGCCCAGTTGAGCACGTCGACGTACTGCTTCCACCTGATGCCCGCGCCAGCGGACACCCAGTCGGTACGCGGACCCGGGGCTACCTGCCGGAACGGGAACGGGCGGGCCGCAGCCCACTCGTACGGCGGGAAGTCGACGCGCATCTCGGCGGAGAGCTGGCCCGGCGGCGGGGCGAACTCGGTGTCGATCCGCGCGAGGTCACCGCGACCTGTCTTGGCCGAGGGATCGTTCGGCACCCCGCCTCTGTGGTAGTCGACAAGGTCGTACAGGTAGGCCGGCGAGGGGTGGGCGGTGACGGTGAGCCGTACGCCCTTCCGGCCGGCGTCGGTGATCTTCTGGATCAGGGCCTCGCCCCCGCCCCGGACCAGCGTGGCGACCGGGAGCGCCCCGGTCGTCGTGCCGTCGGGGTTTCCGTACCATCCGCTGCTGCGGCCCTGGCCGTCGTTCACCACAAGGAGCAGCGCGGCACCGGCGGCGAACGCCGTCGCCACCTGGTCGGTGGGGTTCACGGCGTCGCTGTCGCGTACGACCACTGCCTTGCCACGGGCGGACAGGCCGGCGTAGTCGGCAGTCGTGCCGGTGCCGGCGAAGACGGCGTCCAGGCGCGACGTGCCGTCGGGCATCGCTCGGGACCCGGGCTGCACGAGGGGGTCACCGACGCGGCGGCCGTTGTGGACGATCTCCAGTGGCGTCTGCTCGGCCCGGATCCGGGTGGTGAGGACGAAGCTGCCCTTCCTGACCTTGCCCTTTGTCGGCAGGGCCCACAGGCTGTCGTAGACGGTGCCGGGCCAGAGCGTCTCCCGCAGCGCGCCCGTGTCGCCGGGCGTCGGCTCCTCGGACGTGAACGAGCGGTAGACGTCGATGCGGCTGTTGGTGACGGCGGTCGGCTGAGGTGTCGCCACCTTGATCTGTCGAGCCTTGGCGGCGTCGAGCACGACGACCCGGTTGGTCGTCAGGTCCACCTCGGGGGCGGTGAGCATCGCGAGCCCGAGGGAGTGGGCGCCGTGCAGACCCTCCACGTCGGCGGCGGCGACGACGGTGTAGGAGCCGGGCGCCCAGCGGCTGGTGAGCGTGCCGTCGCGTACCCACATGAATGTGGAACCACCGTCGGCGCTGACGATCTCGACCTCGCCGCTCATGGGTCGGCCGGCGCGGTCCTTCAGGTGGATGGTGAGGTCGTGCTTTCCGGACTCCACTGCGACACCGACGGCCGTGTGCACCTCACCGCCCGCGTGGCGGGCCACGACCTGGGCGGAGTACCGGCCGGCGGTGAGCCCTGTCGGGTCCACCACGACGTCGACAGTCGAGGTCGCCCGGGCCGCAACCGTGACCTGGCCGGTGCCCGCCGTGAACGTCGTCGCCGGGGAGTCACCACGATCGACCGACAGGTCCAACGTGATGGGGGTGTCAGTGGTGTTGATGTAGGTGATCTTCCGGCTGATGCGCTGCGGCGGCGTGCCGGTCGACGACGCGACGAGGCCGGCGTCCACCGAACCGGACGCGATGATCTGGTCCTGGTGATAGGCGGCGGCCACGTTCAGCCTGCCGCTGCCGGCCCGGTAGGCGTCGTAGCCGGTCGTACGCACGCTGGTGCCCATCAGGGCGTCCTTGATCTGCTGCGGGCTCCACGTGGGGTGTTTCTGGGCCAGCAGGGCGGCGGCCCCGGCGACGTGGGGCGCCGCCATCGAGGTGCCGCTGTCCGTCCGGTAGAAGCCTTCGCCCCAGGGGAGGTGCTGCGAGCGCGCCGCCAGCACGTCCACGCCGGGTGCGGTCATGTCGGGCTTCAACGCCTCGTCGATCATGCGGGGGCCGGCGCTGGAGAAGTCGGCCACCCGGTCCGAGCCGTCGACCGCGCCGATGGTGAGCGCGGCGTCCGCGGTCCCCGGCGCCCCGATGGTGTACGGGTCGGGTCCGCTGTTACCCGCGGAGACGACGAAGAGCGCACCCGTCTCGGCGGTCAACTGGTTGAGGGACTGGCTCAGCGGGTCGTCCTGGGTGTGCCAGGCGCTGACCCCCAGACTCATGTTGATCACCTTGGCGCGTTCGGTACGCGCCGCCCACTCCATCCCCGCGATGATCCCGGAGATCGTCCCGCCTCCGTTGCTGTCGAGGACCTTGCCGATCACCAGGTCGGCATCGGGGGCGACTCCCCGCTCCCTGCCGCCGGAGGCGGCGCCCGTTCCGGCGACGGTGGAGGCGGTGTGGGTGCCGTGCCCGTTGCGGTCGATGATGTCCTCGCCCGGGATGAAGCTGCGGGACGCCACCACGCGGTTGGCGAGGTCCGGGTGGGTCGTGTCCACTCCGGTGTCCAGGACGGCCACCCGGACGCCCTTGCCGGTACCACCTGCCGCCCACGCCGCGGGGGCACTCACCTGCGCTGTCGTGTCGGCGAGAGCAGCCTCCGCCCTGCCGTCGAGCCACACCTTCTCCACGCCGGTCGCGAAGGAGGGCGTCGCGGTGCCGGCGGACCGGCCGGTCGACGACGTACCGACCGATTGTGTGTCGCCGGTGAGGGCCGACCAGAAGTCGGCGGCCTGCGCCCGGCGGGCCCGGATGGCCTCGCCACGGACGGAGGGCAGCTCCAGTGTGGTCTCCGCTCCTGGCAGCGCATTGCTGGCCCGGCGGTTGGTCGCACCCGACCCGCGGGTGACGATCAGAGGCAGCGTGCTGCTCCGTGCGTCGTCGAAGCCCTGGGCGACGAGGTCGGTGACGTCGAAGAGCTGCTTGTCGAGCTGTCCGGTGGCGAGGTAGGGCAGTGCCTCGTCGGGGTACACGTAGGTGTCCCCGTCCTCGGTGGCGACGCGTACGGAGCCGGTGGCACCCGGCGCGCGTGCCACGTCCACGGTGGGCGGCGTCCCGTCGCGTCCCGGGGTCATCGTCACCTTGTCGCCGGTGATCAGCGTGACCGTGACGGGAGCACCCTGTGCGGTGCCGGTCGTGGCCGGTGGCGTCGTCGGCGGGGGCGCGGGGGCGCTGTGGGCCGCAGTGGGGGTGACCAGAGCGGCGACGAGGGTGACGCCGACCGCTGCTGCCGCAGATCTTCGGGTGAGAGAGAGCCGCACAGATCCTCCAGAGTTGAACGTTGATCGAATTCGATCACCTCCGTGATTCATATAGTGATCATCTTCTTTGCCGGGACGTTGCGGGGCCATCGCGTGTGGCCGATCCGGTCCCGGCATTCGGCGTGGACCTGCGTGCCGAAGTTGCACCCTTCGGCGAGGATGGGCGCATGTCTTCCTTCGGTAGGTGGTGGGGCCGGCTCGGCGCGGTCCTCGGTACGGTCGTGCTGACGGTGTTCGTGCCCGTCGCGGCCTGGGCGTCCACAGGCACCGGCGAGATGGTGGTGGAGGCCGCTCGGCGGCGGTCCCGAGGCGGCTTCGGCTTCATCGGCCTGCTCTGCTGCCTCGTGGTGGTGGCGATCATCGTGTTCCTGCTGCTGCGCCTGATGCGCGGTCGCCGTGGCGGCCCGCCGCGCTGACCCCGTCAGCTCGACGCCGGGCGGCTGCGCAGCCGCCCGGCGGTCACGCCGCCAGTGCGGCGTTGGCCAGGGAGAGGAAGCGTGAGGTGGCCGCGCGCGTGCCGGCCCGCCCGCCGCGGATGCTCTCCGCGGCGGTGACAAGCAGCGACCGCACCTTCGCGTGGCCCATCGGCGGCGGCGCGGGCGCCGGCCCGAGCTGGTCGGCGATGCTGGCGCCGAACGCGGCGGCGCGCTGCTGAGCCGGGTCGGTGATGCTGCCCTCGGTGTACCGGCGCACGGGGATACTGGCGTTGAGGCCGCGTTCGTGGCCGAGAACCGTGCCGGCCTCGCCGTTCGTGGTCAGGAAATTGATCACGTCGATGACGGTGTCCGGGTGGCGGGTGCCGCGGAACGCGGACCAGTACATCGACGCCCTCGCCCACTGCGAGCCCGGGGGGCCGGGGATGCCCACCACTCCCAGCTCCGCATCGGTGAGCCGTTGCAGGTCCGGTAGCTGGTGGGACCAGGCGAAGGACGCGGCGGTCAACCCGGTGACCACCAGCTGCCGGGCAGGCTCTCCGCTGTCGGACTGCTCCACGAGGGCCGCGCCCGGCGTGGCCCTCGTGGACCGTGCCCGCTGCCACAGTTCGAACCAGGCGATCAGCTCGTCGGCGCCGAAGCCCATCTGGCGTCCCCGATAGAACTCGCCGCCCTGCGAGCGCAGCCACAACCAGAGGGCGCGGTAGTCACCGGACGCGTCGACCGTACCGGCCACCTGGCCGTCACTGGCCTCGGTGACCCCTGTGGCCCAGGCGATGTAGTCCGCCCAGGACATTCCACCGCGCGGCTCGGGCACCCGCAGCTCGCGCAGCAGGTCACGGTTGAAGACCACGGCCCCGAGGGTCTGCCCGGCGGCCACCCCCATCGTCCGGCCGTCCACGGTGCCGGAGCGGACGAGACCGTCCGGCAGACCGCCCAGGTCCAGCCGGCGGTCGGCGACGCTGTCGGTGAGGTCGAGAACGATCTCGCGCTCGGCGTACTCGGCAAGCACGGCGTCGTCGACCTGGATCAGATCCGGAATGTTGCCGCCGGCGGCCTGCGTGGCCAGCCGGTCGTAGTAGCCGTCGGCGCCCTGCCAGGTGACGCGGAAGGTGACCCGGGGGTTGCGCTCCGAGTAGAGCCGCAGAGCCTTCTCGGTCAACTCGGCCCGCTTCTGCCCGCCCCACCAGAAGACCGACAGCTCGACAGGCCCGTCCTCGGCCGACGTGGTGGATTCGTCGGTGCACCCGGCCAGCCCGCCGGTGACCAGCAGGGGAGCGCCGAGCAGCGCGCTGAGCAGACGGCGCCGGCCCGGGTCCGCGCGGAGGCGGTCGATCGGCTGTCGAACAACGGGCACGGGGTCTCCTGGCACCTGCGGGCGGGGTCGGACCATTCACGCAGGCGGCGCACAAGGGTGTCAACGTCCATCCGGTCATCCCTGGTGGTCGGCCCCCGCGCGGGTGGCCGAAGCCGGATCGCCGCTGCCGCGTGGTGTACTAGGGCGCGTGGAACTTCTGCACTCGGGCAAGGTCCGGGACGTCTACGCCGACGGCGACGACCTGATCCTGGTCGCCTCGGACCGCATCTCGATCTACGACGTGGCGTTGCCGACGCCGATCCCGGACAAGGGTCGACTACTCACCGCGCTCTCGCTCTGGTGGTTCGAGCAGCTCGCCGACCTCGTGCCGAACCACGTCATCTCCGCCACCGACGTGCCGGCCGAGTTCGCCGGCCGGGCCATCCGCTGCCAGCGGCTGGACATGGTCCCGGTCGAGTGCGTCGCCCGGGGTTACCTCACCGGCGGCGGCCTACGGGAGTACGAGCGCACCGGTTCGGTCTCCGGTGTGCCGCTGCCTCGGGGGCTCGGTGAGGCGTCGATCCTGCCCGAGCCGATCTTCACGCCGTCGACCAAGGCGCCGATGGGCGAGCACGACGAGCCGATCACGTTCGACGACGTGGTGGACAAGGTGGGCCAGGCCACCGCCGAGCGGCTGCGGCAGATCACCATCGACGTCTACCGGCGCGGTGCCGAACTGGCCGCCGACCGGGGCATTCTGATCGCCGACACCAAGATCGAGCTGGGCTGGGCGCCGGACGGCACACTTGTCCTCGCCGACGAGTTGCTCACCTCCGACTCGTCGCGCTTCTGGCCCGCCGAGTCGTACCAGCCGGGCCGGGTGCAGTTCTCCTACGACAAGCAGTACGTGCGGGACTGGGCCACCGGCAGCGGATGGAACAAGCAGGCGCCGGCACCGGACGTGCCCGCCGAGGTCGTCGAGGCGACCCGCGCCCGCTACGTCGAGGTGTACGAGAAGCTCACCGGCAACCGCTGGAGCTGAGCCGGCGCCAGCGATCCGCCGGGTCACCACCGTGCTGCGCACGTAGGTGCCTGGCCGGGACGGTCGGGCGTCCGGCAGCGGGCCTGCGTCACTCCACCCAGTCGAGGGTGCGCTGCACCGCCTTGCGCCAGTTGTGCAGCTCCCTGTCGCGTAGCTCCGCCGCCATGGTCGACTCCCACTGCGCGTCGGAGCGCCACTGCGCGCGCAACGTGGCCAGGTCGGGCCAGAAGCCGACCGCCAGGCCGGCCGCGTACGCCGCGCCCAGGCAGGTGGTCTCGGTGATCCGGGACCGGATCACCGGGACGTCGAGCACATCGGCGAGGAACTGCATGAGCAGGGCGTTCGCGGTCATGCCGCCGTCCACCCTGAGCCGGCGCAGGGCCACGTCGGAGTCGGCGTCCATCGCGTCGACCACCTCGCGGGTCTGCCACGCCGACGCCTCAAGCACCGCCCGCGCCAGGTGCCCCTTCGTGATGTAGCCGGTCAGGCCGGCGATCACACCGCGGGCGTCGCTGCGCCAGTGCGGTGCGAAGAGCCCGGAGAACGCCGGCACCACGTAGCAGCCGCCGTTGTCGTCCACGGTGCGGGCCAACTCCTCCACCTCGGCGGCTGTGGAGATCAGGCCGAGGTTGTCACGCAGCCACTGCACGAGCGACCCGGTGACGGCGATGGCGCCTTCGAGGGCGTACGCCGGCGGTTGGCCCTTGATCTGGTAGGCGACGGTGGTGAGCAGGCCGTGCGTCGACGGAACAGGTGTGGCCCCGGTGTTGAGCAGCAGGAAGCTGCCGGTGCCGTAGGTGCACTTCGCCTCGCCCGGCTGGAAGCACGTCTGACCGAACAGCGCGGCCTGCTGGTCGCCCAGCGCGCTCGCCACCGGCACCCCGGCGAGTACGCCGGTGGCCGTGCCGTACACCTCGGAGGAGCAGCGGATCTCCGGGAGCATCGCCGCAGGCACGCCCATGGCGTCCAGCAGTTCCGGGTCCCAGTCGAGCGTCGTGAGGTCCATGAGCATGGTCCGGCTGGCGTTCGTCACGTCGGTGACGTGCTCGCCTGTCAGTTTCCAGATCAGCCAGCTGTCCATGGTGCCGAACAGCACCTCGCCGCGCTCGGCGCGTTCGCGCAGGCCGTCGACCTCGTCGAGCAGCCAGCGCAACTTGGGGCCGGCGAAGTAGGTGGCAAGCGGCAGGCCGGTGCGGGACCGGAACCGCTCCTCGCCGTACGCCGAGGCCAGCTCGCGCAGCAGCGGCCCGGTGCGGGTGTCCTGCCAGACGATGGCGTTGGCCACCGGACGGCCGGTGGCCCGGTCCCAGACCAGTGTCGTCTCCCGCTGGTTGGTGATGCCCACGGCGGCCAGCCCTGCCGCGTCCGTGCCGGCGGACCGCAGCGCCTCGGAGACCACCTGCTGGACGTTGTCCCAGATCTCCTCGGCGTCGTGCTCCACCCAGCCCGGCCGGGGGAAGATCTGCCGGTGCTCGCGCTGGGCCACGGCGACGATCTCCCCGGCGGAGTCGAAGACGATGCACCGCGAGGAGGTGGTGCCCTGGTCGATGGCGGCGACGTACTCGGGGGTCACCGCAGCACCGTACCCAAAGCGGTGGCACGGTGCGACCGGCGTCACGTGGGCCTACGCGTCGCCTACGATGTGCGAACGTGCGTGACATCGCCGTTTTCAGTGGAACCGCCCATCCCGACCTCGCCGCCGAGATCTGCGCTCACCTGGGGGTGCCGCTGCATCCGGTGCGCGTCTCCCGGTTCGCAAACGACTGCCTGGAAGTGCAGTTGCAGGCCAACTGCCGCGAGCGTGACGTCTTCCTGATCCAACCGCTGGTGCCTCCGGTGCAGGAGAACCTGGTCGAGCTGCTGCTGATGATCGACGCCGCCCGGGGCGCGTCCGCCGGCCGGATCACAGTGGTGCTGCCGCACTACGCGTACGCCCGCTCGGACAAGAAGGACGCGCCACGGATCTCCATCGGTGCCCGGCTCGTCGCCGACCTGCTCACCTCGGCCGGCGCGGACCGGGTGCTCGCGATGACCCTGCACTCGCCGCAGGTGCACGGCTTCTTCAGCGTCCCCGTGGACCATCTCCACGCGCTGCGGGAGTTGGCCACCCACTTCCGGCGCTACGACCTCAGCAACACGGTGGTGGTCTCGCCGGACCTCGGCAACGCCAAGGAGGCGGCGGCTTTCGCCCGGCTGCTCGGCACGCCGGTCGCGGCCGGGGCGAAGCAGCGGTTCAGCGACGACCTTGTGAAGATCAGCGCGGTGATCGGCGAGGTGGCCGACCGTGACGTCATCGTGCTGGACGACGAGATCGCCAAGGGCAGCACCGTCATCGAGTTGATGGAGCACCTGCGCGGCCTGAAGGTGCGTTCGATCCGGCTGGCCTGCACGCACGGTCTCTTCTCCGCTGACGCGTTGCGGCGGCTCAGCGACCAGGACGGCGTCCTGGAGATCGTCTGCACGAACACCGTTCCCATCCCGGCCGCCAAGCGGGTCCCCGAACTCCAGGTCCTGTCGGTGGCTCCCGCCCTGGCCGAGGCGATGCGCCGGATCCACAACGGGGAGTCGGTCTCCGCCCTCTTCGCCTGATCCGGCCGCAAGCGGTTGCCACTGCCCGCCGCTGGCCTCGCTGGCCGTGGGAGGCCCGAGGTCAGCGCGGGGTGTGGTCGGAGGCGGTGAGGCCGGCGGTGATGCGTACCGTGGTCCCGGCGCCGCTGGTGGCGATCTCCATGGCGTCGGTCAGCTCCCGGGCCAGCCACAGACCCCAGCCGCCGGCGGTGTCCGGGGCCGGCCGGCGGCGGTCGCCCAGCCGTTGCGGGCTGATGCCGCGTCCGTGGTCGGCGACCTCGCAGACCAACACTCCCGGCTCCTGCCAGAGTCGCAGCCACCCGCGCCCGCCGCCGTGCCGCACCGCGTTGGTGATCAACTCGTTGACCGCGAGCACGAAGTCGTCCAGCCGTTGGCCTCCGAGGCCGGAGGCATGCGCGCAGGAGGCGACCGAGTGTCGAATCTCGGTCACCTGGGCCTTGTCGAAGGCCTCGGCGATCAGGAGGGCTGGGTCGATGGGCACAACCGTACGCGGTGCGTGCGGATCTGCGTTCATCATGGCCCCGTTCCGACGGCGGACACCGGTGTGTTTCGCGGCTTTTCAACCGTACGTCAGGGTTTCTCGGCCCGCACTCTCTGCCTTTCGCGGCGTCGGCGCGGCTGTGGCATCCTGACCGCCATGCCGTCGCCGCCGCGTGGATTCGAGGTGCCGCTCTGGCGGGCGCTCACGGTGTTCCGGCTGGCCTCCCTGGCGTACGTCTGCGCGCTCGCGGTGCGCGACGCCGACAGGTACGCCCACCCGATCGCGGTCGGTGCCCTGATCCTGGTGATGATCGCCTGGACCGCGGCGACAAGCGTCGCGTACGCCCGACCGGGCTGGCGCCGCTGGCCGCTGCTGCTGGCCGACCTCGTGGTGGTCATGGCCGTCGTGCTGTCCACCCCGTGGGCCGTCGGGCGGGAGGCGCTCGCCAACGGCGTACCCACCCTTGGGGTTGCCTGGATGGCCGGCCCGGTGCTGGCCTGGGCCGTCTCCGGTGGCCGGCGGCGGGGCACCGTGGCTGCGCTGCTCGTCGCCGGCGCGGACCTGGCCACCCGTGAGCGGATCGGCCAGTCCTCGTTCACCGGGGTGATCCTCATGCTGCTCGCCGGCCTGGTGGTCGGGCACGTGGCGCGCCTCGCCGCCGACGCCGAGGAGCGCCTGCAACGCGCCGTGGAGTTGGAGGCGGCCACCCGGGAGCGGGAACGGCTGGCCCGGGGCATCCACGACTCGGTGCTCCAGGTGCTGGCGCTGGTGCAGCGGCGTGGCGCGGACCTGCCCGGCGAGGCCGGTGAGCTTGCCCGGCTGGCCGGCGAGCAGGAAGCCGCGCTACGGGCGCTTATCGCCGGCAGCGCCCCGGTCGGTACCGTCGGGCCGGACGGGCCCGACACGGACGCGGTCGACCTTCGTGCTCTGCTCGGCCGGTACGCCTCCACGGCGGTGTCGCTGTCCGCGCCCGCGACCCCGGTACCCCTGCCCCGGCAGGTGGCCCGGGAGGTCGCCGCGGCGACGGGCGCGGCCCTGGACAACGTGGGACGCCACGCCGGTGGGCGGGCCTGGGTGCTTGTCGAGGACGAGGGGGAGACAGTGACAGTGTCGATCCGTGACGAGGGGCCTGGCATCCCGGACGGCCGACTGGACGAGGCCGCCGCGCAGGGGCGGCTCGGAGTGAGCCAGTCGATCCAGGGCCGGGTGGCCGACCTCGGCGGGACGGTGAGGATCATCTCGGCCCCCGAGGCTGGCACCGAGATCGAGCTGACAGTGCCGAGGGCCGGACGGTGAGCGCCCTGCGGGTGATGGTCGTCGACGACCATCCGATGTGGCGGGAGGGCGTGGCCCGCGATCTCACCGAGGCCGGGTTCCTTGTGGTGGCCACCAGCGGCGAGGGACGGCAGGCGATCCGGGTGGCCGCCGCCGCCCGGCCCGACGTCGTCGTCCTCGACCTGCAACTACCGGACATCTCCGGTGTCGAGGTGGTCCTCGGGCTGCGCGCCGCGCTCCCTCAGGTGCGGGTCCTGATGCTCAGCGCCAGCGGCGAGGAGCAGTCAGTGCTCGACGCGGTCAAGGCGGGCGCCACCGGCTACCTGGTGAAGTCGACGGCACCCGCCGAGTTCCTCGACGCGGTGCGCCGTACCGCCGCCGGTGATCCGGTCTTCACACCCGGCCTGGCCGGGCTGGTCCTGGGGGAGTACCGCAGGCTGGCGACCGGGCCGGGGCCGGGGGCCGGGCCGGCCGGAGACGCGGACCCCGGCGCACCCCGGCTCACCGACCGGGAGACCGAGGTGCTGCGCCTGGTGGCCAAGGGGATGTCGTACAAGCAGATCGCGCAGCGGCTCGGCCTGTCCCACCGCACCGTCCAGAACCACGTGCAGAACACGCTGGGCAAGCTGCAACTGCACAACCGGGTCGAGCTGACCCGCTACGCCATCGAGCGGGGCCTGGACGGCTGAGCCCGCTCAGACCGAACGCGGCGGTTCGGTCTCGTGGATGGCCAGCTCCTCGGCTGTCGCCCCGCCACCGGCCGACCCGGCGTCGTACGCCACGGAGTCGGTCTCCTGGCCGGTGTGCGCCCCCTCGTCCGGTTGCACCAGCCGACCCACAGTGGCGTCGGCGACAGTGCCGAGCTGGCCGTGGTCGTAGAGGGAGACCGGCGATTTCGGGTCCGAGGTGGGGCCCGGGTCCATCACGTCGGCGTCCAGTTGGGCTTCCGCGGCGGCCGCCTCGTTGTCCGCCTCAAGGGCGATCTTCGGGTCGACCGGGCCGGCCAGCGGGTCGTCCACCGGGCGCTCGAAGCTCTCCCGCTGGAGCTTGTAGTCCAGCGACTCGCCGTCGAGCTGCTCGTCGGCGGTGGTCCCGAAGCGGTCCACCGCCACCGGGGTCCGGTCGCCGGGAAGCTGGGCCGGCTCCGGGCCGTCCGCCTCGCGCCCGGTGAGGACGTCGTCGTTGGCGGTCGAGTCGTCGTCGGCGGTGTCGGGCAGCCCCTCCGCCTCGGTGTCGGACACGGGGGTCGGGTACTCGTTGTCGCGCATGTCTGATCACTACCCGCTGCCCTCCCGCCGTAACCGGAGCACGGCCGGTCATGCGGGAGTGAACCGGCCAGCGAGGGCGGAACCGTCGTCAGCCGAGCGCCGTGGCCTCGTCGTCCGGGTGCAGCACGCACCAGATGACCTTGCCGTCCGGCACCACGCTGGTGCCCCAGCGACGGGCCATCGTGTCGATCAACAGGAGGCCCCGACCGCCCGCGCGCGTCGGCGGGGACACCCCGGCGAACGTCGGCCAGCGCGGGGAGTGGTCACGGACCGACAGTTGCAGTGTGTTGTCGTACGGCGCAACCCGGACGTTCATCGCCGTCCGGGCGTGCACCACCACATTGTTGACCATCTCGGTGACCGCGATCTGGGCCGGCTCGGTCAACGTCGGCATGCCCCAGTTCCGGCAGCCGGTGGCGACCAACTCGCGAGCCTGCCGGGCGGCCTCCACGGTGGGAGGCAGGTCGACGGTCAGCACCGCCGCCAGTGGCGTAGCGGCGAGCGCGGCCAGCGCGCCGTCCAGGGTGGGCCAGGCCGGGACACCGGCGAACGTGGTGTCGGCGCTACCTGGCGCGGAGACCGCCGGGTCGCAGAGCAGCAGGTCCGCTGCGGGCCAGTCGGCGACCTCCCGGCGGACCTGGGCGAAGACACCCCACCCTGGAGGTTCGTCGACCCGCAACCCGGTCACGTCGGCGACGATCGGGCCCGGCCGGTCACAGAGCCGCGCGAGCAGCGCGTCGCGGACCGTGTCGGCGGCGGCCGGGTCGAGCACGCCGCTCAACCGCACCACCGCAGACGAATCGTCGACCTCCACGAGGCAGCGCGTGCCGGCGGGCGTCGCGCCGCCGCTCGGCACGCCGAGGTACGGCGTGTCCGGCCTGTCGATGCCCGTCATCAGCGACCTGACCGGGATCGGCGGCTCTTCGCCGCCAACGTGCCGACTGCGGTGCCGGCCGCCGCCAGGCCGAAGGCGGCGGTCATCCGCACCAGGTGCCGCCGCCGACCGTGCCAACCACCGTCGCGGCTCGCCTGCCCGTCGGGCTGGAACACGTTGCCGCTGGTGTCCAGCCGCGCAGCCGGGCCGAACTGGGTGCGCTGGGCGTACCAGCCGAGGGTGCGCTCCACAAGTGCCGGCGCGAGCCGCCACTGGAGGCCCACCAACCGGGCGGCACCGCCGGCGTACGCCTCGCGGCGCGGCCGGCGCAGCAACCGCACGATGGTCTCGGCGACCACCTCCGGCGGGTAGACCGGTGGGGGTGGCAGCAACTCGCGGCCGCTGTGGTTTGCCGCGTGCCGGAAGAACGGGGTGTCGATGGTGGCCGGCAGCACTGTGCAGACGGATATCTGACTCCGGCCGGTTACCCGCAGCTCCTGTCGGAGGGTGTCGGCCAGCCCACGGATGCCGTGCTTGGCCGTGTTGTACGCCGACTGGTACGGCATCGCCACCTCGGCGAGCACCGACGCGTTGTTGACGAGCACCCCGCCGCCGGCAGCGCTGAGATACGGCAGGGCGGCCTTGATGCCGTGCACAGCGCCGAGCAGGTCGACCTCCAGTACCCGGCGGAACTCGGCGACCGGGATCTCGTCGAACAGGCCCACAGCGCTCACGGCGGCGTTGTTCACCCAGGCGTCGAGGTGGCCGAACTCGTCAACGGCCCGATCGGCGAGCATCAGCACCGACTCCAGATCGGTCACGTCGGTAGGCACCGCCAACGCCCGACCTCCCAGCTCCCGACAGCGCTGCGCCACCTGTCGTAGCGCGGGCTCACTGCGGGCGGCCACCACGACGGCGGCGCCCCGGCGGGCCAGCGCGTATGCGGTGGCGGCGCCGATCCCGCTGGACGCGCCGGTGATCACGATTGTCGAATCGTCGAGGCTGCGGGTCAGCGGCATTTCTGAGCGGTACCCCGGGCTGCCCCGGCTCATTCCACCGAGCACCCGACGATCATCGCGGCGCCGTTTTCTCTGCGCCGTGGCGGACTGTTGGGACTGCCGTGGCGCAGGTGCCGGCGCAGTTGACGTGGGGTGTTTCCCGATCTGCCAGGTTTCGGCTCCCCGCCCCCAGGTTAATGGGACGCTCTGACCGGACCGCCGAGGAGAAGATCGCAGGGAGGTGACCCATGCGCGTCGGCCTCGTCTGCGCGCACAGCAGTTCGTACCGGCACGCCGACGGCCCGCCGGTCGGTACCCAGCAGCACATCGCGAGGGTCGCCGCAGAGCTGGCCGCTCGCGGCCACGATGTCCGGATCTACGAACGCCGCGACGATCCGGAGCTGCCGGTCACGGCGGACGTCGACGGCTACCGTGTGCACCGGGTGCCCACCGGCCCGCCCACTCGGCTGGCCACCGCCGAGCTGATTCCGCACGTGACGGAGTTCGGGCGCTGGCTGGCCGACGAGTGGGGCGGCGCCTGGCGGCCCGAGGTGGTGCACGGGCACTACTGGATCGGCGGCCTGGCCGCCGCGCACGCCGTCCGCGAGACCGACATCCCGGTGGTGCAGACCTTCCACTCACTTGGTGTGGAGCAACTGCGACACCTGGGCGGCCACTACGACGGGCCGGGGCAGCGGATTCCGCTGGAGCGGGCGCTGACCCGCGCGGTGGACATCGCTGTCGCCCAGAGCAACGACGAGGTGGACGAGCTGACCCGGATGGGCCTGCAACGCAGCTCGGTGGCGATGGTGCCGGCGGGAGTGGACACCGAGCTGTTCCACCCCGACGGTGAGGCCGCGCCGCGCGAGCAGCGGCCCCGGATCCTCTCCGTCGGTGGGCTCGCCGCGGGTCACGGCCAGGACGACCTGATCCGGGCGATGCGCCTGGTCGGCGACGCCGAGCTGGTGATCGCCGGTGGACCGCCGGCGAGTCAACTGGCCAACCACGCGGAGGCGCGCCGGCTGAGCGAGCTGGCCGAGCGGGCCGGGCTGGCCGACCAGGTACGTCTGGTCGGGGCGGTGCCGCACGACCAGATGGCCACCTGGTACCGGTCGGCGGACGTGGTGGCCTGCACGCCGCGGTACTCCTCGGCCGGACGTGTCTCGCTGGAGGCGATGGCCTGCGGCGTACCGGTTGTCGGCTACGCGATGGGCGGCCTTGCCGATGCCGTGGTCGACGAGGTCACCGGCCGCCTGGTGCCGCCCGGTGACGTGCGTACGCTCGGCGTGTCCCTGCGCCGGCTGCTCACCGACAACGCCGGCCGGTTCGCGTACGGGCACGCCGCAGTGGACCGGGTCCGCAGCAGCTACACCTGGGAACGCACCGCCGGAGCGCTGGAGCGCCTCTACGAGCGGGTGGTGAGCCGCCGCAAGCCCGTGGAGGCGTGAAGCCAGGCGGGTAGGAGGGTCGGCGTCGGCTCAGACGGGCCGGCCGATGCCGACCATGGCCCGGCCGCCCCGTTGCGGCACGGACCGCTGCTGCTGCGGTTCGGCGTACCGGGTAAGGCCGATCACCGAGGCCAGGGTGACCAGGAATCCGACCGCCGCCAACCATTCCCGGCCCGGCCAGATCTTGTCGTTGAGCAGCAGCAGTCCGACGATCGCCGCCGGCACCGCACCGGCGGCGTCCATCGCGGCGACCGCGGCGGTGGTCGAGCCGCGCTGCATGGCCAGGCCGAGCAGCAGTTGGCCGACGATCGAGTGCGCGATCAGCAGGTAGAGCAGCGGGTCGGCGAGGAACCCCGCGGCCGACGGCGCGGACGCCAGTGGCCGGGCCGCGACGGCGGCCGACGAGAACGCCAGCCCGGCCAGTGAGCCGAGAGCCACCGAGCCGGGAGCGCCGTGCAACCGGACGGCGAAGAAGCCGAGCACCGCGATGACGCCGAGCGCTGCGGTCAGCGCGACGGAGCCGGCGGTGCCGAGCTGGCGTGACGGCGCCGGTCGGGCCGACAGCACCAGCGCGGTGATCCCCGCGAAGAGCAGAGCCAGCAGGACCACCTCCGCCAGCGGCAGGCGCCACTTCAGCACCAGCACCCCGAGGATGGCGGTCACGCCGAGCCCGGCGGCCACGCTCGCCTGCACCAGGAACAGCGGCAGGTCCCGCCGGGCCAGGAACGCGAGCACGAAACCGCCGATCTGGCAGCCCAACCCGACCAGGTACGTCCGGTGCCCGGCGAGGCGCAGCAGCAGGCCCGGATCGAATGTGTGGTGGACCGTTGTGCGGGCCGCGGCCACCGACTGGAGAAGGTTGGCGAAGCCGTACGCGACGATCATCGCCGCGAGAAAGCACCAGCCGGAAGTGACCACCTGGCGAGGATAGAGGTTGCCGAGGGTCAGCGCTCGGCTGGCCGATCCAGTCGAGTGAGGATGTCGGTGTGCAGCAACCCATTGGTAGCCACCACGCTGCTCTCGGTGCCCGGCGCGCCCGCCGGGGCCGGTCGACCCGCCAGATCCGTGACCGTGCCACCCGCCTCGGTGATGATCGGCACCAGGGCCGCCACGTCCCACAGTGACAACTCTGGCTCGACCATCACGTCAAGTGCCCCTTCGGCCAGCAGCATGTAGCCGTAGAAGTCTCCGTACGCCCGGCTGCGCCAACTGGCCCGCATCACGTCGAGCATCGCGTCGAGCCGACCGGCGCGTTCCCACCCGGTCAGCGACGAGTAGCAGAAGCTGGCGTCGTCGATCCGGCCGACCGCCGAGACGGTGATCCGCTCGCCGGCGGCGGGGCCCGGTCCGGCGTACGCGCCCGCGCCCGCGCTGGCCCACCAGCGCCTGCCCAGCGCCGGTGCGGACACCACGCCGACCGCAGGCTGGTCGCCGTCGTAGAGCGCGATCAGGGTGGCCCACACGGGCACGCCACGGACGAAGTTCTTGGTGCCGTCGATCGGGTCGACGATCCACCGGCGGCCGCCGGGGTCGGTGTCCGGCTTCGCGCCGTACTCCTCGCCGAGCAGCCCGTCGCCCGGCCGGTGCTCGGCCAGCAGGGCGCGGATCTCCCGCTCCACTGCGGTGTCCGCGTCGGACACCGGCGTGAGGTCCGGCTTGGCCTCCACACGGAGGTCGAGCGCCCGGAACCGGGCCGTGGCGACGGCGTCGGCCCGGTCGGCTAGCAGGTGGGCGAGGGCGAGGTCGTCGGCGTACCCGGTCATGCCGGCAACCTAACCGATGCCCGGCGGCTCACTCGTCCGGCCCGCGCCGGTCGCCCTCGCCGGGCCCGCGCTGGTCGGCGTCGCCCCGCGAGTCGCCCTCACCGGCGCGGGAGGCGAGCAGCCGGCGGTACGACGCCAGCCGGCGCGCGTCGGCCTTGCCGGCGGCCACCCAGGCGTCCAGCCCGCACTCGGCCTCGTCGGTGCTGTGGGGGCAGTTCGGCGGGCAGTCGACGGTGCCCTCGACCAGGTCGGGGAAGCCGTGCAGCAGGCTGTCGGCGGAGACGTGCGCCAAACCGAAGCTGCGGATGCCGGGGGTGTCGATGATCCAGCCCGGGTCGGTGTCCACGCCGGGCACCGGGGGCAGCCGCAGCGCCACAGCGCTCGTCGAGGTGTGCCGGCCGCGGCCGATCGCGCTGACCACGCCCACGGCGCGATCGGCGTCCGGGACGAGCCGGTTGACGAGCGTCGACTTGCCCACCCCGGAGTGCCCGACCAGCACCGACACCCGGCCGCCGAGGAGCGCGCGCAGCGCCGCCAGGTCGGCGTCGGGGCGGTTGAGCACGTACGGCAGCTCCAGTTCGGCGTAGTAGCCCAGCACCTCCTCCGGACCGGCCAGATCGGCCTTGGTGAGGCAGAGCAGCGGCTCGACGTCCGCGTCGTAGGCGGCCACCAGGCAGCGGTCGATGAACCCGGTACGCGGCGGCGGGTCGGCCAACGCGCTGACGATCACCAACTGGTCGGCGTTGGCGACCACCACCCGTTCCAGCCGACCCTCGGCGGTGCTCTCGTCGTCGTCGGCGGTGCGGCGCAGCACCGACCGGCGGTCGGCGATCCGGACGATGCGGGCGAGAGCGCCCTCGGTGCCGGAAGTGTCCCCGACAAGGCTTACCCGGTCGCCCACGACCACCGACTTACGGCCCAGCTCACGGGCTCTCATCGCGGTGATCGTGGGCAGCTCGGCACCGGCCACGCCGCGCTCGGCACCGGCAAGCACGCAGGTGTAGCGACCCCTGTCGACGGCGATGACGAAGCCGTCCACAGCGTCAGCGTGTTGGGGGCGGGTGCGCGTACGCGGACGCGACGACTTTCCGGGCCGGACCCGTACGTCGTCCTCGTCGTACTCCCGCCGTCTGGTCGCCAGGACCTGTCCTCTTCTCGCCTCAGTTCTTGCCGGTCACCATCGCTGACCATAGTGCCGGGAACTCCGGCATGGTCTTGGAGGTACACCCGACGTCGTCGACCTCGATGCCCGGCACGGCGAGACCGGCCACCGCGGCGGCGTGCGCCATCCGGTGGTCGTGGTAGGTGCGGAAGGTGCCACCGCGCAGCGGCCGGGGCCGGATCGACAACCCGTCCGGCGCCTCGGTGATGTCTGCCCCGAGCGCGGCGAACTCCTGTGCCAGGGCTGCGAGGCGGTCGGTCTCGTGGCCGCGGATGTGCCCGACCCCTGTGAAGACCGACGGCGAGTCGGCAAGCATGGCCAGCGCGGTGAGCACGGGGGTCAGCTCGCTGACGTCGGACAGGTCGGCGGTCAGGCCGTGCACCACGCCGGTGCCCCGGACGGTCAGCCCATCGGTGGAGAGGCTTACCTCGCCACCCATCTGGTGCAGCAGCGAACGGAGTTGCTCGATCGGCTGCGCGCTGTTGTGCGGCCAGCCCTGGAGGGTGACCTCACCGCCGGTGACGAGGGCCGCGGCGAAGAACGGCACCGCACCGGAGAGGTCCGGCTCGATCTCCCAGCCGCGCCCGGTGAGGGGGCCGGGCTCGACGGTCCACACGTCGGGTGTGGTGTCGTCGACGGCCGCGCCGGCGGCCCGCAGCATCTGCACCGTCATCCGCAGGTGCGGCGCGGAGGGCACCGGCGGGCCGACGTGGCGCACCACGAGGCCACTGTCGAAGCGGGGGGCGGCCAGCAGCAGACCGGAGACCAACTGGCTGGACGCGGACGCGTCGATCACCACCTCGCCGCCGGTGACCCCACCGGAGCCCTGCACGGTGAGCGGCAGGCTGCCCGTGCCGGTGACGTCGATCCGGACTCCCAGCGAGCGCAGCGCCTCGATGAGTGGACCGAGCGGCCGGGTCCGGGCGTGCGGGTCGCCGTCGAAGGTGACCTGCCCGTCGGCCAGCCCCGCCACCGGCGGCACGAACCGCATCACAGTGCCGGCCAGCCCCACGTCGACGTGTGCCGGCCCGCTCAGCGGGTGCGGCCGGACCAGCCAGCGTTCGTCGTCGCTCATCGACACGTACGTGCCCATGGCACGCAGGCCGGCCGCCATCAACTCGGTGTCCCGGGCACGCAACGGCCCGGCCAGCGTCGACGGGCCGGCGGCCAGCGCGCTGAGCACCAGGGCCCGCGCGGTGAGCGACTTGGAACCGGGCAGGCGCAGCGTGGCCGCCACCGGGTCGGATGCGGTCGGTGCGCTCCACGGCTGCGGTGGCCGGGTGGCGGTCAGATTCCCCACGGTTACATTCTGCCGTGTCAACCGGCCGTCGGCACCGACCAGCGGTCGTACTCCCGGTTGGCGGGACAGCCGGCGGGCCATCGACAGGCTAGCGTTGGCGCATGTGCGGCAGGTACGCGACGACCCGTGGCGCCGGTGAGCTGAGCGCGCTGTTCGAGTCGTCCGACGACACCGAGGGCCGGGTCCAGCCCGATCACAATGTCGCCCCCACCGATCCGGTGCCGCTGGTCCGGATGACCCCGGAAGGGCACCGCAGTCTCTGCGTGGGCCGTTGGGGTTTTCTGCCGCACTGGTCCCGGTCCGCGGCCGGCGCGGCCCGCATGATCAACGCACGGTCCGAGACGGTGGCCAGCAGCCGGGCGTACGCCCGCGCGTTCGCCCGCCGCCGCTGCCTGGTCCCGGCCGACGGCTGGTACGAGTGGGTACGCCTGCCGGAGGGCGGGCGGCAGGCGTATTACATGACCCCCGCCGACGGCTCGGTGCTCGCCCTGGCTGGCATCTGGTCGATGTGGGAGTCCGGGGCTGATTCCCGGCTCACCTTCAGCGTGTTGACCACCGCGGCGCTCGGCGAGTTGGCCGAGGTGCATGACCGGATGCCGCTGCTGCTGTCGCCGGAGCGTTGGTCGTCGTGGCTGGCGTCGGGCGACGAGCCGGAGCAGCTGCTGACCCCTCCGTCTGCCGAGCAGCTGGGGGCGCTGGAGGTCCGTCCGGTCGGGCCGGCGGTGGGTGACGTTCGCAACGACGGGCCCGGGTTGACCGCCCGGGTGCCTGTCGCGTCGGCGCTGGCGCCCCAGGAGCTGACTCTGTTCTGAGGCCGGCACACATCGTCAGGCGACGATTTGCCAGGTTTCCGATCGATTCGTCGCCCATCTCTTCAGTCAGGTTCCCGGCAGCCACTTGTCCCGGTCACCAGAAGTGCGATACAACACAGCGCCGGTAGTGGCTGTCGTATTCGCACGGGGCGGATGGCATCCACCGATCTTGCCGGTCCCACGGGGGAGGTGGGTGGAATGACACGGGCGCGTATGCCACGCCCGCACGAGGTGGCCGCGGCGCGACAGGATCCGCGACTGCTGCGGGCCTTGCGGGAACGACGACAAGACGACGCGTGGCGCACCAGAGGGACATGCCAGAGTGTGGATCCGGAGACGTTCTTTCCGGCGCCCAACGAGCCGGCGGACGCCGCCGTCGCACTCTGTCGCAGCTGCGATGTGCAGGGATCCTGCCTGGCGTGGGCGCTGGAGGTGGGTGACTGCCACGGGGTGTGGGGTGCCACCACGCCCCGCGAACGGCGGGCGATGCTTGTCGCCTGGCGGGGCGAGGTCGAGCCGGATCCGGACGCCCTCGACGACGCCGGCCCGCCGGTGCGGGACCGCCTGCTCACCCTGGTGCCGCTGAGCTGACCACCGGCGCGTTCCGATCCCGGTGACGGGTCGGAACGGCGCAGAATGGGTCGGTGCTGCCCAGCGAAGAGATCGACACCCCACGCGGTCCGGCGCGGATCGACACGGACGTGCCGGACCGCCCGACCACCAGCCTGCTGGTGCTCGGGCACGGCGCGGGCGGCAGCGTCGACGCACCCGACCTGCTCGCGGTGCGCGACGCGGCGGTCTCGGCCGGCCTGGTGGTGGTCCGGGTGACCCAGCCCTACCGGGTCGCCGGCCGGCGTGCGCCGGCCCCCGCCGGGCACCTCGACGAGGCGTGGACGGTCGTCCTCGCCGCGGTGCGGGACCGTCACGCCGACGTGCCGACGCTGCTTGTCGGCGGTCGGTCCAGCGGTGCCCGGGTGGCCTGTCGCACGGCTCGCGCGGTGAATGCGGCTGGAGTGTTGGCGCTAGCTTTTCCGCTGCACCCGCCCGGCCGGCCGGAACGCTCCCGGGCTGCCGAACTCGACACCGGGCTGCCGACGCTTGTGGTCAACGGCGACCGGGATTCGTTCGGGGTGCCCGAGCCAGGGCCGGTAGTGCAGGTGGTGACCCGGCCCGGTGAGACGCACGACCTGCGGCGGGACCCTGCCGGCACCGCTGCCGCCGTGCGGGACTGGCTGCGCGCCCACGGCTGGACGGCCGACTGACCCGCTGGCGCCGAGCCGGCCGCTTCCGTGGCGCGCCGGTCCGTTGCGCGCCGGTACGTTGGGCGTCGAACCGTGACGCCTCGGCTCGTGGCGCGTCGGCTCGTCGTGGCTGGTCGGGGTCGGCCGTTTCCGGTGCCGGGCGCGGTTCGTTGCTCTCGATGGTGCCGCCGGCCCGGTTCGAGCGGGCGACGCCAGTCCTCCCAGGCCCTTCCTGGTCCCAGCGCCGGCCGTCGCCGGGGCCGGGACCAGGAACGGGAGAGCACGATGGAATGCGACAGCTTCCCTTCCGCGTTACTACCCCCGGACGACTTTTGCGAGGGGGGTGACCGGTGCCGACCGAGACACGAAGCCTGGAACGGGACGAGCGGGACGCCAAGCAGCTCAAGCGGCTGCTGGATGCTCCGGCCTGGCCCGCGACCGTGGGGCCGGGCGGTGTGGGGGCGGTGAGTACGGGCACACAAGCCGGAAGTGAATCTGTGGGCACGTCCGTGCGCGTATCCTCGGCGGGAAAGCATCCGACGCGAGGGGATGTGCGGTTGACCACCGAGAAGACGGACGAGCGCAGGGCCCGGTTCGAACGGGACGCGATGCCTTTCGTCGATCAGCTCTACGCCGCCGGGCTGCGCATGACGCGCAACCCGGCGGATGCCGAAGACCTGGTCCAGGAGACATACCTGAAGGCGTACGCGGCCTTCCACCAGTTCGAGCAGGGCACCAACCTGAAGGCCTGGCTCTACCGGATCCTGACCAACACCTACATCAACTCCTACCGCAAGCGGCAGCGCCAACCGATCCAGGCGCCCACGGAGGAGATCACCGACTGGCAGCTCGCCGAGGCCGAGTCGCACACGTCCAGCGGTCTGCGCTCAGCCGAGACCGAGGCACTGGACCGGCTGCCGGACAGCGACGTCAAGGAGGCCCTCCAGCAGTTGCCGGAGGAGTTCCGCCTGGCTGTCTACCTGACCGACGTCGAGGGCTTCTCGTACAAGGAGGTCGCCGACATCATGGGCACGCCGATCGGCACAGTGATGTCGCGTCTGCACCGGGGCCGTCGTAATCTGCGCAAGCTGCTCGAGCAGTACGCCGCGGAGCGGGGCTTCAGTTCGGCCCGGTCCGCGAAGGGCTCGACCGCCGCCGCTGCCGGCCGGGAGGTGTGACGTGAGCTGTGGGAAGCCACACGAGACGGACTGCCGTGAGGTGCTCGCGGAGGTCTACCTCTACCTGGATCTGGAATGCGCCGACGAGCGACGCCTGCTGATCCGGCACCACCTCGACGAGTGCGGGCCATGCCTGCGCGAGTACGGCCTGGAGCAGGAGGTGCGGGCGCTGGTGGCTCGGTGCTGCGGCAACGAGACCGCCCCGGACCAGTTGCGGGAGCGGCTGCGCGTGAAGCTCACCGAGCTGGTGGTCTTCGAGACCACCGACTCCCGCGAGCTGGCCGACTGACCGTCGGCCCTGCCGGACGGCCGACAGCGCGTCGGCTCTGCCGGATTGGCCGGCCAGCCGTCGGCGTACCGGATCGAACGTAAAGCGGTGGCCCGGGTCGATATCGACCCGGGCCACCGGCATACCCGGCGTCCGCCAGGTTGGTCTGACCGTCGACGGGCAGTCGGCCCGTCGGCACGTTCAGGAGTTGGGACGCTTGCCGTGGTTGGCGGCGCTCTTCTTGCGGGCCTTCTTCTTGCGGGACTTCTTCGCCATGCTGACCTCCTCGTGATGGGTCGGATCCGTGTCGCGCGCGGCCTCGAGCCGGTGCACCCACCGGCCACCCGGCGTCGGGTCCGACCCGCTGATGGTAGTGCGGTCGACCACCGGGACCTTCCCCCGGGGCTGTCCCGGCATGCGGGCCGCCCGCTACTCACCCACGCCCGACCCTCGCGTGATTGGATACGTCGGCAGGCACATCGCGAAAAGGGAGGGCCGGGACATGGCCGACGAGATCCGCGCCGAGATGGTGGCGAACGTCTGGAAGGTCGTCGCGTCGACGGGCGACACGGTGGCCGAGGGCGACACCCTGGTGATCCTCGAGTCGATGAAGATGGAGATCCCGGTCATCGCCGAGTCCGACGGTGTGGTCCAGCAGCTCGCCGTCAACGAGGGCGACGTCGTGCAGGACGGCGACCTCATCGCGGTGATCGGTTGACCGGCCTGCGGGTCCGCCCCGCCGAGGCGTCCGACTTCCCGGCGGTGGCCCGACTGACAGTGGCCGCGTACGAGGCGGACGGGCAGCTCAAGGGCGAGCACGGGTACGGCGAGGTGCTTGCCGACGTGTCGACGCGGGCGGCCGACGGCGAGGTGCTGGTCGCTGTGGACGAGGCGACAGGTGCGGTGCTCGGTTCGGTGACGTTCGTGCTTCCGGGGACCCGCTTCGCCGAGTTGTCCGGGCCGGGTGAGGCGGAATTCCGCATGCTCGCGGTCGACCCGGCCGCCCAGGGCCGTGGTGTCGGTGCGGCGCTGGCTCAGGCGTGCGTCGACCGCGCGACCGAGCTGGGCTGCACTGCGGTCCTGATCTGCGTACGCGCCGGGATGGCCGTCCCGGCGCATCGCCTCTACGAGCGGCTGGGCTTCGTCCGGGTGCCTGAGAAGGACTGGTCGCCGGTGGCCGGCGTCGACCTGCTCGGCCTGCGCCTCGATCTCAACCGCAGCTGACCCGCCCCGCTCGGCCGGGCGGTTCAGTGCTGCGGGTCGCCTGCCGGGGCCTCGCCCTGGTCGGGTTGTTCACCGATGCTGGCCAGCAGTTCGTCCGCGACTTCCAGGGCGATCCGTCGGCGCTCGTCGTCGGTGATGCCCGGCGTACGTACCGCGAACCAACTGCTGTGCACAGCGAACAGCGACAGCGTCGCGCGCAGTTGGGCGGTGGGAGAGTCGTCGCCCCGGCAGAGGGCGTAGGCCAGGCGCATCATCCGGTCGCGCATCTGCTGGCCGGCGGCGAGGCTCTTGAGCACTGTCTGGTTCTGCTCGAAGAAGCGCATCACCGATGGTTGTTCGCCGTTGAACATCGTGTCGGCGTACCGGGAGATCAGCACGCGCCGGGTGTCGAGGGTCGCGGGCTGCGAGTCAGCCCAGGCGATCAGGGCGTCCATCCGCTCCAGCCGGTCCTCGACGAAGCTGGCGACGATGTCGTCCTTGCTCTTGAAGTGGTAGTAGAGCGCGGCCTTCGTGACGTTGAGGCGTTCGGCGATCTCGCGCAGGGACGTCTTCTCGTAACCCTGCTCGGTGAAGAGCTCCAGCGCGACGGCCTTGATCCGTTCCCGGGTGCCGCCTGTGCTCTCCCTCACCATGTCCCTCCAAATCACTTGACCCGGGTTGCCGCCCAACTTACCGTCCGGCTAGTAAGCTGACTGACCGGTCGGCAAGTAAGTTAGGCGAGCACTTCGGGGGAGCTTACCGATGAGCCAGGGGACCGAGACCAGCGCACGACCCAACGTTCGGGTCGTCTTGTTCGGGCTGATGATCGCGATGATGCTCGCGATGCTCGACAACATGATCGTCAGCACCGCGCTCCCGAGGATCGTCGGCGAGTTCGGCGGCCTCAACCACTTCACCTGGGTCGTCACCGCGTACGTCCTGGGCACCACCGTCTCGACCCCGATCTGGGGAAAGCTCGGTGACCTGTACGGGCGCAAGTCGGTCTTCCTGACCTCGGTCGGCATCTTCCTGTTCGGCTCGGCGCTCTGCGGCATGGCCGGCTCCGCGATGCTGGGCGGCCCGCAGGACGGCATGGTGCAGCTCATCGCCTTCCGGGCCGTGCAGGGCCTCGGCGCCGGTGGCCTCATGGTCGGCGTCATGGCGATCATCGGTGACCTGGTTCCGCCCCGCGAGCGTGGGCGCTACCAGGGCATGATCGCGGGCATCATGGCAATCGCCATGGTCGCCGGCCCGCTTGTCGGCGGCTTCATCACCGACCACCTCTCCTGGCGCTGGGCGTTCTACGTCAACCTGCCGCTGGGCGGCGTGGCACTGGTTGTGCTGATCACCACGATGCACCTGCCGAAGTACCGCACCGAGCACCGGATCGACTGGTTCGGCGCCGGGCTGCTCTCGGTCGGCATCACCTCGATCGTGCTGATCACCACCTGGGGCGGCAACGAGTACGACTGGACCTCACCGCAGATCCTCGGCCTGGCCGCGCTCGGGCTCGTGGCGCTCGTGGCGTTCGGCCTGGTCGAGCGCCGGGTGCCGGAGCCGATCCTCCCGCTGGCGCTCTTCGCCAACCGCAACTTCGCACTGATCTCGCTCATCGGTTTCCTGCTGGGGTTCGCGATGTTCGGCGCGATGAACTTCCTGCCGCTCTACCAGCAGACCGTGCAGGGCGCCTCCGCGACGAACAGCGGTCTGCTGCTGCTGCCACTGATGTTCGGCATGCTCGTCGTCTCGCTTGTCGTCGGGCGGGCCATCACGAAGACCGGCAGGTATCGGGCGTACCCGATCATCGGTGGGGTGGTGATGGCCACCGGCATGGGGCTGTTGGCAATGCTCGACACCGACACCAGCAAATTGCAGTCCTCGCTGTACATGGTCGTGCTGGGCGCCGGCATGGGCTTCCTCATGCAGACCTCCATGCTCATCGCGCAGAACAGCGTGGAACAGAAGGACCTCGGCGCGGCCAGCGGCGCGGCCACCTTCTTCCGGTCGATCGGCGGCTCGTTCGGCATCTCGCTGTTCGGCGCGATCTTCGCCAGTCGGCTCGCCGACTCCGGCGCGGGCGCGGCCTTCGGCGGTGAGGCCGGCGGCGGTATGGACATCGCGAAGCTCAGGGAGTTGCCCGCCCAGGCGCGCGAGGTGGTGCTCGGCGGCCTCGCCGACGCGATCTCCCACGTGTTCCTCTGGGCGGTGCTGTTCACCGTCGTGATCCCGGTGCTCGCCTGGTTCATCAAGGAGATCCCGCTGCGCACCGCCAACGAGACCCCGCCCCAGGCAACCCCCGAGGAAGAAGCCGAGGCAGCCCTCGGCAAAGCCCCAGTCGCGTAACCCCCCGCCCCACCCCACGCCCTCACGCCCCCACGCCCCACGCCCCCGCGATCTTGCACTTGGTGTCGCGACAAATACCTGCAATCCCGGCAAGTCGGCGACCGTAAGTGCAAGATCGCGAGGGGAAGGGGCGGGCGCGGGGCGCTAGCGGCGGCGGTGGGTTACCAGGCGTTGCCAGAGGCGGCGTAGCGGGTTGCGGGGGCGCGGGAGTTGCGGGGTGGCCAGGTCGCCTATCAGTCTGGTTGCCAGCGACGCCGTTTCGGCGTCCAACTCCGGGGCGGCCAGCGCCAGGTGGGCAAGTGAGACCGCTATCGGCACCGGCCGGGCCTGTGTCACGGCTGCCACGTCGGCCAGCCGCTCAGCCACCACCGCTGCCACGTCCGGCCGTACGTCGGGATCCACCCACGCGGCCGTGACCAGGGCGAACATCGCGGCCTCGGTGACCCAGTCCTCCACGCCCCAGACGAGGTCCAGCAGCACCCGGCGCCTTGTCGACTCCTCCCACGGCTCGTCGGTGCGGTGGTGCAGCAGTCCCAGGCAGGCCCACACCTGCACACCGCGTACCCAGATCGACGGGTCCTGGGCGGCCAGCAACCGGCCCAGCGCGTTGGCCGGTGCCGCCGGCGGGTGCACAAGCAGTCCGAGCAGGTCGACCACGTCGAGCCCGGCCAGGCCCACCGCGGCGTCGTAGGCGGCCGGCGGGTGCGGCCAGGCCGGATGGGCCACCTGACCGATGCGCTCGACCGCCGCCGCCGAGGGCGCCGGCAGGGCGGGCGTCGGCACGTTCTCCGCGAAGTTCCACAGCCGCTGGGCGGACGCCCGCCGGGGCTCGCGCGGGTCCGGCTCCGGTGTGCCCGTCACCTCGATCCGCAGCCCGGGCGCCACCGACGTGGCCGTACGCAGGGCGCTCGGCGGGGCTACCGCCGTGAGGCGTACGGCGCTGCCGAGACCGTTGTCGTCGTCGGCGACCGCCTGGCGCAGCGCGTCGACAAGCGGCCCGCCGGCCGGCGTCAACTGCCCGAGCCAGGGCCGGCCCCGGCAGCACTGGGCAAGGTCGCCGTGCTCGTGACTGTCGTCCGGGTGGTCACGGATGAAGTCGGCGAGCGCGACGAGGTGGGACAGGTCGCCGTCGCGCAGGTGCCGCAGGCGGTGGGCGGTGTGCACGGCGCAGTCGAACGACGGGTCGCGGGCCAGCGCCCGCTCGGTCCATTCCAGCGCCTCGTCGAGCCGGCCGGTGTCGGCCAGGGTGCCCGCGATGTCGGCGTAGATGGCCAGGTCGTCGGGGTCCCGCTCGACGGCCCGGTAGAGGGCGGCGAGGGCTTCACGGGTCCGGCCCGCGCTGCGGTACGCGTACCCGAGCCAGACCTCGCCCATCTTCGACGGCTGGAACCGTACCCCTCGGCTGGCCCAGCGGATCGCCAGCGGGACCTCGCCGAGCCGCCGGGCCAGCGCGGACGCCGCGCCCAGCAGAAGGCCGTGCTCGGGGTGGACGGTGGCGGCGTTGCGGGCCAGCGTGAGGTACGGGCTCAGTGCGTTCCGGCCGGCGCGGGGCACCGGGTCGGGCAGCGCGGCGCAGACCTGCATGAGGACCCGGGCGATGTGCTCCGGGTCCAGCCGCTCGACCAGTTCCGACGCGGTCACCCAGGGCACGCCGGCCCACTGTGCCCCGGGTGCGTGGCCGGTGGCGGCGGCGAGCAGTTCCAGCCCTTCCGCGGGGCGGCCGGCGGCGGCCAGCAGGTGGGCCCGGGCCACGACGGAGCCGACGAAGGTGTGGTGGGTGATCGGAAAGAGGTCGAGCCCGCCGCCGTCGGCCGCGGCCAGCCGGGCCAGCGTCTCGTGCACCTCCGGCAGTGTGGGTGCCCGCGCCAGCGCGCTGGCCAGGTGGTCGGCGGCGTGGCGTAGGTCGCCCTCGTCAAGTGCCAGCCGGGCCAGGGCCAGCTCCTCCGTCGCGGAAAGCGCGGGGTCGTCCCTTCCCTCTGGCACGTCGTCCTCTCGTCGCAGCGAAACAGCCCGCACAGCGTAGTTGATATTGAGGGGTTTAGGTGATCGCCTGCGCACTGATGCTCGTTCAATTGCTCGGACCAAAGGAAACGTGCAAGACTGAGCAGGAAGCGCGCGGCAATCGCGCAGGAGGGGAGTGTTCGTGACACGTGCAGGGGCCGGGATGACCGCCGACATCGACGAGCAGCCGGACGGCTACGAGCGGCTGCTCTCCACCGTCAACGCCGAGGCGATCGCCAGGGTCGCGGCAGTGGTCGCCGAGCGGCGCCCACGACACGTGGTCTTCACCGCCCGGGGCACCTCCGACCACGCGGCCCTCTACGGGGCGTACCTGACCGAGATCCGGCTCGGCCTGCCCGCCGGGCTCGCGTCGCCGAGCGTCGTCACACTGTTCGGCGCCCGTCCCGACCTGTCCGACGCGCTCGTCGTCGGCGTCAGCCAGAGCGGCGGCTCACCCGACCTGAGCGAGGTGTTGCGCGCCGCACGCGCCTCCGGTGCGCTCACCCTCGCGGTGACGAACGCCCCCGGTTCGCCGCTGACCGAGACGGCCGAGCTGAGCATCGACATCGCCGCCGGGCACGAGCGGGCGGTCGCCGCCACCAAGACGTACACAGCCGAGCTGCTCGCCCTGCTCATGCTCGTGGAGGGCATCCGGGCCGGCGACGGCGTGCTCCCGGCCGCCGAACGGGAGGCGCTCGCCGCGCTGCCCGAACTGGCCGCCCGGACCCTCGCCGACGACACCCCGGCCCAGCTCGCACCGCGCTACCGGTTCGCGCAGCAACTGGTCACCACCGGCCGCGGGTACGCGTACCCGACCGCCCGCGAGGCCGCGCTGAAGCTGATGGAGACCTCGTACCTGCCGGCGCTGGCGTTCTCCGGCGCCGACCTGCTGCACGGCCCGCTCGCCATGACCGACCCGGAGGTCCCGGTGCTTGCCGTGGTCGGGTCCGGCCCCGGCGGCCGGTCGATGGGTGAGGTGCTGCCCCGCCTCGGTGAGCGCCGCGCGGACGTCGTGGTGGTCGGCTCCGCCGACGTGCCGGGGGCCACCCGACTCGCCGTCCCCGAGGTCGACGAGCGGTACGCGCCGCTGCTGGACATCCTGCCGTTGCAGCGGTTGGCGTTGGCGTTGGCGCTGGCCCGGGGCGAGGATCCGGACGCGCCGCGCGGGTTGAAGAAGGTCACCGCGACGATGTGAGGCGCGGCGTGGCAGGCTGGTCACGTGTCCACGTTGCGCGACCTCGCCGAGGAGCACACCCATCTCCGACCGGCCGACATCGACCACCTGCACCGGATAGCCGGTGACTGGCAGTTGCTGTCCGACCTGTCCTTCGCCGACCTGCTGCTCTGGGTGCCGGTCGACGCCGACGGCACGTTCCTCTGCGTCGCCCAGGTCCGTCCGACGACCGCCCCCACCGCGTACCAGGACGACCAGGTGGGGCGGATCATCGGCGGGCCCGAGGTGGCGCATCTGGGGGTCGCGTACTCCCAGGGTCGGATCTGGCGGGAGGGCGACCCGGTCTGGTACGGCGACGTACCGGCCCGGCACGAGGCGATCCCGGTCCGGCTGCGTACCGCCGAGGGTGAGGCCGGCGACGTGATCGCCGTGGTGGGCAGGGACACCAACCTCTCCACCGCGCGTACGCCCAGCCAGTTGGAGCTCAACTACCTGACAACTGCCGACGACCTGGCCCAGATGATCGCGGACGGCACCTTCCCGCCGCCCCGGCACCCGGGGGAGACCACCTCCGCGCCCCGCGTCGGTGATGGCCTCGTCCGGCTGGACGCCGGCGGCAAGGTGACCTACGCCAGCCCGAACGCCCAGTCCGCGTACCGGCGGTTGGGCTACGCCTCCCACCTGGTGGGCGAGGACCTGGCCGTGCTGCACCGGCGGCTGGCCGGCGACCCGCTTGACGGCACCGAAGCCGCGAACGGCATCCTGGCCGCGTTACGCGGTGAGGCGCCGCCCCGGCGGGAGATCGACGCGCGCGGGGCCACGATGCTGACCCGCGCGCTGCCGCTGATGCCCGCCGGGGTGCCGATCGGGGCGCTCGTGCTGGTCCGGGACATCACCGAGGTACGCCGTCGGGACCGGGCGCTGATCACCAAGGACGCCACCATCCGGGAGATCCACCACCGGGTGAAGAACAACCTCCAGACTGTCGCCGCGCTGTTGCGGTTGCAGGCTCGCCGGGTGGCCATGCCGGAGGCACGTGTCGCACTGGAGGAGTCGGTCCGCCGGGTCGCCTCGATCGCGCTGGTGCACGAGACGCTCTCCATGTCCAGCGATGAGGCTGTCGAGTTCGACGGCATCGTCGACCGCGTGGCAAGCGCGGCCACCGAGGTCGCCGCCACCGAGGTGAGCGTCGGCATGCGCCGCCAGGGCAGCTTCGGCGTGCTGCCGGCGGAGATCGCCACCTCACTGGTGATGGTCCTCAACGAACTGCTGCTCAACGCCGTCGAGCACGGCTTCCCGCCGGCCGACGAGACCGACGAGACCGACGCCGCTTCGGTCGGGGTGTCGACTGTCGACGACGCGTCCGGCCGGCCGGAGGTGGTGGTCTCGGCGCACCGGTTCCGCAAGATGCTGCACGTGTCGGTGACGGACAACGGGCGCGGGCTGCCGCCGGACTTCGACGCGGAACGCGCCAGCCGGCTCGGCCTCCAGATCGTCCGGGCCCTGGTCACCGGGGAACTGCGCGGCACCATCGAGCTTCGGGCCGGCGCGAACGGAGGCACCGAGGCGCTGCTTGTCGTCCCGCTGGCCCGCAGCGCCCCCGACGGGCGCTCGCAGGTCTGACGCCAAGCGGCGTCATCGGTCAGGAGGCGCTGCGGCGGGTCAGGAGTGCGACGGTCAGGCCGGGGCGTTGCCAGACCTGCGCGACAGTGAAGTCCGCGCGCAACGCGTCGCCCTTGGGCCCCTGTAGGCCGGCCAGGGGCTCGGCACGACGCCCGGCGACGACCAGCCAGACCCGTGACGTGCCGGCGAGGCACTGCGCCGGCTGCGCGCACTCGGCCGCCCAGAGGTCGCCGCGGCGGACCTCGTCCTCGGTGACCAGGACGTCGCGTGGCGGGTCGTCGAGGTGGTACCCGATGCCCAGGTCGAGGAACAGCCAACTGTCCCGGGGCGAGTAGACCACCGCGTCGCCCGGCCGCTGACCGTCGGTGATCACCCGCGCCGCCCCCGCGTAGTCCACCGGTGCGCTGCGGGGCCACTCGTGGGTGCGCCGCAGCGCGGTCTGATCGGGCAAGCCGAGCAGGCCGGCCAGGACCACAACTGCCAGCGCGGCCGGCGCGGACACCCCGGCCAGTGCCGCGCCGGCCAGCAGGCAGGCGAAGGGCACCACGAAGACCAGGTACCGCGGCACCCACAGCGGTACGACCGCGCCAGCGGCGAAGAGCAGCGCGACGGGCAGGAGCAGCGCGCTCACCGGTAGCAGGGCGCGCCGCCCGAGCCGGGCCGCCCCGAGCGCGGCGACCCCGACCACCAGGCCACCCACCACGCTGCTCTGAGCCACCCCGCCGGGCAGTGCGCTCAGGTCGTCCAGTCGGGCCGGGGAGACCCAGCTCAGCTGCCGGGAGCGTTGCGTGCGGGCACGCAGCAGCAGGGGAGTCACCACCAGCGCGGCAGGCACCAGGGCCACCACCCACCGCCACAGTCGCCGGTCCCGACCGCCGGGTCCTCCGATCACCCCGGGGTGCCTGCCGGCCGGTGCCGCCTCGCCGTCCGGCGCGGGCCCGGCGACCGGTGCCCGTCTGGCGCCCGGCGCGGGCCCGGCGACCGGTGCCCGTCTGGCGCCCGGCGCGGGCCCGGCGACCGGTGCCGTGATGCCGGCTGCGGCGGGGCCTCTCCACCAGGTGATCAGCACGACAAGCGCGTGCGCGGCCAGCAGGGTGAGCGCTATCAGGTGGGTGAGCCCGAGCGCGGCCACCGCTGCGGCGTACCCGACCCAGCGGGCCCAACCCGGCCGGCGCAGCGCTGTCACCAGCAGCAGGGTCGCGAGCACCGCGAGCGCGGTGGCCAGGGCGTACGGGCGGGCTTCCTGACCGTAGCGGGAGGTGCCGGGGAGCACCGCGAACAGCAGCCCGGCGAACAGCCCGATGCGCCGGTCGACCAGCCGCTCGCCGAGCACGGCGAGCAGCCCGGCGGCGACGGTCATCGCCAGGGCCGCTGGCAGGCGCAGGGCGACCGTGGAGTCACCGGCGACCGTGACCCAGCCGTGCATGAGCAGGTAGTACGGGCCGGTGGCGGCGTCGATGGTGCCCGCCAGCCGGGCCAGCTCGCCCGGTGACCGGGTGGCGGCGCTCCAGGTGGCCAGTTCGTCGCGCCAGAGCTGCGCCGATCCCAGCCCTGTCAGTGTCACCGCCAGGGTCAGCAGCGCCGGAGGAAACCAGACCGGTAGGCCCCTGATCGACTTCTCGGACAATCCGCCCACAGCCTCGAGCCTGCCACGCGTAACCGCCCCACAAGCTCAGCCCGCAACAGCGCCACGCCGATGTCGCCCCACCAACTCGCGTCGATCTTGCACTTTCGGTCCCCGATATGAGTGGAGTGCCTCTTATGTCGAGGCAGTAAGTGCAAGATCGCGGGGTAGTGGAGGCGTCTCGGTCCGTGATGTGGGATCCCACACGTGGACATTGGCCGGCCCTCATCGGGTGTGGCAGCATGAGCCCATGACCGCCGCTGTCGTCCGCCGCTTCGTGGCTCGCCGCCACGTCGATTACGGCCGCGTGCGCAGCGCGATCTGTCCGGCCTACTGACGACGCCCGACCCATCTGTCTCGGGCGCGCTCCGCGCCGGCTGTCTCAGACACCGTTGTCCCGCCCGCTCGCCGGGCCGGCCGTCGCGCCCCGCGTGCCCGAGGCACAGCAGACAACGGAGGACGCCGCGATGGCGGTCAGCAGCATCCCGGCCCGTTCCGGAGATTCGACGGCACGCCCGGCCCGGGCGCCGCGCAAGCCCCGGGGTGAGGGTCAGTGGGCGCTCGGCCACCGCGAGCCGCTCAACCCCAACGAGCGCATCAAGAAGGACGACGACCCGCTCAACGTCCGGGCCCGCATCGAAACCATCTACGCGCACCGCGGCTTCGCTTCCATCGACCCGCAGGACCTGCGTGGCCGGTTCCGCTGGTGGGGTCTCTACACGCAGCGCAAGGCCGGCATCGACGGCGGGCGCACCGCAGTGCTGGAGCCGCACGAGCTGGAGGACGAGTTCTTCATGCTCCGGGTCCGCATCGACGGCGGGCAGCTCAGCCTGGCGCAGCTGCGGGTGATCGCGGACATCTCCCGGGAGTTCGCCCGGGACACCGCCGACATCACCGACCGGCAGAACATCCAGTACCACTGGATCCGGGTCGAGGACATGCCGGAGATCTGGCGTCGACTGGAGTCGGTCGGCCTCCAGACCACCGAGGCGTGCGGAGACTGCCCCCGGATCGTGCTGGGCAGCCCGGTCGCCGGCGTGGCCCGCGAGGAGGTGCTCGACCCGACCCCGGCGATCGACGAGATCGTCGCCCGGTACGTCGGTGACAAGCAGTTCTCCAACCTGCCCCGCAAGTTCAAGACGTCCATCTCCTGGCTGGTGGACACCCCGTACGAGTCGAACGACATCGCCTTGCTCGGTGTCGACCACCCCGAGCACGGCCCGGGCTTCGACGTCTGGGTCGGTGGAGGGCTCTCCACAAATCCGATGCTCGCCCAGCGGCTCGGCGTCTGGGTGCCGCTGGCCGAGGTGCCGGACGTGTGGGCCGGGGTGGTGGGGATCTTCCGCGACTACGGCTACCGCCGGCTGCGTAACCGGGCACGGCTGAAGTTCCTGGTGGCCGACTGGGGCGTGGAGCGCTTCCGCGAGGTGTTGGAGAAGGAATACCTGGGTCGCACGCTGCTCGACGGTCCGGCGCCCGTTCTGCCGTCGAAGCCGATCGATCACGTGGGCGTGCACGAGCAGTCCGACGGGCGGTACTACGTGGGTGCCGCGCCGGTGGTCGGGCGGGTCTCCGGCGCGCAGTTGAGCCAGTTGGCCGACGTGGTGGAGGCGCACGGCAGCGACCGGGTGCGCCTCACCCCGTACCAGAAGCTGCTGGTGCTCGACGTGCCGTCGGAGCGGACGGAGTCGCTTGTCGACGCGCTGCGGGGGATCGGCCTGGAGGCCCGGCCGTCGGCCTGGCGGCGCGGCACCATGGCGTGCACCGGCATCGAGTACTGCAAGTTGGCGATCGTCGAGACGAAGGCCCGTGGCGAGGAGTTGGTGGCCCGGCTGGAGCAGCGGCTGCGGGACTTCGACGCGGACATCTCGATCCACATCAACGGCTGCCCGAACGCGTGCGCGCGTACCCAGGTGGCCGACATCGGCCTCAAGGGTCAGCTGGTTGTCGGCCCGGACGGCCGGCAGGTGGAGGGCTTCCAGGTGCACCTGGGCGGCGGCCTGGGCATGGCGCAGGGGCAGACCGCCGGTTTCGGTCGCAAGCTGCGGGGCTTGAAGACCACCGCCGACGAGCTTCCGGAGTACGTGGAACGGCTGGCCCGCCGCTACCTGGCTGGCCGGAGCACTGGCGAGACGTTCGCCAACTGGGTGATCAGAGTCGACGAGGAGGAACTGCGGTGAGCAGCGAGAACCGAGCGGCACCTCTGTACTGCCCGTACTGCGGCGAGGAAGACCTGCGGCCGCACGAGTCGGGGCACGGCGCCTGGGAGTGCCACGCCTGCACCCGGGTCTTCGCCGTGAAGTTCACCGGTCTGCTGTCGCGGGCGGTGTCCCGATGAGCCTCGTCTCCGCCGCAGGCCTGGGCCTGGTCGGCCCGGGCGGGCCGACGCCGGCCGACCCGACCCGTCGTAGCCCCCAGGAGTTGCGCGCGCTCGCCGAGCAGGCCGGTCGGGAGTTGGAGGGCGCCCCGGCGCTGGAGATCGCCCGTTGGGCGGCGCAGACCTTCGGCGACCGGTTCTGCGTGACCAGCTCGATGGCGGACGCCGTGCTGGCCCACCTGGTGTCCCGGGTCGCCCCGGGGGTGGACGTGGTCTTCCTCGACACCGGCCTGCACTTCCCGGAGACGCTGCGGGTGCGCGACGAGGTGGCCCGGACGCTCCCGGTGAACGTCCGGTCGATCCGGCCCCGGCTCACAGTGGGGCAGCAGGACGGTCAGTACGGCCCGCGACTGTTCAACAAGTCGCCGGACGACTGCTGCCAGTTGCGCAAGGTGGAGCCGCTGGAGCGCGCCCTGTCCGGGTACGACGCCTGGGCCGCCGGCCTGCGCCGGGACGAGTCGCCGACGCGTGCCAACACGCCGGTCGTGACCTTCGACTCACGGCGCGGCAGGGTGAAGGTCAACCCGATCGCGGCCTGGTCGCAAGCGGATGTGGATTCCTACATCGCCCGCTTCAACGTCCCGGTCAACGAGCTGTTCAAGCAGGGGTACGGGTCGATCGGCTGCTGGCCGTGCACCCGACGTACCAAGGCCGGTGAGGACCCACGGGCTGGCCGGTGGGCCATGTTCGAGAAGACCGAGTGCGGGCTGCACGTCTGACCTCCGTTTCGGCGACCCCGACCGGCGCGCCACTGGCCGGCGGGGCGCCGCCTGTGGTGCTTGTCGCCCACGGCAGCCGTGATCCACGAGCTGCCGAGGCCACCCGGGCGCTGGCCGGGGCGGTGTCAGCGGCCCGACCCGGGCTTGTGGTCCATCCAAGCTGGCTGGACCACACCGAGCCGGGTCCGACAGAGGTGTTGCGGGCGCTCGCCGTGGCAGGGCACCGGCGCGCTGTGGTGGTGCCGCTGCTGTTGACCGCCGCGTACCACCGCCGGGTGGACATCCCCGCGGCCGTCGCCGCCGCGACGAAGGCGGCGCCCACCCTCGCGGTACGCGTGACCGACGTGCTCGGCCCTGCGGGCGGGACTGTGGATCCGCTGCTGCTGGCCGGGTTGCGCCGTCGGCTCGGTCAGGTCGGTCCGGATCGTTTCGACGCGCTGGTGTTGGCCGCCGCAGGCACCCGGGACGCACGGGCGCGTGGCTCGGTGGGGCGGGTGGCGGACGCGCTCAGCGCGGATTTCGGAGTGCCCTGCCGTGTGTCGTACGCCTCGGCGGCCCCACCGGCGACAGATGCAGCGGTGTCGCGGTTGCGGGAGGCCGGTGCCAGCCGGGTGGCGGTCGCCGCGTACTTCCTGGCGCCCGGCCTGTTCTACGACGCGGTGGCCGAGGCGGCTCTGGCGGCCGGTGCGGTGACGGTGGCTACCCCGTTGACCGACGCGCCGGAGTTGGCCGGGTTGGTATTGCGACGGGTCGATGACCACAGTGGCATTTCGCCAACTGTCTGACGGGTCAAAAAGCTGTACGCCCCGGCGGGCGGACCCGCTGGGGCGTACAGCTTTTGTCGTTGGGAAATCAGGCGGAGTGAGCGCGCAGCACCCGGAGGCCGCCGCGCCGCTTGACGGCCCGCCGCTCCTCTTCGCTCATCCCGCCCCAGACGCCGGCGTCCTGACCCGACTCAAGCGCCCACTGCAGGCACTGGTCGGTCACGGAGCAGCGCCTGCAGACGGCCTTGGCCTGCTCGACCTGCAGGAGAGCCGGTCCGGACGTCCCAATCGGGAAGAACAGCTCCGGGTCCTCGTCGCGGCAGACAGCATGGTGACGCCAGTCCATGGCGGCAACACTCCTCATTCTGGATGGGTGGCAATGTATTGCTGGTGGTGCTTTTCCTATATGCATACGCAATGCCGATGGTGACTGTTCGCGTCTGACCATTCGGCAATGCGTGAGCAGGCAGTTAGTCCGGGGACCTGCTGGAACAGCTCGGCCAGCCGAGCGTATCCGCGCAATGTCCCGGTAACTCAAGTTCGCTTGTGAATACTTTCACGAACGCTCGTGATGTCAAGGGTGACGCTCGGAAAAACTCCATGCGGTGAGCAAGCCCACAACCCATTTGTCCGGGTTCCAGCACCTTCCTGGTTACCCGCCGTGCCACAGCCGTGGATCAATATAGTACAGTCCGCGTGACATTGCTGGCATTTCCGGCACCTGCCCCTCGGTGTGGCGGTGGCCGCCGTCGCGGTTGCGGTTGCCGCGTCGACCTAGGGCAGTACCCGAGACCTAGTAGATTACTCTCAGTGCGGCGGGAATGGATGTGAATCTGACTTTCTCCCGCTCGCCAAGATAGTCGCCGTCCAACTGGAACGCCTGCGGACGGCTGGAGAGCAGCGTGAACTCCGCAGTGTCATGGAGTCGTAACACCTGCCGGCCGGTGCGATCCGGCTTCCGGGACAGGAATTGAGTCACTGTCCGTGTTGTGCTAGCCACACGGAGCTGACGCAATGCCAGCACATCCAGCCCGAGGTCGAACGACGCGTCCGGGTTCGGGTTGACCTCCCGATCACCCAGGTACGTCCACGGGGCGGTGTTCTGGATGATGACCGTCGCCAGCTCGTCCTCCGCCGGCTCACCGGGGCGCTCCAGGCTGATGGCCGGATGCCGCCGGTCCGAGGCGAGGAAATACTGGTTCATGATCGAGCGAAGGTAGAGCCCCGGCGTGGAGACGCGGCCCCGCCGTCGAGCCTGCTCCACCCGATGGATCACGGCGGCGTCCAGCCCGAACCCGGCGCAGAAGGTGAAGTAGCGGTCGTCGGCGAGGCCCAGCCCGACCGTCCGCTGCCGGCCCAGGCGCAGCCCTTCGAGGATCATGCTGGTCGCCTCCGGCCATTCCCGGGGCAGGCCCAACGCACGGGCGAACACGTTTGTCGAGCCACCCGGAACGGTGGCCAGCGCGGGCAACCGGTCGGCCATCGAGGCGCCCGGCGGACCCGCTGGTGGTTCGGCCGCCATCAGGCCGTTCACCACCTCGTTCACAGTGCCGTCGCCACCGAGGGTGACGACGAGGCCGACCCCCTCGGCGGCGGCCTCCCGCGCCAGCGTCATGCCGTGCCCGCGACGGCGGGTGTAGCGCACACTGAGATCGACTTCGCTGCGCAGCGCTCGGACAAGCACGTCCCGGCTGCGTTCGCTGGTAGTGGTGGCCTTCGGATTGACCACCAGGACGGCCCGCATGGGCGGCACTGTACCTTCCGGTAGCCCAGGTATCGTGGCGCGCGTGACCATCGACTCGGCTCCGATTCCCGTCACACTCCGCTGGGCGGTTCGGCTGCTGTGGGCGGAGGCGGTCGCCGTCGGGCTGATCGCCGCGTGGCTGGTCTGGGCCGACATCACCGCCACCACCACCGACCTCCCGTCGGCGTTGTTGGTGACGGCGTTCGCCATCGGCGCGGCAGTCGCGCTGTGGGCGTTGGGCCGTGCGTTGCTGCGCCGCCGGGCCGGCGCACGTGCCCCCGCGATCGTGCTTCAGCTGATGCTGCTGCCGATCGGGTGGTTCATGATCCAGGCCGGTCTGGGCTGGCTGGGCGTGCCGCTGATGGCGCTCGGCCTCGGCGTCGCCTGGCTCCTGGTGAGCCCTCCGACAACGCGGGCCCTCGGCTTCGAGTGACCCGGCCCCGCGGTGGGCTGGTCAGAGGGCGCTGGAGCGGCGGGTGAGCAACGAGATCGTCGCCCGGCCGTCGGCGGCCGTGGCAGCCGCCGAGGTGGTGAGGGCGGTGAGCACCTTCCAGGCGAACGACGACTCGCCGGGCAGCGTGGCACCCCGCACCGTCGGCACTGTCACCTCGACGGTCAGGGCGTCGTCGGTCACCGAGAACCGGCACTCCAACTCGGCGTCCCGGGTGGCGATGGCGAGCAGCATGGCGCACGCCTCGTCGACAGCGATCCGCAGATCTTCGATCTCGTCGAGCGCGAACTGCAACCGGGCCGCGAGGCCGGCGGTGGCGGTGCGGAGCACGCCAAGGTAACCGCCGTCGGCGGGCACGGTGAGGTGCACCACGTCGTCGTCGGTCGCTGGCTGGCCGGTCAGTTGAGTCACGCCTCATCCCCCCGGTCGGGGACTCTACCCGGTCAATGGTTCGGGCGCGCCGCGGCGGCTCGCACTTGCGCGGCCAGGTCGTTCAGCGCGTCGCCACTGAGGCGGTAGGGGACCCACTCGCTCATCTGTTCGGCGCCGATCGAGGCGTAGAAGCCGGCCGCCGGATTCCAGTTGATCATCCACCACTCCAACCGCCGGTAGCCCCGCTGGACGCAGATGTCGGCAAGGGTGGCGAGCAGCAGGCGGCCCGCGCCGGTGCCCCTGGCGGCCGGTCGTACGTAGAGGTCCTCAAGGTAGATGCCGTGCACCCCGGCCCAGGTGGAGAAGTTCAGGAACCACAGGGCGAAGCCGACCGGTACGTCCTGCTCGTCGACCGCGACGTGGCCGAAGAGCGCGGGGGCCGTGCCGAACAGAGCAGAGGTCAGCTGGTCGGTGGTGAGGTGGCACTCGTCGGGAGCACGTTCGTACTCCGCCAGCTCGTGCACCATGTCGACGACGGCCGGCACGTCCTCGGGACGTGCCGGCCGGATCGTCGGAATGACGGGAGACGTCACGCCTTCTTGGTCTCCCAGAAGATCTTCGAGATCTCGTCGATCTTCGCGAGCAGCTGGTCGGCGGTGGCCGGGTCCAGGCTGCCCTTGACGCCACCGGCGCCAGCGAGCTTGGTGGCCTCGTTGAACAGGGTGTGCAGGTTCGGGTACTTCTCGAAGTGGGGCGCCTTGAAGTAGTCCGTCCACAGCACCCACAGGTGGTGCTTGACCAGCTCGGCGCGCTGTTCCTTGATGATGACCGCCCGGGTGCGGAACTCCGGGTCGGTGTTCGCCTGGTACTTCTCGCAGATCATTTTGACCGACTCGGCCTCGATCCGAGCCTGAGCCGGGTCGTAGACGCCGCACGGCAGGTCGCAGTGAGCGCTCGCGGTGACGCGGGGCGCAAGGATGCGGGAAAGTCGCATCGGGATCCTCCATGGCAGGTTTGCGATGATCAAAGGCGACATTACTCCTGAGATTGCTCCCCGAGCGGGCTGGAGGTGAAACCAGTGCGCGCCGATCAACCAGCGGAAGCTCCCCGGCTGCGGTGGCCGCTGACCGCTGTCCTGGTGACCGGGCCCTCCATGGCCCCGACGCTGCGGCACGGCGACGCGGTGCTGGTCCGCCCGGGAGGCCGCCCTGTTCGTCCCGGTGACGTGGTGGTCGCGGTATTCCGGACGCGCCCCGAACTGCTGGTCGTCAAGCGGGCGGTCCGACCTCAGGACGGCGGCTGGTGGCTGCGCGGCGACAACGACCTTGTCACCGACGACTCCCGGGCGTACGGGGTGGCCGATGTGCGGGGGAGGGTGGTGGCCCGCTACTGGCCGCGTCCCGGACGGGTGTCCCGTCACCGTTTATGACCCTGCTCACATCCGGGCGGCGGTGTCGACACTATGCTCGGAAAGTGCCCGGGTGACCCCCCGCACCGCGCGCCACGCTCGCTGCCCACCTCGCGGCGAGGCCCGGCCGCCCCATCTGTTCGCCAGATCCTGGAGTCACCACCATGCCTTCGTCCACCGTGGACCCCGCCGATCCCGTCTTCCAGTTGCACGTGGGCGGCAAGATGGCCGTCGCCTCGACGGTGCCACTCACCAGCCGGGAGGACCTCTCCCTCGCGTACACCCCTGGGGTCGCCCTGGTTTGTGAAGCGATCGCGGCCGACCCCGAGCTGGCCGACGACTACACGTGGGCGTCGCACGCGGTGGCAGTGGTAACCGACGGTTCGGCGGTGCTCGGGCTCGGCAACATCGGCCCGCGCGCCTCGCTGCCGGTGATGGAGGGCAAGGCGGTGCTGTTCAAGCAGTTCGCCGGGGTGGACGCGGTGCCGATCTGCCTGGACACCCAGGACGTCGACGAGATCGTCGCCGTGGTGAAGGCGCTGGCACCGTCGTTCGGCGGAATCAACCTTGAGGACATCAGCGCGCCGCGCTGCTTCGAGGTGGAGCGGCGGCTGGACGAGGCGCTGGACATCCCGGTCTTCCACGACGACCAGCACGGCACCGCGATCGTGGTGCTCGCTGCGCTGCGTAACGCCGCAAGCCTGCTCGACCGCAAGCTCGGCGACCTGCGGGTGGCGGTGAGCGGCGCGGGCGCCGCAGGCGTCGCCGTGACCAAGATGCTGATCGCCGGTGGAGTCAACCCCGATCAGGTGGTCGTCTGCGACTCCAAGGGGATCATCGGCCGGCACCGCACCGAGCTGACCGGCACCAAGGCCGAGCTGGCGGCGAGCACGAACGCCGCCGGCCGGCACGGCGACATCACCGAGGCGCTGCGTGGCGCGGACGTGTTGATAGGCGTCTCCGGCGGCCAGATCCCGGAGGCCGCGGTCGCCGGGATGGCACCCGACGGGATCGTGTTCGCGCTGGCCAACCCGACGCCGGAGGTGCACCCCGACGTGGCAGCCCGGCACGTAGCGGTGGTCGCGACCGGGCGCAGCGACTACCCCAACCAGATCAACAACGTGCTTGCCTTCCCCGGTGTGTTCCGCGGTGCGCTGGACGCGCGGGCCACCCGGATCACCGAGGGGATGAAGGTCGCCGCCGCTGACGCCATCGCCGGCGTGGTGGCCGAGTCGCTGACCGCCGACGCGATCGTCCCGTCGCCACTGGACCCGCGCGTCGCTCCCGCCGTCGCCGAAGCCGTCGCCGAGGCGGCCCGTCGCGACGGCGTCGCCCGCCGTTGACCTGCTGGCCCACGTCGAAAGGAGAAGGGCCTTTCTCACGCCTAGGGCGTGGGAAGGGCCCTTCTTAACGGCCGCTCAGCTTGTTACCGTGCCGATCATGCGTGCTGCCTTTGCCTCCCGACTCGACGACGCCGATCCCCTCGCCGCGCTCACCGTCGGTGAGCGACCCGAGCCGACCCACCCGGAGGACGACTGGGTGACAGTGCAGGTCCGGGCCAGCTCGCTCAACCACCACGACCTCTGGTCGCTGCGCGGGGTGGGGCTCACCGAGGCCCAGCTGCCGATGATCCTCGGCTGCGACGCGGTCGCCACGGACCCGGAAGGCAACGACGTCGTCGTCTACCCGGTGGTCGTCACGCCGGGTGACCCGCGCGGCGTGTCGATCCTCTCCGAGCACTTCGCCGGGACGCTCGCGGAGCGGGTCGCCGTACCCCGGTCGAATCTGATCCCGCTGCCCGAGGGCCTGGCGGCGACCGACGCAGCGTGCCTGCCCACGGCCTGGCTGACCGCGTGGCGGATGCTCACCACCAAGGGCCGCGTCGCGGACGCGGACAGCGTGCTGGTCCAGGGCGCTGGCGGTGGCGTCGCCACCGCGGCCGTCGCGCTCGCCGTCGCAATGGGCAAGCGGGTGTACGCGACCAGCCGCGACGCCGGCAAGCGGGAGCGGATCACCGCGCTCGGCGCGACCGCCTTCGAGCCGGGTGCCCGGCTCCCGGAGCGGGTCGACGTGGTGATCGAGACGGTCGGCGCCGCCACCTTCGACCACTCGCTGAAGTCGGCCGCGCCGACGGCCCGGATCGTGGTGTCCGGCGCGACCGCCGGGCACCAGCCGTCGATCAACCTCCGGCGCGTCTTCGCCATGCAGCTGGAGATCCTGGGCACCTCGATGGGCACCCCCGGTGAGCTGTACGAGCTGCTGGCGTTCTGCGCCGAGAACGAGGTGCGCCCGGTGGTGGACAGCGTGGTCCCGTTCAGCAGGGTCGAGGACGCCTTCGCCCGCCTGCACTCCGGAGAGGCCTTCGGCAAGATCGTCATCGACCACACGGCCTGACAGGCTGCTGTCCCGGCGTGGTCCGCGTGCTGTCGGGCGTGGCCCGGCCTGGCGCAACATCGTGGAAGTAGTGGCTTCCGGCGATGCCGGAGGCCACTACTTCCTGGTTATTGCGCGGATCTTGAGCGGCGCGCAGCGCGGTGCGGCGCGCAGCGCGGTCCGGCGCTGCGCAGGGCTCAGAGGTGATCGTCGAAGGTTGCCAGGTCGCCGCGCTCGGCACCCGTGGAGAGGCGTTCCTTGGCCGCGGCGTCGCCGTACAGCGACCAGCGGAGGAACTCGATGGACGTGTCCGAGACGACCCGCAGCGTCTTGACGTCGCCGAGCAGCCCGCGCCCGTGGTCGCCCTTGGGCAGGCTCAGCAGCGCCTTCGGCCAGGGCACCTTGTCGTAGACGGCCTTGCCTGCCGCGTAGTCGACGACCTCGTCCAACTCGCCGTGCACGAACAACTGCGGGGCGGCGGCACCCGCGAAGGCGGTGCCCACGCCGACGGCAGTACCGGCGAACACGACCCCGGCGTCCAGCCGCTCGTCCCGGGCGCCGGTGAAGAGACCGATGGTGGTCACCCCGCCGGCCGAGTGCCCTGCCGCCGCCACCCGGTCGGTGGCCAGCCGGCCGCGCAGGCCGTCGCCGGCCTTGGCGTCGAGGTTGAGAACCTGCGTCAGCGCGTACGACACGTCGGCCGGCTGGTTGAGCACGTCGACGAGCTTGCCGTCGCTGCCCCGTGAGGTGTGCGGGAAGACCGGCGCAGCCACGACGAATCCCGCCGTCGCCCACCGGGTCAGCAACGGGGCGTAGTCGTCCGGGTGACCGGTGAGGCCGTGACTGAACATCACCACCGGGAATCGGCCCTCCGCGGCAGTCGCGGACCGCTTCGCCGCGCCGCCCGCCTTCCCGGCCGCCGGGTACCAGAGCGTGACGGGAAGCGCACGGCCGTCCCGGTTCAGCTTCAGCTGGCGTACGCCGACAGCGAAGGCGGTCTCCGGCGCGGTCCCGGCGGGGACCTGCGGTGTCGGTGTGGCGGTGGCGGCGGGCGGTGGCGTGGCCGGCGCCGGTGCGGTCGCGTTCTCCGGGGCGTCGGAGGAGCAGCCGACCAGACCGGCCATGAGCAGAGTGGTGGCCAGCAGCGTGGGGGTGACGCGACGAGACATGAGGCTCATTGTGCCCTGCCGGGGTCACCGGGTTGGGCGTGCTGTGCCGACACCGTCACCCACCCACCTCACGCTGCGGCGCGTTCGGAGAGTGGCCGCCGTCGGCGCGCGGTGTCGGTGAGTGCGTGCGGCGGGAAGGCGGCGTTGGGGTTGTACATGTTGGTTCCAGGCGGCACGATCTCGTCGATCCGGTCGAGGACGGCGTCGTCGAGGGTGAGTGCCGCGCCCTTGAGTAGATCCTCCAGTTGCCCATTGTTCCGTGGCCCGATGATCGCCGACGTGACGGCGGGATGGGCCACCGTGAAGGCGATGGCGAGCTGCGGCAGCGTGCAGCCGACCTGTGCGGCGAGGTTGACGAGCTGTTCGACGACGTCGAGCTTGGCGGTGTTCTCGGCGATCGCGGGATCGAACTGCGCCGGGCGCAGGACGGCACGCCCTGTCGACAGGTCGACGGGCTGTCCCTTGCGGTATCTGCCGGTGAGGAACCCGAAGGCGAGCGGGCTCCAGACCAACACCCCCATGCCGTAGCGCTGGCAGACCGGCAGGAGTGCGGCCTCGATTCCCCGGGCCAGGATCGAGTACGGCGGTTGCTCGGTACGCAGCCGGCCGAGGCCCCGACGCTCGGAGACGTGGTGCGCCTCGACGATCTCCTCGGCCGGGAACGTCGAGCAGCCGAAGGCACGGATCTTGCCCTGGCGTACGAGGTCGGTGAGTACCGAGAGGGTCTCCTCAATGTCGGTGCGGGGGTCGGGGCGGTGGATCTGGTAGAGGTCGATCCAGTCGGTGCCCAGACGCCGGAGGCTTTCCTCGACCGCCGTGAGGATCCACCGCCGCGAGTTCCCACCGCGGTTGCGCCCCTCGCCCATCGGAAAGTGCACCTTGGTGGCGAGTACGACGTCGTCTCGCCGCCCCCGCAGCGCCTTCCCGACAATTTGTTCGGACTCGCCCTGGCCGTACATGTCGGCGGTGTCCACGAAGTTGATGCCCTGGTCCAGGGCGGTGTGGACGATGCGGACGCAGTCGTCGTGGTCGGGGTTGCCGACGGCACCGAACATCATGGTTCCGAGGCAGTGGGTGCTCACCTCGATGCCGGTGCCGCCGAGGGTGCGGTAGCGCATGGCGATGCTCCTCTGTGATTCAGTGACGATCACGTGGAACGGTAGGAGCTAGAGCCGGCTCTAGGTCAACCCTCGTTACCCTGCACGGCATGGCTGACGTCCCCGCGATTCTGAGCATTGGACAGGTCGCCGAGCGCACCGGTCTGAGCGTGCACGCGCTGCGCTTCTACGAGCAGGAGGGCGTCTTCGTCAGCCCCGTACGCCGTGGGCCTGGCGGGCGTCGCGTCTATAGCCAGGACGACGTGGACTGGCTGACCGTGTGCATCATCCTCCGCGCCTCGGGCATGCCGCTGCCCGCGCTCCGGCGCTACGCCGACCTCGTCCGCGACGGTGCCGGCAACGAGCGGGAGCGGCTTGCGCTCCTGCGCGAGCACCACGAGCGCGTCACCGGTCAGATGGGCCGGCTCGCCCAGTGTCTTGACCTGATCACCTTCAAGATCGGCGTGTACGAGGACCTGCTCGATCAGGACGGCAGCACCGAACACCAGGGCGGCGACGACACCACACCGAGAGCTGGGCAGGTGGCCGTGTAACCGGCTGCCTGCTGCACCCCGCACCGATCGGCGGCTCGCGAGCCGGGGCGTTGGTGTCAGTGGGGCGGACGGGACTCGTAGCGGGTCAGGGGCGTCCGGGCGCCGATGGGCAGGCGTACGCCCGCCGCCCGGTCGCCGTAGAGGGTCCACCGGAGGAAGTCGATGGTGGTGGCGAGGACCGCCGCGAACCCCGGGTTGCCCGGTGTCAGGTATTCGCCGTGGCCCTGACCGAGCAGGCTGAGGAACGCGGCCGGCCCCGGTACGCGCGCGTACGCGGCCCGGCCGACAGTAAGCGGCACCACCGGGTCGGCCGTACCGTGCACGAAGAGCAGCGGTGCGACGGGCCCGGCGAAGCTGCCGGGCAGTCCGCCACCGGCGATCACGATGCCGGAGCGCAGCCGGGCGGGGTGGCCCTCGGCGAACATGCCGCTGGTGGTGAAGCCGCCCGCGGAGTGCCCGGCGGCGGCGATCGACGTGAGGTCCAGGTGGCCGGCGAGCGGATCGGTGGGCTGGCTGTCGAGGCGGCTCAGGTGCCTGATGAGCCGCCAGCCGTCGGCGGGCTGGTTGCGGACGTCGGCCCGGGTGAACCGCGCGGCACCCTGTCGGGTGTGCGGGTACGCGGGGGCGGCAACAACGAACCCGGCCGCCGCCCACCGGGTGGTCAGCCCGGCGTGCAACTCGGGCCGGCTGAACAGACCGTGGCTGTAGATCACCACCGGGAACCGCCCGGGGGCCACCCCGTCGGTCGACGACGGGTACCAGATGGTCACCGGCAGGGGACGCGCCGAGCGCGGATCGAGGGTGAGCGTACGCACGCCGACGGCGTACGACCCCTCGGGCGCCCGCCGCGCCGGCGCCGGGATGCCGGACCCGCCCGGCGCGGCGGTGGCAGGCGCGCAGCCAGCCAACAGAGCCGACACCACAAGTACGGCGATCAGCCGCCCCGCCCCCATGGCTTCACCGTAGGTGCCAGGGGGTGTGCCGCGAGCCCGCCGTCCGGCCCGGCTGCACCCGCCACCCGGGTGGGTCGACTCCGCCGGCCGGGTCGACACGGGCCGACGGAGTGGGCGGGACGGTACGCCGACGCCGTCTTCGCTACTGTCACCGGCATGGCTGAGAACTACACGGACCCCAGCGGCAACACCGAGGCGTTCCGCGCGTTCACCCAGACGCCGGAGGCCGCCGGGTCGACGGAGTCGCCGTCCCGCCTCCCGCTGATCATCGGCGTGGCTGCGGCCGTCGTGCTCCTGGTGGCCGTCGTCGTCTGGCTCGTCGCCTAGCTAGCGCCGCGAGCCGCCGCCGTCGACCACCTCACGGGTCTGCTGGGCGATCTCCCGTTCCTCGTCGGTGCGGATGACGCAGACGCTCACCTCGGCGCCGTCCGGCGAGATGAGCCGGTCGCCGTCGCCGTCGTTGCGGGCGGAGTCCACGGCGATGCCCAGCCTCGCCAGCCCTTCCAGCGCTGCGGCCCGCACCGGCGCGGCGTGCTCGCCCACGCCGGCGGTGAACGTGATCGCGTCGACCCGGCCGAGCAGCGCGTAGTACGCGCCGACGTACCCGGTGATCCGCCGGCAGTACACGTCGAAGGCCAGCGCGGCGGCCCGGTCCCCGGCCGCCCGACGTTGGAGGACCTCGCGCATGTCGTTGACGCCGGTCAGCCCGAGCAGACCGCTGCGATGGTTGAGCAGGTCGTCGATGTCGTCGACCGACATCCCGCCCTCACGGCGCAGGTGGAAGATCACGGTCGGGTCCAGGTCGCCGCTGCGGGTGCCCATCACCAGCCCTTCCAACGGGGACATCCCCATCGAGGTGGCGACGCTGCGGCCGTTGGACACCGCGCAGGCGCTGGCGCCGTTGCCCAGGTGCAGGGTGATGGTGTTGAGCTGGTCGTACGGGCGGCCCAGCAGTTCGGCGGTGCGTCGGGAGACGTACGCGTGTGAGGTGCCGTGGAAGCCGTACCTGCGGATGCCGTACTGCTGCGCGGTGTCCAGGTCGATCGCGTAGGTGGCGGCGGCCTCCGGCAGGGTGTGGTGGAACGCGGTGTCGAAGACGGCGACCTGCGGGACGTCCGGCAGCGCCGCCCTTGCCACCTCGATGCCAGCCAGATTGGCCGGGTTGTGTAGCGGTGCGAGCGGCACGAGGTCGCGGATCGCGGCCAGCACCGCGTCGTCGATGAGGACCGGGGTGCTGAACTTCCGTCCGCCGTGCACCACCCGGTGCCCGACCGCGGTGAGCCCGTCCAGGTCGAGATCGCCGAGGATCTGCCGGACGGCACCGGCGTGATCGGCAGGGCCGCCGCCGGGCTCACCGACCCGCTCGACGGTGCCCTGGTCGAGGGTCCGGTCCCCGTCGTAGTGCCGCCACTTCACCGACGACGACCCACAGTTGAGCACAAGTACCCGACTCACGAGCCCTCCTCGGTGGCGGCCTGGATGGCGGTGATCGCCGCCGTGTTGACGATGTCCGGCACTGTCGCGCCCCGGGACAGGTCGTTCACCGGCCGGCGCAGGCCCTGCATCACGGGGCCGACGGCGACCGCCCCGGCGGAGCGCTGCACCGCCTTGTACGTGTTGTTGCCGGTGTTGAGGTCCGGGAAGATGAAGACAGTGGCCTTGCCGGCCACCGGGCTGCCGGGCAGCTTGGTCGCCGCCACCGCCGGGTCGATCGCCGCGTCGTACTGGATGGGTCCCTCGACCAGCAGGTCGGGGCGGCGCTCCCGGACCAGCTCGGTGGCCGTGGCGACCTTCTCCACGTCCGCGCCCGCGCCGGAGCTGCCTGTGGAGTACGACAGCATCGCCACCCGGGGCTCGATGCCGAACCGGGCGGCGGTGTCGGCGGACGAGATCGCGATGTCGGCGAGCTGCGCGGCGTCCGGGTCGCGGTTGACGGCGCAGTCGCCGTAGACGAGCACTCGGTCGGCGAGCAGCATGAAGAAGACGCTGGACGCCACCGAGACGTCCGGGACCGTACGGATGATCTCGAACGCGGGCCGGATGGTGGCGGCCGTGGTGTGCGTGGCCCCCGAGATCATTCCGTCGGCGTGCCCGGTGGCCACCATGAGGGTGCCGAAGTAGTTGGCCTGCGCCACCACGTCGTACGCCAGCTCGACGGTGACCCCCCGGTGGGCGCGCAGCTTCGCGTACTCGGCGGCGAACTCGTCCCGCCAGGGGCTGCTGACCGGGTCGACCACGTCCGCGCCGGTCAGGTCGATGCCCAGCTCGCGGGTGCGGCGGGCGATGTCGTCCGGGCGGCCGAGCAGGGTGAGGTCGGCCACGCCCCGGCGGAGCAGGATCTCGGCGGCACGAAGGATCCGCTCCTCGGTCCCCTCCGGCAGCACCAGCCGGCGGCGGTTGGCCCGGGCGCGGTCGATCAGGTCGTACTCGAACATCAGCGGGGTGACCCGCTCGGAGCGGGTGACCCGCAGCCGGCGGGCCAGGTCGGCGCTGTCGACGTTGCCCTCGAACGCGCCGAGCGCGGCCTCCACCTTGCGCGGGTTGGCCGGGCTGGGCCGCGCCTCGATCCGGCTGGACGCCTCGACGGTGTCGTAGCTGTCGCTGGGCACCGACAGCACGGCGAACCCGGTGTTGAGCCGCTCGACAAGGCGCATCGCCCGGGGATCGGGCTGCTCGCCGAGGGTGAGGATCACGCCGGCCAGCGAGACCTGCCCGGCCACGTGCGCGGCGCTCGCCGCGACGATCAGGTCGGCGCGGTCACCGGGGGTGATTACCAGCGCCCCTTCGGTCAGATGGTCGAGCAGTATCGGCACGTGCGCCGCGCCGACCACGTAGTCGAGGACGTCCCGGCCGAGTGTGGCGTCGTCGCCGGCCAGCAGCGTGGCGTCGAGCGCCGTGGCGACCTCGGCCACCGTCGGCGCCGACACCGTCGGCACCTCCGGGATGGCGTACGCGGGAACCGGCAGTTCCGGCAGCGTCATCGGCTCGGACACCCGGTTGGCGATCACCGCGAGCACCGTCGCGCCCAGGTCCACCAGATCGTGGTACGCCCCACGCGCTGTCGCCGCGATGGACTCGGGCGGCTGGCCGAAGCCGTCCACCACGGGCACCACAACGCTTCCGAACTCGGTGGCGAGCCGGGCGTTGAATGCCAGCTCGCGGGGGCCGGCGCCGTCCCCACCGTCGGCGAAGTCGCTGCCCACCACGACGACTGCCGGGCAGCGCCGTTCGACAGCCCGGTACCGCTCGACGATCCGCGAGATCAGCTCCTCCCGGCGGCCGTCGGCGACAAGAGCGGCCGCCTCGGCGTACGTCGTGCCGGTCAGCTCGTCCTCGGGTACTTCGATCCGATAGCGGTCGTGCAGGAGGGCGAGGATCGGGTCGGGTCGGCTGCCGGAGACCAGCGGTCGGAACGCGCCGATCCGCTCGACCTGCCGGGAGAGGAGTTCCGCGAGGCCGAGGGCGATGGTCGACTTGCCCCCGCCGGACCCCACGCTGGTCAGATAGACGCTGCGGGCCACGCACCCACCCTAGAAGATCACCGTCTGTTGCGCGCGGGTCCGGTGGCCCTGGACCGCGACATCACCAGCCGGATATGGGGTGCGAATGTGACCGTGCCGGCGACCGGGCGAGGCGATCGACACGCGCCGTCTGCCGGGCCGGGGTGCGGGGCGGTCCGGTCGCGGAGGTGGGCCGGCTTGTCGTCGGGGTGCGACCCCGGTTCGTCACGCCAGCCGGCCCGATCAGACCTGGCCCGGCGGTCGATCGACCGACCAGGCGACTACGCCAAGTGATCGAACGATTGCACTGATTGCTGTTGAGGGTTCATGGATGCGGCCGGCGTCTCACCAGCGAGACGGCGGGCGAAGGTGAGTGAGATTCGCGCCTAGACTTCAATCCATGACTGCCCACCGTGTGAGCAGCGACGATACGTCGATCGGGAGGTCGATGCCCGCAGTCAAGGCAGGCTGCGGTTCGGCCGCCGACTCGAATCGTACCGAGCGCGTTATGGACGTCGATGGCTCGCGTCGACTACCGCGCGTACCCCGCCAGACGTCCAGGCGGCCCGTAGCGCCGTCCCTGCTCGACGCGGCGACCGAGGTGCGGCCGGCCCTGTTCGACGCACCCACCGAGGTGCGGCCGGCCCTGCTCGACGCGCCGACCGTGATCATGGGGCGGTCCGACAACCCCACCGCGCTGATGGCCCCCGTAGGCCGGCAGTCGCCGGTCTTCGTCGACCCCAGCGGTCGACGCCAGTCTCGCCTGCGCCTGCTCGCGTACGCCGCAGGGCTGCTCGGCCTGATCTACACCGGACTGGTGGGTGTCAGTTTCGCGGGCGTGGTGGAGCCGCACACGGTGCTCCCGTTCGTCGACGAGGTCAAGCAGTCCGAGCGGCCCGCGCCGCAGACCGATGCGAACGTCGCCGTCCCCGATCCGTCGACGGCTGCCCCCCGCACCCCAGCGGTCACGACGGCGCCCACAGTCGTCCCGGCGCTGCCTCCCTCGGTGGCACCCACCCGGTCACCGGCCGCCACCCGCCCGCCGGCCACCCGCCCGCCGACCCGCGACCCGGTGGGCCGACCGACCCCCTCCAGGCCGGCACCGACCGCCCCGGAGGCCCCCGCACCCACTGTGACGGCACCCACCGAGAACCCGCCGTCGGCGCCGGACGAGAGGCCCGAGCAGGCCGTCGGCCCCCGCGCCGATGGCTGAGCCGACGATCAGACCGATCCGCCACCGCCGCCGGGCCGTACCGCAGCCGCGGTGGATCCTGCTCGGCATGCTGCTTGTCGTCCTGGGCAGCGTGCTCTTCGTCAACGCGTACACGAACGCCTCCTTCGCACCGGACCACCACCAGAGCAGCAGCGGGCAGCGGGACGTCCCCACCTCGGTGGTGACCGGCGGACCGATCATCAGCGCCAACAGCGAGCAGGTCCGCTCCTACCGGCTGCCGGAGCGCACGATCGCGCTCACCTTCGACGACGGCCCCGACCCGGTCTGGACCCCCGAGGTGCTCCGTGTCCTGGACGCCCACCAGGTCAAGGGCACCTTCTTCGTGCTGGGCTCGCAGGTGTCCCGGCACCCCGACGCGGCCCGCAGCCTTGTCGCGGGTGGGCACGAGGTCGGCGTGCACACCTTCACCCACCCCCAGCTCGCCGAGCTGCCGGCCTGGCGGCGACAGCTGGAGTACGGCCAGACGCAGCTCGTCGTGGCGGCCGTCACCGGCGTGCGGACCCCGCTGATCCGGTTTCCCTACTCCTCGCACGCCAACGCGATCGACAACAGGGACTGGCCGGTGGTGAGGTCCGCCGGTGACCTGGGCTACCTGACGGTGCTCAACGACACCGACAGCCGGGACTGGGCACGACCCGGCGTAGACAAGATCATTGAGAATGCGACCCCGGACGGTACGTCGGGCGCCGTCACGCTCTGGCACGACGCTGGCGGCGACCGCTCACAGACCGTCGCCGCCCTGGATCGGTTCATCCCGCTGATGAAGGAACGGGGATACCGCTTCGTCACCGCCACCGAGGGACTGAACCTCGCCTTCGCCGCCGCCGGTGTCGACCACCGGGTGGACGCCGGGGAGCCCGCCACCGCCGGGGACCGCTGGCGCGGTCGGATGCTGGTCTGGGCGGTGCGCGGCGCCGACGACGTGCTGGGGGTGCTCGGCGTCCTGTTCGTGCTCGTCGGTGCGCTCACTGTGGGGCGTACCGCCGTGCTGATCGTGCTCGCCGGGCGGCACGCCCGCCGCCGTCGGTCCAGGGACTGGACGTGGGGGCCGCCGGTCACCGAGCCGGTGTCGGTGATCGTGCCCGCGTACAACGAGAAGGAGGGGATCGCCGCGTCGGTCCGCTCGCTCGCCGGTGGCGACCATCCGGGCGGGATCGAGGTGATCGTCGTCGACGACGGCTCCACCGACGGGACCGCGGACATCGTCGAGGCGCTCCGCCTGCCCAACGTCCGGGTTGTCCGCAAGCCCAACGGTGGCAAGCCCAGCGCGTTGAACACCGGCATCGCGCTGGCCCGGCACGACCTGCTCGTGCTTGTCGACGGGGACACCATCTTCGAGCCCGACTCCGTCCGCCGGCTGGTGCAGCCCTTCGCCGACCCCCGGGTGGGCGCGGTGGCCGGCAACGTCAAGGTCGGCAACCGGCGCAGCCTGATCGCCAAGTGGCAGCACATCGAGTACGTCATCGGCTTCAACCTGGACCGGCGGCTCTACGAAACGCTGCGCTGCATGCCGACGGTGCCCGGGGCGATCGGCGGTTTCCGGCGGGAGGCGCTGCGCTACGCCGGTGGGATGACGGACGACACGCTGGCCGAAGACACCGACATCACCATCGCCCTCGGCCGCGCCGGCTGGAAGATCGTCTACGAGGAGACAGCCCGCGCCTGGACCGAGGCGCCGACGAGCATCGGCCAGCTCTGGAAACAGCGCTACAGGTGGAGCTACGGCACCATGCAGGCGTTGTGGAAGCACCGCCGCTCAGTGCTCGACCGGGGCGCGTCGGGCCGGTTCACCAGGCGCTGCCTGTTCTTCGTCAGCCTCTTCGGAGTGCTGCTCCCGCTGCTCGCGCCGGTGATCGACCTGATGGCCCTGTACGGCCTGTTCTTCCTCGACCGGAAGGCCACAGCGGTCGCCTGGCTGGCGATGCTCGGCATGCAGTTGGTCACCGCAGTGGTGGCGTTCCGACTGGACCGGGAGAAGCTCGGCGTGCTGTGGGTGCTACCGCTCCAGCAGTTCGCCTACCGCCAACTGATGTACCTGGTGATCATCCAGTCGGTGGTCACCGCGCTTACCGGCGGCCGGCTGGGCTGGCAGAAACTGCGACGGACCGGCCTGGAACCGCCGCCCACCGCGCCGGTCAGGCGCCCGCCGCCCGTCGAAGCCCGCCCGGCGCCGTAACCCCGAACGCCGGGACGGTCAGTCCTCGTCGATGTCGTCCAGGCGAGCCAGCCAGGTGGCGAACCGCTCGATCGGCGTCTCGAACTCGGGGTTGAGGTCGACGAAGTCGCGCAGGCGCTCGCCCAACCACTCAAGGGTCACCTGCTCGTCACCTCGGCGCTCCACGAGCTCCTCGATGCCACGGTCGGTGAAGTACATCGCGTACGTCCTCATGCTCTCGACCCGGTGCGGCCGGGCGGGTGGTCGGTGGGCCGACGACAGCCGGGGCAGGCCGTGGTGACGGCGCTGCCCCGGCTCTCGCGGTGCGTTCAGATCACGGGCGGGGGAGTGCCGCCTCGATCAGAGCCGTCTGCTCGACCTCGTGGGTCTTGGCCGAGCCGACCGCCGGGGCGGCCGCGGCCGGGCGGGAGATCCGCCGCAGCCGGACGTCGGTGAGGTGCTCCAGCAGGTTGAGCGCGACGAACGACCAGGCACCCTGGTTGGCCGGCTCCTCCTGCACCCAGGCGAAGTCCTCAGCGTTCGGGTACTGCGCCAGAGCAGCCCGGATCTCCTCCACCGGCAGCGGGTACAGCTGCTCGATCCGGATGATCGCGGTGTCGGTGACGCCGCGCTCCTGACGGGCCTGGAACAGGTCGTAGTAGACCTTGCCCGAGCAGAGCAGCACCCGCTTGACCGCCTCCGGTGCCGGGGCGCCCGTGTCGCGCAGCACCGGCTGGAAGGTGCCGGTGGTGAAGTCCTCGACGGAGGAGACGCAGAGCTTGTGCCGCAGCAGCGACTTCGGCGTGAACACCACGAGCGGCTTGCGCTTCGGCGACAGGGCCTGGCGACGCAGCAGGTGGAAGTAGTTAGCCGGAGTCGTCGGGATGGCCACCCGCATGTTGTCCTCGGCGCACATCTGAAGGAAGCGCTCCGGACGACCAGAGGTGTGGTCCGGGCCCTGACCCTCGTGGCCGTGCGGCAGCAGCAGGGTCACGGCGGAACGCTGACCCCACTTGACCTCGCCGGAGGAGATGAACTCGTCGATCACCGACTGGGCGCCGTTGACGAAGTCACCGAACTGGGCCTCCCAGGCGACAAGCGCGTTGATGTTCTCCACCGAGTAGCCGTACTCGAAGCCCATCGCCGCGTACTCGCTGAGCAGCGAGTCGTGCACGAAGAACCGGGAGCGCTCGCCGTCGCCGGTGAGCGACATCAGCGGCAGGTAGTCGTCGCCGGTGCGGGAGTCGACCACCGAGGCGTGCCGCTGGACGAACGTGCCGCGACGCGAATCCTGCCCGGCGAGCCGGACGGTGACCCCGTCGTGCAGCAGCGAGCCGAACGCGATGATCTCGCCGAAGCCCCAGTCGATGTTGCCGTCGACGGACATCTTGGCCCGCCGGTCGAGCAGCTGCTGGATCCGCTTGTGCGGCGTGAAGCCCTCCGGCAGGTTGACGTGCGCGTCGCCGACCGCCTTCACCACGGAGACGTCGGTGGCCGTGTCGACCTGCGGCTCCGGCTCCTCCTCGCGGCGCGGCCGGTTGAGCTGGCGCGGTGCCGCGGCGGCGTCCCGGGTGGCCTTGAAGACCTTCTCCAGCTGCGCCTGGTAGTCGCGCAGCAGCTCCTCGGCGTCCTCCACAGTGATGTCGCCGCGACCGATCAGCTCCTCGGTGTAGAGCTTGCGCACCGAGCGCTTCGAGTCAATGATCTTGTACATCTGCGGGTTGGACATCGACGGGTCGTCGCCCTCGTTGTGCCCGCGCCGCCGGTAGCAGACCATGTCGATCACGACGTCCTTGTTGAACGTCTGCCGGTACTCGAAGGCCAGCCGGGCCACCCGGACCACGGCCTCCGGGTCGTCGCCGTTGACGTGGAAGATCGGCGCCTGGATCATCCGGGCCACGTCGGTGCTGTAGAGGCTCGACCGGCTGTACTCCGGGGCGGTGGTGAAGCCGACCTGGTTGTTCACCACCACGTGCACGGTGCCGCCGGTGCGGTAGCCGCGCAGCTGCGACAGGTTGAGCGTCTCGGCGACAACACCCTGGCCGGCGAACGCGGCGTCGCCGTGCACCGCCAGCGGCAGCACGGTGTAGCCCTCCAGCTTGAGGTCTATCCGGTCCTGCTTGGCCCGGACGATGCCCTCCAGCACCGGGTCGACGGCCTCCAGGTGCGACGGGTTGGCCACCACCGACACCTTTACCGAGTGGTCGCCGCCGGGCGTGGTGAACTTGCCGTTCTGGCCCAGGTGGTACTTCACGTCGCCGGAGCCCTGCGTCGAGCGCGGGTCCAGGTGACCCTCGAACTCCGAGAAGATCTTCTCGTACGGCTTGCCGACGATGTTGGCGAGCACGTTGAGCCGACCCCGGTGCGCCATGCCGATGACGACCTCGTCCAGGCCGCTCTCGGCGGAGCACTCCAGCACCTCACCCAGCAGCGGGATCAGCGACTCGCCGCCCTCCAGCGAGAAGCGCTTCTGGCCCACGTACTTGGTCTGGAGGAAGGTCTCGAACGCCTCGGCGGCGTTGAGCCGGTTGAGGACGTGCTTCTGCTCGTCGGCCGACGGCTTCTCGTACTTGCGCTCGATCCGTTCCTGGACCCAGCGCCGCTCCTCCGGGTCCTGGATGTGCATGTACTCGATGCCGACCCGGCGGCAGTACGAGTCGCGCAGCACGCCCAGGATCTCGCGCAGCTTCATCCGCTTGCGGCCGGCGAAGCCGTTGACCGGGAACTCGCGGTCGAGGTCCCACAGGGTCAGCCCGTGCTGGAGGACGTCCAGGTCGGGGTGCTTGCGGATGGTGAATTCCAGCGGGTCGGTGTCGGCCATCAGGTGACCGCGCACCCGGTACGCGTGGATCAGCTCGTGCACCCGGGCCGTCTTGTTGATCTGGCCCTCGGAGTTGACCGCCACGTCGCGCATCCACCGCACCGGCTCGTACGGGATGCGCAGCGAGGTGAAGATCTCGTCGTAGAAGTCGTGCTCACCCAGGATCAGCTCGTGCATGACCTTGAGGAATTCGCCGGACTGCGCGCCCTGGATGATCCGGTGGTCGTACGTGCTGGTCAGCGTGATGATCTTGCTGACCGCCAGCTCGGCGAGGGTGGTCTCGGACATGCCCTGGTACGGCGCCGGGTACTCCATCGCGCCGACGCCGATGATCGCGCTCTGCCCCTGCATCAGCCGCGGCATCGAGTGCACGGTGCCGATGCCGCCCGGGTTGGTAAGCGAGATCGTGGTGCCGGAGTAGTCCTCCATGGTCAGCTCGTTGCGCCGCGCTCGCCGGACCACGTCCTCGTACGCCTGCCAGAACTGCCGGAAATCCATCTGCTCGCAGCCCTTGATGGAGGGGACCACCAGGTTGCGGCTGCCGTCGGGCTTGGCCAGGTCGATCGCGATGCCCAGGTTGACGTGCGCCGGGCGGACCACTGCCGGCTTGCCGTTGGCCTCGGCGAACGAGTTGTTCATCTCCGGGTGCTGGACGAGCGCCCGGACCATCGCGTAGCCCACCAGGTGGGTGAAGCTGACCTTGCCGCCGCGCCCACGGGCGAGGTGGTTGTTGATCACGATGCGGTTGTCGACAAGCAGCTTGGCCGGGACCGCGCGCACGCTCGTCGCGGTGGGCACGCTCAGGGAAGCGTCCATGTTCTGGACGATCTTCGCGGCGACACCTCGCAGCGGCGTGGTCTGCGGGCCGTCATCGCTCGACGCGTCGGCCTTCGCGGCCTTCGCGGCAGGCTTCGCCGGTGCGGCCTTGCTCGGTGCGGCCTTGCTCGGTGCGGCCTTGCTCGGTGCGGCCTTGGCCGGGGCAGCCTCCGACGTGGCGGCGGGCTTGGCCGACGCCGGCTTGGCGGCGGTCGGCTTGGCGGCGGTGGCCGGCTGGGCGCTGCTCGGCTGGCTCACCGCGGCTGCCGCCTCCGGCTGGCCGTCCGGCTCGGGTGCGGCGGCCGGTTTGCCCGACGCCTCGCCCCCGCGCGGTGTTCCGGCGCCCGGCGCCGGTCGGTAGTCGGCAAAAAAGTCGTGCCAGGCAGAATCGACACTCGTGGGGTCGGCGAGGTATCGGTGGTACATCTCCTCGACGATCCACTCGTTCGGGCCGAAACCCGCCAGTGGGTTCTCCTGCGAAGTCTGCTGGGTCGACACGGCCGGTAATCGCCTCTTTCACGCGGGTTGTGTGTCACGCGGGCGCCCGCCGGGCCAGTGAACGGCACGGACAGGACGACTCCCAGGCTACGCCGTACGAAAGTCCCTGGCATTTCCGCCTCGGCACCGTGGTCGGATTCACAGAAGATGCCAGAAGTTCAGTAAGCGCTGCGTGACCGGTCACCGACTGGTAAAGCGACCCAATACGGATGCCGGTCGTGCGCAGCGCCACAAGCCACCCCGGCGGCTGACGCGGCCCGGAGGGCGTTCCCGGGATGGCGGCCGTGCCGCCGCCACCCCGGAAACTGTCGCTCAGGAGATGTCGCGCCGACGCATCAACAGCGTGCCGACCACGCCGGTGACCACCGCGTACCCGATGAGCACGGCGGCGCCCGCCCAGCGCGGCGGGTTGCCGGGGATGTCCGCGCCGGTGACCATCAACGACGAGGCCAGCGACGGCACCAGCAGTTGCAGGTTGTTGATCCAGTCACCCCAGCGGGCGGCCAGGATGCTGATCACCAGGATGGCGCCGATCGAGCCGCCCAGGTAGAGCAGGATGCCTGTCACCGTGGCGCCGATCTGGCTGCGGATCAGCACACCGATGCCGACCCCGAACACCGCCCAGAGCAGGTACGCGAGCAGGTTCAACCCGATCGCCCGCCAGGCCGCGTCGTTGCCCAACTGGGAGCCCAGCCCGACCGCGTTCAACACCGCCGAACCGGCGATCAGGTTGAGCACGGTGGTGACCAGCCAGAACAGCAGCGCCAGCACGCCCGCCGCGGCAAGCTTGGCGCTCATCACGGCGGTGCGGTGCGGGGTGGTGAGGAACGTGGTGGTCACCGTCTGGTGGAAGAACTCGCTCGTCACCACGATGATGCCGAGCAGCATCACGATCAGCAGACCGAAGAACTGCCCGGTGGTGAACAGGTTCGACGAGAGCGCGTCCGCGCTGGCCGCGGCCGTCAGGGTGTCGACCTGGTCGGCCGGCACCTCGCCGAGGTCCTCGCTGGTCAGGACGTCGGCCTGCAACCAGTTGATGAGCAGGGTGAGCGCCCACAGCGGCAGGCTGATCAGCGCGAAGACCCACCAGGTGTTTGTGGTACGGATCTTGAGCAGCTCGGATCGGACGAGGTTCATCGGATGCCCGCCTTTCCGGCCGTCAGCTCCAGGAAGACCCGTTCCAGGTCGGGCCGTTCGGTGGTCAGTTCGTGCAGCTCGACGCCGGCGGCCAGGGCGGCCCGGCCGATCGTCGGGGCGTCCACCCCGGCGACCAGCAGGGTGCCCTGCTCGTCGGTGCTGACGGTGGCCGACTGGGCCTTGAGCGCGGCGGTAAGCGCCTCGGCCTGCGGGGTGCGGACCCGGACCTGGGCGCTCTGCGCCATCGACCCGAGAACCTGGTCGACGGGGCCCTGCCGGATCAGCTGCCCGGCCGCGATGATCACCACGTCGTCGGCGAGCAGCTGCATCTCGGACAGCAGGTGGCTGGAGACCAGCACCGTGCGTCCCTCGTGGGCGAGGTTCTTGAGGAACCCACGCATCCACCGGATGCCCTCCGGGTCGAGCCCGTTGGCCGGCTCGTCCAGGACCAGCACCTGCGGGTTGCCGAGCATCGCCGCGGCGATGCCGAGGCGCTGCTTCATGCCCAGCGAGTAGCCCTTGAACTTGCGCTTCGCCGCAGGCGTCAACCCGACAAGGGCCAACGCCTCGTCGGCCCGCTGCTTGGGCAGACCGGCCGCCGCGCAGATGACCCGCAGGTGGTTGATGCCGGTACGACCCTTGTGCGCGCTGGAAGCCTCCAACACCGCGCCGACGTGCCGCAGCGGGTCGGTGAGATCGGCGTACCGATGGCCGCTGATGGTGGCCGTGCCGCTCGTCGGCGTGACCAGGTTCAGCAGCATGCGCAGCGTGGTGGTCTTACCGGCGCCGTTCGGGCCGAGGAAGCCGGTCACCCGCCCCGGTGCCACGGTGAAGGACAGGTTGTTCACCGCCCGCACACTCTTGTATTGCTTCGTCAGACCGGACACCACGATCTGACCGTCGCTGGTGGGGCTTCGCTGCCCGTCAGTCATCGTTCTCCTCCCGTGCGTGGCGTCGAGGTACGCCGTGGCACAGCGTGACGGCCCAGAGCAACAAGGTCAATCAGGCGCGGTCCGTACGGCGTGGTCCGTCGCGCGGGGGAGGCGCGTCCCCCGTGCGGACGACGACGCAGGTCAGCGGGCGATCCAGGTGGCCCGGGCGGTACCGAGCAGCGCGCCGTCCGGGCCGTACAGGCTGGTGTGCACCATCGCCTTGCGACCGTCGACGCCGACCAACGCGCCGGTCACCACGCACTCGTCACCCGGCGCGGGGTGGGCGACGATCGCTGCCGCGATACGGCCCAGCAGGTACGGGCGGCCCGCCGCGAGCACGGTCCACCCTCCGGGGCAGTCCAGCGCCGCCCAGACCGTTGCCGCGCTCACCTGCTCGGGGGCCCGAAACGGCGCGGCGGTCCGGTCGTCGGGCAGCCGGCCGGGAAAGATCCGTAGGCCGTCCGCCCGGTCCGGGCCGCAGACGTAGCAGCCGGGAAACGGGTGCTCGACCAGCCCTGGGTAGCTGGTCGAGGCGGCCACCGCGGTCGCCCAGTCGACAGGGGGTACGACGGCGTCCACGTCACCGGCCGGGCGGACCTCGGCGACGATCTCGCCGGCCGGGTCGAGGACGGCGCCGTCGACCAGGCTCAGTGCGGTGTCCAGCGGCGGCGGCCGGCGCAGCGTCACCTCGACAGGCTCGGAGCCGCCGGCAGCGGTGGCGAACACTCCCGCGCTCCAGCCACCGTTGCCCGAGCCGGGAGGTCCGTTGTAGCGGGACTCGATGCGCACCTGTCGACCTCCGTGGGGGCATGGCCGGCGCCGGCGCCGGTCTTCCCGCAGCCTCGCACGACAGCGGTCGGGTCCATCGGCCGGCCGCCGTTCATCCGATCGACACCGGTGGTCACCGCCGATGGCACCCGGGGCACCTACACAGGTCCCATGGCCGTTCTGCATGCCGCTGGCGCACCCCTGACGACCAGCGGATACACCCTGCTGATCGCCGACGACCCCACCCAGGTCGCGGCCGCGCAACGCCTGCGCCACGAGGTGTTCGCCACCGAGCTCGGCGCCACCCTCCGTCCCGGCGCGGCCGGGTTGGACGTGGACACCTTCGACGCCCACTGCGACCACCTGATCGTCCGCCACGAGCGGACAGGCGAGGTGGTCGGCACGTACCGGCTGCTGCCGCCCGGGCGCACCAACAGGCGGTACGCCGAGGACGAGTTCGACCTCACCGCACTCGACCCGCTGCGCGACGACCTGGTCGAGGCGGGCCGCTCCTGCGTGCACCCGGACCACCGCTCCGGAGCGGTGATCAACCTGATGTGGGCGGGCATCATCAGGTACCTGCACCTGCGCGGCTCCCGCTGGCTCGGTGGCTGCGCCTCGGTCCCGATCGCCGACGGCGGCCGGACGGTCGCCGAGGTGTGGGCCCAGGCGCAGGCCCGGCACCTGTCGCCGCCCCCGCTGTCGGTCGCGCCGCAGTTCCGCCGCTGCTGCGCGGCTACCTCCGGCTGGGCGCGTGGATCTGTGGCGAGCCGTCGTACGACCCGGACTTCGGCTGCGCGGACTTCTACGTGCTCTTCTCGCTGGACCGGATGAACCTGCGCTACCTGCGGCACTTCCTCGGCGAGGCGCAGCGGTGACCGCCGTACCGCACGACCTGTGGCGGCCGACGTCCGGCTGCGGCGAGCAGTGCCTGCCGGCGGCCGGCGAGGTGCCGACCGTGCCCGTGGCCCGCCGTGTGCTCCGGCTGGTGTCGGCGGCCGGGATGCTGCTTGCCGGGGTGGGGGTGGCGGTGGTGCTGCCCGCATTGCCGGCGCGTGAGCGGCAGGCTTTGGCGCGTGGTTGGGCCCGGACCACCGCGCGGGCGTTCGGCGTCCGACTGGTGATCAAGGGCCGGTTGCCCCGGCGGCGCGCGCTGCTGGTCGCCAACCACGTCTCGTGGCTGGACATCCTGGCCGTGCTTGCCGTGGCGCCGGCCCGACTGGTGGCGAAGCGCGAGGTCCGTACCTGGCCGGTGCTCGGCCTGCTCGCGGCGGCCGGAGGCACGGTCTTCGTGGACCGGTCCCGGCCACGGGCGCTGCCGGCCACCGTGCGCCGGCTCGCCGACACGCTGCGCGCCGGTCGCTCGGTCACGGTCTTTCCCGAGGGTACGACCTGGTGTGCGGGCGATGCGGTGACGTGTCGCCCCGGCGGCGGGTTCCGCCCGGCCATGTTCCAGGCGGCCATCGACTCGGGCAGCCCGGTGGTGCCGCTGCGACTCGTCTACCGGTGCGAGGCCATCGGATCTACGACCACGGCAGCCGCGTTCCTCGGCGCGGACACCCTGCTGCGCTCGGTGGCCCGGGTGGTGGCGGCGCGGGACCTGGTGGTCACTGTGACGATCGCCGCCGCGCTGCACCCGGCCCGTGACGCCGACCGGCGGTTGCTGGCCCGGGCCGCGGAGTCGGCCGTACACCTGCTGCCTGCGGCAAACGGCGCGGCGGCCGGCGCGGCTGACCCCCGGCGGTATGCGGCATCCGTTCTGCCCTTGGCAGTGGAGCCGCCCGTCACCGGACGCGAGCTGGACCTGGCGGCGTGAGAGGCCGTGGGTGCCCCGGACCCGGGGCACCCACGGCGTGCCCTTTGCTCTGCTTCAACGGACGCAACAAATCCAGCCCGATTCCGTTGCGCGGGTTGAAGCAGAGCAAAGGAGGTGGACGAGGTGGCTGGTCCCCGAGGGAGCGACCGGCGGCCGGTGGGATTCCTGCCCGATTACGTGGTGGCACCGGGTGTTCGCCACCGGGATGGTTAAACTCTGGGCCTCCGCGACACCCGGGAGCATCGTGGCCCGCGCCCGACCCGTGGAGTCCGACCAGAAGGAGCCGCCGTGACCACCGTGTTCAGCCACGGTCGGCTCCGGCTCTACCTGCTGAAACTTCTCGACGACGGTCCGAAGCACGGCTACGAGCTGATCCGCCTCCTGGAAGAGCGGTTCCTCGGGTCGTACGCGCCCAGCGCCGGCACCATCTATCCCCGGCTTCAGCGCCTCGAAGCCGAGGGCCTGGTCAGCCACACAGCAGGCGGAGGGCGCAAGACCTACTCCATCACCGAGGCCGGTCGGGACGAGCTGCGCCAGCGGGCGGACGAGCTGGCCGTCCTGGAAGCGGACATCGCGGCCTCCGTGGCGGACCTCGCCGCCCTCGCCGGCCAGGAGCACGGTGCGGCGAGTGACGCGACGCGCGACCTCAAGCGGGAGGTGAACGGGGCCACCCGACAGGCCCGGCGTACCCGGTGGGAGCCGTCCGCCCCGCCGCCCCGGCCGGCGTCGTCGGACGGGCCTCACGCGGACCTGCTCGACGAGTTCGACAAGCGGTTGGCCGCGTTCGCCGCCGAGGTCGGCCGCCTGGCGCGCGCCCGGCGGTTCAGCGATACCCAGCTGCGCACCGCGACCCGGCTCCTCGACGGCACCCTGGACGGGCTCCGCCGGCTGCTGCGCTGACGAAGAAGCCGCAGCTGGCGCCGCGCCGACCGGGACTCACAGGGATTTTCCAGGGAGCGTCCAGCGCCGGTGCAGTGAGGTCACCGATGATGGGCACATGCCCGCTACCCAGACCGAGGCGCGACTTCTCGTCGTCGAGGACGACCCGAACATCCTCGAACTCCTCTCCGCGAGCCTGCGGTTCGCGGGCTTCGACGTGGCCACCGCGACCAGTGGCAGCGCGGCCCTCAACGCCGCGAAGGATCACCGGCCCGACCTTGTGGTGCTCGACGTGATGCTGCCGGATCTGGACGGCTTCGAGGTCATCCGGATGCTCCGCGAGGGCGGTACGCGTACCCCGGTGGTCTTCCTGACCGCCCGGGACGCCACCGACGACAAGATCCGTGGGCTCACCCTGGGTGGCGACGACTACGTCACCAAGCCGTTCAGCCTGGAGGAGCTGACAGCCCGGATCCGCGCCGTGCTGCGCCGCACGACTACCGGCGAGCAGGCCCCCTCCCGGCTCACCTTCGCCGACCTGGAGTTGGACGAGGAGACCCACGAGGTGCACCGGGCCGGGCAGCGGGTGCAGCTGTCGCCGACCGAGTTCAAGCTGCTGCGCTACCTGATGCTCAACGCCAACCGGGTGCTGTCCAAGGCGCAGATCCTCGACCACGTCTGGAACTACGACTTCCGTGGTGACGACAACATCGTCGAGTCCTACATCTCCTACCTGCGACGCAAGGTAGACACCACCCAACCTCGGCTGATCCACACCCTCCGCGGCGTGGGGTACGTGCTGCGCAAGCCGGCGGCGTGAAAGCGGTCCAGCAGGCGAAGGGACGACTGCGGGCCGTACCGCTGCGGGTGAAGCTCGTGACCGCGGTGCTCGCCCTTGTCGCCTGTGCGCTGCTGGTCATCAGCTCGCTCACCACGTTCTTCCTGCGCAGCTACCTGGTGGGCCAGGTCGACAGCGAGCTCACCGGCTCGGCTCGCAGCATCGAGAGCGCGGTGGTGACCGCGCAGCAGGGCCGGTTGGGTATCCCGACCGACTACCTGGTGGTGGTGACAAGCCGGAGCGGCGACCGGGTCCTCGGCTACCAGTTCGACGACAGGCGCTTCGGCATGGGCGACCTGCCGCCGTGGCCGACCGACGCCGCAGGCTTCGAGCAGTTGGAAGGCGAACCCTTCACCGTCCGCGCCCGGGACAGCAACGTGCGCTGGCGGATGCTGTACACGGAGCTGCCCAACGGTCAACTCGCGGCCATCGGTCAGCACCTGACCGACGTCGAACAGGCGGTGAAGCGCCTGGTCTGGATAGACCTCCTGGTGGGCGGCGCGGTACTGCTCCTGCTCGCCTCATTGGGCGCGGCGATCGTCCGGACCAGCCTCAAACCGCTCGTGGAGATCGAACGGACTGCCGCCGCCATCGCCGGTGGTGATCTGACCCGCCGAGTCCCCGACCCGGAGGAGGGCCACGAACAACCCACCTCCGAACTGGGACGACTCTCCCGAGCGCTGAACGCGATGCTCACTCAGATCGAGGCGGCGTTCACCGCCCGGGCCGCGTCGGAGTTCGCCGCCCGCTCGGCGGAGAGCAGCGCCCGCGACGCCGCTGCCGCCGCCCAGGCGTCCGAGGCGCGAGCGCGACGCTCCGAGGAGCGGATGCGGCAGTTCGTCGCGGACGCCTCGCACGAGTTGCGTACCCCGCTGACCACCATCCGTGGCTTCGCCGAGCTGTACCGGCAGGGCGCGGCACGGGCACCGGAGCAGACCGCCGGCCTGTTGCGCCGGATCGAGGACGAGGCGGCCCGGATGGGGCTGCTCGTGGAGGACCTGCTGCTGCTGGCCCGGCTGGACCGGGAGCGGCCGCTCTCGCTGGCCCCGGTGGAGCTGCCGGTGCTCGCCTCCGACGCGGTGCAGGCGGCCCGGGTGATCGCTCCGGACCGGCGTATCGAGTTGGAGATCGCGCCCGATTCGGGCCCACTCGTGGTGTTCGGCGACGACGCGCGGTTGCGTCAGGTCATCGGCAACCTCGTGACGAACGCGTTGACCCACACCCCGCCCGAGGCCCGGGTGAGCGTGCGCCTGCGTGCCGAGCCGGGGAACCTCGCCGTGGTGGAGGTGGCCGACACCGGCCCGGGTCTCACCAAGGAACAGTCGGAGCGGGTCTTCGAGCGCTTCTACCGGGCCGACGCGGCACGTACCCGACGGGCCGACGGGAACATCAGCACCGGGCTCGGCCTGGCCATCGTCGCCGCTCTGGTCTCCGCTCACCACGGCTCGGTCGAGGTGGTGGAGACGCCGGGCGGCGGGGCCACCTTCCGGGTCCGGCTGCCGCAGGTGCCACACGTCGAGGGCGTGGGCGAGTGACTTTCAGCCAACTTCCAGGGCGATTCCAGGTTGGTCGCAGTGCCTGGGGAGAAGGTAGTCCCATGACCGAGTTCGAGTCCGACCCGCAGCGGCGGCCGGCACCCACCGACGCCGAGCCGTCGCACCCCACTGCCGAGCTGCCGCGCGACGAACGCGCGCAGACCGACTCCCCGACCACGCCCGTCCAGGTCGTCTCGACCGACGAGGGTGCGCACCCCACCGCCGGTCCCGACGCGCCGGCCCCCTCCAGCGGGTACGCCGGCCAGCCGACCGGCTACGAGCCCCCGACGAGCACCCCCTCCGCCGCGCCGTACCCGGTCTCCGGGCACCCCACACACGGCCAACCCGGCTATCCGCAGCAGTACCCGGGCGCGCCCTGGTACGCGGGTCAGCAGTCCGGCTGGACCGGCGGGGGTCAGCCGGGCATGGCCTACCAGCAGCACGCCCAGCACCAGCAGCACCCCGGGCAGCCGATGCCTCCGTGGGGTCCGCAGGCCACGCCGCCCGGCACCGGGCCACGGCCGAGCCGGATCGCCAAGTTCGCAGGTGCCGGCGTCGCGGTGTTCGCCCTCATGCTCGGCTCCGGTGTGGCCGGCGGCGCGCTCGCGCTGGCCCTCGACGGCGACAACGGCATCACCCGCACCTACACGGCGGCCCCGGTGCTCAACAGCGCCGACCTGCCGAAGATCGCCGCCGCCGTTCAGGACAGCGTCGTCTCCATCGCCACCAACAGTGGTGAGGGCTCCGGCGTGGTGCTCAGCGCCGACGGCTACGTGCTCACCAACAACCACGTGGTCGCCTCCGCCGCAGGCGACTCGGTGCAGGTGGTCTTCGCCGACGGCAAGAACGCCCGGGCGAAGATCGTCGGCACGGACCCGAAGACCGACCTGGCCGTGGTGAAGGCCGACGGCGTGAGTGACCTCAAGCCGGCCACCTTCGGCGACAGTGACGCCATGCAGGTCGGCGACCAGGTGCTCGCCCTGGGCAGCCCGCTCGGGTTGCAGGGCTCGGTGACAGCGGGCATCGTCAGCGCCCGGGACCGCACCATCCGGGCCGGCGACAACAACCAGCCCCAGGACCCGAACCAGCAGAGCCAGGGGGCCAGCTCGATCTCCGGCCTGCTGCAGACCGACGCCCCGATCAACCCCGGCAACTCCGGTGGCGCGCTCGTCAACACCCGGGGCGAGGTGATCGGCGTCAACACCGCAATCGCCACCTCCGGCCAGAGCACGGGCAACATCGGCGTCGGCTTCGCCATCCCGAGCAACAAGGCCAAGGACGTCGCGGGCAAGCTCCAGCGCGGCGAGAAGGTAAGCCACCCGTCCCTCGGGGTGGGTGTCAACCAGGCCGAGGGCGGCGGCGCGCTCATCGCGTCGGTCACGCCGGGCAGCCCGGCAGAGAAGGCCGGCCTCCAGCGCGGCGACGTCGTCACCCGCTTCGGCGACAAGCCGGTGAACGACTCCGACGACCTGGTCGGCGCGGTGCAGGCCGGCAAGGTCGGCGACCGGGTCGAGGTGCAGTTCAAGCGCAACGGCGCCGAGAAGTCGGCAACAGTGACGCTCGCCGAGACGTCCTGACCGATAACCGATACCTGCCTCCCTCCGGCGGCGGGTGGCGGAGCCAAGGGGGTTGGCTCCGTCACCCGCCGCTTTTTTCGACTGTGCGCGGCGGTTCACCCGGATCGGGTGAACCGCCGTCACCCGTTGGCCCGGCACGTTCGGCAGGCGAACCGGCGACCGTACGGGGGTGTGACGTGAGCGCTGTGGTGGTTGTCCGCGACGATCAGCGGATCCAGCGCGATGTCCTGGCCGAACTGGCCTGGGATCCGCAGTTGCAACCGAACGAGATAGGCGTGACCGTCGACCGGGGCGTCGTGACCCTTACCGGATACGTGGACGGCGCCGCGCGGGGATGGGCGGCGGTCCGCAGCGCGCGGCGCGTACGTGGTGTGCGGGCGGTTGCCGACACCATCGAGGTACGCCTGCCGGGGACTCCGGGGCGTACCGACGCCGACCTGGCCCTCGCCGCCTCGCGGGCGCTGGAGTGGGACAGCTTCGTGCCTGCCGAACGGCTCGACGTGACAGTGGCGAACGGTTGGCTGATGCTGCGCGGCGAGGTCGAATTCGGGTGGCAGCGTCGTGCCGCAGAAGGTGAGGTACGCCGTCTGGACGGCGTACGCGGCATCACGAACCTCATCGAGGTGCGACCGTCCACGCCGACGGACGCTGAACGGTTGCGCCGGGACGTCCAGTGGGCGCTGGCGCGGACTCTTGGCGCCGAGCGGGTGACGGTTGACGTCGACGGCGAGACGCTGGTCCTCGCCGGGGTGGTCCGCTCCTGGTGGGAACGGGACCAGGTCGAGCGGGTGGCCTGGTCCGCGCCGGGGGTGCGGGTCGTCCACGACCAGCTTCTGGTGGGCGGGTGAGCGTCCGTCTTGTCCGGTTTACCGGTGACGCCAGGGGGAAACCGCCGCGCACGCGCACCTCACGGTGGCGTGCCACCCGCACCGGGGGATCAACGGGGGAGGACTCGTGGTCGTGAACCACCCGCCTGCCGACCGCCGCTCGCCGCAGCGGTCGTTGCGCATCGCGATGGTGGTTCCGCCGTGGCTGTCGGTGCCGCCACCCGGCTACGGGGGCCTGGAGCAGGTGGTCGCCGGCCTGGTGGACGCGCTGGCAGCGCACGGGCACGCGGTGACCCTGTTCGGTGCCGGCGAGCAGCACGGCACCGACGCCGACGGCTTCGTCTCCACTGTCGCGGAGGTCCAGTACGAGCGGCTCGGCGAGTCGTTGCCCGAGTTGGCGCACCTGGCCCGGATCAAACGCATGATCACCCCCTCCGATTTCGACGTGATCCACGACCACACGACGATCGGCCCGCTGGTGGCCGGCCGCCGCGCCGTACCGACAGTCGCGACAGTGCACGGCAACCCGGTGGGGGAGTACGGCGACGTGCTCGGCGACGTCGACGAGGGCGCGGCGCTGGTGGCCATCTCGCACGCCCAACGCCGGCTCAACTCGACACTGCCCTGGGCCGGCACCGTGCACAACGCGCTGGACCTGCGCGGTTTTCCGCGGAAGACCGAGCCCGGCCCCGGGCCGGTGCTGTGGCTGGCCCGGTTCAGCCCGGACAAGGGCCCGGACGTGGCCATCCGAGCCTGCCGGGAGGCCGGGCTGCCGTTGCTGCTGGCGGGCAAGTGCAACGAGCCGGCCGAGCGCCGCTACTACGAGCAGGTCGTCGCGCCACTTCTCGACGAGGACGTGACAGTGGTGCTCAACGCCGACCGGGCCGAGACACTGCGGATGCTCGTCGACGCCCGCTGCCTGATCATGCCGATCCAGTGGGACGAGCCGTTCGGCATGGTGATGCTGGAGGCCATGGCGACCGGTACGCCGGTGGTGGCCCTCGACCGCGGCGCGGTGCCCGAACTGGTGCGGCCCGGTCTGACCGGGCTGGTCTGCCAGCGGCCCGACGAACTATCCGCCGCGCTGCGGGCGTCGGTCGAGCTGAACCCGGCGGACTGCGTGGCGCACGTCGCGGAGAACTTCTCGGTCGAGCGGATGGCGTACGGCTACGAGGACATCTACCGGCGCTTCGCCATCGGCAGGCCCGAGGTCCGCGAGACGGCCCCGGTCGCGGCCCGCTGAACAGCCCGGTCGCCGCAAGCGGGCCGGTGGAGCGGACGCGCGGATCAGACCCGGGCGGCGCCCAGTTCGACGATGGCGGCGTCGAGCCGCTGCGCGTACGCCGGACTGATCCCGCCCTCACCCAGCCGGACCGCTACCTTCTCGCGCAGCCGGGCCACCGGCGGGGCCAGTTCGTCCCGGCCGGACCCGACAGCGGCGGTCAGGTTGCGCAGCTCGTTGCGCAGGTCGAGGCCGACGTCGGCGCGGATCTCCCCGTCGCTGAGCCCGGCCTCGATGAGGCCCTCGACCCGGTTGGCGGCCTGGCCGAGAGTGCCCGGCGTCGACGTGGGAGCTCCGGTAGGCAGCGGCGCCGACGGTGACACGCTCGGCAGTGACGGCTCGGCGACCGGCGGATCGGTAGGTGGGTCGGTGGGCGCGGGCGCCACCGGGCCGGTCGAGGGCTGGGCTTGACGGTCCGGCTGTCCGTCGGGCAGCAGGGCCGCGCCGACAAGTGCCAGAGCGACCACCAGGACCACCGGGATCAGCAGCAGCACCACGCGGCTGCGTGAACGCCGGGGCCGCCCGCCTGCCGAAACCGCCTCGCCCGCCGTCGGCCCGGCCTCGATCACCGCAGCCTGCTCGGACTGCCCCGCCGTCTGCCCGACGGTCGGATGGGTCGCCTGCCCGAACGTCGCACCGGTCGCCGGCAGGGCCTGCCCGAACATCGGATCGGTCGCCGGCAGGGCCAAGGTGGGCGGTGGCGGGGCCGGCACGGGCACCCGGATGGTCGCTGTCGGTGGATCGGCCGGCAGCAGGTGGCCGCGCAGCACCGTCGCCACCTGCCGGGCCGTCGGCCGGTCGGCCGGGTCCAGCGAGAGGCTGCGCAGGCAGATCCGGGTCACCGGCTCGGGCAGCTCCGGCAGCTCGGCAAACGTCGGTGGCGGGCCGCTGGCCAGCGCGTCGCTGAGCTGCTCCCAGGTGTCCGCCGGGTACGGCACCCGGCCGGTGAGCGCCTCGTGCAGCAGGACGCCGAGCGAGTAGACGTCGGTGGCCGGCTGTGCGGGAGCGCCGTCGAGCCGCTCCGGGGCCACGTACGCAGGGGTGCCGAAGGTGCCGCCGTCCTCGTCCTCGTCCGGCGCGCCGATGCGGGTCGCGATGCCGAAGTCGAGCACCTTGACGCCCATCCCGGTCATCATGACGTTTGCCGGTGTGATGTCCCGGTGCACGATGCCGAGCCGGTGTGCGGCGGCCAGCGCGTCCGCGACCTGTGCGCCGACCTCGACCGCCTCGGGCCACGGCAGCGGCCCCTCGGTGAGCCGCAGCTCCAGTTCCTCGCCGCTGAGCAGCTCCATCACCACGAACGAGGTGATCGACCCGTCCGGGTCGACAGTCTCGCCGTAGTCGTGCACCGATGTCACGTGCGGGTGCACCAACTGGGCGGCGGCCCGGGCTTCCTCCCGCACCATGTCCCGGAACCGCGCGTCCGCAGCCAGCGACGGCGCGAGCACCTTGAGCGCCACGACCCGGTCGAGCACCTCGTCCCGGGCACGCCAGATGACCGACATGCCGCCCGCACCGATCTGGTCGATGAGCCGGTACCTGCGGGCCAGCAATCGGCCCGGCTGGAGTGCTGCGTTCACTGATCGCACCTGCCCTCGGGGGTGGGAGCGGTATCAGGTTGCGCGAATGTGTCGTGCCTGTCAACGCCGATCACCTCAACCGTCGGTGGGTGGAACCCGCCCTGCGCCGGCCATCCTGCGATGGTGCCCCGTCGGCGGGAGGCGGGCCCGTGCCAGGATGAGAGACATGGCAGGGGGACCGGTGGCGTTCGTCCTCGGCGGCGGCGGAGTCCTCGGCGCGGTCGAGGTGGGCATGCTGCGTGCCCTGTTCCGAGCCGGTATCCAACCCGACATCGTGCTCGGCACCTCGATCGGCGCGGTGAACGGCGCGCTGGTCGCCGCCGACCCGTCGGAGGGGGTGACCGACCGGCTGGTCCGGCTCTGGGCGTCACCCGAGGCCAGCGAGGTGTACGGCGACTCGGTCGCCAGGCAACTGCGCCGCTTCGCCGCCCGCACCCACCTGCACTCGCCCCGGCCGCTGCGCCGGTTGCTGGAGTCCGAGTTGGGATCCGACACCACATTCGCCGACCTGCGGGTGCCGTTCCGCTGCTGTGCCGCCCACATCGAGCGGGCCGCCGAGCACTGGTTCACCACTGGCCCGGTGGTGCCGGCCGTCCTGGCGTCCGCCTCGGTGCCAGGGCTGCTCCCACCCACCGAGATCGACGGTGCGCACTACGTGGACGGTGGCATCGTCAACTCCATCCCCATCGGCGAGGCGGTGGCCGTCGGCGCGAGCCAGATCTTCGTCCTCCAGGTGGGGCGGATCGAGCGGGACCTGACGCCGCCCCGGCGGCCCTGGGAGATCGCGCAGGTAGCGTTCGAGATCTCCCGCAGGCACCGCTTCTTCCGGGAGATGGCCGCGCTACCCGAGGGGGTCGAGGTGCACGTCCTGCCGACCGGTGGTCTCGACCCACGTGACGACACACCGTGGGCGTACCGGGACATGGCGGCGGTGGGACGGCGGATAAGTCGGGCGTACACCGCGTCACGCCGGTATCTCGCCGCCAACGTGGAGCGGTGATGCCGCTGCCTCCGAGGTGGCTACGCCGGTTGTTGATCGCCCCCGCTGTCGTTCTGCTCGCTATAACCGTGGTGACCACGCTGCCGGTCTGGGCGCTGCTCGCCATCGCCGCTTCACCGCTGGTCCCGGGCCGGCTGCGCCCGCTGCGACTGCTCTGGATCGGTTGCGTCTACCTGGTCTGGGACGCCGCCGCGCTGCTTGCGCTCTTCATTCTGTGGGTCGTCTCGGGCTGCGGTTGGCGCACCCGCTCGCCGGCGTTCCAGCGCGCGCACTACGTGCTTGCCGGTTGGTTCCTGCGGGTGCTGTTCTGGCAGGCCCGCTGGGCGTTGCGGCTCAGCATCGACGTGGTCGGCACCGATCCCGACACCGCGCTGCCCGGCCGGCCCGAGGTGGTGCTGTGCCGGCACGCAGGGCCGGGCGACTCGTTCATCCTGATCCACGCTCTGGTCAACTGGTTCGCCCGGGAGCCGCGGATCGTGCTCAAGGACAGCCTCCAGTGGGACCCGGCGATCGACGTGCTGCTCAACCGCCTGCCCAGCCGGTTCATCGCGCCCACGCCGGAGCGGGGCGAGGAGACCGTACGCCAGGTCGGGCACCTGGCCGCCGGCCTCGACGACGACGACGCCTTCGTGATCTTCCCGGAGGGCGGCAACTTCACACCGAAGCGGCGGCTGCGCGCCATCGCCCGGCTGCGCTCCCTCGGCCTGGAGCGGATGGCGCAGCGCGCCGAACGGATGCGCCACGTGCTCGCCCCGCAGCCCGGAGGGATGCTCGCGGCGCTGGATGCCGCCCCGGACGCCGGGGTCATCTTCGTCGCCCACACCGGCCTGGACCGGATGCTCACCGTCGCCGACGTGTGGCGGGAACTGCCCATGGACAAGCGGATCGTCATGCGGTTCTGGTCGGTGCCGCCGGAGGAGGTGCCGACCGGCCGCCAGCAGCGCATCGACTGGCTCTATGACTGGTGGGCGCAGATTGACACCTGGATCGCGGCCAATCGGGACGGCCCCGCGTAGGGTGCGCTCGTGGACCATATCTGCGTGGTGACGACGGTTGTGGATGCGCGTTCGGTCGCCGACGTGCTGGCGGCCGCAGCCGTCGCGGGACGGCTCGCCGCCTGCGCTCAGGTAGGCGGTCAGGTGGACAGCACCTACTGGTGGCGTTCTGGTGTGGACACCAGCACCGAGTGGTCCGTGCAGTTCAAGACCGCGCCGGACCGGCTCGCCGCGCTAGTGGAACAGATCCGCGCCAGCCACCCGTACGAGGTGCCGGAGATCCTGGTGTCCAGAGTGGAGAGCGGCCACCCCGGTTACGCCACGTGGGTGCACGAGCACACGCGGCCCTGACGTCGGGAGTTTCAGCCGCCAGGCCGCCCCGCCGTACATGAACGTCCAGGGCAGCCCACTTATCAGTTCGGAAACGCTCACCTAGGTACGCGCACTCTGGGCAGTCTTCGATCTTGCCTGGATGATGGCCGGGTGGACGACACCCGCTACCCCTGCCCCGCCTGCGGTGCCTCGGCTGATCTGAAGGCCGGCTGCGCCGGCTGCCGCCGCCCACCCGACCCGCTCGCGGCCGAGGTGGTCCGACTCGGGCGGGAGGTCGCCCGGCTGGAGCCGGAGGTGGAGCGGGCTCGCCGGACGTACACCGAGTTGGCCGGACAGCTGACGGCGGCCACGCGGCGACGGGCCGAGCTGGCGGCGGTCGTCCGCGCGGCGCACCCGGTCATGCCGGCACCGCAGGTCGCTCGAGCGCCGCTGGTCATGCCGGTGCCGCAGGTTGCGCCAGGCCCGCAGGCGGTGCCGGGGCGCCTCTTCACCCCGGCGCCGGTGGTCCCGACGGGTTCTCCGCCGCGCGCGGCGGAGACCTCGACCCGGACGGTGCAGGGTCTGCTGTTCGTCCTGGGTGGACTCCTGCTCGGCACGGCGGCGGTGGTTTTCACGGCCGTGGCGTGGGCGTCGGTGGGGGTCGCTGGTCGGGCGCTGATCCTCGCCGCGGTAACCGCGCTCACGCTTGCCGCCCCGCTGGTGGCGGTCCGTCGAGGTCTGCGGGGCACAGCGGAGACGTTCGCCGCGGTGGGGTTGCTCCTCGTGCTGCTCGACGGGTACGCGGCCTGGTCGGTGAACCTGGGCGGGGTGACCGACTGGCCGGGCACCCGGTACGCCGCGCTGGTCGGGGGGGCCAGCGCGGCGATCGCCGTGGGGTACGCCCGGTTGAGCGGGTTGACCGGGCCGTGGTTCGCCGCGCTGTTGGCAGCCCAACCGGTGCTGCCGTTGCTCGCCGCGGGGACCGATTTCGGTGCGACCGGCTGGACGCTGGTCCTGCTCGGGGTGGCGCTGCTGAACCTGGCGGTGCTCTACGCGCTGCGTAACGGGCCCGGTTCGGCCCGGTTCGCCGGCCAGATCGTTGCCGGCGTCGGCCAGATCCTCGCGCTGTTCGGCGCCGCAGCCTGCGCCCTGGTGCCGCTGCTGTACGGCCAGGCGTTCGACTCGCCGCTGCTGGCCGGGGCGCCGCTTCTGCTGGTCGCGCTGACCGGGCTCGGAACGGCCTGGCTGATTGGTGGCCCGATGCTGCGGACCATGGCCGCAGGGCTGCTGGTGCCGGTGCTCGCGGCCGCACTGGTGCGCCCGGTGGGCGAACTGCGGCCGTCGCTGCTGCTGTTCGCCGCGGCGATGGTGACACTCGGCCTGGCCGGTGCGGTGCGGCTGCTGCCGGCCGGCTGGCAGACCGGCCCGCGCGTCGGGGCGCTCCTGGTCGCGGTAGGCGCGGCGCAGGTCGCGCTGGTGATCACCTCCACGTTGGCGTTCACAAGCGCCGCCCGGTCGCTGCCGCCGTGGGATGGGGCTGCTCTCGGACCGGACCTGGCCTGGGGCTGGCAGGTCGCTCCCGCCGTGGCGTTGACGTTCGGCGCGGCGGCGCTACTGCTGCCCCGCAGCGTGTGGGGGGTGCTCGCGTCGGCCGGCGGGGTGGCGGTGCTGCTCGCCGTACCCATCGCCTGGACGGCGTCGTGGCCGGCGGTGGTCGCCGTGGACCTGGCGGGCGGGGTCGTGCTGCTGCTCGCCGCGCTGGTCCGTCCGTCGACCCGCCCGGCCATCCTGCTGAGCTGGGCTTTCGGCGGTGCTGTTCTGCTCGCCCACGCGCTGCTGGTGGCGCTGGCCGCCCCGGTCGGGTTCCTGGTGGTGCTCGGCACCGTGGCGGTGCTCGGTGTGGCGCTGACGGTGCGCCGTGCCGTCGGGCCGTACCGGTGGGTTGCGGGTGTCGGTCTGGCTGTCGCGCAGGTCGCGCTGCCCGGCATCGCCGTGGTGGCGTTGTTCGCGGCGGGCGTAGCGCCCTGGTGGCAGGCCCGCGCCGCGCTGGCGACCGCCGGGCTGGCGCTGGCCGGGGTGCTCCTGGTGCGTCGCCACCGGGAGAACCTGACCGGGTACGCGGTTGGCGGCGCCACTCTCGTGGCGGCCGTATCCGGGCTCGCGCCGATCGTCGTGGTGCGCGACGAGCCCGTGACGTTGTACGCCGCGCTGGCGTCGCTCGGCGTCGCGTTCGTCGCCCGGTGGGACCTGTCGACTACCGGTGCCGAGCCGGCCGGTTCGGGGGAGCAGCCGGCAGCCGGCGACACGTCGGGCCCTCAGCCGGTGATCGGTGGACCGTCGGCGGTCGGGGGATCGCAGGCAATCGGGGGACCGCCGACGGTCGGAGGGCCGCCGGTGGTCGGCCTGCCGGGGGCGCTGAACGCGGTGGCGGGTGTGGTGCTGGCGGGGGTCGCCGTGCTGGCGGCGCTGCCGACGGTGCTGAGCGCGCTCGTGAGGCCGTACGACGGGTGGGGGAAGTTCTGGTCCGGTGTGCCGACCGTCGTCGCCGAACCGGAGCGGTTCCCCGCCGGGCTGGCGCTGGTGGCGGTGGCGCTCGTCGCCGTCCTGCTCGGTCGAGAGGTGCGCCCGCCGTGGCTGCCCGCGCTGCCGTTCGCCGCTGCCGCGCTGCCGGTGCTGCTCGTGGCGGCGGGCGCACCCTGGCCCGTGCTGCCGGCCGCGATGCTGCTCTCCGGAGTGGCCACGCTTGTGTACGCCGCCCTGGCCGCACCTCGGCCGGCGCTCGCGCCGATCGCCGTACCGGTGGGGGCGGTGCTTGTCGCGGTCGGGCTGGCGGGGCTCGTGGCCAACCGGGCGGGCACGCTCGCCGCAGAGGGCGTGCTGCTCGTGGCGGCGGTGGTCGTCGCCGTCGCGGCGCGGGCTACCGGGGTGCGGGTCACCGGTTGCCTCGCGGCGATCGGGGCCGCGTGTGCGCTTGCGGTGACCGCTCCGCTTGCTGACGGGCAGCCTCTGCGCGCGGCGGCGTACCCGCTGCTGGCGGTGGCCGCGGTGGTCCTCGCCCTCGGTGCGCTTACCGCACGGCCGCGACGGGCGGGGACCGCTCCGGTGGCCGACTCGCCGCAGCCTGCGGGGAGCGCACACGCGCAGCCTGGGGTGGCCGCACAGGCGCAGCCCGCGGCGTCGGCTGTTCCGCCGTCGGAGGCACGCGCCCGGATCGGTCGGGTGTTGGACGCCGCCGCGCAGGCCGTGGCGGTGGTGGCGGCGCTGCTGACCATCGGGTCGACGCGGCACTTCCCGACCATCTGTGTGCTCTGGGGTGTGGCCGTTGCGCTGCGGCTACTGCGCCGAGGCGAGCCGGCTGGCCGGCGGTGGGCCTTCGGGGGCATCGCCGCGGTGAGCGAGTTGATCGGAGTGTGGGCGCTGCTGGAGTCCGGCGGGGTGACGGTGCTGGAGGCGTACACAGTGCCGGCCGCCGCGCTCGCCCTCGGCGCGGGCCTGCTGGCCCTGCGCACCCGGCCCGACCTGACGAGCTGGCTGGCGCTCGGCCCGGGGTTGGCCGCGGCGTTGCTGCCGAGCCTGGTGTCGGTGCTTGCCGGGTCGGACCCGCAGCCCTGGCGGCGGCTGCTTCTCGGCGCGGCGGCGCTGGGCACGGTGCTGGGCGGTGCCACCCGCCGCTGGCAGGCTCCGGTGGTGCTCGGCGGCGCGGTGCTGGCGGTCCTGGCGCTGCACGAGGTGGCCCTCAGCTGGGACCTGCTGCCCCGGTGGCTCTACCTGGGCGTGGGTGGGCTGGCGCTGATCGCGCTCGCCGCCACCTACGAGCGGCGGCGTCGCGACCTGGCACGGCTGCGCGACGCGGTGGGCCGGCTGGGCTGAGCGGGTGGGGGGTAGGGCGAGCCCTACCCCCCACCCGGGGGTTGTCAGGGTTACTCAGCGCAACTGGCTCCCGGAGACTCAACAGTGAACCCCGGGCCATCCGGTGCGGGTGTGAACCGGGAACGGGGAGCAACGATGTCGCTCGGAGCGGTGGCGGAACCGCCGGTACAACGGCGAGGCAGTGATTACGCACAGTTGTCCCGACGGATCAGTCAGGCTGGCCTGCTGGAGCGCCGCCCCGCCTCGTACGTCGCCCGGATCGTGCTCACCCTCGGTGCCTTCGTGGTCGGCTGGGTGGCCGTCTTCCTGGTCGGCGACTCCTGGTGGCAGGTGCCGCTCGCGGCCCTGCTGGCGGTGGCTACCACCCAGGTCGCGTTCCTCGGTCACGACGCAGGGCACCGGCAGATGTTCCGTCGGCGTGGTCCCAGCGAGTTTGTGGGGCTGATGGCCGGCAATCTCGCGGTCGGGCTCAGCTACGGCTGGTGGGTCGACAAGCACAACCGGCACCACGCCAACCCGAACCACGAGGACGAGGACCCGGACGTCGGCGCGGGCGCCCTGGTGTGGACGTACGACCAGGCGGCGCAGACCCGCGGGTTCGGTCGGTGGATGGCGCGGCGGCAGGCGTACTTCTTCTTCCCCATGCTGCTGCTTGAGGGCCTGAACCTGCACGTGGCGAGCATCCGGGCGATCGTCGGCCGCAACCCCGACGGCCGGTACGCCACGCCGATGCGGCACCGTGCTGTCGAAGCGGGCCTGCTTCTCGCGCACACCGCCGGATACGTGGCACTGCTGTTGGCGGTCATGTCACCGGGCAAGGCGCTGCTCTTCGCCGCCGTGCACCAGGGGCTGTGGGGCCTGTACATGGGCTGCGCGTTCGCGCCGAACCACAAGGGCATGCCGATGCCGACCGCCGAGGACGAGCTGGACTTCCTGCGTAAGCAGGTGCTGACCTCGCGCAACGTACGGGGCAGCCGGGTGGTGGACACCGCGCTGGGCGGGCTCAACTACCAGATCGAGCACCACCTGTTCCCGAACATGCCACGGGCCAACCTGCGCCGGGCCCAGCCGATCGTCCGCGCCTACTGCGCAGAGCAGGGCATCTCGTACGCCGAGACCGGGCTGATCGAGTCGTACCGGCAGGCGCTCGGCCACCTGCACGAGGTGGGCCGGCCGCTGCGCGGTTGAGCGGGTCGGCCGCTGCGCGGTTCGAGTGGGTCGGCCGCTGCGCGGTTCGAGTGGTCCCGGCCGCTGGTCGATGCCGGCGGCCGGCACCGGTAGGGTCGGCGCATGGCAGACCTGCTCACCGCACACGCGGTACGAGATGACTCGAACGAGATCAGGCGGAGTGCCTCATGAGGTTCGAGATCAGCAAGGTGCTCGATGCCATCGAAGGTCGGGTCTGCACGGACCCGTCGCTGGCGCGAGCTGTGCTCGACCTGGCCGAGGTGATCCGCTACCAGGACATCGACGGCGGCCGGCCGGCAAGCCTGCTGCGCCTCGGCATGGTCATCGACGCGCTCTCCCGCGAGTTGGAGGAGGACAGCGTCCAGGTGTACGCAGTGGTGCACCGGGCTCTGCTCTCCGACGCGGACCTCACCTCCAACGAGCGGATGGTCGTCCGCCGCTGGGCCGACGACGGCCTCGTCGAGGTGCTCGACAACCCCGGCGACCGGATGCTCGAGGTCGCCGACCTGCTCGGGTTGCCGGTGCTCAGCCGGGTCCGCTTCGACGGCCTGCGCGGCCGGTTCCCCTGGCTGGTCGAGCAGCCCGGTCGGGTGGTGGCCCCGGTGCCCGGTGCTGGTGGGCCGGTGTTCATCGCGCACGTCGGCGGCGGGCACACACCCGTTGCCGGCAAGCGCTCGCCGACCGGTGTGAAGCTGCTGGCCCGCCAGTGGCGGTGCGCGGAGTCGGGTTGCGCGCTGTTCGGCGGTGGCGGTGGGGGCGGCGCGTTCGCCGACCTGACCGGAGGGGCCGACCGCAGCCCGGCGGCGCAGCCACCGCCCGCTCTGCGCAACGGCGTGCCCACCTGCCCTCGGCACGGCGTACGGCTCGGTGACGGCGGCCCACGGCCGCGCAGCGAGGTGCTCGCGGTGCGCGTCGGTGGCCTGGTCCGGCGGCGGTTCGTGCTCACCGAGGACCAGCCGGTGGTGGCCGGCCGTGCCCCCGAGCAGGACGGCGGGATCATGCTCGGGCAGTGGCTCAACGACGAGGCGCGGCGGTGGATCAGCCGTGGTCACGTCCATTTCGAGCTGCGGGTCGGCGAGGTCATCGTGACCGACATCAGCACCAACGGTTCCGGCATCCGGCCCTCCGGCTCGATGGCCGAGTCGGACCGGATCCCGCTGGCCCCCCAGCAGTCGAGGGTGTTGGGTGAGGCCGACATGGTCGAGCTCTATCCGGGGGTGCAGATCGGTAGGGCCGAGGAACTGCCCACCGGTGCCCCGTTCACCCCCACGTCGGTGATGGCGGAGGCCCCGACGATGGCGATGCGCCTGCCCCGTCCCTGACGCGCGGAGGCGGGCGCCGGAGGTCCGACGCCCGCCTTCCGCACACGTACCGGGTCAGCTGGCCAGCACTGTGGCGAGTTGGGCCACCGCGAGGTCGATCTCCTCCTCGGTGATCACCAGCGGCGGGGCGAGCCGGATGGTGGAGCCGTGGGTGTCCTTGGCGAGCACTCCGCGCTCGGCGAGCCGCTCGCACGCCTCGCGGCCGCTCATCAGCGCCGGGTCGATGTCCAGGCCGGCCCACAGGCCGCGCACGCGTACGCCGACCAGGCCCTTGCCGACCAGGGCTTCCAGGCCGGCACGCAGCCGCTCGCCCAGCTCGGCCGAGCGGCGCTGGAACTCGCCGGTGGCAAGCAGCCGGACCACCTCGATCGCCACCGCGCACGCGAGGGGGTTGCCGCCGAAGGTGGAGCCGTGCTGGCCGGGTTTGAGGACACCGAGCACGTCGGCGTTCGCGGCCACCGCCGACACCGGCACGATGCCGCCGCCGAGCGCCTTGCCCAGCAGGTACATGTCGGGCACGACGCCCTCGTGGTCACAGGCGAAGGTCGCGCCGGTACGCCCCAGGCCGGATTGGATCTCGTCGGCGATGAAGAGCACGTTCCGCTCGGTGCAGACCTGGCGTACGCCCGGCAGGTAGCCCTCCGGCGGCACCACCACACCCTGCTCGCCCTGGATCGGCTCCAGCAGCACGGCCACCGTGTTCTCGTCGATGGCTGCGGTCAGGGCGGCCAGGTCGCCGTAGGGAACGACAGTGAACCCCGGGGTGTACGGCCCGAAGTCCGCGCGGGCGTCCTCGTCGGTGGAGAAGCTCACGATGGTGGTGGTCCGGCCGTGGAAGTTGCCCTCGGCGACCACGATGTTGGCCTGCCCGGCGGGCACGCCCTTCACCTGGTAACCCCACTTGCGGGCGACCTTGATGCCGGTCTCCACCGCCTCGGCGCCGGTGTTCATGGGCAGCACCAGGTCTTTGCCACACAGCTCGGCCAGCTCCCGGCAGAAGTCGGCGAACTGGTCGTGGATGAACGCGCGGCTGGTAAGCGTCAGCCGGTCCAGCTGGGCGTGCGCGGCGGCGATCAGCTGCGGGTGCCGGTGGCCGAAGTTGAGCGCCGAGTAGCCGGCCAGGCAGTCCAGGTAGCGGCGACCGTCCACGTCGGTGAGCCAGGCGCCCTCCGCCGACGAGATCACCACCGGCAGCGGGTGGTAGTTGTGCGCCGTCCAGCGCTCGGCGTCCCGGACCGCTCCCGGCGTACGCAAAATGTCATCCACGATCACTTGCTTGCCTTTCCCTGACGGAGTCGCAGCGTGCAGCACTTCGGTCCGCCGCCGGCCTTACGCAGCTCGGAAAGGTCGACGCCGATGGTTTCGTAGCCCCGGTCGCGCAGTGCGGCGGCCAGGTCGGTGGCCTGGACGGGCAGCACCACATGCCGGCCGTCGCTCACCGCGTTGAGCCCCAGCACCTCGGCGTCGGCCATCGTGGCGTGCACCGCGTCGGGGAAGAGACGCCGCAGCACGGCCTGGCTGCCGGGGGAGAACGCCTCGGGCAGGTACGCGACGGTCCGCTCGTCGAGCACTGTCAGCGCGGTGTCCAGGTGGTAGAAGCGCGGGTCGACCAGTTGCAGGGTGACCACCGGGTAGCCGAAGACCTCCTGCAACTGGGCGTGGGCGGCGTGCGCGGTGCGGAAGCCGGTGCCGGCCAGCAGGTGGTCACCGGCCAGCAGGATGTCGCCTTCGCCCTCGTTGACGTGCTTGGGGTCGTACACCTGGAAGCCGGCGGCCTCGAACCAGGCCCGGTAGGCGGGCGCCTCGTCGGCGCGCTGCGGGTCGCGGAACTGCACGGCCATCGCCTTGCCGTCTATCACGGTGCCGCCGTTGGCGGCGAAGACCATGTCGGGCAGGCCGGGCACCGGGGTGATCTCCTCGACGGAGTGGCCCAGGTCGCTGTAGATCTGGCGCAGCTGCTCCCACTGCCGGACGGCCAGCGCGGTGTCCACCGGTGCGTTCGGGTCCATCCAGGGGTTGATCGCGTAGTCGACGGCGAAGTACGTCGGCCGGCACATCAACAGGTGCTGGCTGGTGGCGTCCATCGTCATGGTCCTGCTCCCACGGGTCGGGCGCGCCCCGGCCACCGTGGCCCACGGGCTGGCGCCGTTGCCCAACGTTATGCGGCGTCAGCGGCAGGATCCACCGTCGAGAGTTGCGCAGACCGAAGATTCGTTGCGTCTAAGCCGCCTTTGGATACGATCTGTTGCGTAGCGGTGGCTTGATGAGCCCGATTCGGGTTTCGGGCCTCTGGTTGGCGCGTCCGGGCGCTGGGGACGCGCCCGACCCGGAACTCTGCCGGACCGTAGACACACTTGAGGGGCGGCGAATCGCCGCCCCTCAACGAGTGTTGCCCGGCCGGTGAACCACCGGGAAGTCGGGCTGCCGACGAACCGCCGGCCTTGCCGGTGCACCACCGGCGAGCCGAACAGTGCCCGCTAGAAACGGTCGACAAACTGTGAGTCAAGCCACTCCCGGAAGCGCTGCACCCAGTCGCCGTCGGTGGTGGGCCACACGAACTGACCGGTCATCGCCAGCACGCCGATCACCACGGCGGAGATCCCGATCAGAATGCCGAAGAGCGCGTCGGTCTTGCCCGCGACGTGCCGACGGCGGGTGGCCATCAGGCCGAGGACCGAGAGCACCGCGCCGAACGCGCCGAGCCCGATGCCGTACCCGGCCAGGGTGCCGGTCAGCACGAACAGTGCACCGGCGACCGCGACGATCAGGCCGAGGGTGGCGAGCAGGCTGGCGCGGGGCTTCGGGCCGCGTACGACAGCAGGCTCGGCGTCAGCCCGGTCCGGGGTCGGGTCGACCGGACGGTCGGTCACAGCGCGGTCCGTCGTGTCGGACCGCCGGGTCGTGGGGTCGAGGTCGGTGTCCCGCTCGTCGGTGCGCCCGCGGGTCGAAGCGATGCCGGGCCGGGTGTCGGTGTCCGCCGCTCGGTCGACCGCGCGGGTGTCGGTGTCCGCCGCTGCGGTGCGCTCCGCCGACATGGTGGAACGGGCGTCGCCATCTACCGGCCGGGCGGTCGCGGCCCGGGCCACGGCGGCCCGCTCGGCAGCCCGCCGCTCGGCGGCCTGCTCGGAGGGCCGCCCCGCCGAGCCGGCCTGCTCGGTGGGCGCGGCGTCGCTGCGGTACGTCGTCTGGTCGGCGTTCCGGTCCGTGACCACCGGGCGGGCGGTGCTGTCGTTCGACCGGCCCCCGGTCATCACGGTGTTCTCGCGATCGCTCACCGGGGTGTCGCGACCGTCGACGTTCTCGTCCTGCGTCGGCGCCGGCTCGGACCGGCGGGACAGCGAAGGAATCCTGACCACTACACACCTCCTGTTGAATGCGTGGTGGCCGACAGGATCGGGTGGCACCCCACGCGGTACCGCCCTGAAATACCCCGATGGGCGTTTCCTGACACCAACACGGGGTACGCCGAGCTCAGCGCCAGCTCCGCGCCGCCGACGCCGCGGGGTTTCCCTTGATCGACTCGGGTTCCTTGAAGGCGGGGTATCCCCGCATCTGGGATACCGCGATTTCCAGGAACCCGAGATCACCGGTCCGCGTAGAGCACGCGCACCCCGGCCAGTTGCACGTACACCTCCCGGCGGTCGACGGCCAGGCCCTTGCCGTCGAGCGCATAGCCGGTCAACCAGACCCAACCGGGGTACGTCGGGCGAGCATCCACACTCACCAACCGCAGACGCAGCGCCCGCTCGCCCGCGAACTGGACCGAACACTCCTCACCGATCAGCAGCAGGCTGCCGGGCTTCAACTCCTCGACGCCGCCCGTCGCGCCCGTCGCGTCCGTCACGTCGGTTGTCTCGTCACGCCTGGTCACGTCGGCTGGCCGCTTACCGCTCGTCTCTCCGGTCACGTCGGTGCGTCCGGTGCGCGCGTCACGTCGGCCAGTGACCACGGCTGATCGGGATCCGATGGCGGGCTCGGCAGGGCAGTTCCGCACCGCAGCGGCACACCTCGCGCCAGCGTTCCCAACTCCAGACGGGTTGATGTCGTCGGGCGAGGGTCAGCGCGGTGACCAACAGATATTCGTTGTACGACACACGCACTGCGTCGTCCTTTCGCAAAGGAATGGTGTCGCCGGCAAATCCGCTAACGCGGCGAGTCGCGACAGTTGGCCATTGCCGACGCTATTTCTCGACCCGTTCCACGGGAGGCTCCGGCACGTGACAGCGTGTTCCACGCTGGCCACCTTGTGCAACACTCCGGGCCGTTCTAGCCTGATCCCGTATTGACGCACGATGAATGCAAGCAATTGTGTGCGGGGCGCAACATCTGATGTTGCAGGAAGGGCGCGGCGATGTTGCATGACGGATGAAACAAGCGGGTCCACTGTGCCTCGGCGGCAGCTCGGGCGGCTGCTCACGCAGCTCCGTGAGGACGCCTCCGTGACGCTGGAAGCCGCTGCGGCAGCGCTGGACTGCTCGCGGCAGAAGGTGTGGCGTATCGAGAAAGGGCTGGTACCGGTGCGCGTGGTGGATGCGCGTGCCATGTGCGCTCTCTATCGCGTACCCGAAGATATGAAGGAGATCGTCGCAGCGCTCGCGAAGGAAACTCGCGCCAAGGGGTGGTGGCATTCGTACGGCGATGTCGTTCCGTCGTGGTTCTCGCTGTACGTCGGTCTGGAATCATCCGCGACCCTGATTCGCCGATACGACTCCGAGTTGATCCCGGGGCTCTTGCAAACCCGCGAGTACGCCACCGAACTGTTCCGCCGGAAGAACCCCACCATGAGTGGGGAGGACCGGGAAAAGCTCGTGGAGGTCCGGCTGCAACGACAGGGCATCCTGGTTCGCAGGCTTCCTGCCGCGCCTACCTTGCGGGTCGTCCTGAGCGAAGCCGTGCTCCGGCGCGCGATCCCCGATCGCCGGGCCATGGTGGGGCAGTTGCGTCACCTGCTCGACGTGGCAGCCCTGCCGAACGTGAGCCTGCGGGTGCTGCCGCTCGCCGCCGGTCCGCCGCTGGCCAGCGAGACGGGGACGTTCGTCCTGCTGGGCTTCGCGCAGGCGCTCGGGCGGGCGTCGAGCGAGCCGACCACCGTCTACCTGGAGAACATCACCGGAGCGCTCTATCTCGACAAGCCCGCGGAGGTAGCTGCCTTCGAAACCGTCTGGTCTGACCTGGAAGCGCTCGCGTCGAGTGAGGCAGAATCAGAGAAAATGATCACTTCGATCACCGAGGAGCATCATGACTGACCTTGCCGGTGCCGTCTGGCGCAAGAGCACCCGCAGCGGCGGGAGCGGTGGCGACTGCGTCGAGGTGGCCGACAACCTTCCCGGCGTCGTCGGCGTACGGGACAGCAAGGCCCCGACCGGCCCGGCGCTCACCTTCGCCCCGGCCGCCTGGGCTGCCTTCCTGGCCGGCGTGCAGGACCAGCAACCAGGGCTGACGCCCCTGCGCCCGTGATCGGCCTGCGCGGGCAGCGTCAGGGCTGACGCCCCGCCGCCTGGTGCGAGGGCGCGGCCAGAGCGGCCCCTGACCGCGGGGCAGCTTCCGTTCCTGGCGGCCTGGCTATCCTTGGCACCCGTGCCAGAGGGACACACAATTCATCGCCTGGCGGCCCGGCATGCCGAGCTGTTCGCAGGGGACAAGCTGCACGCCGCCAGCCCGCAGGGCCGCTTCGCCGAGGGCGCCGCGCGGCTCTCCGGCACCGTGCTGGAGGGCACCGAGGCGTACGGCAAGCATCTGCTGCACCACTACGCCGGCGAGTTGACCCTGCACGTGCACCTCGGGCTGTACGGGAAGTTCACCGACGGGTCGGGGGAGCCGCCGGAGCCCGTCGGTCAACTACGGCTGCGACTGGTAAGCGACAGGCACTGGCTGGATCTGCGCGGGCCCACCGCCTGCGAACTGTTCACCCCGCCCGAGGTCGCCGCGCTGCGAGCCCGCCTCGGGCCAGACCCGCTGCGGGCCGAGGCCGACCCCGAGCGGGCGTACGCCCGGATTGCCCGAAGTTCGACGCCGCTGGCCGCGTTGCTGCTGGACCAGTCGGTGGTGGCCGGCACGGGGTTGATCTTCGTGACCGAGGCGCTGTTCCGGGCCGGGTTGCCGCCGACGATGCCGGGCCGGCAGTTGACCCGCGCCGGCTGGGACGCGCTGTGGGCCGACCTGGTCGGGCTGATGCGGCTCGCGGTCGAGCACGGCCGGATCGACACCGTGCGCGACGCGCACCTGCCGGAGGCGATGGGACGACCGGCGCGGGTGGACCGGCACGGCGGCGAGGTGTACGTCTACCGCCGCCCCGGCGCGCCCTGCCACATCTGCGGCACCGAGGTGAGCCGGGGCGAGTTGGCCGGCCGCAACCTCTACTGGTGCCGCACCTGCCAGCCCAGCTGAAAACCGGTCAGTCCTCGTCGAGCAGCCAGCGGACCACCTCGATCTGATGCGGGAAGACGATGTCGTCGGCGATGCTCCACGCCAGCGTGTGGCCGATCGTCCAGCCGCGGACCCGTTCCCGATCGAGCCCCAACTCGTCGCTGAGCCGGTGGAGCCGGTGTCGTACGGCCGTCGGCGAGTGGCCCAGTTCCTGACCGCGCACCATGGGCACCACCGAGAACTCCCGTTCGCCGGTGAGCGGTTTCGGGTCGATGACCAGCCACGGTTCGCGGTCGGCGGCGAGGACGTTGCCGGCGTGCAGGTCCTGATTGACGAGCACCTGCTCGCCCTGGCTCGACGCCAGTCCGGCGAGCAGGTCGAGGGCGGCGTCGAGGAGTCGCCGCTGGTACGGCCGGCCGGCTCGTTCCCAGGTGCCCGGCATCCGGTGGATCCAGCCGGCGGCCTCGTCGGCCAGCGGGGTGAACGGTTCGCCGGCCGGTCGCCAGAGTCGAGGGAGCAGGCCGACCATCACGTCCAGTGCCTGGTCCATCGGTAGCTGGTGCAGGGCGGTGCCGGGCCGGCAGCGCTCCACCAGCAGGGCACGCCGTTGCGGGTCGTGGGTGAGCAGCCGGACCGCCCCGTCGCCGTCCCAGTGAGTCAGTGCGTCGGCCTCGTGCCGGCTGTCGTCGTCGGGGTACTGGAGCTTCAGCACGGCAGCCGTGCCGTCCGGCAGCTCGGCGGGGACGGCGAGGGAGGCGTAGGCGTACTCGAAGGGGTTTCCGAGCCGTAGTGACCACCGCTCGGCGCACTCGGCCAGCCAGGTCGGGAGTGTGGCGAGCCAGGCCCGACCGGTGGGTGAGCGACGTACCCAGTCAAGTCCCTTGGGCAGATCCATCCGGCCATCCTGGCGCATTGCCCGGTCGTTGCGGTGGGCTGCATCGACGAAGAGATTCCGGGATGGTGTCGTATCAGGGCGTAGCCGCTCGTGGAACCAGTGTGCGGCGGCCGACCGGGCCGCCGCAGGCGAGAGGTCGGGGAGAGGCCCCTCGTCCGGGAGTGAGAGGAAACGATCATGCCGGAGTACCTGATCACCTTCAACGACGAGTGGGTGCCCGAGCACACGCCGGAGGAGATACGCGCAAAGTCAGTTGCCAGCCACGCCGTGATGGCGGAGATGCTGGCCGAAGGTGTCCTGATCTTCTCCAACGGTGCCCTCGACAGGTCCACTGCGGTGTGCAGCGTCGAAAGTGTCGACGGCAAGCCGGTCTTCACCGACGGCCCGTACGTCGAGACCAAGGAGCACCTCGGCGGCTTCGCCGTCGTGGACGTGCCCGACGACGAGGCGGCGCGGTACTGGGCGGGCCGACTCGCTGTCGTGCTCGACTGGCCGCAGGAAGTGCACCGGTTCCGGGGTCCCGGGACGGCAGGCGGAGCGGCTCCGCGATGAAATGAGCTAGTGAGCGGTTCCGCGTTCGAGCAGGCGATCACCCGCGCCCACCACGAGGAGTGGGCGCGGGTGGTTGCCGGCCTCGCGCGCCGCTTCGGCGACCTTGACGTCGCCGAGGAAGCGACCGCCGAGGCGTTCCTGAGGGCTGCGGAGCGGTGGCCGCGCGAGGGCGTACCCCCGAATCCCGGCGGGTGGCTCGCCACCACCGCGGCCCGCAAGGCGATCGACCGGCTCCGTCGTGATGCGCAGCGCGACGCCAAGCATCAGGCGGCCCAGATCATGTACGACGACAGCCCTCCCGAGCCGACAGGCCCTGTCGAGGACGACCGGCTCCGGCTGGTCTTCACCTGCTGCCATCCCGCGCTCGCGGTGGAGGCCCGGGTGGCGCTCACCCTGCGCCTGCTCGGCGGTCTGACCGTCGCCGAGATCGCCCGCGCCTTCCTGGTGCAGGAGACGACGATGGCGCGCCGCATCACCCGCGCCAAGGCGAAGATCAGCGCGGCGAACATCCCCTTCCGGGTGCCCTCGGCCGACGACATCCGTCAGCGGCTTCCCGGCGTACTCGCTGTCGTCTATCTCGTCTTCAACGAGGGCTACCTCGCCAGCGACGGGGACGACGCGGTGCGCGTCGACCTCACCGACGAGGCGATCCGACTCGGTCGCCTGCTCCGGGCGCTGCTTCCGGACGACGGTGAGGTGGCCGGCCTGCTGGCCCTGATGCTGCTCACCGACGCGCGGCGGCACGCGCGGGTGTCCCGTACCGGGGAGTTGGTGACCCTCGACGCCCAGGACCGCGCCGCATGGGACCGCAGCCTCATCGCCGAGGGCACCGCCCTGGTACGCGAGCGGATCAGGGCGGTGGCGGCCGGCGGCGAGCCACCCGGGCGCTACCAGTTGCAAGCCGCGATCAGCGCTGTCCACACGGAAGCGCCGTCGGCCCGGGACACCAACTGGTCGGCAATCGTCGCCCTCTACGGTCGCCTGGTGCTGCTCGACCCCTCACCGATCGTGCGGCTCAACCGGGCCGTCGCGGTTGCCGAAGTGGACGGACCCGACGTCGGGCTCGCCGAGGTCGACCGGCTCGCCGAGGTGCTGGACGGCTACCACGCCTTCCACGCCGCACGCGCCGACCTGCTGCGGCGACTCGGCCGCTGCGGCGAGTCACGGGCGGCGTACGACCGGGCCATCGGGCTTGCCAGCAACCCCGCGGAACACGCGTACCTCACCCGCCGCCGCGACCAGCTCGCCACCTGACGGGTACGCGGAGACGGCTGTCACTGTGCGGTCGGAGGCTTCGCCTTCTGCGGGTAGAACGTCTCGTGGCGGGCAAGCATGGCGACGAACTCGACGATCTTGCGTTCGCGGGTCTCGGCCCGTTTGACGGCATTGAGCCGGTGGATGAGAGCGAACCTGTTGGCCTTGGTGAGCACGTCGAACATGGCCTGGGCGGCGGGGTTGGCAGCGATGGCGGCGAGCAGGTCGGGCGGGACCTCGGCCCTCGACGGTGGGGCGTAGGCGGCGGCCCACCGGCCGTCGGCCTTGGCGGCCTCCACAGCGGCGCGGCCCGAGGGCTGCATCCGGCCCTGCGTCTCCAGCCGGGCCACGTGGGCGACGTTGATCTGGGACCAGGAACTGCGGGGGCGGCGCGGAGTGAACCGGATCCAGGAGGATTCGGCGTCCCGTTTGCGGGCCTGCCCGTCGATCCAGCCGAAACACAGGCCCTCGTCGACAGCATCCTGCCAGGTCAGCGCGGTGACGGTGCCGCCCTTCCTGGTGAGTGCGAGCCAGATGCCGGGCGACGTGGCGTGGTTTACCGACAACCAGGCGCGCAGCCCGTCGACGTCCGCGACGATCAGCTCGTCCAACTCGGCACTCGTCATGGTCGGCAGGCTATCGCTGCCCTACGACAGCAACCTCGGCCCGCGGGCCGGCCCGGCCGTGTTCAGGTCCGGAAGATGACCGTCGCGTCGTCGGTGGCGACGCCGTCGTGGGCCTCGATCTCCCGGACCCGGCGGATGACCTCGTCGGGGCCGTCGGTCTCCAGCAGGTGCAGCAGCCCGGCCCAGTCCGTACGCCCGAAGGTGTCCACGAGCCGGCTCGCACCGTTGCTGAGCAGCGCTGCCGTGCTCACCTCGTCCGCCGGGCAACTGCCGCAGACCGCCTCGTCGACCACCTGCGGGTCGTCCTTTGCCACCCAGAAGCCGTCCGGGCTGTTTCGCCGGCCCCGCAATTCCAGCAGCAGCCGCCGGTACTCGTCGCTGCCCTCGGGAATGCCCTTCAGACGCGCCTCGAAGGATCGGGCGATCACCACCTCGCGCGGATCGTGGGCGACGAGAGGCGCGGCCTCGGCCCGGCCGACGAGCACCACGGCGTCACCGAGGACCAGGTGTTCGGCGAGCCCGTCGGAGAACCGGAGCATGGCCACGGCGGCGAACGGACTGATCGGGTGGGTGACGTCGCACGTGTCGCGGTGCTGGTCGGTGACCCGCTCGATGCTCTCGGCCAGCACGTCGCGCAGGCTCCGGTCTCCGGACAACGCGCCCAGGAGGGCGCCGCCCAGGCGGGTGGCGTACCAGGTCACGCCGTGGCGGCAGACCTCCTCGACACCGGCGATGCCACCAGCGCCGTCGACCAGGACCATGCCGGACGCAACGGCGCCGGCGAAATCCTCATTGGTACGCCCGGCGTGGCCGGCATCGGTCGCCATCGTCACCCGCATGGCCGGATTATCGGTCAGCGTCGAACTCCGCGATGAGGCGAGCGGCCCTCGCCGACGGTCGGCCGCTCGTATCATTGCCGTCGTGACGGGTGCCCGATGACGAGCAAGGTCGACTTCAAGAAGACCCTCGACACCTACCAGGCGACCCGGGGCCGGTTCCGGATCGTCGACGTGCCCGACATGCGGTACCTCATGATCGACGGGCAGGGCGACCCCAACACGTCGCCCGCCTTCGCGGCGGCTGTCGAAGCGCTCTATCCGGTGGCGTACAAGCTGAAGTTCGCAAGCAGGACGGACCTGGGGCGCGACTACGTCGTCCCTCCGCTGGAAGGTCTGTGGTGGGCCGAGGACATGGCGTCCTTCACTGCCGCGCGGGACAAGTCGCTGTGGAGTTGGACGCTGCTGCTCATGGTTCCGGACTGGATCGACCGGGCCATGTTCACCGCCGCCGTCGAGCAGGTCACTGTCAAGAACCGGCCGGCGCGCCTCGCCGACGTGCGCCTGGAGACGCTCTCCGAAGGGCGGTGCGCGCAGACGCTGCACGTGGGTTCCTTCGACGACGAGGCGGACGTGCTCGCCCGGATGCACAACGAGTTCATCCCCGGTGAGGGGTTGCGGATGGCCGGCGATCACCACGAGATCTACCTGAGCGACTTCCGTAGAGTCGCCCCCGACCGGCAGCGCACGATCCTCCGGCAGCCCGTCACGGGTTCGTCCGGGCCGGTGTGACGGGCCGGACCGTAGGCGGAATTGACAGTCGGCGGCTGCCGGAGCAGGGTTGAGCGGTGACAACGATGTCAACGGACAAATGGGAGGAAGAGTGATGGTGCTTTCCTCCTCGCGTACCCGACTCGACAGGTCGGCACGCGGCGTACCGTTTGCGGTTTTCCGGCGCGGACCCGGTTCGTCCGCCGATCCTGGCCGTATGTCCATTCCCTACCCGGCGGTGACCAGCTGAGATGACCGACGTGCCCCGATCCGCAGCCGAACCTGCCCCCGTCCCGGCAGGGTCACCCGACCTGCCCGACCTCGACGAGTTCCTCGCCGACCAGGCCCGCACGCTGCTCGACACCGCCCGCCGCGCCCTCCGGCCCGAGGGCGGCTTCTGGTGGCTGACCGACGAGCGCACACCTGCTCGCGACGAACCGCTGTACACCTGGATCACCTGCCGGATGACCCACGTGGCGGCGCTCGCCCACCGCAACGGCGATCCGGACGCCGCCGCCCTCGTCGACCACGGCGTCGCGGCGCTGCGCACGCTGCTGCGCGACGAGGAGTACGGCGGCTGGTTCGCCGCCGTGGACCAGCAGGGCGAGCCGACAAACGACCGCAAGGCCGGGTACGACCACGCCTTCGTGCTGCTCGCCGCGTCCAGCGCGACCAGGGCCGGGCGACCCGGCGCGCGCGAGCTGCTCGACGACGCGCTCGCCGTGGTGCTGGACCACTTCTGGGACGACGACGCCGGCGCGGTCCGCGAGTCGTGGAACCGCGACTGGACCGTCCCCGAGGACTACCGGGGCGCCAACAGCAGCATGCACATGGTCGAGGCGTTCCTCGCCGCCAACGCCGCCACCGGCGACGCGAGCTGGGCCGACCGCGCCCTGCGCATCGCCACCCACCTGGTGCACGGCGAGGCCGCCCGACACGACTGGCGGCTGCCCGAGCACTTCACCGCCGACTGGACGCCGCTGCCCGACTACAACCGGGACCAGCCCGCCGACCAGTTTCGGCCGTACGGCTCGACGATCGGGCACTGGCTCGAGTGGGCCCGGCTGCTGCTGGAGTTGGAGGCCGTCCTGCCACAGCCGCCCCGCTGGCTGCTCGCCGACGCCCGTGCCCTCTTCGCCGCAAGCGTCCGGCGCGGCTGGGCGGTCGACGGCGCCGACGGTTTCGTCTACACGATCGACTGGGAGGACCGGCCCGTGGTCCGCTCGCGGATGCACTGGGTGGTGGCCGAGGCCATCGGCGCGGCGGTCACCCTGCACCGCCGCACCGGGCACGCCGTCTACGCCGACTGGTTCCAGGTCTTCTGGGCGTACGCCCGCCGCAACCTCATCGACGACACCGGGTGGCGGCACGAGCTTGACGCGCAGAACCTGCCCTCGGACACGGTCTGGCACGGCCGGCCGGACGTCTACCACGCGTACCAGGCGGTGCTGCTGTCCCGCTCGGCGGACGGGCTGGGCGGCCCCGGCCCACGCAAGCCGGGCGAGGTGACCGAATGATCGTGGTGGCGGGTGAAGCCCTCATCGACCTGGTGGTCACCGCCGAGGGGGAGCGGGCCGTGCCGGGCGGGTCGCCCGCGAACGTCGCGGTCACGCTCGCCCGACTGGACCAGCAGGTACGCCTGCTGGCCCGGATCGGCCCCGACGAGTACGGCCGGCAGCTGACCGGGCACCTGGACGCCAACCGGGTGGACCTGACCTGGGCGGTCCGCGCCGACCAGCCCACCTCGGTAGCGGTCGCCACCCTGAATGCCGCCGGGCAGGCAAGCTACGAGTTCCGGCTGGAAGGTGCGGCCGACTGGCAGTGGACGCCGCAGGAACTGCCCGACCTCACCGGGACACCGGCGACAGCCCTGCACACCGGATCGCTGGCGCTCGCGCTGGCACCCGGCGCGCAGGTGTTGGAGGATCTGCTCGCCCGCGAACGCCAGCGGGACGCGCTCACCGTCTCGATCGACCTCAACCTCCGGCCGAGCATCGTGTCGGACCGGGCTGCGGAGCAGGAACGGGTACGCCGGCAGGTGCGCCACGCGCACCTGGTCAAGGCCAGCGACGAGGATCTCGCCTGGCTCCACCCGGACCGGTCGGCGGCCGACGTGATGGCCGAATGGCGCGAAGCCGGGGTCTCCTGCGCTGTGGTGACCCGGGGCGGCGACGGCGCGTGGCTGCTCGCCCCCGACGGGACGCTGCACGAGGAACCAGCGGTACGCACCACAGTTGTCGACACCGTCGGCGCCGGTGACTCGTTCACCGGTGGGCTGCTGGCCGCGCTGGCCGACCTCGACGCGCTCGGCGACCGGCCGGCCGACCGGCTAGCAGCGGTGACCGAGCCGCACTGGGAGGCGGTGCTCCGGCAGGCCGCGACGGTGGCCGCGCTGACCTGCGCCCGGCGTGGCGCCGACCCGCCCCGCAGCGCCGAGGTAGAAGCCCTCCTAACCACCCCTAACTAACACCCCCGGCCCACCGCCCCGCCCTCTCTGCCCGCACCCCGCCCCGCCCCGCCCCCGCCCCCGCCCCCGCCCCCGCCCCGCCCCCGCCCCGCCCCCGCCCGCGCCCGCGCCCGCGCCCGCGTGAGTCGATCATGGAGTTGTGGTGCCTCACAAAAGGGGCACGGATGGATTAATTGCCCACCACAACTTCATGATCGACGCCGGGGGATGGGGTGAGCGCGGGGGCGGGGTGAGCGCGGGGCGGGAAGCGCGCAGGGCAGCGGGGAGCGCCGAGGGCGGGGAAGCGGGGAAGCGGGGAAGCGGGGAAGCGGGGAAGCGGGGAAGGCAGGTAACGCGGGCGGGCGTGTGGGGATTAGCGGAGGCCGCGGCGTAGCAGTCTTGTGGGTAGCACCGTTGTTGCGGGCGGGGAGTCGTCGCCGGCGATGCGTTGGAAGAGTCGTTCGGTGGCGACCCTCGCCAGCTCCCTCGTGTCGTAGGCGACGACTGTCAACGGCCGGGGCATCAGGTGGGCCAGCTCGAAGTCGTCGAAGCCGACAAGCGCCGCGTCGCTGCCGCGCCGGTGCAGCTCCTGGAGGGCGCCGACGGTAAGCCGGTTGTTGCCGCAGAAGAACGCGGTGGGCGGGTCCGCCAGGTCGAGCAGCGCGGCGACCGCCCGCCCGGCGTCCTCAGGCGCGATCAGCCGGTCGCAGAGCAGCGATCCGTCCGGCGCGACCCCGGCGGCGGCCAGCGCCGTCCGGGCACCGGCCAGCCGATCACGCATGGTGGGCACGCTTGGCGCGCCGAGCAGAAGACCCACCCGCCGGTGCCCCTCGGCCAGCAGCGCGCCGACCCCCGCCTCACCGCCACCGCGGTTGTCCAGCAGGACAGCGTCGGCGAGCAGCCCCTGCGGCGGCCGGTCCAGGAAGACCGCAGGCATGCCCAGCTCGACCTCACGGCGCAGGAACGAGTGGTCGTGGCCCGCCGGCACCACAAGCAGCCCGTCGACCCGACGCTGCGTGAAATCCTGGAGTACGGCGCGTTCCCGCTCCGGGTCCTCCTCGGACGAAGCCGTGATCAACATGGTGCCGTGGGCGGCGGCGATCTCGGCGGCGACGCTGGCGATGGTGGCGTAGAACGGGTTGGCGATCTCCTCGATGAGCAACCCGACTGTGGCGTTGAGCTGCCGCGAGCGCAGGTTGCGGGCGATGTCGTTGCGCCGGAAACCCAGCTCGGCGATGGCGGCGAGCACCCGACCCAGCAACTCCTGACCCACCGGCTCGTCATTTACCACCCGGGAGACGGTCTTCAAGCTGACCCCGGCGTGCCGGGCGACGTCGACCATCGTCGGGCGCCGGCGCACGGCCGGGCGGGTCGGGGTCTGGGTCACAGGGTGGTCCTCCACGGCGGACGCTGGTCAGCGGCCGACTGCGGCAAGCGCGTCGACCGCCTTTCGGGCGGCGATCAGCACCGGATCCCACACCGGCGCGTACGGCGGAGCGTAGCCCAGGTCGAGCGCCGTCATGTCGTCCACCGTCATGCCGTTCCACAACGCCACGGCCAGCGTGTCGATCCGCTTGGCAGCCTCGGACCAGCCGACGATCTGCGCGCCCAGCAAGCGGCCGCTGGGACGCTCCGCGATCAGTTTGACGGTCATCGGCCGGGCACCGGGGTAGTAGCCCGCCCGGCTGGTCGACTCGGCGATCACCGAGACGAAATCGAAGCCTGCCTCGCTCGCGTCCCGCTCGCGCAGGCCGGTGCGGCCCACCTCCAACTCGCAGACCTTCGTCACCGCCGTGCCGATCACACCCGCGAAAGTGGCGTACCCGCCGCCGATGTTGATGCCGGCCACCCGGCCCTGCTTGTTGGCGTGCGTGCCCAGCGGCACGTGCACAGGCATCCCGCTGACCCGGTGCAGTGTCTCCACGCAGTCACCGGCAGCCCAGACCCCGGGAAAGCCCGGCACCCGCATCCGACGGTCCACCCGGATCCCGCCGGTCGGCCCGATCGGCAGGCCGGCAGCCTCGGCCAGCGCGACGTTCGGGCGTACGCCGAGGCCCAGGACCACGACGTCGGCCGGGATCGGCCCCTCGGCGGTGACCACGGCGGACACCCGGCCGTCCTGCTGCTCCAGGCCGGTGACCGGCAGGCCGGCGCGGATCGTCACGCCCAGCCCGCGCATCGCGTCGACGACCAGCTCGGCCATGTCGCTGTCCACAGTCGACATTGGCTGGTCGGACGCCTCGACCAGGGTGACGGACAGGCCGCGCTGGATCAGCGCTTCGGCCATCTCGACGCCGATGTAACCGCCACCGATGACCACGGCCCGGCGCGGCTGCGGCTCCGCGTCCAGCCAGTCGCGCAGCGCCGCCCCGTCGTCGAGGGTCTGCACCCCGAACACGCCGCCGGCGTCGGTCCGCGCCCACGGCGGCTGCGCAGGCGTCGCGCCGGCGGCGTACATCAGCTCGTCGAAGTGCTCGCGGACCTCGCCGCCGCCCTCCAGGTCCCGGGCGACCACCTCGCGGCGTTCGATGTCGATGGCTGTCACCTCGTGGCGCATCCGCACGTCCATGGCGTACTCCGTGCGGAACGTCGCCGGCTCCCGGGCGATCAACTGCTCCGGGCCGTCGACCTGGCCGCTGATCCAGTACGGGATGCCGCATGCCGAGTAGGACGTGAAGTGCCCCCGCTCGAAGACCACGATCTCCAGGTCGTCGGAGCCCCGACGGCGTCGGGCCTGGGACGCCGCCGACATGCCGGCCGCGTCCCCGCCAATGACGATCAAGCGTTGCGCCACAGGCCCATCCTGTCACGCTGATCAGCCACGGGTCTGCCGTGCCACGTCCTGCACCACGTCGACGAGCCGTCCGGTGCGGGCGAACACCGCACGCTGCCGTGCCGCGCCCGTGCCGTGCCGGCGCAGCCCACCCAGCAGGTCGGTCACCTCAGCCCAGTCGCCGTGCTGCTCCAGAGCCGGTCGCATCCGCTCCACGAACCGGTCCAGCAGCTCCCACGCCGGGCGCAGTTCCCCGGTGGTCACGTCGACGGCCTCGCCCTCCAGGCCGTCGTGCGCGGCCCGCCAGTGCGCGCCGACGAGCAGGTGGTGATCGGTCTGGAGGGCCGGGCGGCCGGCCTCGACGTCGTCCATGGCGGTGGCCACGAGGGCGCGGACCAGCGCGGCGACGAGCACCGCGTCGTCCACCGACGGGCAGACGTCGCCGATCCGCAGCTCGACGGTTGGGTACTTCGCCGACAGCCGGGCGTACCAGTAGAGCATCCCCTCATCGAGCATCACGCCGCTGGAGATCAACTGGCGGATCAGCCGCTGGTAGTGCTCATGCGACTCCAGCCATGGCGTCGGCGCCACCGACGGCCAGCGCTCCCACTCCACCGAACGCCAACTGGCATAGCCGGAGTCCTCACCCCGGGAGAACGGGGAGTTGGTGGTGACAGCGTGCAGCAGCGGCAGCCACGGCCGGACGTGGTTGAGCACCTGCACACCGGTCTCCGGGTCGGGAACGCCCACGTGCACGTGCATCCCGTTGTTGCCGGGACCGGGCACGAGCAGCCGGAAGCGCTCGATCATCCGGTCGAAGCGGGGCTTGTCCACCACCGGAGGCACCGGCCCGTCCACCGGGCCCGTGCCGATCGCCAACAGCCGTACGCCGGCCCGCTCGGCGGCGTCGGCGAGCGCGTTTCGCAGCACGCCGAGGGAGTGCCGGATCGAGGACAACTCCAGGCCGGGCGGGCTGCCGATCTCGATCTGGCTGGTCTGGAATTCCCGCTCCACCTGCCCGCGCAACTCCGCCGGCACCTGCTCCAACACCAGGTCGACGGCGGGTACCGCGGCCCCCGTGTGCGGATCGACGAGCAGGAACTCCTCCTCGACACCGACGGTGAGCAACCCGGTCCCCGCGGTCGATCCGCTGGGCGCCTCCGTCACCTGGCCCGTCATCGCCACACCACCGTCCGTTCCAGCCGAACACGGGCCGTCCGCGTCGGTCGGTCTGTGGTTACCCGCAGTGGCGACGCCCGGAAACGTGGCGTGCGGCGCGTCGCTTCGCGTGTCGCGCCTCGGCGGGTGTAGCACGCGTCGCGATTGCGCCGGACTGCGTGACACCGGGTCCTATGCTGAGCCCGTGCCGGTGCCGCTGGGGTTCCTCTGGGTCGCGTGGATGTCCGCGTCCGCCCAGCTCACCCTGCTCGCGGCCGACCCGTCCGACCTGCTGGCGGGCGTCGCGCTGACCGCCCTGGTGCTGCTCACCGCGCTGCTCGCGGCGCGGACGCCTGGCGGGTCGGGGGCACCGGGCTTCGCACGCGTGTGGGCCGGGCTGCGTGCCCGGTCCCGGGGCCGCCGGACGCCCCGACAGATCGATCCGGACGCCGCCGGGCGACAGCGACCCCGGGCACCAGGGCACCCCCTCGCCGCGTAGCGCCACACCGCCGCGCGGCCGATCCCACCGTCATCGGTTCTCTCCGCGCGTACGACGCCGGGGGAGGACCTCTCCGGAATCGGACCGAGGGGTTTCCCATGCTCGCCTTCGCACCACTGCACTCAGTTGTCGGCGCCGCCGGCAGCGCGCTGTCCTGGCTCACCGATCTGCTCGAACCGTTCGCCGGCGGCATGGCGACCGCCGCCGCCATCGTCCTGTTCACAATCGCCGTACGGTTGCTGATCTCCCCGCTGACCGTCGCGCAGGTCCGCGGCGAGCGGCGTCGCGCGGCGCTCGCCCCGCAGGTGCGCGACCTGCAACGCCGGTACGCCGACGACCCGGCGAAGCTCCAGGGTGAGGTGTTCGCGTTGTACCGGTCGGCCGGGGCCAATCCGGTCGCGGGCTGCCTGCCGTTGCTGCTCCAGGCGCCGTTCCTGCTGGTGCTGTACCGCCTCTTCACCACGAGCGAGGGCGGCACCGGCCTGCTCGACGAGCGGCTGGCCGGTGTGCCACTGGGTCACCACCTCAGCGACGGGTTGACGGGTGCGGCAGTGCCGCTCTTCGCCGTCCTGTTGGCAGTGCTGGTGGTGCTGGCGTGGTGGTCGTCGCGGCGCGCACGCCGGGCGTCGGCGGCGGTGGGCACCGTGGCCGGTACGCCCACCGAGGGGCCTGGGGCAGCCACGCTCGGTCGGTTGCTGCCGTTGCTGCCGTTCGCGACAGTGCTGGTGGCGCTGGTGCTGCCGCTGGCCGCGGTGATCTATCTGGTGACCACGACGGCGTGGTCGGCGTTGGAGCAGGTGGTGCTCCGGCGTCCGCAGACGGTCGCGCAGAGCGACGAAGAAGATCGACGTTGACAACTGTCATGGCGGGACGTACAACTCCTGAGAGAGCGCTCTCTCGACCGTCCCCCGCAGAGAGGCACGTCCATGGAACCTCCTTCGGCGGCCACCACCGCCCCACCCGTCCGACGCCGCCTGCTGGCGTCCGTCCTGCTCGTCGCCACCACCACCGCCCTGGCCGGCGTCACAATGACCGCGCAGGCCGCCGTGCCGCCCCCCGCGTCCGGCTGGAGCACGGTCTGGAGCGACGACTTCACCGGCGCGGCCGGCACCCTGCCGTCGGCCGCCAACTGGATCATCGACACCGGCTACAACTATCCCGGCGGCCCGGCCAACTGGGGCACCGGCGAGATCCAGCGCTACACCGCCAGCACCGCGAACGTCAGCCACGACGGCAGCGGCAACCTGCGGATCACGCCGTTGCGCGACAGTTCGGGCGGCTGGACCTCCGCCCGCATCGAGACCGTCCGCAGCGACTTCAAGGCGCCGGCGGGCGGCGTGCTCGCCATCGAGGGCCGGATCCAGATGCCGAACGTCACCGGTGCGGCGGCGTCCGGCTACTGGCCCGCGTTCTGGGCGCTCGGCGCTCCCTACCGGGGCAACTACCAGAACTGGCCGGGCATCGGCGAGTTCGACGTGATGGAGAACGTCAACGGCCTCAACTCGGTCTGGGGCGTACTGCACTGCGGTGTCGCGCCCGGAGGGCCGTGCGACGAGTTCAACGGCATCGGGGCGTCCCGGGCGTGTCCGGGCAGCAGTTGCCAGTCCGCGTTCCACACCTACCGGTTCGAGTGGGACGCCTCGACAAGCCCACAGCAACTGCGCTGGTACGTCGACGGGCAGCTCTACCACACCGTCACCCAGAGCCGGGTCGGTGAGTCGGCCTGGTCGCAGATGACCTCGCACGCGGGCTACTTCCTGCTGCTCAACGTGGCGATGGGTGGGGCGTTCCCGAACGGGGTGGCAGGCAGCGCCACGCCCACGGCGGCTACCGTCCCGGGGCGGCCGATGCTCGTCGACTACGTGGCCGTGTACCGGCGGGGCGGCGGAACCACCCCGCCCACCACGCCGGCGCCGACCACGCCGCCGCCGAGCGGCACGCGGGACGCGTACGGGCAGATTCAGGCCGAGGCGTTCAGCGCGCAGAACGGTGTGATCGTGGAGGCGTGTGCCGAGGGTGGGCAGAACATCGGCGCGCTGCGCAACGGTGACTGGGTGCGTTACGACAACGTGGAGTTCGGCTCCACGTCACCTCGGGACTTCGTGGCCCGGGTGGCCTCCGGCGCCGGCTCCGGCGTGAGCGGTCTGGTCGAGGTGCGGCTGGACAGCCCGACGGCGACGCCCATCGGCAGCTTCGCGATCGGCAACACCGGCGGCTGGCAGAGCTGGACCTCGGTGCCCGGGAACGTCGCCGCGGTGACCGGTCGGCACTCCGTCTACCTCACCTTCACAAGCGGTCAGCCGAACGACTTCGTCAACGTCAACTGGTTCACCTTCCGCCGCTGAGGCGGCGGCGTTCGCCGGGTCTCCCACCGCGCCGAGGTGCGGTGGGAGACCCGGTCGTCCGTGTCTGGGCGCGGTCATTCACGCGGGCCTCTGGACAGGAACAGTTAACTGTCTTAATAATTAGCGCCAACGTAGACGTACATGAATGCCCAGTCCGGGCGTGGAGGGCCGCATGAAGCCTGCCAGATCCCTTGTCCTGTCCCTGGTGACCGTGCTGGCGGCGACGCTCGGCGCGGCCTGGGTGGCGCTGCCGGCGTTCGCCGCAGGCCCGACCGCCAGCTTCGTCAAGACCGCCGACTGGGGCGCCGGGTGGGAGGGGAAGTACACGATCACCAACGGCGGCAGCTCGACAATCAACGGTTGGAACCTCGTCTTCGACCTGCCGGCAGGCACCACGCTCGGCAGCTACTGGGACGCGTTGCTCACCTCCGCCGGCCAGCGGCACACCTTCACCAACCGGTCCTGGAACGGCAGCATCGCCCCCGGGGCGTCGGTGTCCTTCGGCTTCCTGGCCAGCGGCTCCGGCTCGCCGACCGGCTGCCAGCTCAACGGCGCACCGTGCGGCGGCGGCACCCCACCGACCACCCCGCCTCCCACGACCCCGGCCCCCACGACGCCGCCTCCCACAACGCCACCGCCGACCACGCCACCGCCCACCGGCGAGCTGCCGAAGCACCTGCTCACCGGCTACTGGCACAACTTCGACAACCCGGCGGTCGAGCTGCGGCTGCGCGACGTCCCCACCCAGTACGACCTGGTAGCTGTCGCCTTCGCCGAGGCCACCTCGACGCCGGGCGCGCTCACCTTCGGCGTAGACCCCGGGCTCGCCGCCTCGCTCGGCGGGTACACCGACGCGGACTTCAGCGCCGACGTGCGTACCCTGCACGCCCGCGGCCAGCGGGTCATCCTCTCCGTCGGCGGCGAAACCGGCCGGGTCACCGTCAACGACGCGGCATCGGCAACCGTGTTCGCCGACACCGCCGCCGCGCTGATCACCCGCTACGGCTTCGACGGCATCGACATCGACCTGGAGAACGGGCTCAACCCGACGTACATGGCGCAGGCGCTGCGAGCGCTCCGCGCCAAGATCGGCTCCGGTCTGATCATCGCGATGGCGCCGCAGACGATCGACATGCAGTCCCCGGCCAGCGGCTACTTCAAGCTCGCCCTGGACATCAAGGACATCCTCACCGTCGTCAACACCCAGTTCTACAACTCCGGGGCGATGCTCGGCTGCGACCAGAACGCCGCGTACTCCCAGGGCACCGTGAACTTCATCGTCGCGCTGGCCTGCATCCAACTGGAGGCCGGGCTGCGCCCCGACCAGGTCGGCCTCGGCCTGCCCGCCGGCCCCGGCGCCGCCGGTGGCGGCATCGTCGCGCCCAGCGTGGTGAACGCCGCGCTGGACTGCCTGGCCCGGGGCACCAACTGCGGCAGCTTCCGGCCGCCGCGCACCTACCCGGGCATCCGGGGGGCGATGACCTGGTCGGTCAACTGGGACGTCAGCAACGGCAACGGCTTCGCCCGCACCGTCGCGCCGCACCTGGACACCCTGCCCTGAGCCGTCCGACGCCCGCGCCGGCGTCGGCACCACCCGCGCGGCCGACCTCACCCGGCCGCGCGGGGCACCACCGCCCGCCGCTTCGCCGTCGGGCGACACCCCCACCACACCGGTCCCTGGAGGCCACGTGAAACTCCGATCCCCCCCGCGCGGCGACGTTCGCCGTCGCGCTGGCCGCCGCGCTGGTGGCGGCCACCCTCGTCGCGCCGCAGGCCGCGTCCGCCGCCACCGCCGCCTTCGTCCGCACCAGCACGTGGAGCAGCGGGTACGAGGCCAAGTTCACCGTCACAAACAACACGTCCACGCCGATCACCTCCTGGGACGTCCAGTTCGATCTGCCCTCGGGCAGCACGATCGGGTCGGCCTGGGACGCCGTGGTGAGCAGCTCGGGCCAGCACGTGACCGCCCGCAGCCAGTCCTGGAACGGCGCGCTGGGCGCAGGCGCTAGCACCTCGTTCGGCTTCGTCGTCGCCGGCACCGGGGACCCCACCAACTGCACCGTCAACGGCTCACCTTGCGCCGGCGGTCCGACCACCCCGGGCGCCCCCGCCACGCCCGGTGGACTGCGCGTCACCGGCACCACCGCGTCGGCGGTGTCGCTGGCATGGAACGCGGTGAGCGGCACAGTGACCGGCTACCGCGTGTACGAGGGTTCGACGGTCCGTGCCACTGTCACCGGTACGTCGGCGACAGTGTCCGGCCTGGCCGCCTGCTCGGTGCACAGCTACACGGTCGCCGCGTACAACTCGGCAGGGGAGTCGCCACGGTCGGCGGCGGTCGCCGCGAGCACCACCGGCTGCACCGGCGGCGGCGGTTCGATGGCCGTCGCGCCGTACCTCTACCCGGGTTGGGGTGACCCGCCCGCACCGGCGACCGTCATGTCGGCGACCGGCGTCAAGTGGTTCACCATCGCGTTCGTGCTCTCCGGCGGCGGCTGCACGCCCGCCTGGGACGGCGGCGGCCCGCTCACCGGCGGCGCGCACGCCAACACCATCGCGGCCATCCGGGCGGCCGGCGGCGACGTGATCCCGTCCATCGGCGGCTGGAGCGGCAACAAGCTCGGCCCGAACTGCTCCTCGGCCAGCGCCCTCGCCGGCGCGTACCAGCAGGTGATCAACGCGTTCGGACTCAAGGCGATCGACATCGACATCGAGAACAGCGACGAGTTCGAGAACGAGGTGGTGCAGGACCGGATCCTCGGCGCGCTGAAGATCGTCAAGCAGAACAACCCGGGCCTGAAGACGATCATCACGTTCGGCACCTCGACCACCGGCCCGTCGTACTACGGCACCCGGCTGATCAACCAGGCCGCCGCGCTCGGCGCCAACATCGACACCTTCACGATCATGCCGTTCGACTTCGGCGGCGGAGCCAACATGTACCAGAGCACTGTCAACGCGGCCGAAGGCCTGAAGAACACGCTGAAGACGGCCTTCGGCTGGTCCGACGCGACGGCGTACGCTCACATGGGCATCTCCGGCATGAACGGGCTCTCCGACCAGCAGGAGCTGACCACGCCGGCCACCTGGGCCCAGGTCCGTGACTGGGCGAAGGCGCGCGGGCTGAGCCGGTTCACGTTCTGGTCGGTCAACCGGGACCGGCCGTGTCCGGGCGGGGGAGTCGTCTCCAACTGCTCCGGCATCGCGCAGAACACGTGGGAGTTCACGTCGATCAGCGCCCAGTTCGGCTGAGTCGGACGCGGATCAGCGACCGGCGGTCACCGACCGCCGGTCGTCGCGTCCCCGGCGCCGGCGGATCTTACGGATCGCCCAGCTGGCAGTCATGACGACGAAGACCGCGATGATGGCGTAGTTGAACCAGTCGCTGTACCGCTCGACGTCCTGCCAGCGGCTGCCGAGCAGGTAGCCGGCGCCGACGACGAGGGCGTTCCACACGCCGCTGCCGATCGTGGTGAGCAGGATGAACTCGCCGAGCGGCATCCGGTTGGCCCCGGCCGGGACGGAGACCAGGCTGCGCACCACCGGCACGACCCGGCCGATCAGCACCGCCCACCGGCCGTGCCGTTCGAACCAGCGGTCGGCCTTCTCCAGGTCGTCGCGATCCACCAGGGGGATGTGGTCCAACCAGCGCTTGAGACGCTCCTCGCCCAGCGCCGCGCCCAGCCAGTAGAGCACCAGCGCGCCGACGAGCGAACCGGCCGTGGCGGCAAGCGTCACGAGGAAGACGTTGAACTGACCCTCGTGGGCCAGGTAGCCGGCCATCGCCAGCACGATCTCGCTGGGGATCGGCGGAATGATGCTCTCCAGCGCCACCAACAGGGCGACGCCGACCGGACCCATCCCCTCGATCACGGAGGCCACCCAACCGGTCAACCCGGTGAACTCGGACGGGTCACCCGCCTGGGCGTACGCCATTGGAAGTCCTTCCGCGCAGGCAACGGGGATCAGGACCCTCTACCCGCAGACCGGGCGACGCACACCTGCCCGGTGACAGCGGCCACCCGCTCGGGCGGCCCTGCGCCGCCCCGGCCGTCAGTTCTCGGGGTGCACCGCCGTGTCGGCCGGACCCTGCCGCCAGCCGGTGAACCGCACGACGAGCCCGGTCCGCGAGGGCGCGCAACAGAACGGGCCCGCCGTGACCTGTGCCTCCGGGTCCAACGGTGTCAGCCGGACCAGTCGCCACGGCTCGTCGTCAACCCGGGCCCGGACGGTAAGCGCGTCGCCGGCCCGGCTGACCCGGACCGTGACCACCCGGTCGGCCCACTCCGGCACCGGTGCCACCGACCAGTCGGAGACCTCCCGCGTCACCACCGCGCCGAGTTGCAGGTCGCCGTCGCTCACCTCGACACCGGCCTTGGTCCAGGTCCGCTCGTCCACCCACACCAGGACGCCGGCCTGGTCGAACTGCTCAGTGAGTTCGAGGGCGAAGCTCACCTCCATCGCGGTGCCGACAGGCAGCGGCGCGAGCAGGGCCGGGGCGTCCTCGTGGACGAAGCCGTAGCTTGTCCGCCGCCACAGGTCGCTCTCGGCCGCGGGCTCGACAAGCAGTTCGCCGTCCGGACCGTGCTCGGTGCGCACCGGCGGGTGCAGCCAGGTGCCCCGGGCCCAGTCCAACGGCTCACTCGGTGGTACGAGCTCGAACGCCATGACGGAAACGGTACCCGGCGGGTTTGCCGCGATGATCAATCGGACATGTTTGGACGGCATGGGTGACCGTTGGTATTCCGAAGCCGTTGTCTACTGCCTCGACATCGACACGTTCGCCGACTCCGACGGCGACGGGGTCGGCGACATCCGCGGCCTGATGGGCCGACTGGACTACCTTGCCCGGCTGGGCGTGACGTGTCTGTGGCTGCACCCCATCCACCCCTCGCCCAACCGTGACGACGGGTACGACGTCACCGACTTCTACAACGTGGACCCTCGCTTCGGCACACTCGGCGACTTCGCCGAACTGCTGCACCAGGCGCAGAACCGGGGCATCCGCGTGATCATCGACCTGGTGGTCAACCACACCTCCGACGAGCACCCGTGGTTCCAGTCCGCCCGATCCTCGCCGGACTCCCCGTACCGCGACTGGTATCTCTGGGCCGACCACGAGCCCGCGGACCGCCACCAGGGCATGGTCTTTCCCGGGGAGCAGAACGAGACCTGGACGTACGACCGCACCGCCAAGGCCTGGTTCTACCACCGCTTCTACAAGTTCCAGCCCGACCTCAACGTGGCGAACCCGCAGGTCCGCGCCGAGATCAAGAAGATCATGTCGTTCTGGCTCCAGCTCGGCGTCTCCGGTTTCCGGATGGACGCGGTGCCGTTCATCATCGAGCTGACCGAGCCGGGCAACCCGAAGTCGCCGAAGGACTTCGAGTTCCTCAGCGAGCTGCGCCAGCACGTGCAGTGGCGCCGGGGCGACGCCGTCCTGCTGGCCGAGGCGAACGTCGAACCCGACGAACTGCCCACGTTCTTCGGCGACGGCGGTGGCTCCGGCAACCGGGTCCACATGCTCTTCGACTTCATGCTCAACGGTCGGCTCGTGCTCGCCCTTGCCCGGCACGACCCGGAGCCGCTGATCGAGGCGTTGCGCGACACCCCGAAGCTGCCCGTCGGCGGGCAGTGGGCCACCTTCCTGCGCAACCACGACGAGATCGACCTGTCCCGGCTGACAACCGAACAACGCAACCAGGTGTACGCGGAGTTCGGCCCGGACGAAAACATGCGCATCTACGACCGGGGGATCCGTCGACGGCTGGCTCCGATGCTCGACAACGACCGGCGGCGCATCGAGTTGGCGTACGCCCTCCAGTTCTCCATGCGGGGCACGCCGGTGCTGCGCTACGGCGAGGAGATCGGCATGGGGGAGGACCTGTCGCTGCCCGGCCGGGAGGCGATCCGTACCCCGATGCAGTGGTCCTACGCGGCGAACGCCGGCTTCTCCACTGCGGACCCGGAGAAGCTGGTCCGCCCGGTCATCGACAAGGGTGAGTTCAGCTATCAGCAGGTGAACGTCACGGCCCAGACCAGCGACGCGAAGTCGCTGTTCGCCTGGTTCGAACGCATGATCCGCACGCTGCGCGAGGCGCCCGAGATCGGCTCCGGCTCGACCACCCACATCGACGTGTCGATGCCGCCCGGCGTGCTTGCGCACCGGGCGGACGGCCCGACCGGGACCATGGTGTTCGTGCACAACCTCGGCACCGACGACGTCGAAGTGGACCTGAGCAGCCTCGAACCGGAGGCCGACATGCCGATGGACGTGCTCAGCGACCGTGGCTACGGCGAGTTGGGCAAGCTCGGGGCGGTCAAGGTGGCCGGTTACGGCTACCGGTGGATCCGGCTCTGCCGTGGCTCAGCCTGGTGACCTCGGCCGGAAGGCTCCGGGGTTAAGCTCCTTCGATCGACCCCAAGTTACCCGGAGGTAGTCATGTCGGAGCCCCGCGTCGCCATCGTCACCGGAGCCGCACGCGGTATCGGTGCGGCCACCGCCCAGCGGCTGGCCGCCGACGGGATGGCCGTCGCCGTCGTCGACATCGACGAGTCGACCACCAAGGAGACGGTGGACGCCATCATCGGAGCGGGCGGTCGCGCCCTCGGCGTCGGTGCCGACGTGTCCGACCGGGCGCAGGTCGAGGCGGCCGTCGAGCGGGTCGCCGCCGAGTTGGGCGCGCCGACCGTGCTTGTCAACAACGCCGGCGTGCTCCGCGACAACCTGCTGTTCAAGATGACCAGCTCCGACTGGGACACGGTCATGGGGGTGCACCTGCGCGGCGCGTTCCTGTTCAGCCAGGCCGCTCAGAAGCACATGGTGGAGCGCAAGTGGGGGCGGATCGTCAACCTCTCCAGCACCTCCGCCCTGGGCAACCGGGGTCAGGCGAACTACGCCGCCGCCAAGGCGGGCCTCCAGGGCTTCACCAAGACGCTCGCCATCGAGCTGGGGCCGTTCGGGGTGACAGCCAACGCGGTCGCCCCCGGCTTCATCGTCACCGACATGACGGCGGCCACCGCCGCCCGGATGAAGGTCGACTTCGAGGACTTCCAGAAGCACGCCGCCGCCGAGATCCCGGTCCGTCGTCCGGGTCGCCCGGAGGACGTCGCGCACACCATCTCGTTCCTGACCAGTGAGGGCGCGGGGTTCGTCTCCGGCCAGGTCATCTACGTCGCCGGCGGCCCCCGGGCCTGATCGTTCTCCCGACGAGGACGCACCCTGCACGCCAGGGAGCGTCCTCGTCGTGCGTTTGCGGTCGACCGTGTTTGCGCGGTCAGTTGTGCGGTCAGGCCGGGTCGCGGCGGGTCCGCCAGAGCCAGACCAGGCCGAGCACCGGCAGCACCAGCGGGATGTAGCCGTATCCGCTGCCGAACTGCGACCACACCGTCTCGTCGGGGAAGAGCTCCTTGTCGACAAGGCTCAGTACGCCGACCGTGACGACCCCGACCAACTCCACCGCGCAGCAGGCAAGGGCCACGCGCCGACCGGCGTGGCCGGCACGGGCGAGCCCCACCGCGGCCACGATGTAGATGAGCGCGGCCACCGCGGAGAGCAGGTACGCCACCGGCGCCTCGTCGAACTTCGTGGCGATCTGGAGGCCGGCCCGGCTGGTCGCCGCGATAGCGAAGATCAGGTAGACGGCGATCAGTAGGCGGCCCGGACCGCTGTTGGTGGTGCGGCGGGCCGGCTGTGTCTCAACCACCGAGCACCTCCCAGGTCTGCTGCAACCGGACCACCACCACAGGGGTCACCAGGCAGACCGCGCAGACGATCGCCGAACCCCACCGGGTCGGTTCCATCCGGGCCAGCACCCAGGCCAGCGGTGGCAGGCAGACCAGCGTGACCAGATAGCCGAAGAACGCGCCGGGCTCACCGGGCCGGTCGCCACCACCGATCGCGACAAGCGCGAGCACGCCCAGGACGAGCAGCGCCAGCTCCAGCAGGGCCAGACCGGCGAACTGCACCCGGTCCGGTGGCCGCTGACGTATCGCCACGACCAGCGCCCACACCGCGACGAGCAGCGACAGCACGATCGATACCGTCGCGGCGATCCCGTCCACCGGCGAGCTGGCCGCCGCCGCGCTGGTCATCGGCCCCACCCGGTCGTTGCCTCGGTCACCGGCACAGCCTACTAACCGTCGTAGTACCCCACGACCCTGCCTCGCTGTCGTCGGCCGCTCGTTCTGGCCGGAGCGTTCTCCGCGCCGGTCACCACTACCACCCTGGCGCTCCGGTTGGTCAACCCGCCGCCGGCACGCCCGGTGCGGCGACTAGCGTGGATCAGGGCCGTGGCGTCACCACGGTGGGGACGACGGCGGAGGTACACGTGCTGCGGTTCGGCTTGTTCGGCACCGGTCACTGGGCGATCGAGACGCACGGAAAGGCGCTGCACGCACACCCGGACGCGGAACTCGTCGGGGTGTGGGGGCGCAACCCGGAGCGGGCCGCCTCACTGGGCGAGATGTACGGAGTGCCGACGTACAACGACATCGACGCCCTCATCGAGCAGTGCGAGGCCGTCGCCGTCGCGCTGCCGCCGGACATCCAGGCCGACATCGCGGTACGGGCGGCCACTGCCGGCCGGCACCTGCTGCTGGACAAGCCGCTGGCGCTCACCGTCGCCGACGCCGACAGTGTCGTCGCCGCAGCCGAGGCGTCCGGGGTGGCCTCGGTCGTCTTCTTCACCCAGCGGTTCCAGCCGAACGTCACAGCGTTCCTCGCCGCGACCGCCGCCGCCGGTGGCTGGCAGCACGGGCGGACCACGGCGTTCGCGTCGATCTTCCAGGACGGCAGCCCGTACGGCGGCTCGCTGTGGCGGCGGGAGCACGGCGCGCTCTGGGACATCGCCCCGCACGCGCTCTCGATCCTTCTGCCGGTGCTCGGCCGGGTGACCCAGGTCGCAGCCATCGACGGTCCGAGTGGCATGGTGCACCTGCTGTTCACCCACGAGGGCGGCGCCACCAGCAGTGCCGCGCTGTCCCTGGACGCTCCGCGCGAGGCGATGGCCCGGGAGTTCGTGTTCTACGGCGAGAACGGCATCGAAACCGTTCCGCACGGCGAGTACGACGCGGCCACCGCGTTCGGGGTGGCAATCGACCAGCTCATCGAGCAGGTACGCGCCGGCACCCGCGACCACCGCTGCGACGTCCGCTTCGGTCGCGAGGTCGTCACCATCCTCGCCGCCGCCGAAACCGCCCGCACAACCTCCCGCACAGTCCCCCTCCCGTAACCCCGGCTCCGCCCCCCGGCCTCCCCGCTGGCCTCCCCGCTCCTCCCGTTGATCATGAGGTTGGCGGGCCGGAACGGCGCTCCGGGCCCCGCTAACCTCATGATCAACGGGGTGGGTGGGTGGGTGGGGGCCGGGCCCTGGTCCGGGGCCGTTTCAGGAGAGGGTGGTCAGCGCGGCGGCAAGCTCGTCCGGCGACTCGAACTGCTCGGCCGGCAACGCCTGCACCATCTGCAACAACGCCGTGCTGGCCCCGTTCTCCTGCGCCCAGCGGAACAGGTCCTCGCGGGAGACCGGGTAGTCGAGCCCTGCCAGGTACTCCTGCAACTGCACCCCGGTGACGGTCATGCCGGCCGGCTACCCGCTCATTTCGGGCGTACACCGGGGCGGGCCGGGTGGTGGCGACCCGTCGCCGGACCACGAACGACGCGCCCCGCGGACGGCTCGCCAGCGCTGTCGAACCGCCGGTCGCGCGGCGTGTCGGCCCACGGCGCGCCGACGGTTTGTCGAAGCGGTCGCCGGGTAGCCGCTGCCATGCTGGTTCAGCGGCTCGGCGCGCCGAGCGACTTCGACCCGTTGCTGGAGCGCGTCCGGGACTCCCGGGTGGTGATGATCGGCGAGTCCACCCACGGCAGCTACGACTACTACCGGCTGCGTGAGCAGCTCACCCGCCGGCTGATCGCGGAGTGCGGCTTCTCGTTCGTGGCGGTGGAGGGTGACTGGCCGGACTGCGACCGGGTGCACCGCTCGGTGACCGCCGCCCCGGGCGGAGCGCTGGAACCGCAGAACGCACTCGAACGCTTCGAACGGTGGCCGACCTGGATGTGGGCGAACGCCGAGGTGGCCCGGTTCTGCAGGTGGTTGCGGGCCTGGAATCTGGAGCGGCCGGAAGGGCAACGGGCCGGCTTCCACGGGCTCGACGTGTACAGCCTCTGGGAGTCGATGCAGGCGATCTTCGACTACCTGGGGGAGGAGGACCCGAAGTCGCTGGAGGCGGCGCAGGACGCGTACCGGTGCTTCGAGCCGTACGGCAAACGGGTCGAGGATTACGGCGCGGCCAGCCGGTTCGTGTCCGCGCGGTGCGAGGAGGAGGTGATCCGGCTGCTGGCGCGTACCCGGGAACAGGCCCTCTCCGGCGGCCCGGACCGCTTCTCGGCCTGGCAGAACGCGGAGGTGGTGGCCGGCGCGGAGCGCTACTACCGGGCGATGGTCGCCGGCGGCCCGGATTCCTGGAACATCCGCGATACCCACATGCAGGACACCCTGGATCGGCTGCTGGAACGGTACGGCCCGGACGCCCGCGGGATCGTCTGGGCGCACAACACGCACGTCGGGGACGCGCGGGCCACCGACATGGCCGCGGACGGGATGGTCAACATCGGGCAGTTGGCCCGGGAGCGGCACGGCGACGACGCGGTGACGCTCATCGGGTTCGGCACCTACCGGGGAACGGTTATCGCCGCTCCCCGGTGGGGCTCGCCGCCGGAGCCGATGGTGGTGCCGCCGGCGCGGGAGGGCTCGGTCGAGCGGCGGTTGCACGAGCTGATGCCGGAACGGGCGGTGCTCGTCTTCGACGGCGACCAGCCGGGCTGGGTCACCGACACCTCGGACCATCGGGCGATCGGTGTGGTCTACGACCCGTCGTTCGAGTCCTGGGGCAACTACGTGCCGACGCGGCTCGGTGAGCGCTACGACGCGTTGATCTGGTGCGACGAGACAACAGCCCTACACCCGCTGCCCGTCCCCGCCGCCCCAGGAGAGATGGAGACGTACCCGGCCGGGGTGTAACCGGCCCGGCTGGCGTCGATCATGGAGTTGTGGTGCCTGTTGTGCCCTGAATCAGGCGATTCGTCCGGCACCACAACTCCATGATCGACCGGTTAGGGCGTTAGACGCGGGACGGGGTTTGGTCTGCCAGCTCCGTGCGGAGCTTTTCGCCCTCGATGTCGACGTTGGGCAGGACGCGGGACAGCCAACGCGGCAGCCACCACGCCCGGTCGCCGAGCAGGGACATCACGGCGGGGACGATCGTCATGCGGACCACGAAGGCGTCGATGGCCACACCGACGGCGAGCGCGAAGCCCATCGACTTGATCACCGGGTCCTCGAGGAAGACGAAGCCCCCGAACACGGAGATCATGATCAGGGCGGCGGCGGTGACCACCCGGGCGCCGTGGCCCATGCCGCTGATCGTGGCCTGCCGGGCGGTCTCACCGTGCACGTAGTCCTCCCGCATACGCGACACCAGGAAGACCTCGTAGTCCATGGCGAGGCCGAACAGGATGCCGATGAGCAGGATCGGCAGGAAGCTGATCAGCGGGGCCGGAGTGTCCAGGCCGACCAGGTCGGCGAGGTGCCCCTGCTGGAAGACAGCCACAGTGATGCCGAACGTGGCGGCGACGGTGAGCAGGAAGCCCAGCGCGGCCTTGATCGGCACCAGCACCGAGCGGAACACCAGCATCAGCAGCAGGATCGAGAGCCCGACGACAAGCAGCAGGTAGACCGGCAGCGCGTCGGAGAGCTTCTCGGAGACGTCGATGCCGACAGCCGTGACGCCGGTGAGCAGCACCTCCGCGTTGGGGATTTCGCGTACCGAGTCGCGGATGTCGTTCACCACGGTTTCGGTGGCCTCGTCGGTCGGGCCGGTCTTGGGCACCACACCGAGCAGCGCGGTCCGGCCGTCCGGGCTGATTTGCGGCGGCGCCACCGCGAGGACGTTCTCGGTGCCCTGGATGAGAGCGGTGACCTGTGGCACGGCGGCAGAGGTGGCCTGCGGCGTGTCACCCGCGACCACCACCGCGAGCCGGCCGGTGAAGCCCGGCCCGAAGCCCTCGGTGGTCAGGTCGCTGGCCACCCGTTCGGGCGAACCGACTGCCGCCGTCGACGCGTCCGGCAGGGCCAGCCGCATGTCCGGCGTGGGCAGCGCGAGCAGCCCCAGGCCGAGCAGGCTGAGCAGGATGACGGGTACGCGGAACCGGGTGACGAGCCGCGCCCAGCGGAAGCCGAACGTGGACCGGTCCTCGGTCGTCGCCTCCGGCCGGTCGTCGAGGTCCGCGCCATCGGCCGGCGCAGCCGCCCCGGCGGCACCGGCGCGCAGCCGGCGGGGGAGTACCCGGCGGCCGGCGAAGCCGAGCAGCGCGGGTTGGAGGGTGATCGCGACGAGCACCGCGACGGTGACGGTGCCGGCTGCGGCGAGACCCATCACGGTGAGGAATGGGATGTTCACCACGGCCAGCCCGGCCAGGGCGATGACAACTGTGGCGCCCGCGAAAACCACGGCGGAGCCGGCGGTGCCCACGGCCCGGCCGACCGCCTCCTCCGGGGAGAGGCCGTCGATCAGGTTCTGCCGGTACCGGGAGGTGATGAACAGCGAGTAGTCGATGCCGACCGCGAGGCCGAGCATCAGCGCCAGGATCGGCGCGGTGCTGGTCAGCTCGATGACACCGCTCAGCGCGAACAGGCCGGCCATGCCGACGCCCACGCCGATCAGGGCGTTGAGCAGGGTCATCCCGGCGGCGACGAGCGAGCCGAACGTGACGATCAGAACGATCGCGGCCACCAGTACGCCGAGCGCCTCGGTGGAGCCGACCTCCGGCTCACCACCAAGCACCTCGCCGCCCGGTGCGACCTGCCAACCCTGCGCCTCGGCGGCGGCACCGACCTCCTCGTACGCGGTGCGCTGCTCGTCGGTCACCCCGTCGAAGCCGTCCGCGAACTGGACCTGGACCAACGCGTACCGGCCGTCGGGCGAGACCGCGCCGACCTGGAGCGGGTCGACCGCGCCGACCACGCCGGGCAGCGCGGAGGCCTCCTGAACCAGCTGCTGCAGTACGGCCTGGCCCTCCGGGCGGGCCAGTTGGCCGTCTGCCGGCGCCTTGACGGCGATGGTGCCGGTGACGCCGCTGGCCACCGGGAACTGCTCGGCGAGCAGGTCGAGGGCACGCTGGCTCTCGGTGCTGGGCATTGTGAAGTTGCTCGCCGTCGGGCCGCGCAGGGTCGCCGCGGCCAGACCGGCGACGACGAGTACGACGAGCCAGAGCGCGACGACGAGCCGTCGCCGGCGAAGCGCGCCCCGGCCGAGCCGGTAGAGCAGGGTGGCCATCAGGAGTCCTTGTCCTCGGTCGTTGATAGGTGTTGCAGGGTTGCCTCGACGGGTGTGATGGCCCGCCGTACGAGGGTGAGCAGGGCGACGCGAAGTTCGTCGTCGGGTACGTCGGCGAACTCGGCGCACGCCTCGGGGATGCCGGCCAGCAGCACGAATGCGGTGATCTGGGCGGCTGGCCGGTCGGAGTGCCCGGCCATGGCGTCGCGCAGGCGCTCGGAGATCTGCTGGATGTGGGCGAAGGCCGGCTGGCAGAGCAGTTCGGCGAATTCGCCGCGCAGGAGCGCGATCTCCCGCCGGAACCGGACGGCGAGGTCGACGAAGCCGACGGCGGCGGCCTCCTGGCTGTCCGTTCCGGTGCCGTCGGTGAGCTGGTCGTCAAGGTCTCGCAGCATCGCGATGGCCGGTGCCATCAGCTCGGCGAGGAGAGCTTCCTTGTTCGCGAAGTGGTAGAGCACCGTGGCCTTGGAGCAGCCGACCTCGCGGGCGATGTCCTGCAGGGAGGTGCCGCGGTATCCGGTTACGGCGAACTGCCGTGCCGCCGCGGCGAGGATCTCACCGTGCGTCGCGGAAACTGCTCTGGCCATCGCTGGTCCACCTCCGCGAACCAGCATGCCTGACCGATCGGTCAGACCCTGACCGATCGGTCAGAAATCCCTCGTGGTGTTCCCCACACCCGGCCCTGGTTTAACCGGCGTGCTCCCTGTCGTACCTGGTCCGCGCCTCGGCGATGGCCCGACGGTGCCGCTCGGCCCAGTTGGTCAGGGCGACCAGGGACTCGTACAGCTCCAGCGCCATCGGGGTGGCCGTGTATTCGACCTTGGGCGGCACTGTCGGATAGACCCGGCGGTGCAGCAGGCCGTCGCGTTCCAGGTTACGCAGCGTCAGCGTGAGCATCCGGCGGCTGATGCCCTCGATGTGCCGCTCCAGCTCGGTGAAGCGCACCGGCCCGTTGGAGGCGACAACCAGGATGCTGATGCTCCATTTGCCGCCGACCCGGTCCAGCACCTCGCGGACGGTGCACGCCTTGGCCTGCCCGGCGGTGAACGGCACGTCCCCGGCCGCGCAGGTCAGCTCCGCGTCGACCAGTGCGGACACATCGCTGTTCCTCTGGGACATCACAGTGCCTCCTTCCGCTCCGACTCATGGTCACAGACGATGACGTCGGTAACAAAGCATGCACCAAGGAGGAGTTTCATGGACCGGGTCGTTCCGCCCCGCTGGCCGGCGCTGCTCGTGCTCTGCGCCGGCAGCCTGATGATCATTCTGGACGGAAGCGTGGTGGCGGTCGCGCTGCCCGCCATCCAGCGCGACCTGGGCTTCACCGCCCCCGGCCTGGCCTGGGTGGTGAACGCCTACCTGGTCGCCTTCGGCGGATTGCTGCTGCTCGCCGGCCGCCTAGGCGACCTGCTGGGCCGGCGGCGCGTCTTCCTGGCCGGCGTAGCGCTGTTCACACTGGCCTCGCTGGGCTGTGCCGCGGCCACCGGGCCGGGCCAGCTCGTCGCCGCGCGTTTCGGTCAGGGCGTCGGCGGCGCTCTGGCGATGGCGGTAAGCCTCGGCATGATCGTCCGGCTCTATCCCGAGCCTGCCGAGCGGGCTCGCGCCATCGCGGTCTTCAGCTTCACCGGCGCAGCCGGCGCGTCGATCGGGACGGTGGCCGGCGGGTTGCTCACCGAGCTGGCCGGCTGGCGGTCGATCTTCCTGGTCAACCTGCCGATCGGAGTGCTCATCCTGGTCGCCGCCGTCCGCACCCTCCCCGCCGAACGGGGGATCGGCCTGCGGGCCGGCCTCGACGTACCCGGGGCGCTGCTCGCCACCTCCGGCCTGATGGCCGCCGTGCTGGGCATCGTGGGCACCGCCGAGCACGGCTGGACCAGCAGCCGGACCCTCGGCGCGGCGGCGCTCGCGGCGCTGCTGCTCGGTGGGTTCGCCGTCCGCCAGCGCACGGCGTCGACCCCGCTGCTGCCGGGCCGGGTGCTGCGCGTACCAGGTCTGGTCGCCGCGAACAGCGTGCAGTTCCTCATGGTCGCCGCGTACTTCGGTTTCCAGTTCCTGCTCGCAGTGGAGCTGCAACTGGTCCTCGGGCTGGACGCGGCGGCCACCGGCTGGGCCTTCCTGCCCACCCCTGTGGTGATCGCCGTGATCTCGCTCGGCCTGGCCGGCCGGCTGATCGCCCGCTGGGGCGCCCGGAGCGTGCTGGTGACCGGGCTCGGCCTGGCGGCCGTCGGCTTCCTGCTGCTCGCCAGGCTTCCCGCCGACGGCGGCTACCTCACCGACGTACTCCCCGCGATGGTGATCTTCGGGGTTGCCGGCGGTCTGACCCTGCCGGCCGTCACCACCCTTGCCATGGCCGGGGCGACCGACGCGGACGCCGGGCTCGCGTCGGGGCTGGCAAACACCACCCAGCAGGTCGGCGGCGCGGTCGGCCTGGCCGCGTTGAGCACGCTGGCCGCCGTGCGCGCCGACGGTCTGCGGGCCGCAGGCTGGGACGAGGTGGACGCGCTGGCCGGCGGCTATCGGGCCGCGTTCGCAGTGGCCGCCGCCCTGGTGGTGACCGTGCTGCTGCTCGCGCTTGCCACTCTGCCCCGCGCGGGTCGCCGCAATCTTCCTCCGTCGAAGCGCCGCGTCCGGTTGACCGACAGCTCCCCGGCCGGGAGGGTGATCGGGTGACCGAGGCTGACGAGACCCGCGACGGCGTGGCCCTGACCAACCTGGACCAGCCGCTGTCCGACCGCGCCGACGCGACCAAGCGGGACCTTGTCGACTATCTCGACGCGGTCCGGGAGCGGATCCTGGCACAGCTACGGGACCGGCCGCTGTCGGTGATCAGGGTCCGACCGGGGCAGCCCCCCTTCATGCAGAAGAACCTGCCGAAGTACACCCCGGACTGGGTCCGCCGCGTGCCGGTCTGGGCCGAGGCCTCGCACCGGGAGATCTCGTACGCCCTCTGCGACGACCGGCGGACACTGCTCTGGTTCGCCAACCAACGGGCCGTCGAATACCACCCGACGCTCGCCACCGCGGCCGACCTGCACCGCCCCACGCACCTGGTGCTCGACCTCGACCCACCCGAGGGCGACGGGTTCGCGGCGGCGGTAGGTGCGGCACTGCTGGTCCGTCAGGCGCTCGCCGACGCCGGGATGGCCGGAGCGGTAAAGACCAGCGGCGCCAAGGGTGTGCACGTCTTCGTTCCGGTGGCCGGTGAGCCCACGGCGGAGGAGTTGGCCGCCGCCACGCGTGCGCTCGCCGTCCGCGCCGAACGGCTGGACCCGGCGCTTGCCACCACGGCGTACATCAAGGAGGACCGGGGCGGCAAGGTCTTCGTGGACGCCACCCGGTCCGGCGGTGCGACTGTCGTCGCCGCGTACAGCCCTCGACTGCGTCCCGGGATGCCCGTGTCGTTCCCTGTCGACTGGGCCGACCTGACCGATGTGACCCCGGCGGACTTCACCATCCGGACCGTGCCGCCGCTTGTCGCCGAGACCGACCCCTGGGCCACCCTGATGCCGGCGCCGCAGTCGCTGCCCGCCGACCTGGTGGCCGAGGGACGGACCATCCCGGTGGCCCGGGTGCAGGCCATGCACGAGGGCAAGCGCCGGGCCCGAGCCCGCCGCGAAACCACCTGACGGTACGCCCCGGAGCGGCTCGCACCGGCCCGCTGCCGCCCCGACCGGCGGGAACCCGCCCGTTCGGTGATCCAGATTTGTCGGTGGCGTGTGGCACGATTTTCCAGGTGAGCAGCAGACCTGCCGCCGCGCGCCTCGACGATCTGGCGCGGCTGCGCCGTGTGCGTGACCGGATCGACCGGGAATACGCGCAGCCGCTGGATGTCGAGGCGCTCGCCCGGGGTGTGCACATGTCAGCCGGGCATCTCAGTCGGGAGTTCCGGCTCGCCTACGGCGAATCTCCGTACAGCTATCTCATGACCCGCCGCATCGAGCGCGCGATGGCCCTGCTGCGGCGCGGTGACCTCAGCGTCACCGACGTCTGCTTCGCGGTCGGCTGCTCGTCGCTCGGCACCTTCAGCACCCGCTTCACCGAGCTTGTCGGTGTGCCACCGAGCACCTACCGCCGGCAGGCGGCAGGAGCGACGGAGGGCATGCCGTCCTGCACCGCCAAACAGGTGACCAGACCGGTCAGAAATCGAGAAGCGCAGGTCACGCGACCGGGCCTACCGTGACCGCCACGGGTCGAAGCGGCGTGGGTGGCCCTGGCGTCACTCCGGGCGCGACCCGACAGGCGCCGGCCAGCCGGGGCACGCCCGCCGGACAGATGGAGAGACGATGAGCAAGCACGCCGCCGACAGCCACGACCTGATCCGGGTGCAGGGCGCGCGCGTCAACAACCTCAAGGACGTCACCGTCGAGCTGCCGAAGCGGCGTTTGACGGTGTTCACCGGCGTCTCCGGTTCGGGCAAGAGTTCGCTCGTGTTCGGCACCATCGCCGCCGAGTCGCAGCGCATGATCAACGAGACGTACAGCGCCTTCGTGCAGGGGTTCATGCCGACGCTGGCCCGACCCGAGGTCGACGTGCTGGACGGGCTGACGACGGCGATCATCGTCGACCAGGAGCGGATGGGCGCCAACGCCCGATCGACCGTCGGCACCGCCACGGACGCCAACGCGATGCTGCGCATCCTCTTCAGCAGGCTCGGGCAGCCGCACATCGGTTCGCCGAACGCGTTCTCCTTCAACGTTCCGTCGGTCCGGGCGAGCGGCGCGATCACCGTCGAGCGCGGCGCCGGCAAGTCCAAGACCGAGAAGGCGACATTCAACCGGCTGGGCGGCATGTGCCCGCGTTGCGAGGGCATGGGCTCCGTCACGGACTTCGACCTGTCCGCGCTCTACGACGCCAGCAAGTCGCTTAACGAGGGCGCGATCACCATCCCCGGCTACAGCATGGAGGGCTGGTACGGCCGCATCTACCGTGGTTGTGGCTACTTCGACCCGGACAAGCCGATCGGCAAGTACAACAAGAAGGAGTTGCAGGACCTGCTCCACAAGGAGCCGACCAAGATCAAGATCGAGGGCATCAACCTGACGTACGTCGGTCTGATCCCGCAGATCCAGAAGTCGTTCCTTTCCAAGGACATCGACACGCTGCAACCGCACATCCGTGCCTTCGTCGAGCGGGCGGTGACGTTCACTACCTGCCCCGAGTGCGAGGGCACCCGGCTCAGTGCGGAGGCACGGTCCTCGAAGATCAACGGCAAGAACATCGCCGACGTCTGCGCCATGCAGATCAGCGACCTGGCCGGCTGGGTCCGGGGCATCAGCGACTCCTCGGTTGCCCCGCTGCTCGCCGGGCTGCAACACCTGGTGGACTCGTTCGAGGAGATCGGGCTGGGCTACCTGTCCCTGGACCGGCCGTCGGGCACCCTCTCCGGCGGCGAGGCGCAGCGCACCAAGATGATCCGCCACCTCGGGTCGTCGCTCACCGACGTCACCTACGTCTTCGACGAGCCGACCATCGGGCTGCACCCGCACGACATCGCGCGGATGAACAACCTGCTGCTGCGGCTGCGCGACAAGGGCAACACAGTGCTTGTCGTCGAGCACAAGCCGGAGGCCATCGCCATCGCCGACCACGTGGTCGACCTGGGCCCCGGCGCCGGCACGGCAGGTGGCGAGGTGGTGTTCGAGGGCACCGTGGCCGGGCTGCGGGCCAGCGACACCCTCACGGGCCGGCACCTCGACTACCGGGCCGGCGTGAAGCCGTCCGTACGGACGCCGTCGGGTCTGCTGGAGATCCGGGGCGCGAGCACCCACAACCTGCGCGACGTCGACGTCGACATCCCGTTGGGTGTGCTGGTGGTGGTGACCGGGGTGGCCGGGTCGGGCAAGAGTTCGCTGATCCACGGCTCGGTGTCCAGCCGGGAGGGCGTGGTGTCTGTCGACCAGAGCGCGATCCGTGGGTCGCGGCGGAGCAATCCGGCGACGTACACCGGGTTGCTGGAGCCGATCCGGAAGGCGTTCGCGAAGGCGAACGGTGTGAAGCCGGCGCTGTTCAGTGCCAACTCCGAGGGCGCGTGCCCCGGCTGCAACGGCGCCGGGGTCATCTACACCGACCTGGGAATGATGGCCGGTGTGGCGGCCACCTGCGAGGAGTGCGAGGGCCGGCGGTTCCAGGCTTCGGTCCTGGAATACCGCTTCGGTGGCCGCAACATCAGCGAGGTGCTGGCCATGTCGGTGACCGAGGCGGAGCGGTTCTTCGCCGACGGCGAGGCGCGTACGCCAGCCGCGCACGCCATCCTCGACCGGCTCGCCGACGTCGGCCTCGGTTACCTCAGCCTCGGCCAGCCGCTCACCACCCTGTCCGGCGGCGAGCGGCAGCGGCTCAAGCTGGCCACACGGATGGCCGAGAAGGGCGGCGTCTACGTCCTCGACGAGCCGACCACCGGCCTGCATCTCGCCGACGTCGAGCAGTTGCTCGGCCTGTTGGACCGGCTCGTCGACTCCGGCAAGTCGGTGATCGTCGTCGAGCACCACCAGGCGGTCATGGCGCACGCCGACTGGATCATCGACCTGGGTCCGGGTGCCGGTCACGACGGCGGGCAGGTCGTCTTCGAGGGCACCCCGGCGGATCTCGTCGCCGCCCGCTCTACGCTCACCGGCGAGCACCTCGCGGTGTACGTCGGCGGTTGAGCCGGCGCTGAGGTCAGCTCCCGGCTCTGCCCGGTCGGCTGATGGGGGCGGAGAGCATGCCGGTGATGGCGTCGACGAGGAAGTCACCGACCTGCGGCCACCGGGGGTCTTCGCCGTCGCGTTCGGCGCGTGCCTCGACCTCTGCGGCCGCGGTGCTGACGATGCGGGCGATCAGGCGCGCGCGGCCGGCGACGATGTCCGGGTCGAGGTGTCGCAGCCGCGCGGCCAGTGACGCGCGCAGTTGCATAGCCTGTGGCGTGATGTCCTGGGCTTCCCGCATGATCGGCGCAGTAGCGGGGTTGTGGAGGACGTGGTCGAGGAACCGGGCTCGCCAGCTCGGTCGCGGCAGGTGGTCGAGCACCCGCATGCTCGGCTCCACGAGGCCGCGTATGTCGCCGAGGACGGAGTCCTCGGGTGGGGGCATCTTCTCGCGTTGTTGCGCCACGTCGTGCACGTGGCGGGCCATGAGTGCCTTGAGTAGGCCGTCGCGTCCGCCGAAGTAGTAGCGCACCGCCGAGTGGTTGGTGTTGCCGGCCGCCTCTGCCACTCTCCGGTCGGAGATCTCCGCGACGCCCGACTCGGCGAAGAGCCGTTCGGCCGCGTCGAGCAGGGCGGTGCGTGCCGCCACTGACCGCCTCATGACCGGCTCCCTCGCTGTTCTCACCCCGGATGTGACTCAGGTCAACCTAGCCGGATTCCCGCATCCGACCTGCGCCGCCTACAGTTCGTAAGTCACCTGGCTTATAAACTGATCTGGAGAGTGCATGGACACCGAAGCCGTGATCGAGGCTGCCGACGTGATCGACGGCCGCCCGCCCGGCCCGGACCGCAAGGAACAGATCATCCGAATGGTCGCCCTGTTCGTGATGCCGTTCCTCATGGTCACGATGATGTTCGCGACCTACATGGCGACAATGCACTCGCCGCACCCCCGGGACATGCCGGTGGCGGTCGTCGGCAGCGGCGCCGCCGCGCAGGCGATCGTCGACGGCCTCAACGCCGCGCCCGGAAACACCACCGACGCCACGCTGGTGCCCACCCGGGACGACGCTGTCGACCTGCTGCGCGACCAGGAAGCCGCCGCCGCGCTGGTCCTGCCCGCTCCGGGCGGTGACAGCGCGACAATCCTCACCGCATCGGCGGCCGGGGCATCGCAGGGCGCCACCGTCCAGCAGTTGCTCGCGCCGGTCGCCGTGGCGAACAACTGGCAGGCCACCACCGAGGACGTCGCGCCGCTGCCCGACGGTGACCGGGCCGGCATCGCGGTCCTGTTCGCCGCCATGGGCATGATGCTTGCCGGCTACGTGCCGCTGAGCATCATGGTGATGGGCGTTCCCCACCTGCTGCGGCTGCGACGGTTCCTGCCCGTGCTGGCCGGCTGGTCCGCGCTCACCAGCTCGATAATCTGGCTCATCCTCGGCCCCGTCGTGGGCGCCGTCGAGGGCCACTACCTCACCTTCCTCGGCGTCGGCATGCTCGCCACAGCAGCCGTCGGCATGGCCCAGCTACTGCTCTCCAAGGTGGTCGGCCCTCTCGCGGTGCTGCCCGGCATGCTGCTCTGGGTCGTGTTCGGCATGCCCGCGTCGAACCTGGCGTTGTCGGTGCACAACATGCCCGGGTTCTTCCAGTTCCTGCACGGAGTGCTCCCGCTCCCGGCGGCCGGCGAGGCGCTGCGCTCGGTCCTGTACTTCGACGGCAACGGCCTCGGCACCCACCTGGTCGTCCTGACCGTGTGGATCGTGGCTGCCCTCGCGCTCTGCCTGCTCAAGGAGCGCAGCGCGAGCGGGAACGTCATCCCCGGCGTCCCGCCGATCCCCGACCCCGACGCGAAGGCCCCCGCCCTCGCCGGCGGGCCGCCGCGCTCCAAGCGATTCCGGTACGTCGCCGCGGCCGGCTTCCCACTGGCCATCCTCGTGGTCGTCGTGGGTGCCATGGGCTTCTCCATGCACAAACCGCAGCCGCACGACATCCCGGTCGTCGTGGTCGCCGCCACCCCCGAGCTGGCCCAGCAGACCGCCGACGGCCTGAACACGCAGCTCACCGGCATCCTCGACGTCACAGTTGCCGACAGCGCCGAGCAGGCCACCGAGCAGATCAAGGCCCGTGACGTGGTTGCCGCCTTCGTCCTGCCGTCGGCACCGGACGCTCCGGCGACGCTCTACTCGGCGTCCGCCGCCAACCCCAGCCAGCAGTCCACGATCCGCGCGATCTTCCAGCCGATCGCCGCAGCCCAGGAGCTTCCGCTCACGCTCACCGACGTGCAGCCCCTGAGCGACACCGACACCGGCGGCAGCAACAGCATGTACGTCGGCATGTCGTGGATCATGGCCGGCTTCCTGTTCCTGGCTGTCCTGCGCGGCGGCGCACCGCACGTGCGCCGCCTGCCCCAGTTCCTGCCGTTGCTGGCCGGCTGGGCGGTCGGCATGTCCGTCTGGCTGTGGTTCCTCTTCGACGTCCTCATCGGCGCGATCAGTGGCAACGCCCTCGAGCTCATCGGCTACGGGGCGCTGACCATCTTCTCGGTCTCCCTGGCCACCGGAGTCCTCACGCGCACCGTCGGCCTGGCCGGGATCATCCCGATGATGGTGGTGCTGATGATGGCCGGCCTGCCCGCATCCGGCGGGGGCATGTCGGTGTACCTCGTCCCCGAGGTGTTCCGCCCTCTCCAGGACGTACTGCCGCTGCCGGCGGCTGTCGACATCGCCCGATCACTGCGGTACTTCGACGGTGTCGGCGTCGGGCAGAACCTGCTCGTCATCGCCATCTGGGGTGCGGTCGGGCTGGTCCTGAACCTGCTGATCGACAAGTGGCTCAACCGCCGCTCGGATGTCGACGACCCGGGTGTTGGTTCGGCGCCGGAGGCAACCTCGAAGCTGGTGCCGGCCGAGGCGCACTGAGCGACGGCTGTCCACCGCCGACCCTCCGGGCCGGCGGTGGACATTTCGATCTGGCCAGGCCACGGGAGACGGCGGGCCGCCTAGCATTGTCGGATGGCTATCTTCTCCGGAAAGGACGACTGGCGGCCGCCGAGACAACCCGATTGCGCCTGCCCTGAGCATCTGGAGGACGTGCTCACGCTGGTCGTCCCAAGCCGTGACTGGGAAGAGGCCCCGACCGTCGAGCAACTGCTCGCGACCGGATCGCTCGGTGTGCGGCCGATGGACCCGACAGAGCGGTTCATGGTCCACTTCGACGAGGGGCAGAACGAGTCTCGGCTCGGCCCGCTCCACTGGCTGATGTGGGCCGGCGATGAGATCTACGGCTGCTATGACGATGACGCCGCGCTGCCCCTCGACCGGTCGATCGCCGCTCAGCCCGGTGTCGACCTGGTCGAGTGGTACGACCGGGAAGAGTTCTGGATCGGAGCACCCGGTCTGTGCGGGAGCGGGTTGCTCGCTGCGATCGCGCGGGCACTCCAGGACCCTGAGGTACGCCGTCGGGATCGACCCGTGGATGCGCGAGGCCTCTGACCGGATTCCCTGGTCAGAGGCCTTATCTGCTGTTCGTGAATGGTGCCCCCGGCAGGATTCGAACCTGCGCCCCCGCCTCCGGAGGGCGGTGCTCTATCCCCTGAGCTACGGGGGCTCAGCGACTGGAGAAGACTAGCAAACCTCCTCCGCGTACGCCGAACCGGTATCGGGCGACAGGGTCGTGTCGCCCGATACCTCGTGGCTCAGGCCGCGATGGCCCGCCCACAACTGGGCAGCGGGTGCAGGACGATCCGCCGGGGCAGTCGGCGCGGCCACTCGTTGCGCGGCCAGGACCCGTCGACGATCAGGTGCACTGTGCGCTGCTCCTCGCCGCTGAGCCGCAGCACGAAGTCGCGGGGGAGCGGCGGGTCGACAGTCGGCGTAGTGATCATGAAGCGTACGCGGCCCCGAGACGAGACCGCGGAGATCACGTCGGCCGCCGGCATGGTGCCGCGCAGTCGTACGCGGCCGATCCAGTAGACCTCCGCCAGGTGTTCCTGGGCGGCGCGGGTGATCGCCGGGTACTGGGTGCGTACCCAGCGCTCGACCGCGCTGACGCAGAGCCCGCAGGCCCGCTCGCGCGGTTCCCGCGGACCCAACCCCCAGGCCCGCAGGTACGCCCCGACGGCGCCCGCGTCCAGCGGCAGGTCGAAACGGCGCTGGATGAGCGTGGTGAGGCTCTGCCTCGTCCACAGCTCTTCGTCCAGGCCGAACTCGTCCGGGTGGACGCCCCGCAGCACGTCGATCAGTTCGAGTTCCTGTTCGCGGCTGAGCATTCCCGGCTCGCCCTGCCGCTGTCCGCGACGGACGGCTGCCACCGCCCCGTCACCACCGATGGTGTGGCGTCGGCACCAACTGGTGACCGAACGCCGCGCGTCTCTGAGTGCAACCCCCACGTCTTGGGCAACGAGCCCGAATCGCAACTGGTCACGATATGTGGGGAGAAAACTCTCTAAGCAACGTAATCGCCTGTGCCGCTCAAAGCTCCCATACCGGACGTAAGCGGACAAGGCGCTACGAAGGGGCCCGCGTCCTCGCCGGTGTGCGGCGGTGACGCGGGCCCGATGTGCCCGTGTGGCGGATCAGCCGTTGGCCTGCGCCTGGAGTTGCCGGAGGTTGTTCAGCTCGGTCTGCTGGGTGGACTTCATGGTCCGTGCAACCCGCAGCACCTCGTCGTTGCCGGTCTCGCCGAGCACCGCGTCGATCATGTGGATCCCGCCCAGGTGATGGTTGATCATCAGGGTCAGGAACTGCCTGTCGACCTCGATGCCCTGGGCGTCGCGCAGCGCAGCCATCTGCTGCGGTGTGGCCATTCCTGGCATCAGCCCGTCCTTGACGGTCGCCCCGTCGGACATCCAGGCCATCGGCCGCTCCGTCCCGGTCGGGCTCAGGCCCCACTCCCGCAGCCAGGTCTGCATGGCGCCGATCTCGCCCTGTTGCCCGGTGGCGATGTCCACTGCCATCTGGCGGACGGCGGGCATCGTCGCCGACCGGTACGCGGTGAGGCTCATCTCCACCGCCTGGGTGTGGTGCGTCGTCATGTCCCGTGCGAAGCCCGCCTCGACCGAGGCGTCGCCGGGCCGGGTGAGCTGCGGGGTCAGCAGGCCACCGGCGTACCCGAGCAGCAGGCCCGCCACCAGCATGATAGCGAGCACTCCGACGCCGTAGCGGCGGGCCGACGCCCGGCCGGCGTCATCCGGAGACGCCGGTGCCTCGTCGTGCCCGCTGTCGGTGGTGGTGGGCGCAGTCATTCGCCGTCCTTACTGGGTGGGCATCTGGGCCTGGAGGTCACGCGGCGTGGTGCCGGTGGCCGTCACACCCTGGTTGCACAGTGCGGTCGGACCCTCGATGGAGGCGTTCACCCGCAGGGTCTTGATGAACTCGTCGATCCGCCCGTCGTCGGCGTTGTCGACCTTGAGCTGGTAGCCCCACGCCTGAAGGGAGATCGGCTTGTCCAGACCCTCGAACGGGCTCATCATCATCTTCTCGACGCCGCGAACCTTGCCGGCGAGCTTGTCGACCTGGTCCTGCGACAGGCCCGGCTGGTAGGTGATCCAGACAGCGCCGTGCTCCAGGCTGTGCACCGCGTGCTCGCTGGCGATCGGGGCGTCGTAGACGTCACCCATGCAGTTCTGCCAGGCGGCGTTGTGCACGCCACCGGTGGGCGGCAGGTACTTGTAGGTCAGCGGGCCGGACTTGTGGGCCTCGTACTTCAGGCTTTCCGGGTCCGACTTGCGGTAGTTGACGATGCCGTCGATGGCGTTCGCCCGCTTGTCCCACGGCTTGGCGCCCTGGAAGGTGGCCCAGGAGGCGACGCCGATGATGGCGACCGCGAGCACGCCCACGGCGACGAAGAGCGCGATCGGGCCCCAGGCCCGGCCCTGGCTCACCTTGACCGGCGTGATCGGCTTGCGGGGGCCCTTGCCGCCTGCCCGTGGGCTGCCGACCGGCTTACCCGCCGGCTTGCCGGAGCCGGCCTTGGAACCGGACGTCGGCCGGCCTGCGGCCGGCTTCTTGCCGGTGCTGACCACGGTCGGGCGGCGCTCAGGGCCACCCGGGGTGCTGATGCTCATCGTGCCTCGTCAGGTCGGTCGGTCAGGGGAGATGGCGGGCCAGATGACGCGCAGGGTTGCCGCCGAGTGCCCGAGTCTACCCCCGATAACATGGGCGGGTGACTCCTGCAGAACTCGCCTCGGTCGTCCTCGCCGCCGCCCACACCGTCTTCGCCGAGCGTGGCCTCGACCACGCCGCGCTGCCGGAGCGCACGGTGGTGGAGCGACCGCGCAACCCCGAGCACGGCGACTACGCCTCGACGCTCGCTCTGCAGCTGAGCAAGAAGGTGGGCGTTCCGCCGCGCGAGCTGGCCGCCGCCCTGGCCGACCAGCTGGGTCGGGCATCCGGCATCAAATCGGTGGAGATCGCCGGGCCGGGCTTTCTGAACATCCGGCTGGACGCCGCCGCCGCCGGCCAGCTCGCCCGGCTGATCGTCGAGGCCGGCGAGGAGTACGGCCGCAGCGACCGGCTCGCCGGCGAGAAGATCAATCTGGAGTTCGTGTCGGCCAACCCGACCGGCCCGGTGCACATCGGCGGCGTCCGCTGGGCGGCCGTCGGTGACGCGCTGAGCCGGCTGCTGCGCGCCACGGGCGCCGAGGTGGGCACTGAGTACTACTTCAACGACGCCGGCTCCCAGATCGACAGGTTCGCCCGTTCGCTGCTCGCCGCCGCCAAGGGCGAGCCGGCGCCGGAGGACGGCTACGGCGGGGCGTACATCGCCGAGATCGCGACCGAGGTGCAGGCCCGGCGGCCCGACCTGCTGACACTCGACGAACCCGCCGCCCAGGAGGTGTTCCGGGTCGAGGGCGTCGCGCTGATGTTCGACGAGATCCGCTCCTCGCTGCGCGACTTCGGGGTGGAGTTCGACACCTACTTCAACGAGAAGGACCTGCACGACCGGGGTGAGCTGGATCTCGCCCTGGTGCGGCTGCGCGAGCAGGGCCGGGTCTACGAGTCCGAGGGCGCCACCTGGCTGCGGACCACCGACTTCGGTGACGACAAGGACCGGGTGCTGCGCAAGTCCAACGGCGAGTGGACGTACTTCGCCGCGGACTGCGCCTACTACCTGGACAAGCGGGAGCGCGGCTTCGAGCGGGTCGTGATCATGTTGGGCGCCGACCACCACGGCTACGTGGGGCGGATGAAGGCGATGGCCGCCTGCTTCGGCGACGACCCCGAGCGCAACCTGGAAATCCTCATCGGGCAGCTTGTCAACCTGCTGCGCGACGGCGCCCCGCTGCGGATGAGCAAGCGGGCCGGCACCGTGATCACCCTGGAGGACCTGGTCGACGCCATCGGCGTGGACGCCTCCCGGTACGCCCTGGCCCGCTACTCCAGCGACTCGCCGATCGACATCGACATCGAGCTGTGGACGCGGGCGAGCCGCGACAACCCGGTCTACTACGTGCAGTACGTGGCGGCCCGGACGGCGAGCGTGGCCCGGCACGCCGCCGAGGTCGGCCTCACCCGTGGCGACGGCGCGGAGTTCCGCCCCGACCTGCTCGGCCACGAGAAGGAAAACGAGCTGCTCAAGGCGCTCGCCGAGTTTCCCGCAGTGATCGCCTCCGCCGCCGAGCTGCGCGAGCCGCACCGGGTCGCCCGCTACCTGGAGGAGCGCGTCGCGCAGGCGTACCACAGGTTCTACGACGAGCCGGCCTGCCGGATCCTGCCGCGCGGCGACGAACTCGTCACCGACGCCCAGCGGGCCCGGCTCTGGCTCAACGACGCCACCCGCACCGTGATCGCCAACGGGCTGCGCCTGCTCGGCGTCTCCGCACCCGAGAGGATGTGACATGAGGGCTCACGAGGCCGGTGCGCTGCACGGCGACATCGGCAGCCGGGGACCGGCTTGGCTGCGTACCCCGGAGGACGTCAACGCCCTGGTCCCGGCGCTGTGGCCGCGCAGCGTGACGCGCGCCGCCGACGGCGCGGTCGCCGTCGGCGGCCTGAGCGTCCGCGACATCGCGGCCGAGTTCGGCACCCCGGTGTACGTCCTGGACGAGGCCGACCTGCGCTCGCGCTGCCGGGACTTCCGGGCCGCCTTTCCGGACGAGGACATCTACTACGCAGGCAAGGCGTTCCTCTGCCGCGCGGTGGTGCGGATGATCGCCGAGGAAGGGCTGTTCCTCGACGTCTGCACCGGCGGTGAGCTGGCCACTGCCCTGTCGGCGGGGATGCCGCCGGAGCGGATCGGCTTCCACGGCAACAACAAGTCGGTGGCCGAGCTGAGCCGGGCGCTGGACGCCGGGGTGGGACGGATCATCCTCGACTCGTTCACCGAGATCGACAGGCTCACCGCGCTGGCCCGCGAGCGGGGCGTCCGGCCCGGGGTGTTGATCCGGGTCACGGTGGGTGTCGAGGCGCACACCCACGAGTTCATCGCCACCGCACACGAGGACCAGAAGTTCGGCTTCTCCCTCGCCGGTGGCACCGCCGCCGCTGCCGCGTTCAAGGTCCTCGACGAGGGCGTGCTGGAGCTGCGCGGTCTGCACTCGCACATCGGGTCGCAGATCTTCGACGCGAGCGGCTTCGAGGTGTCCGCCCGCCGGGTCCTCGCCCTTCAGGCGCAGATCCGGGACGCGCGTGGGGTGGAGCTGCCCGAGCTGGACCTGGGCGGTGGTTTCGGCATCGCGTACACCACCCAGGACGACCCGGCCACTCCACAGGACCTGGCCAAGCGGCTGCGCAAGATCGTCGACTCGGAGTGCGCCGCGGAGAACCTGGCTGCGCCCCGGCTGTCGATCGAGCCCGGCCGGGCCATCGTCGGGCCGGCAATGTTCACCCTCTACGAGGTCGGCACGGTCAAGGACCTCGACGGCATCCGGACGTACGTGAGCGTCGACGGCGGGATGAGCGACAACATCCGCACGGCGCTCTACGACGCGTCCTACTCGGCGACGCTGGCCTCCCGGGCATCGACGGCGCAGCCTCTGCTCGCCCGCGTGGTGGGAAAGCATTGTGAGTCCGGGGACATCGTGGTGAAGGATGAATTCCTGCCCGCCGACGTGCAGCCCGGAGATCTTGTCGCAGTGCCCGGCACCGGCGCCTACTGCCGGAGCATGGCCAGCAACTACAACCATGTCCCCAGGCCAGCGGTCGTCGCGGTGCGGGACGGCCAGGCACGCCTGATCGTCCGGCGGGAAACGGAAGAGGACCTGCTCGCATTGGATGTTGGATGACGTCACCTGTGCGTTTGGCGCTGCTCGGCTGCGGAACTGTCGGCCAGGAGGTGGTCCGGCTGCTGCACGAGCAGTCGGCCGACCTGACCGCCCGGATCGGCGCTCCACTGGAGATCGCCGGCATCGCCGTGCGCCGACTCGGTCGTGACCGCGGTGACCTTCCGGTCGACGACTCCCTCTTCACCACCGACGCGCTCGGCCTGGTCAAGCGCGACGACGTGGACGTGGTGGTCGAGGTGGTCGGCGGCATCGAGCCGGCCCGGACCTGGCTGGTCGAGGCGCTGCGCGCGGGCAAGAGCGTGGTCACCGCCAACAAGGCACTGCTCGCCGAGGACGGCGTGGCCCTGCACGACGCGGCCGCCGAGGGCGGCGGCGACCTCTACTACGAGGCGTCAGTGGCCGGGGCCATCCCGTTGCTGCGCCCGCTGCGGGAGTCGCTGCACGGCGACCGGATCAACCGGGTCACCGGCATCGTCAACGGCACCACGAACTTCATCCTCTCCGCGATGGACGCCACCGGCGCCGGCTTCGCCGAGGCGCTCGACGAGGCCACCGAGCTGGGATACGCGGAGGCCGACCCGACCGCCGACGTGGAGGGCTTCGACGCTGCGGCCAAGGCGGCGATCCTGGCCTCGCTGGCGTTCCACACGCGGGTCAGCGCCGCCGACGTGCACCGCGAGGGCATCACCGAGGTGACAGCCGCCGACATGGCCAGCGCCAAGGCGATGGGCTGCACCATCAAGCTGCTCTGCATCGCGGCCCGGGGCGTCGACACGGCCGGCCGTGAGACGGTGAGCGTCCGGGTGCACCCGGCGATGATCCCGCGCACCCACCCGCTGGCAAGCGTCGGTGACGCCTTCAACGCGGTCTTCGTCGAGGCCGACGCGGCCGGGCAGTTGATGTTCTACGGCCGGGGCGCGGGTGGCGCGCCGACCGCCAGCGCCGTGCTCGGCGACGTGGTGGCGGTGTCCCGCAACCGGCTCGCCGGGGTCCGCGCGGCAAGCGAGAGCTCGTACGCCGCCCTGCCCGTCCGGCCGATGGGCGAGGCGTTGACCCGCTACCACGTCAGCCTGGACGTGTCCGACCGCCCGGGTGTGCTGGCCGCGGTGGCCGGTGTGTTCGCCCGCCACGACGTGTCGATCGCGACGGTCCGGCAGGGTTCCGCTGGCGGGGCGCCCGGTCGGGACGGCGATGCCGAGTTGGTGATCGTCACGCACGTCGCGCCGGACGCCGCGCTCGCCGCGACAGTGGGTGAGCTGCGTGGCCTGGACATCGTCCGATCCGTAACCAGCGTGTTGCGGGTCGAGGGCGGGGCGTGAATCGTTGAATCGGCGGCGGGCCGACCGGCTCGTCCCGCCAGGTGGGTTACCCGGGGTGTGCCACCGGGCGCGCAGAGCCGCTGGTCCAGGGTGACCTGGTGCGCGGTGGCGCGAGGGTAGAGGCGAGGAGAGCGACATGTGGCGGGGTCTGATCGAGGCGTACCGGGATCGGCTGCCGGTCACCGCGGCCACGCCCGTCGTCACGTTGCACGAGGGGAACACCCCGCTGCTTCCGGCGCCGGTGCTCTCAGCCCGCCTCGGCTGTGACGTCTACCTCAAGGTGGAGGGCGCCAACCCGACCGGCTCCTTCAAGGACCGGGGGATGACCGTCGCGGTGTCCAAGGCGGTCGAGGCCGGCAACAAGGCGATCATCTGCGCCTCCACCGGCAACACCAGCGCGTCGGCCGCCGCGTACGCGGCACGGGCCGGTCTGACCTGCGCGGTGCTGGTGCCGCAGGGCAAGATCGCGCTGGGCAAGCTGGCCCAGGCGCTCGTGCACGGGGCGAAGCTGCTCCAGGTGAGCGGCAACTTCGACGACTGCCTGGCGCTCGCCGCCAAGCTGGCCCAGGACCACCCGGTCGCGCTCGTCAACTCGGTCAACATCGACCGGTTGCAGGGCCAGAAGACCGCCGCCTTCGAGATCGTCGAGGCGCTCGGCGACGCGCCCGACATCCACTGCCTGCCGGTCGGCAACGCCGGCAACATCTCCGCCTACTGGATGGGTTACTCCGAGGATTACGCCGCAGGCACCACGACCCGCGCACCCAAGATGTACGGGTTCCAGGCCTCCGGGGCGGCGCCGATCGTGACCGGCCAGGTCGTGCCGGAGCCGTCGACGATCGCCACCGCGATCCGGATCGGCAACCCGGCGAGCTGGACCAAGGCCCTCGACGCGCGGGACGCCTCCGGTGGTCTGATCGCGGCGGTGACCGACCGGGAGATCCTCTCCGCGTACCGGCTGCTGGCCCGCGAGGTCGGGGTCTTCGTCGAGTTGGGCAGCGCGGCAAGCGTGGCGGGTCTGCTCCAGCAGGCCGCTGCGGGCGCGGTGCCGGCGGGTTCGACGGTCGTCTGCACGGTGACCGGACACGGCCTGAAGGACCCGGAGTGGGCGATCTCCACCGCTCCGGCGCCGCTCACCATCGCCAACGATCCGCTGGCTGCGGCCCGCGCTCTCGACCTGGCCTGAGGCGGTCGCCGCCGGGCCGGGCGGAGGGCGGTGGGCTACTGCCGTACGGCCGCGCTGAGAGCGTGGGGGCGGCGGGGGCCGGACTGATCGGGTCCGGCACACTTCCGGGTATCCCCGCCCGCAATCTCGTTCAGGAGTGAGCCAGGCCGATGTCGCTGCTCGCCAGATTCAGCCTCGCCAACCGTGGGCTCGTCGCCCTCATCGCGGTGGTGATCACGGCGTTCGGAGCGTTCGCCGTGCCGTCGTTGAAGCAGCAACTGCTGCCATCACTGGAGTTTCCCGGCGCGTTCATCGTGGCCGCCTACCCCGGCGCCGGTCCCGAGATCGTCGAGTCCCAGGTGACCGAGCCGATCGAGAGGGCGCTCCAGGGCATCCCCGGCCTCGACAAGATCAGCTCCACCTCCCGGGAGGGGTCGGCGACCGTCCAGGTCCAGTACGTGTTCGGCACCGACCTGGACGACGCGGTAAACAAGATGCAGGCCGCGCTGAGCCGGATCGACGCCCAGCTGCCGGAGAACGTCGACCCGCAGGTCATCGCGGGCGGCACCGACGACCTGCCGGCGGTGGTGCTGGCCGCGTCCGGAACCGGCGACGAGCGGGCCCTCGCCGAGAAGTTGCGCGCGACCGTGGTGCCGGAGCTGGAGAGCATCGAGGGGGTGCGTGCGGTCGAGGTGACCGGGGCCCGCGACGACGTCGTGGTGATCACCCCGGACCAGGCCAAGCTGGCCGCGGCGAAGCTCCCGCCGACCGCGATCGGGTCCGCGCTCAAGACCAACGGTGTGTCGGTGCCCGCCGGTGCGGTCGCCGCGGACGGCCTGACCCTGCCGGTGCAGGTCGGTACGCCGGTCGCCACCCTTGACGACCTGCGCGGCATCGTTGTCGCGCCCGGCGCGACCCCGGTCCGTCTCGGTGACGTGGCGACCGTCGAGCAGACGCTCGCTCCGGCCACGGCGCTCACCCGGACCAACGGCAAGGAAAGCCTCGGCATCATGGTCACCGCCGCGCCAGACGGCAACGCGGTGGAGATCTCGCACGAGATCCGGGACCGGCTGGCCGACCTCAAGGCCGCCTCCGGCGCGGAGTTGACGGTTGTCTTCGACCAGGCGCCGTTCGTCGAGAAGTCGATCGAGTCGTTGACCACCGAAGGTCTGCTGGGCCTGGTGATGGCGGTCATCGTCATCCTGGTCTTCCTGCTGTCGGTGCGTTCCACAGTGGTCACAGCGGTCTCCATTCCGCTGTCCGTGCTTGTGGCGCTGCTCGCCCTGTGGATCGGCGACTACTCGCTCAACCTGCTCACCCTCGGCGCGTTGACAATCGCGGTCGGCCGGGTGGTGGACGACTCGATCGTGGTGCTGGAGAACATCAAACGGCACCTGGAGTACGGCGAGGAGAAGCAGGCCGCGATCATCACCGGTGTCCGTGAGGTGGCCGGCGCGGTGACCGCGTCCACCCTCACGACGGTGGCGGTGTTCGCGCCGATCGCGCTTGTCGGCGGGTTCGTCGGGCAGCTCTTCGCCCCGTTCGCGATCACCGTGACCGTGGCGCTGCTCGCCTCGCTGCTGGTCTCGCTGACAGTGATCCCGGTGCTTGCGTACTGGTTCCTCAAGCCGTCCGGCGGCACCGTCGACGACGAGGCGGTGCGACGCGAGGCGGAGGAGAAGGAGCTTCGCAACCCGTTGCAGCGGGCGTACCTGCCGGTCATCGGGTTCGCGACCCGCAAGCGGTCGACCCGTTGGATCACCGTCGGGCTCGGCCTGCTGGTGCTCTTCGGCACGTTCGGGCTGGCGCAGAAGCTGGAAACCAACTTCCTGGACGACTCGGGGCAGGACACGCTGAGCTTCCGCCAGGAGTTGCCCGCCGGCAGTGGGCTGGCGGCCACCGACGAGGCGGCCAAGCGGGTCGAGGCGGTGCTCGGGCGGCTCGACGGGGTCGAGACGTACCAGGTGACGGCGGGTGGCGGCGACAACCCGTTCGCGGGCGGCGGCGGCAACAACGTCGCGACGTGGTCGCTGACGCTCGACGGCGACATCGACGCCAAGGAGATGCGCGGGCGGCTGCGCGCGGAGTTCGACAAGCTCGGCATCGACAAGGAGGAGATCACCTTCGCCGGCGGGCAGGACGCCTCGACCAGCCAACTGGAGGTGGTCGTCCAGGGCAGCGACAGGGAGGTGCTGGCCCGCGCCGCCGAGGCCGCCCGGACGGCGATGGCCGGGGTGCCGGACGTCGAGGACGTGTCCACAAGCCTCGCCGAGCAGGTGCCGCGCGTCAACGTGACCGTCGACCGGGTCGCCGCCGGCCGGGTCGGGCTCACCGAGGCCGCTGTGGGTCAGCTCGTGGCGCAGGCGTTCCGTGGCGCCCCGCTGGGTCAAGTGGCGCTCGACGGCCGCCAGCAGGACGTCGTGCTGCGGTTGAGCGCGACGGCGCCGGTGTCGGTGGAGGAGCTGCGTGCCCTTCCGGTCGGGCCGGTGAAGCTCGACGACATCGCTGACATCACGCAGGCCGAGGGCCCGCAGCAGGTCACCCGGATCGACGGTGAGCGCAGCGTCTCGGTGACCGGCACGGCGACCGGCTCGAACCTGGGCGCGACCAGCCAGGAGTTGCAGAAGCGGCTGGACGCCATCGACGTACCGGGGGCGACCTTCACCATCGGCGGGGTCAGCGCCGACCAGGCGGACGCCTTCGGCGACCTGGGCCTGGCGGTGCTGGCCGCCATCGCGATCGTGTTCCTGATCATGGTGGCCACTTTCCGTAGCCTCACCCAGGCGCTGATCCTGCTGATCTCGATCCCGTTCGCGGCGACCGGCGCGATCGGCCTGCTGCTCATCACCGGGACGCCGATGGGAGTGCCGGCGTTGATCGGCGTGCTGATGCTCGTCGGCATCGTGGTGACGAACGCGATCGTGCTGCTCGACCTCATCAACCAGTACCGGGCGCAGGGCATGGGCGTCCAGGAGGCGGTGGTCGAGGGCGGCCGGCGCCGACTGCGCCCGATCCTGATGACCGCCATCGCGACGATCTTCGCGCTGTTGCCGATGGCGCTCGGGTTGACCGGCGAGGGCGGCTTCATCTCCCAGCCGCTCGCGGTGGTGGTGATCGGCGGCCTGCTCAGCTCGACGTTGTTGACGCTGATCCTGGTGCCGACGCTGTACACGATGGTGGAGCACACGAAGGGCGCGTTGCGGGACCGGCGTCGCCGTGGGCGTTCCGCTGACGAGGCGGTGGACCGGCCTTCGGATCCGGAGACCGCCGAACAGGACAGCCCGAACCAGGTGGCGGTGCCGGCCGGCGCAGCGGCGTCCAGGTCTGCCTCGGGCACCGGGTCGACGGCCCCCGGGGAGGGCTCGCAACCGCCTGCTGGGCGGCCCTCGGGCGCGCTTGTGGACGGCACCGACCAGTTCGAGGTGCTACGGCTGCCCCGTAGTCGCACCTCGCCGCTGCCCCCGTCGGAGCCGACGGAGTAATCGAACCGGCAGCTTCGGCGCGCCCCCGGCAGGTCTCCACCTGCCGGGGGCGCGCGCTTTCGTGGACACCCCGATGGTGCGACCAAACCGGCACTTTGCGTCACATAATGCATACTCCTGGTAAGGCGCGGAGGTGTGCACGGAGCGGGGCGGCGGATGAGCGAGGGCGCGCGGGGATGGTCCCGACGCGAGCTGCTGCGCCGGGGCACGCTCCTGGCCGGCGGGGCAGTCGCCGGAGCGGGAGCGACCGAGGCGTGGCGGCGCACCCAACGGCTGCCGCTCGGTGGTGGCCCGGCCAGCGCCACGGTCGGCAACAGGAACCAGGACGTCGGCAGCGGAGCGCTGACGGCCGTCTGGTCGGTGACGACCGACAGGCAACTGGTGGCGCTCACCTTCGACGACGGGCCCGCCCCACAGTGGACGCCGATGGTGCTGGACACCCTGGCCCGGCGCCAGGTTCCCGCCACGTTCTTCCTGGTCGGCGCGAATGTCAGGAAACACGCCGGGGTCGTACGCGACCGGCTCGCCGAACACGAGGTGGGTAACCACAGTTGGGCGCACCACGACCTCGCCCAGCGGGACGCCGCCGAGGCGTACGACGACCTGAGCCGTAGCCATGACGCCATCGCGGACGTGACCGGAAAGCCGCCCCGACTGATCCGCCCGCCGTACGGGCACCTGGGCGGGGCGGTGCTGCACGCGGCGGCCCGACTGAACTGTCGGCTCGTGCTCTGGTCACTGCAGATGGTGGAGGGGCAGTATCCCAACGACCCGGTCGGACACGCCCGACGGATCACGCGTGACGTCCGGCCGGGAACGATCCTGCTCGGGCACGACGTGGGGCGGCGGAGCCGCCTGGTCGCGCTGAACGGTCTACCGGACATGATCAGCGGATTGCGGGATCGGGGCTACACCTTCGTGACAGTCTCGACGCTCCTGCGAGCCGGAGTAAGCCCCGCATCGACCGGGTAGGGTCCCGCTCCGTGGCGTCCACCTTCTCGGTCATCACCGGCAATCGCAGCTTCCGCAACCTCTTCCTCGCCGAACTCGTGGTCTTCGGCGCCGACTGGTTCGTCATGGTCCCGCTGCTTGTGCTGCTGCCCCACCTGACCGGAAGCGGAGTCTGGGGCGCCCTGGTTCTGGCGGTGGACACCGGCATCGTGGCGTTGCTGCTGCCGTACACCGGCACGGTGGCCGACCGGTTCGACAGGCGGAAGGTCATGATCGCGGCAAACGTGGCCGCGCTGGTGGGCGTACTGCTGCTGCTCGGCGTGCGAAGCGCAGGCACGGCGTGGCTGGCGCTGGTGGCCATCGGCGTGGTCGCGGTCGCCAAGGCCTTCTACTCGCCGGCCGCCCAGGCCGCGCTGCCCAACGTGCTCCGGCCGCACGAACTGGCCGCGGGCAACGCGGTGGCGGGCTCGGCCTGGGGCACCATGACTGTGGTCGGCGCCTCGCTTGGTGGCGTGCTCAGCTCGGCCGCCGGCCCGTACGTCTGCTTCTGGGTGGCCGGGGTGGGCCTGGCGATCGCCGCGGGCCTGGCCACCCGGATCCGCCGTCCGTTGCAGGCGGAGCGCGATCCGGAGCTGCCGGTCCAGCGGACCTGGCCGGCGGTCCGCGAGGCGCTCGGCTACATCGGGCACCGGCCCCGCGTGCTGGCGCTTGTCACGGTCAAGTCGGCGGTCGGCCTGGGCAACGGGGTGCTTACCGTGTTTCCGCTGCTCGCCGGCGTGTACGGCGTCGGTCCGCTCGGCGCCGGCCTGCTCTTCGCGGTACGCGGTGCCGGTGCGCTGGTGGGGCCGATCCTGATGCGTCGGGTGCTTACCAACAGGTCCTGGCTGCTGCCCGGGCTCGCAGTGTCCATGTCGCTGTACGGCCTGTCCTACCTGGGTACGTCGGTGGTCCGCTGGTTTCCCCTGGTGCTGCTGCTCGTCTTCCTGGCGCACTTCGCGGGCGGCAGCAACTGGGTGATGTCCAACTTCGCCCTTCAGGGCGAGGTGCCGGACCGGTTGCGCGGGCGTGTCTTCGCCACCGACATGATGCTCGCGACGCTCGCCATCTCGGTGAGCCAACTGGCGGTGGCCCTCGTGGTGGACGTCGTGGACGAACGGGTCGTGCTGGCCGGCTGTGGTCTTGTCACAGTCGTCTACGCGATCGGCTGGCGGATAGCCACCCGCAGGCTCTCGCTGACCGACCCGGTCGCCGCGCCGGTTCCGAACCCGACAGGCTGACCCGCGGTCCCATGCTGCGGGCACCGCGTCGGATCGTCGGTGCCGACCCCTAGCATGGGCGCGTGCCGACGAACTTCACCGCTGGGCCGGTCCGGGTCCGGGTCCCCGCCACCAGTGCCAACCTGGGCCCCGGCTTCGACGCGCTGGGTCTCGCCCTCGGGCTCTACGACGACCTGGCTGCCGAGGTCGCGCCCGCTGGCGTGCGGGTGACGGTGACCGGTCAGGGCGCTGGCGAGTTGCCCACCGACGACCGGCACCTGGTGGTGCGGGCCATGCGCGCGACCTTCGACGTGCTCGGCGGGCAACCCGACGGGCTGACTGTGGAGTGCGTCAACCGGATCCCGCAGGCGCGCGGGCTGGGCTCGTCGTCCGCCGCGATCGTCGCCGGGGTGCTCCTGGCCCGTGCTCTGGTCACCGACGGGGAGGACCGGCTGGACGAGCCTGGTGTGCTCAGGCTGGCCGCCGAGATCGAGGGCCATCCCGACAACGTCGCGCCGTGCCTGCTCGGCGGATTCACGCTCGCCTGGTCCGAGCCGACCGGTGCCCGATCGGTGTCGCTGGCGGTCGCCGACGAGGTGCGGCCAACCGTTTTTGTGCCGTCCGAGCGTGGCCTCACAGCGGCCGCGCGGGCCGCCCTGCCGGCCACCGTGCCGCACGCCGACGCCGCGTTCACCGCGGGGAGGGCGGCGCTTCTGGTCCACGCGCTGACCGCAGATCCGTCGCTGCTGCTGCCGGCCACCGCCGACCGACTGCACCAGGATTACCGCGCGGCCGGGATGCCTGCGACATCTGCGCTGGTCAACGAGTTGCGCGCGGCGGGTGTGGCGGCTGTGGTCAGTGGGGCGGGGCCGACCGTGCTGGCGCTGAGCGAGCCGCCAGCGGATTTCCCGCTGGGAACAGACTGGGAGTTCTGGAAGTTACCGATAGACGTCAGCGGTGCCCGGGTCGCCCGGGGTAGACTTGGACACGCCGAGCGGGACCCTGTTGCCGCAGGTCGGAAGAGTTGATTACGCTCTAGACCTAGCACAGCCGCGAAGCACGCGATCTCCTGCGGGTCGGCGCACCCCGAAGCTTTCGGCGGTCAGCCCGTCACCCCTGCTCAAGGCCCACGCCGCACCGCAGTTTCCACAGGTCGCCGCAGACGGCGAGACCTGCTCACCGATGTTGGTGAGTCGGGAAACCACCGGCTGCTGTGTCACAGACTCCCGCGACGCGTCCTTGCGAGGCGGGTGCACCGAGGCCGCCCGGCCACCTGAGTTTCGACTCCGGGCAGTCCCGGCCTATCGAGGGAAGGAATCCATTGAGCGACACCACCGACGTGACGTCGGATGTTTCCAACGTCGCTGGCGATGCCACCGCCGCCGCCCCCGCCCGTCGTCGGCGTAGCGGCACCGGTCTGTCGGCGATGCTGCTGCCAGAGCTGCAGAGCTTGGCTGCGTCGCTCGGCATTTCCGGCACGGCTCGCATGCGTAAAGGTGAGCTGATCGCCGCGATCTCCGAGCGGCAGGGCGGCAATGCTGCCGGGACCCCTCGACCGCGGGCTGAGGTCGCGGCTGCGGCCGCTCCGGCCCGTGAGGAGGTGCGCGAGACCGTGGATCGCCCGGCGGCCGAGGGTCGCAGCACCGACCAGGCGCCGGCCGAGCCGGCCACCGAGACCGCGAGCCGGGGTCGTACCCGGCGGAGCCGTACCGCCCCGGCTGAGGGCCGCACCACGGGGGCGCGCAGCACCGAGCCGCGCGCCGCTGAGCCCAGCGCCGAGGCGCAGGCCGCAGAACCTCGTGCCACCGAGGTACGCAGCACCGAGGGGCGTGCCGCTGAGGCGCGTACCGATGAGGTGGAGACCGGCGAGCGGGCCGATCGCGGCGAGAACCGGCGGGACCGCACCGAGCGCCCGGAGCGTGCCGAGCGGGGCGACCGCAACGAGCGGAGCGAGCGTTCCGACCGGGGCGAGCGTGCTGACCGGGGCGAGCGTGCCGAGCGGGGCGACCGCAACGATCGAGGCGAGCGTTCCGACCGGGGCGAGCGTGCCGAGCGCAACGACCGGCCGGAGCGTGCCGACCGCGGCGACCGCAACGACCGTGGTCAGCGGGTCGAGCGGGACAACGACGATGACGACGGTGAGGGCGGCGGCCGGCGTGGCCGGCGCAGCCGTTTCCGGGACCGCCGTCGCGGTCGCGGCGACCGCGCCGAGACCGGTGGCGACACCGGCGGCCGCGAGCCGCAGGTCGGCGAGGACGACGTCCTCGTCCCCGTGGCCGGCATCATCGACGTGCTCGACAACTACGCCTTCGTGCGGACGACCGGCTACCTCGCCGGCCCGAACGACGTGTACGTCTCGATGTCCCAGATCAAGAAGTACGGCCTGCGCCGCGGTGACGCGATCACCGGCGCGGTGCGTGCCAACCGCGAGGGTGGCAACAGCGGTGACCAGCGGCGGGACAAGTACAACCCGCTGATGCGGCTGGACACGATCAACGGGATGGAGCCGGAGGAGGCGCGGCGCCGGCCGGAGTTCTACAAGCTCACGCCGCTCTACCCGCAGGAGCGCCTGCGGCTGGAGACCGAGCCGCACATCCTCACCACCCGTGTCATCGACCTGGTCATGCCGATCGGCAAGGGCCAGCGGGCGCTCATCCAGTCGCCGCCGAAGGCGGGTAAGACGATGGTGCTCCAGGCGATCGCCAACGCGATCACCCGGAACAACCCGGAGTGCCACCTGATGGTGGTGCTTGTGGACGAGCGGCCCGAAGAGGTCACCGACATGCAGCGGTCGATCAAGGGCGAGGTCATCGCGGCCACGTTCGACCGTCCGCCGCAGGACCACACCACTGTCGCCGAGCTGGCGATCGAGCGGGCGAAGCGCCTTGTCGAGCTGGGGCACGACGTCGTCGTGCTGCTCGACTCGGTGACCCGGCTCGGCCGGTCGTACAACCTGGCGGCGCCGGCCAGCGGTCGGATCATGTCGGGTGGTATCGACTCCACAGCTCTCTACCCGCCGAAGCGGTTCCTCGGTGCGGCTCGCAACATCGAGAACGGTGGCTCGCTGACCATCATCGCCACGGCCCTGGTGGAGACCGGTTCCATGGCGGACACGGTCATCTTCGAGGAGTTCAAGGGCACCGGTAACGCGGAGCTGAAGCTGGACCGGAAGATCGCTGACAAGCGGACCTTCCCGGCCATCGACATCAACCCGTCCGGTACCCGTAAGGAAGAGGTCCTGCTGGCGCCGGAGGAGTTGGTCATCCTCCACAAGCTCCGCAAGGTCCTGCACTCGCTGGACTCGCAGGCGGCGATGGACCTGCTGCTCGACAAGCTCAAGCACACCCGCACCAACATCGAGTTCCTGATGCAGATCGCGAAGTCGACGCCGGGGGAGTGACCCTCCCCGGGTGAGGCACGACGAAGGGGCACGGCCACACGGCCGTGCCCCTTCGTCGTGTCCGCCCGCTGCCGCTGCTCTGCTTCAGGCGGTGCTCCGGCCCAGCGCTGCCTGCCCGGTTGCCCCTGCTGCGCCTCGCCGCCCCCTCCCTGGTGGTCTCCCTTTGCTCTGCTTCAACCAACGCAACACTCTGGGGCGATTTCTGTTGCGTCAGTTGAAGCAGAGCAAAGGGGGGCAGGGGAGGGGTGGTCGTCCCCGTGCCCACGCCGCCGGACGGCGTCAGCGGGGGCAGCCAGGAGGCGGAATTTTCCTTCGGTTCAGCCAGCAGGTCTTGAAACTTCTATTCATTGGCGGGTTGACTGTCGTCCATGCGTACCCGCAGACGATCCGCCCGCCGCACCGGCGTCCTGCTGCTGACGCCGCTGCTCGTCCTGGCCGCGCCGCTGCCGGCCGCCGCCGCACCCGTAGCGCCACCTGCCGCGCCCGCGACCCGGTCCGTCGCAGCCGCGTCCACCGGGCTGGCCGCGCCCACTGTCGCGGAAGACGCCCCGGCGGCGTCGTCCCGGCCGGCCGGCTCGGTCAGCCTGGCCGCCGACCCGGAGGGCGCGACCGCGGCGACCTCTCCCAGGGCCGCTGGCGGCGTGGAGCCGGCCGGTGGCCTGGAGACCACGAAGGCCACCCGGCCGGTCGCGCCGGGCGTGCAACTGACGTCCTTCGACAGGTACGACGCCGACGGCTGGCTGCGCGCCGACGCGCTCACCACCGACCTCTCCGGCGGCGCCACCGTCGACTACGTCAACTCCGGGGCGGTCAGCCGGGCCGAGCCGCTGCGCAAGGCGGTTGACGATTCCCGTGCGGTCGCTGCGGTCAACGGCGACTTCTTCGACATCAACAACTCCGGTGCCGCCCAGGGCGTCGGTGTCCGCGACGGTGAGCTGATCCAGTCGGCGGTCAGCGGTCACGGCAACGCGGTGGCGGTCACCACGAGCGGGCTCGGCTGGGTGATCGAGGTGAACTTCGACGGCAGCGCCACGCTGCCCAGCGGGCCGGTGCCGCTCACCCAGTTCAACAACCTGATCCAGACCGGCGGCATCGGGGCGTTCACCGAGTTGTGGGGGACGTACTCCCGGCAGCGTGCCGTGGAGGGCGCGGCCCGCGTGGTCGAGGTCACCGTGGCCGGCGGTCGGGTGGCCACAGTGGCCGGCGTCGCCGGCAGCGGCCCGATCGCCGCAGGCAGCGTCGTGCTGCTCGGCCGCGACGCGGGCGCGGACGCCCTCGCGGCGCTCCGACCCGGCGACCCGGTGACGGTGGCCTGGCGGCCGAAGCCGTCCGACGGCAGTACCCTGCACGCGGCTGTCGGTGGCGGCAACGTCCTGGTCCGCGACGGTGTCGTGCAGAGCATCGCCGACCCGACGCTCGCTCCGCGCACCGCAGTCGGGTTCAGCGCCGACGGTCGGAAAATGATCATGATGACGGTGGACGGGCGCCAGGTCGACAGCCGCGGCGTGACGCAGACCGAGATGGGCCGGATGATGGCGGAGCTGGGCGCCCACCATGCGCTCAACCTCGACGGCGGCGGGTCCTCGACGCTGCTGGCCCGCGAGCCGGGCGCGTCGACAGTCCAGGTGGAGAACGGCCCCTCCGACGGCAGCGAACGGGCCGTGCCCAACGGCCTGGCCATCTACGCCCCGAAGGGCAGCGGCCGGCTCACCGGCTTCTGGGTCGAGACGGCAAGCGACCCCACCGTCGCCCCAGGCGTCTCGCCGGTGCGCGGTGGCCGACCCGACCGGGTCTTCCCCGGGCTGACCCGCACCCTCACCGCGGCCGGCTACGACGAGACGTACGGTCCGGCGGCCGGTGCGCCGGCATGGCGGGTGACGCCTGCGGTACGCGGCCGGGTCGACCGCCACGGCGTGTTCCACGCGGGCGCACCGGGGGCCGGCACGGTCACCGCCGCACGTGGCCGGGCCACCGGCACGCTGGACCTCACAGTGCTCGGCCCGCTGGCCCGGATCGGCGCCACAGTGCCGAGGGTGGGTCTGACCGGGCAGGACGGCAATGCCCTGGTCGGAGTGGTCGGGTACGACGCCGAAGGCAACACCGCGCCGATCGAGCCGGCCGATGTGACGCTCGACTACGACCGGAACCTGCTGCGGATCACCCCGACCGGCGACGGCAACCTGAGCGTCAGCGCGCTGCGGGACACCGGGTCCGCCCTGGTGACCGTCCACGTCGGACGCAAGAGCACGGTCCTGCCGGTCACTGTCGGGCTGACCGACGTACCGGTCGCCGGCTTCGACAACGCGGCGTCCTGGCGGTTCAGCCAGGCCCGGGCCAGCGGGGCGGTCGCACCCGCGCCGGGGCACACCGGCACCGGCCTGCGCATGTCGTACGACTTCAGCCAGTCGACGGGCACGCGCGCCGCGTACGCCGACCCGCCCGCCTGGATCGATGTGCCCGGCCAGCCGCAGGCGTTCGGCATGTGGATCCACGGCAACGGCACCGGGGAGTGGCCCAGCCTGCACCTGCACGACGCCCAGGACACCCAGCACGTGCTGCGCGGTCCGCTGATCACCTGGACCGGCTGGCGGTACGTGGAGTTCGCGGTGCCGGCCGGCGTGCAGTACCCGGTGCGGGTGCGCCGCTTCTACGTGGCCGAGACGAACGCCGCCGCGCAGTACACCAGCGAGGTGATCATCGACGACCTGGTGGCGAAGGTGCCGCCGACTGTCGACGTGCCGGAGGCATCCCCGCGTACCGATCGGGTGGTGGTGCGCGACGGCACGGTGGACGACGCGCCGTGGCGGTTCGCGGTGCTCTCCGACGCCCAGTTCGTCGCCGCAGCCCCGGACAGCAACCTTGTCGCCCAGGCCCGGCGGACGCTGCGCGAGGTGCGCGCGGCCCGGCCGGACTTCCTCCTGATCAACGGCGATTTCGTGGACACCGCCTACCCGGCGGACTTCGCGCTGGCGCGACGGATCCTCGACGAGGAGTTGGGCGACGCGCTGCCCTGGTACTACGTGCCCGGCAACCACGAGATCATGGGTGCCCCGATCAGCAACTTCGAGGCGGCGTTCGGCGCCACGTCACGGGTGTTCGACCACAACGGCACCCGGTTCGTCACGTTGAACTCGTCCACCGGGACGCTGCGCGGCGGCGGCTTCGACCAGGTGCGGATGCTGCGCGAGGCTCTCGACGCGGCGGCCACCGACCGGCGGGTCGGCTCGGTCGTCGTGCTGCACCACCACCCGGCACGCGATCCCAGCCCCGCCCAGGCCAGCCAACTCGGTGACCGCAAGGAGGCGGCGCTGCTGGAGCAGTGGCTCGCCGACTTCCAGCACCGCACCGGCAAGGGCGCGTTGTTCGTCGGCGGGCACGTCGGCACGTTCCATGCCGACCGGGTCGACGGCGTACCGTTTGTGATCAACGGCAACGCGGGCAAGACGCCGTCCACCCCCGCTGACCAGGGAGGCTTCACCGGCTGGACGGAGTTCGGCGTTGACCCGGTCACCCCGGCCGAGGCCGACCGGGCACGCCGCAACCCGCTCGCCGAGGGGCCACGCTGGGTGGACGCGGAGTTCCACGCACACCTGGACCGGCTCACCGTTGCCGCGCCGGCCAGCGTGGCGGTCGGCAGCCCCGCGACGGTCACCGCCACGCTCACCCAGCCGGACGGTCGTACGGTGCCGGTTGCCGCTCCGGTCAGCGCCGACTGGTCGGCCTCGCCGGGCGTGCACGTCGGCTCCGCGGCCGGGGTGCGTCCGTGGCACACGGCCCGCTTCGACCCGGCCACCGGCACGCTCACGGCGCTGCGTCCCGGGTCGGTGGTTCTGGCGGTCACCGTCAACGGCGTCCGCACCGAAACCGCGATCACCCTCACCGCTCGGGCCGCCGCGCCCGCAGCGTGAACCCGCCGCCGCCCCGCCCCGTCGAGTCGCACGGGCCGGGGCGGCGGGCCGGGTCAGAAGTCGCCTTCGGCCACCTGGAAGACGGTGAGGCCGAGGTCACGCCACATCCGCACCACCTGAACACGGTCGTCGAACACGCCGGCCACCCGGTAACGGTCCCGGATCTCCCGGTCGTAGATCTCCCGCTTGACGATCGAGTCCTTGCGGGAGTCGCCGACCGCACGTAGGTGCAGACCGAGGTAGGGGACCCGGACGTGCCGGGCCAGCCACGCCTCGGTCGCCGCTCGGGCGGAGGCGTCCCGCCCGGAGCAGAAGACCACCCCGTACCCGGCCGCGTGCATGGCCCGGACCGCCGCGATCACCGCCGGATTCGGATGGTCCTGGCCCACCCGGGTCATGTCGTACGGGCTGCGGGACACGGCCAGCGCGACGGTGCCGTCGATGTCCACCAGCACGATCTCCGGCGGTTCGGCCGACGGCGGGTGCACGGCGGCGGGCCGGCCGGTGCGCGCCTGCGGGACCGGCAGCGGCAGGCTGCGCCCCTCCAGGTACCGCTCGTGCAGCCGGCGGATCGCGTCCGCGCCGACCTGGTCGGCCGCCGGGCGGGCGGCGTCGCGGCGCAGGCACTCGTCAAGCGGTACGTCGGTGAAGTCGTGCACCTCGAAATCCGCCCCGTGCCGGGCGGCCAGCTCGGCCCAGCCACGCAGCGTGCGGGCGCGCAGGTTGGTGTCGTCCACGCACACGTTCGCCCGCGCCCGCAGCAGCGCCTCGACCTGAGCCTGCTGTGCGGCGGTCACCTGCGCCTCGGCCCACTGCGTGAAGAGCCGCTCGCCGTGCAGCATCCGGCGCAGGTCGTCCCGGTTGACCCGAAGCACGGACGGCTGGAGCGTCCGGGCGAAGGTGGTCTTGCCCGAGGCGGGCAGACCTCGGGTGGCGATCAGGCGGGCCATCGGGGCACCTCCGACTCGACCTGCGTACCCCCGGTGGGGTACGCCGTGACGGTTTCCCGGGTGGACGAATGCCCCGGCGGGCGGCGGGAATGCGGACGAGGAGGCACGTGTTGACGATGCCGGACGAGGTGTGTGGCCCGATTATCGGGTCGGCTCAGGCCCATGGCACACTGGTCAATCGGCCACCGGTTCCGGTTCACGCCCGAGCCCGTCGCGTACGGCGCGACGAGCGATGACGGCGACCCGGCGACCACCAACGAGAGGACCGAGGCGAGATGAAGGCAAACATCCACCCGGAGTACGTGACCACCGAGGTCAGCTGCTCCTGTGGCAACACGTTCACGACCCGCAGCACCGCCAAGGGCGGGGCGATCCACGTCGAGACCTGCAGCGCCTGCCACCCGTTCTACACCGGTAAGCAGCGCGTTCTCGACACCGCCGGCCGGGTCGCGAAGTTCCAGCAGAAGTACGCCAAGGTTCAGGCCAAGAAGGCCAAGTAGCTCCACGTTCGGCGCCCGCGTCCGGTTTCGCACCGGACGCGGGCGCCGTCCGCGTTCCACCCCGTTTTCGCCCGGCTGTCGGCAGGTCCGTCCGGCCCGGCAGCCGTACCGTCGAAGGAGCATCCGCAGCATGAGCAGCGAGCGTCTGGCCGGCCTCCTCGACGAGTACGCGGAGCTGGAGAAGCGGTTGGCCGATCCGGCCATCCACGCCGACCAGGCCACCGCGCGTCGGGTCGGCCGTCGGTACGCCGAACTGGTGCCGCTGAACAAGGCCGCCGGCGAGCTGGAGCAGGCGCGCGCCGACCTGACCGCGGCCCGCGAGTTGGCCGCCGAGGATCCGTCCTTCGCCGGTGAGGTGGAGTCGATCGCGGCGTCCCTGCCGGTGCTTGAGGAGCGCCTCGCGGAGCTGCTCATTCCGCGTGACCCGCACGACGCCAAGGACGTGATCGTCGAGATCAAGGCCGGCGAGGGCGGCGAGGAGTCGGCCCTGTTCGCCGGTGACCTGCTGCGGATGTACACCAGGTACGCCGAGCGGCACGGGTGGATCACCGAGGTGATCGACGCGCAGGACTCCGACCTGGGCGGCGTCAAGGACGTCTCACTGTCGATCAAGACCAAGGGCGTGCCGGACGGCGGTAACGGCGTCTGGTCGAGGCTCAAGTGGGAGGGCGGCGTGCACCGGGTGCAGCGTGTCCCGGTCACCGAGTCGCAGGGCCGGATCCACACGAGCGCGGCCGGGGTGCTGGTGCTGCCGGAGGCCGAGGACGTCGACGTCACAATCGACCAGAACGACCTGCGGATCGACGTGTTCCGGTCGTCCGGGCCGGGCGGTCAGTCGGTGAACACCACCGACTCGGCGGTGCGGATCACCCACCTGCCGACCGGCATCGTCGTCTCCTGCCAGAACGAGAAGTCCCAGTTGCAGAACCGGGAGCAGGCGATGCGGATCCTGCGTGCCCGGCTGCTCGCCGCCGCCCAGGAGCAGGCCGACGCCGCCGCCTCGGACGCCCGCAAGGCGCAGGTCCGTACGGTGGACCGCTCGGAGCGGATCCGCACCTACAACTTCCCGCAGAACCGGATCACCGATCACCGGATCGGCTACACGGCGTACAACCTTGACCTGGCGCTCGCCGGTGACCTGGACGGGGTGCTGGACGCGTTGGCCGAGGCCGACCGCGCGGCCCGCCTGGCCGGCGACACCGAGCTGACCCGCCGCTGACCAACCCTGCCCGGTCCCCGTCCCCGTCCCCGTCCCCGTCGATCATGGGGTTGTGGTGGGCGGTTTGTCGCGTCCTGGGCCTTTGATGAGGCACCACAACTCCTTGATCGACGCGAGGTCTCGCGGTCAGCTCGCGCGGGGGCGTGACTTGGCGCGCAGCATCTCCCGATCGGCCTGCTCGAAGGCGATGCTGAGCGCGTCGCGCAGCCCGCCGCCGCCGGAGACCTCGGCGAAGCCGATGCTCACCCCGACCGGCGTGCCCGGCACCAGCGACTCCCAGTCCTCGGCGTGCACCGCCGCCTCGATCCGGCGTGCCACCTCGGCGGCCTCGACCATGCCGGTGTCCGGCAGCACCACGACGAACTCGTCGCCGCCGTAGCGGGCCACGAAGTCGCCCCGGCGCATCACCCGGTTGATCACCCCGGCGATGCGTTGCAGGACCAGGTCGCCGGAGTGGTGCCCGTGCCGGGTGTTCACCGCCTTGAAGCCGTCCAGGTCGCAGACGCCGATCACCACCCGGTCGCCCCGGGTGACCACTGCGGTGATGTACCGCTCCAGCCGGCGCCGGTTGGGCAGCCCGGTGAGCGGGTCGGTGAGCGCCTCACCCTCGTACCGTGCGGCCTCCCGGCGCATCTCCTCGTGGTCGATCCGGGCGGCGATGCCGTCGATGTAGACGTCGCGGAGCCGGTCGTTGCGCTGGGCGGCGAGCCGGAACGCCAGCCGGTCGGCCCGGTGCGCCGCCGAGTGGTCGCCGGCCCGGGACAGGGCGATGCTGCGCAGCCGTGCGGGTTCGGCAGCGCCGAGCGTCTCGGTGGCAACCTGGATGGTGTCCAGTCGGGTGACCGCCTCGATGGGCCGCCCGTCGGCCACTGCCAGGCAGACCATCCCGAGTTGCCGCAGGTCGCGGGCACGCGCGCTGTCCCCGCCGTGGCTGATCAGGCGGGCCGGCGCGGTGTCGCCGGACAATCCCACCGGGTCGCCGAGTGCCGCCTGCCGTGCCGCCGAGTAGCCGTACGCGGCGAGGCTGCTGGGGCGCAGCTTGCCGGCCCGCCCGGTGCGGACGAAGCGGGCCAGATCGGCGGCGACGTCCCGGAGCACCCGCAGACACCCGTCGCTGTCCCCGTTGTGGTCCAGTGCCACCGCGTTGCGCAGTCGGATGCCCGGCGCGGCGAACGTCTCCTCGGGGATGCCGGCGGTCAGCCCGAGCTGCCGGGCGCGTTCGATCGCGCCCAGGGCGTACCCGTGGAAGCTGAGGTAGCTGTAGGCCATCGCGAGGTCGTGCCAGCCCCAGGCGGTGTCCCGGTCCGGATCCTCCACGGCGCCGAGCATCCGGGCGGCCTTGACCAGGTGGGTGACGCAGCGGTCCAGGGCGCCCTGGTGGTGCGCGGCGAGGGCGGCAAGCGCGTTGAGGTGCCCGCGCAGGTAGGGCTCGTTGAGGTCGCGGACGGCCGCCGACGCCTCCTCGATGGCCCGGGTGAACTCCGCCGTCCGGCCGAGATTGATCAGCGCGGAGAGGCGCTGCACCATGGCGTCCGCGCGTGCCGCCGGGTCGTTGGTGGTGCGGATCACCCGGTCCAGCAGGGTGTACGCCTCGGCGGAGCGGCTGGCCTCCTGCAATGCCCGGGCACGCGTGAGGGCGTCAACCTGGTCATCGACCCGGTCGAGCCAGCCCACTCACAACCTCCTGTCGTGTGCGCCTCGACAACGTCCGTTCGTGGCGTCGCCGGTGACGCTTCATGATTATGTCGTGAGCACTTTGCCGCAACACCCCTCCGAAGGGACAGGGCCCCTCCGTCCGTCCGCCGCCGTGGGTCGGGCCGCCCGGGCGCTCGCCGCTGCGGGCGTGGGTCCGGCGCGGGTGGAGGCCGAGCTGTTGACCGCGTACGTGCTGGGGGTGCCCCGGGGCCGGCTGGCGCTCGCCGACGACCTCAGCGATGACCAGCTCGCCCGGCTCGATGGGTTGGTCGAGCGCCGCGTCAGCCGGGAGCCGTTGCAGCACCTGACCGGTCGGGCGGGTTTCCGGCACCTGGAGCTGGCGGTCGGACCGGGTGTCTTCGTGCCCCGCCCGGAGACGGAGCTGCTGGCCGGCTGGGGCATCGAGCAGAGCCGAGGGCTGCCCGACCCGCTGGTGGTGGACCTGTGCAGTGGTTCCGGCGCTATCGCCTTGGCGGTGGCCCAGGAGGTGCCCGGCGCGCGGGTGGTCGCCGTGGAGCGGTCCCCGGCAGCGCTGGCATGGCTGCGCCGCAACGCCGCCGAGCGGGCCACGAAAGGTGACCGCCCCATCGAGGTGGTCGAGGCCGACGTGACAGCACCGGACCTGCTTGCCGATCTGGTCGGTCGGGTGGACGTGCTGCTCTGCAACCCGCCGTACGTACCCGTTGAGGTGGTGGTGCCGCCGGAGGTTGCCGGGCACGATCCGACGGAGGCGGTGTTCGGCGGCGCGGACGGCCTCGACGTGATCCGACCGGTGCTCGCCCGGGCTGCGGCGCTGCTGCGGCCGGGCGGCGTCATCGGGGTCGAGCACGACGACACGCACGACGTGGCGGTGCCCGCGCTGCTCGCCGGGAGCGGCTGGTTCACCGCCGTCGACGAGCATCGGGACCTCACGGGCCGCCCCCGGTACGCCACCGCGTCCCGACGGGCGGACGGCCAGCACGCCGCGTCCGGCCGGGCGTGGCAGACTGACTCCTCGTGATGCTCTACGACTGCCGGTCGCCCGCCGATCGTGACCGCGGCATCGCTGCGGCCATCGAGGCGGTCAAGAACGGCGAGCTTGTCGTCCTCCCGACGGACACTGTCTACGGAATCGGCGCGGATGCGTTCACGCCGTACGCGGTGAAGGCTCTGTTGGACGCGAAGGGCCGGGGCCGGCAGATGCCGCCGCCGGTGCTCATCGGGTCCCGCCACACCCTCGACGGCCTGGTGTTCTCGCTGCCCACTGCCGCTCGGGACCTGGTGGAGGCGTTCTGGCCGGGCGCGCTGACGATCGTCGTCGAGCACTCGCCGAGCCTCCAGTGGGACCTGGGCGACAAGTCGGGGACGGTCGCGGTGCGGATGCCGCTGCACCCGGTGGCGCTTGAGGTGCTGCGGGAGACCGGCCCGATGGCGGTCTCGTCGGCGAACAAGACGGGCCAGCCGGCGGCGGTGACCGCCGAGGAGGCCCGCGACCAGCTCAGCTACTCGGTGCGGGCGTACCTGGAGGCCGGGCCCTGCCCGGACCCGGTGCCGAGCACGATCGTGGACCTCACCGGCGACGTGCCGCAGCTACTGCGGGCCGGTGCGATCCCGTTGGAGAAGCTGCGCGAGGTGGTTCCGGATCTCGTCGACACCCAGGGGGTCTGAGTGCCCCCGTTCACCGTCCTGCACGTCTGCATGGGCAACATCTGCCGCTCGCCGATGGCCGAGCGGCTGCTCGCCCTCGCGGTGCGGGAACGGTTGGCGCGGCGTGGGGAGGACCCGGCGCGGGCTGAGGAGTTGCTGCACAGCCACAGCGCGGGGACGGGCGGCTGGCACGCGGGCGAGGAGATGAACCCGCCGGCGGCCCGGCAGGTCATCGGCCGTGGCGGGGCCGTCGAGGGGTTCGCGGCGCGCAAGCTGCGCTCGGACCACATCGACGCCGCCGACCTGGTCCTGACGGCCACCGCCGACCAGCAGGAGTACGTGGTGGCGCTGCGCCCAGACGCGGCAGCCCGCACGTTCGTGCTCGGTGAGTTCGGCCGGCTGCTGGCCGCTGTGGACGTCGCCGCGCTGCCGGTGGCGCAGGCCACCCCGGAGGGGGTGTACGCCCGGGGCGTGGCCCTGGTAGCGGCGGCCAACGACAACCGGTTGGGCGCCTCGGTGCTGCCCACCGACGATCTTGACGACCCGTGGGGCCGTGGTGACCAGTGCTTCAGCCGGGTCGCCGACGAGATCGAGGAGACGGTCCACCCGCTGGCCGCCGCGCTGCTGCCCTGAGCGACGTGCGAGTTTTCTGCGGGTTTGGGGAAAACCAGGGGCGAAAGGGGCGTTCCGGGTCATTCTGAACGGGTCCTAGTGTGACCGGCTCCTGCGGGGAGAGCTGATGATCCGGGCCCGACTCGACAAACTACTGACCGTGGTGATCGCCGGCGTGCTTGCCGGACTGGTGCTGGCCGGAGCCGCCCTGCCTGCGGCCCTTGTCTTCGGGATCGGCTTCAGCGCCCTGTCCACGCCGTACTCGGAGCTGCCGAACACGCTCCGCACGCCACCCACAGCCCAGCGGTCCAACCTCTACGCCAGCGACGGCACCACACTGATCACGTCCTTCTACCAGGAGGACCGGGTGGACGTGCCGCTGCACGAGGTCGCCCCGGTGATGCGCCAGGCCATCGTCGCCGCCGAGGACGCCCGCTTCTACAAGCACAGCGGGGTCGACCTGCGCGGCGTCGTACGCGCGTTCACAGTCAACAAGCGCGACGGCCGCACCCGGCAGGGCGCCTCCACGCTGACCATGCAGTACGTCCGCAACGTGCTCGCCAGCGACCCCCGGCTGACCGAGGGGCAGCGCCGGGCCGCCACCGAGGTCACCACAGCCCGCAAGCTCCAGGAGATGCGGTACGCTCTCGCGCTGGAGCGGGAGCTGAGCAAGGAGGACATCCTCACCCGCTATCTGAACATCGCCTACTTCGGCGCCGGGGCGTACGGGATCGCCGCCGCCAGCAAGCGCTACTTCTCCCGGTCGCCGGCCGAGCTGACCCTGGCCCAGGCAGCGCTGCTGGCCGGTCTGGTGCAGTCGCCGGACAGCGACGACCCGATCAACGGCGACGCCGACAGTGCGCTGGAGCGCCGGGCGTACGTGCTGGAGCGGCTTGTGGAGTCCGGCCAGGTGGCGGCCGACGCGGCCGAGGCGGCGCGGGCCGAGCCGATGGAACTGCGACCGAGCGAGACCCCCAACGACTGCACCGGGGTGCCCGACGGGCACAACGACTGGGGCTTCTTCTGCGACTGGTTCACCCGCTGGTGGAGCAGCCAGCCGGCGTTCGGGTCGACGGCCGACGAGCGGCAGCGCACCCTGCGCCGGGGCGGCTTCTCCATCGTCTCCTCGCTGGACCCGGCGGTGCAGCGGGCCACCACCGAGCAGGTGTTGAAGATCTACAAGCCGACCAACGCGCGGGCGGTGCCGACCGCTGTGGTGCAGCCCGGCACCGGGCGGGTGCTGGCGATGTCGGTGAACCGCGCCTACAGCGTGGACGACAACCCGCTCGGGCAGAAGAACCACCCGAACACCGTCAACCAGCTCGTCGCCGGCGGCGGGGCGATCGACGGCTACCAGGGCGGCTCGACGTTCAAGCTCTTCGCCCTGCTGGCCGCGCTGGAGTCCGGCCTGCCGCTGTCGACCGAGTTCACCGCACCGAGCCAGATCATCACCCGGTTCCCGGTGACCGGGCAGGCAAGCTGCGACGGCCGCTGGTGCCCGTCGAACGCCAACCCGTCGTCGATGGACGGCCCCCGCACCATGTGGAGCGCCTTCGGCCGCTCGGTGAACACCTACTTCGCGTGGCTCACCGAGAAGGTCGGCGCCGACCGGGTTGTGGAGATGGCCGAGCGGCTCGGCATCGTGCTGCGCGCCGACCCCGACGAGCAGCTGGCCCGGTACGGCGCGAAGAACTGGGGCCCGTTCACACTGGGCGTGGCCGCTACGACCCCGCTCGACCTGGCCAACGCGTACGCCACGGTGGCGGCCGAGGGAACCTGGTGCGCGCCGCTGCCGGTGGTCTCGATCAGCGACTCGACCGGGCGGCCGGTGGATGCCGCCAAGCCGGACTGCCGGCAGGTCCTGGACACCGACGTGGCCCGGGCTGCCATCGACGCGTCCCGCTGCCCGGTGGGCGACCAGTCGATGTACGGGCGGTGCGACGGCGCCACCGCACCCGACCTGCGCGCCCGGCTCGGCCGCCCGGTGGCCGGCAAGACCGGCAGCTCCGAGCGGTACGAGACGGAGACGGTGGTGGCCTTCACGCCGCAGTTGGCTGTCGCCTCGATGGCGGCAAACCCCGACGATCCCCGCGATGCTGTCGGTCAGGCGGTGCAGGCCCGGATGGTGACCGCTGTTGGCGAGGTGCTAACCGCCGCCCTACGGGGCGAGCCGGTAAGAGATTTCGTCCCGCCAAGCGAACGAGCCGCCTTCCAGGTGACAGGCCCCCGCAACGGCAACTGACCCCGCCCCGCCCGCCCTCCCGCCCGCCCCGCCCGCCCATCCCTCGCGATCTTGCAGTTTCTGCCTCGGCAAAAGGGGTGGAAGCGCATAATCTGGCGACCGAAAGTGCAAGATCGCGGGGGTTGGGGACAGGTCAGGGGAGTTCTTCTGCGCCTCGGGCTATGTTGCGGGCCATTCCTCCGAAGACCAGCGCGTGGAACGGTGCCACCGATCCCCAGTAGGCGTGCCCGGCCAGCCCTCGGGGCAGGAAGACCGCGCGCTGCTGATAGCGGCTGCGCCCGTCGTCGGCGGGCAGCACCCGCATCTCCAGCCAGGCCCGGCCGGGCAGGCGCATCTCGGCGCGCAGCCGCAGCAACTCGCCCGGGATGATCTCCTCAACCCGCCAGAAGTCCAGTGCCTCGCCGACCTGTAGCCGGTGCGGGTCGCGCCGGCCGCGGCGCAGCCCCACTCCGCCGACGAGCCGGTCCAGCCAGCCACGGATCGACCAGGCGAGCGGGAACGAGTACCAGCCGTGCTCGCCGCCGACGCCCTCGACGACCCGCCAGAGGGCGGCCGGTGACGCGTCCACGGTCCGCTCCCGAAAGTCGGTGTACGTGGTGCCACCGGACCAGTCCGGGTCGCTGGGCAGCGGCTCGGCGGGGGCGTCCGGGCCGCTCGCGTTCGACCAGCGGGTCTCCACCTGGGCGTCGCGAACCTTGGCCAGCGCCAGGGACACCGCCTTGTCGAAGCCGGTCAGCCCGCCGGGCGGATCGGGTACGTACCGCGCGATGTCGTGTTCGTGCGTGACCGCCTCGTGGATCAGGCTCTCCACGAGCGGGCGGGCGATGGCGTTCGGTACCGGTGTGATCAGGCCGACCCAGTGCGACGAGAGCGACGGGGTGAGCGGACGGACCGGCACGATGATCCGTCGGCGCAGCCCGGCCACCCGGGCGTAGCGCTGCATCATGTCGCGGAAGGTCAGCACGTCCGGTCCGCCGATGTCGAAGCCCCTGTTGACCTCCGGCGGCAGCGTGGCGCAGCCGGCCAGGTAGCGCAGCACGTCGCGGACGGCGATCGGCTGGATCCGGTTGCCCACCCACCGTGGGGTGACCATGGCGGGCAGCCGCTCGGTCAGGTAGCGCAGCATCTCGAACGACGCCGAGCCGGAGCCGATGATCACCGCGGCACGGAGCACGGCCGTGGGCACCCCGCTGGCCAGCAGGATCCGACCCACCTCGGCCCGGGACCGCAGGTGCGGGGAGGGGACCTCCGCGTCGGACGCCGGCTCTGGACCCCCCAGGTAGACGATCCGGCGTACGCCCGCCGCGCGGGCCGCTTCCGCGAAGTTCGTCGCTGCCTCGCGGTCGGCCGCCTCGAAGTCGGGGCGGCCGAGCGAGTGCACGAGGAAGTAGGCGACGTCCACGTCGGCGAATGCGGCGGGCAGCGTCTCCGGTCGGCTGAGGTCCCCCTCGACGATCTCGGCCGCCGAGGCCCACGGCACGTCACGCAGCCGCACGGCCTTACGGGCCAGGCAGCGTACGGAGTGACCGTCGGCGAGCAGAAGCGGCGTCAGTCGCCCGCCGATGTATCCCGTGGCACCGGTGACGAGGCATCTCACGGGTCCCAGTGTGCTGCCCTCTAGACTCGTTCGCTGTGGAGACCGAGACGAGCACCTTCTGGGGGCCGGATTTTGCGCAGCTCAGAGCCACCGATCCGGAGATCGCCGATGTGGTTCTCGGCGAGCTGGACCGGTTGCGGGGTGGTCTGCAGCTGATCGCCAGCGAGAATCTGACCTCGCCGGCGGTGCTTGCCGCGCTCGGTTCCACGCTCACGAACAAGTACGCCGAGGGTTACCCGGGCCGCCGCTACTACGGCGGTTGCGCGGAGGTGGATCGGGCCGAGGAGATCGGCATCGCCCGCGCCAAGGAGCTCTTCGGAGCCGAGCACGCCAACCTCCAGCCGCATTCGGGGGCGAGCGCCAACCTGGCCGCGTACGCCGCGCTGGTGCAACCGGGGGACACGGTCCTGGCGATGGACCTACCGCACGGCGGGCACCTCACCCACGGCAGCCGGGTGAACTTCTCCGGCAAGTGGTTCCACCCGGTCGGCTACCCCGTCCGGCCGGACACCGAGCTGATCGACTACGACGAGGTACGCGACCTTGCGCGCGCGCACCGACCCAAACTCATCATCTGCGGCGCGACGGCGTACCCCCGGTTGATCGACTTCGCGCGGTTCCGGGAGATCGCCGACGAGGTCGGCGCGTACCTGATGGTGGACGCCGCGCACTTCATCGGCCTGGTCGCCGGCCGGGCGATCCCGTCCCCGGTGCCATACGCCGACGTGGTCTGCGCCACCACCCACAAGGTGCTGCGCGGCCCGCGCGGCGGCATGATCCTGTGCCGTGAGTCGCTGGCCCAGCGGATCGACAAGGCGGTCTTCCCGTTCACCCAGGGCGGCCCGCTGATGCACGCGGTCGCGGCCAAGGCGGTCGCGCTGCGCGAGGCCGCCCAGCCCGAGTTCCAGACGTACGCCCGGCAGGTGGTCAGCAACGCCCAGGCGCTCGCTGCCGGGCTTGCCGACGAGGGGATGCGCCCGGTCTCCGGTGGCACCGACACCCACCTCGCTCTGATCGACCTGCGTGAGGTGGGGGTGACCGGCGCGGAGGCCGAGCGACGCTGCGACGCCGCGTCGATCACCCTGAACAAGAACGCCATCCCGTACGACCCACAGCCGCCGATGGTGGCCTCCGGCATCCGGGTGGGCACCCCGAGCGTCACCACCCAGGGCATGCGGGAGGGTGAGCTGCGGCAGGTGGCAGCCCTCGTCGCCCGTGTGGTGCGTACCGATCCCGGTGCACCGGGCGGTGCCGACGCGCTGTCCCGGATCGGCGCCGAGGTGGCCGAGCTTGTCGCGACGTTCCCGGCGTACCCCCGATGAGCGAGCCACGGGCGGGTGAGCCGGGCGCGATCCGGGTCCGACTGCCGTACCTTCGCTTTACGCTGCTGAGTTGTGCGGTGCTGGCGGTGCTCGCGGTCCCGCTCGCGGCGATCCTGTGGGGCGCCGAGGGCGCCGCCGGAGCGGCTGCCGGGATCGCGTTGGTGGTGGTGAGCTATCTCATCTCCGGCTTCTCGGTCGCCTGGGCGGATGCCATCAACCCACGCATGATCATGTCCGTTGGGCTTGTCACCTACGGCGTGAAGATCGTGATCCTCGGTCTGGCCATGTCAGCCATCGCGGCCACCGGTTGGGGTGGTTTACGGGTCATGGGCGGCGCCGTCATCCTGGCCGTGGTGGTCTGGACCGGAGCCCACCTGACCTGGGCGCTGCGGTCTCCGCTGCCGACATTCCGGTCGCGGCGCGACTAATCACGTCCGATTGCGGGCTCCTCAGCGGACGATTGTCGGCAATTTGCCGGTCCCGTCGGGCTGCCTCGGCGGACTTGACGGGAGTAGCCTTGGCGACGGTTGACGCGCCCGTAGTGCGACCCGCACGCTGCCCGCAGTGTGGGGGGTGCCGCACACCCTGGCGCAGGCAGGCTGATATCGTTCGCGGCGTCATGGCCGACGACCTTCACCCCAAGAAGTCCGATGAGCACTCATCGGAGGGCGTTGCCGGCACCGTTCTTGGCTATCTCATCGCCGGAATTGTGGTGTGGGGTTTCCTCGGATGGCTAGCGGGACGCCTTATCGGATTTCCCACGGGCATCGGGATCGCCACGGGCATGATGTTCGGCGCAGCCGGAGCGATCTACCTGATCATGAAGAGGCTCGGTGCTTGAGTTCCAGCACACGCGGGTCTGTCGAGTGCGGAGGATGACACGGTGAGTGGACAGCTCGTCGCCGCCGAGGGGCTTCCTTGGCCCCCCAGCGTCGGAGATTTCTACCCGCCGAACGTGGCCGGCCCCTGGGTCACCAAGTTCGGGATCATGATCTGGCTCGCGGTCGCGTTGCTGATCATCTTCTTCATGGTCGCCTACCGGAAGCCAAAGCTGGTTCCCGGTAAGGCCCAGTGGTATGCGGAGTCGGTCTACGGCCTGGTTCGGGACAACATCGCCCGCGAGCAGATGGGCAATGCGGGCATCCGCTTCGCGCCCTATTTCACGGTGCTCTTCAGCTTCATCCTGCTGACAAACATCTTCAGCATCGTGCCCGGGTTGCAGATCTCGCCCAACTCGCACATCGCCTTTCCGATCGTGCTCTCCGCCATCTCCTACGTGATGTACCTCTACATCGGCGTCCGGAAACACGGCTTCGGCAAGTACCTGAAGATGATGCTGATCCTGCCCGGCGTTCCGTGGCCGATGCACTTCCTGCTGATCCCGATCGAGTTCCTGCAGAACTTCATCGTCCGGCCGGTCACCCTCGCCCTGCGGCTCTTCGCCAACATGTTCGCCGGCCACCTGCTGCTGCTGGTCTTCACCGTCGGCGGGTTCGTGATGCTCGCCTCGGACAGCATCTTCGTCCAGGTGACCTCGGTCTTCTCCTTCGCCATGGCGATCGTGATGGCCTTCTTCGAGGTCCTGGTCGCGGTGCTGCAGGCATATGTCTTCGTCACACTGAGCGCCAACTACGTCGGGTCGTCGCTGGCCGACGAGCACTGAGACCCGCTCGGCGGGTCACCCGGCCCACCAAGCTTCTGGATACGACCGCGTACGCGTGAGAGTTCACGCGTTAACTAGGAGGAATACCCGCAATGGACGTTCTCGCCGCCATCAACGGTAACGTCAACACCATCGGCTACGGCCTCGCCGCCATCGGCCCCGGTATCGGCGTCGCCCTGGTCTTCGCGGCCTACATCCAGTCGAGCGCCCGTCAGCCCGAGTCCGCCGGCTTCAACCGGACCTGGCTCGTCCTGGGCTTCGCCCTGGTCGAGGCGCTCGCCCTGTTCGGCCTGGTGCTCGCCTTCGCCGTCAACTGACCGTCCGTACTTCGACCCGGAGGTCTGACATGTATCTCGCTGCGGAAGGCGCGCACAACCCGATCCTGCCGATCTGGCAGGAGATCGTCGTTGGTTCGATCTCCTTCGCCCTGCTCGTCTTCGTCCTGCTGAAGTTCGTCATGCCGCGCATGGAGGCGATGTACCAGGCACGGGTCGATGCGATCGAGGGTGGCCTCAAGCGTGCGGAGGCGGCCCAGGCCGAGGCGAACCAGCTGCTCGAGCAGTACCGCGCGCAGCTGGCCGAGGTGCGTACCGAGGCCGCCAAGATCCGTGACGACGCCCGCTCCGACGCCGAGGGGATCCGACAGGACATCCTCGCCAAGGCGCGGGAGGAGTCCGAGCGGGTTGTCGCCGCCGGCAAGGAGCAGCTCCTGGCCGAGCGCGCCACCATCGTGCGCGACCTGCGCGCGGAGGTCGGCGGTCTCGCTGTCGACCTGGCCAGCCGGATCGTCGGGGAGTCGCTCGCTGACGAGGCCCGTCGCAAGGGCACCGTCGAGCGCTTCCTCACCGATCTTGAGAGCGCGGGGGCCCGCTGATGCAGGCCGCCAGCCGGGAGTCGTACAAGGCAGCCGTCGAGCGGCTGGAGGCGTACACCCGCGGTGCTCAGCCGCAGGCGATCGCCGCCACCGCCGACGGCGTCCTCTCCGTCGCGGATCTGCTGCGGCGGGAGGTACGGCTGCGCCGGGCGCTCTCCGACCCTGCACGTTCCGGTACGGATCGCGCCGGCCTGCTCGGCACCATGCTGAGCGGCAAGGTCGACGAGCAGGCACTCGACCTGACCAGCTCGTTGGTCGCCAACCGCTGGTCGGCACCGTCGGAGTTGCTCGACGGCACCGAGCGGCTCGGTGTGGAGGCGCTGCTCGCCAGCGCCGACGCCACCGGTGACCTCGGTGAGGTGGAGGACGAGCTGTTCCGGTTCGGCCAGTTGGTCGCCGGGCAGCCGCAGCTCGCCACCGTGCTGACCGACCCGATCGCGCCGTTGGCTCAGCGCGCCGGGTTGGTTCGGGAACTGCTGGAGGGCAAGGCCCACCCGGTGACGGTCCGCCTCATCGAGGTGGCTCTCTCCGGGTTCGGTGGGCGCTCCTTCAGCGGTGCGCTCACCCGACTGGTCGAGCTCACCGCCGACCGGCGGGACCGGCAGGTCGCGTACGTGACAGTGGCCGCCCCGCTGGATGACGCGGAGGAGCAACGGCTGGGCGCTCGTCTCGCTGAGCTATACGGTCGGCAGGTCGACGTCAAGCAGACTGTCGACCCCGACATCCTGGGCGGCATGAGCGTCCGGGTCGGTTCCGATCTCTACGACGGGACGATCCTGCGCCGGCTCAAGGAGACTCGTAACGCGTTCGCCAAGCGCTGACGGCTTCCGCGAAGCACCTGAATGACAGACGCCATTCGGACCGGTCGGTACTAGGTATCCCCGGGCCCCTGAAATTTAAGGAAGCAGAGGATGGCCGAGCTGACCATCTCGACGGAGGAGATCCGCGGCGCCCTGGAGCGCTACGTCTCCTCCTATTCGCCCGACGTCTCCCGCGAGGAGGTCGGCACCGTCGCCGACACCGGTGACGGTATCGCCCACGTCGAGGGCCTGCCCTCGACCATGACCAACGAGCTCCTGGAGTTCGAGGACGGCACGCTCGGCGTGGCGTTGAACCTCGACGTCCGCGAGATCGGTGTCGTTGTTCTCGGTGACTCCGCCAAGCTGGAGGAGGGGCAGCGCGTCAAGCGCACCGAGCGGGTTCTCTCCGTTCCGGTCGGCGACGCCTTCCTCGGCCGCGTGGTCAACGCGCTCGGCGAGCCGATCGACGCGCTCGGCGACATCGCCAACGAGGGCTTCCGCGAGCTGGAGCTGCAGGCTCCGAACGTGATGTCCCGGCAGTCCGTCGACGAGCCGCTGCAGACCGGCATCAAGGCCATCGACGCGATGACCCCGATCGGTCGGGGCCAGCGGCAGCTGATCATCGGTGACCGGAAGACCGGCAAGACCACCGTCGCGCTGGACGCCATCCTCAACCAGCGGGACAACTGGCGCACCGGCGACCCGAAGAAGCAGGTCCGCTGCATCTACGTCGCCATCGGCCAGAAGGCCTCCACCATCGCCTCGATCAAGGGGCAGTTGGAGGAGGCGGGCGCGATGGAGTACACCACCATCGTGGCCTCCCCGGCCTCCGACCCGGCCGGCTTCAAGTACCTCGCCCCGTACACCGGCTCGTCCATCGGGCAGCACTGGATGTACGGCGGCAAGCACGTTCTGATCGTCTTCGACGACCTGAGCAAGCAGGCCGAGGCGTACCGTGCCGTGTCGCTGCTGCTGCGCCGCCCGCCGGGCCGTGAGGCGTACCCGGGTGACGTCTTCTACCTGCACTCCCGCCTGCTGGAGCGCTGCGCGAAGCTCTCCGACGAGCTTGGTGGCGGCTCGATGACCGGTCTGCCGATCATCGAGACGAAGGCCAACGACATCTCGGCCTTCATCCCGACCAACGTCATCTCGATCACCGACGGCCAGATCTTCCTGGAGACCGACCTGTTCAACCAGGGCGTCCGTCCGGCGATCAACGTCGGTACCTCGGTCTCCCGGGTCGGTGGCGCCGCGCAGGTGAAGCCGATGAAGAAGGTCGCCGGTTCGCTGCGGCTCAACCTGGCCCAGTACCGCGAGCTGGAGGCGTTCGCCGCCTTCGCCTCCGACCTGGACAAGACCTCCCGAGCCCAGCTGGACCGCGGTTCGCGCCTGGTTGAGCTGCTCAAGCAGCCGAACTACTCGCCGTACCCGGTGCAGGAGCAGGTCGTTACGGTCTGGGCCGGCACCGAGGGCAAGCTGGACGACGTCCCGGTGGGCGAGGTCCGCCGCTTCGAGTCGGAGTTCCTCCAGTACCTGCGGCACAAGCACGCGGGTGTGCTGGCCGGGATCGCCGACAACCAGTGGAACGACGACATCATCGGCTCCCTGGACAACGCGATCAGCGAGTTCAAGAAGGTCTTCCTCGGCAAGGAGGACGAGCCTCGGATCAACGACGCGCCGGCCAAGCCGCTCGAGGGTGACGAGAACCGCGAGACGGTGACCCGCTACCGCGACAGCGCGCCCGCCGGCCCGGCCGAGAGCTGATCTGATGGCGGCCCAGGTACGCGTTCTTCGTCAACGAATCCGCTCGGCGAAGTCGATGAAGAAGATCACCAAGGCGATGGAGCTCGTGGCGACGAGCCGGATCGCCAAGGCCCAGGCCCGGGTGCAGGCGTCCCTGCCGTACGCCCAGGCCATCACCGGCGTGCTCACGGCGCTGGCGTCAAACGCGCGGATCGACCACCCGCTGCTCACCCCGCGCGAGCGGGTGCGGCGGGCGGGCGTTCTGCTGGTCACCAGCGACCGTGGCCTGGCCGGCGGCTACAGCTCCAACGCGATCAGGACGGCCGAGTCGCTGATCGCGCGGCTGCGGGCGGACGGCAAGGAGCCGGTGCTCTACGTCATCGGGCGTAAGGGCGTCGGGTTCTACCGGTTCCGTGACCGGCCGATCGAGGCGAACTGGACCGGGTTCAGCGAGCAGCCGTCGTTCGAGGACGCCCGCACCGTCGGTGAGACGCTGATCAAGGCGTTCACTGCCGGCGCGGACGACGTCGACGGCGACGCCGGGGCGGACGGGGTGCTCGGCGTCGACGAGTTGCACATCGTCTACACCGAGTTCCACTCGCTGATGACGCAGACCCCGGTCACCAAGGTGATCGGTCCGATGCAGGTGGAGGACCGGCCGCGCGCCGAGGGGCGCTCCGAAGGGCTGCTGCCGGCGTACGAGTTCGAGCCGGATGCGGAGGCGCTGCTCGACGCGCTCCTGCCGAGGTACATCAACACGCGGATCTACGCGGCGTTGATCGAGTCGGCGGCGAGTGAGTCGGCGGCACGGCGGCGGGCGATGAAGAGCGCCACCGACAACGCCGAAGAGATGATCGACAAGTACACGCGCGAGATGAACTCGGCCCGACAGGCCGGGATCACCCAGGAGATCAGCGAGATCGTCGGCGGCGCCAACGCGCTGGCCGCGTCGGGAAGTGAAGTGTGATGACTGCACCAGTAGAGACCAAGACGGCCACGGGTCGCGTGGTCCGGGTCATCGGCCCGGTCGTCGACGCCGAATTCCCGCGTGACGCCATGCCGGCCCTGTTCAACGCTCTGAACGTCGACGTGAACCTGTCCGGCGGTGAGAAGACGCTGACCCTGGAGGTTGCCCAGCACCTGGGTGACAACCTGGTCCGTGCCATCTCGATGCAGCCGACGGACGGTCTGGTTCGCGGCGCGGAGGTGCGTGACCGTGGCGAGCCGATCACCGTTCCGGTGGGCGACGCGGTCAAGGGCCACGTGTTCAACGCGATCGGCGAGTGCCTCAACCTCACCGAGGGCGAGACCATTCAGGCCGACGACCGGTGGGGCATCCACCGCAAGGCTCCGGCCTTCGCGGATCTGGAGCCGAAGACCGAGATGCTGGAGACCGGCATCAAGGTCATCGACCTGCTGGCCCCGTACGTCAAGGGCGGCAAGATCGGCCTGTTCGGCGGCGCGGGTGTGGGCAAGACGGTGCTCATCCAGGAGATGATCACCCGTGTTGCCCGCAACTTCGGTGGTACCTCGGTGTTCGCCGGCGTGGGTGAGCGCACCCGTGAGGGCAACGACCTCATCGCCGAAATGACCGAGTCCGGCGTCATCGACAAGACCGCGCTCGTCTACGGCCAGATGGACGAGCCGCCGGGCACCCGGCTGCGGGTGGCGCTGTCGGCGCTGACCATGGCCGAGTACTTCCGGGACGTGAAGAAGCAGGAGGTGCTGCTCTTCATCGACAACATCTTCCGCTTCACCCAGGCGGGTTCGGAGGTCTCCACCCTGCTCGGCCGTATGCCGAGCGCCGTGGGTTACCAGCCGACCCTGGCCGACGAGATGGGCGAGCTCCAGGAGCGGATCACCTCCGTCCGGGGCCAGGCCATCACCTCCATGCAGGCGATCTACGTGCCGGCGGACGACTACACCGACCCCGCCCCGGCCACCACGTTCGCCCACCTGGACGCGACCACCAACCTGGAGCGGTCGATCTCCGACAAGGGCATCTACCCGGCCGTGGACCCGCTGGCGTCCTCGTCCCGGATCCTCGCCCCGGAGTTCGTCGGCGCCGAGCACTTCCAGGTGGCCACCGAGGTGAAGCGGATCCTGCAGCGCTACCGCGACCTGCAGGACATCATCGCCATCCTCGGTATCGAGGAGCTCTCCGAGGAAGACAAGATCACCGTGGCGCGTGCCCGGCGGATCGAGCGCTTCCTGTCGCAGAACACCTACGCTGCGGAGCAGTTCACCGGCGTGCCGGGCTCGACGGTCCCGATCAAGGAGACCATCGAGGCGTTCCGCAAGATCAGCGAGGGGGAGTACGACCACTTCCCTGAGCAGGCGTTCTTCATGTGCGGCGGTCTGGAGGACCTGGAGCGCAAGGCTGAGGAGCTGATGAAGGGCTGACAGCCCGACCAGATCCGTGACACAAAAGACTGCCCCGGCAATGCCGGGGCAGTCTTTTGTTCATCTTCGCGCCTTATCATCTTCGCGGTCCGTTGCTCGTTGTCGGCGCTTGCGCAGCTGGCGAGATACGGTCGTTGCGCACGTTCCCCTGGACGAGCGTTGATCTTTGCAACCTTTCGGCGACGCGCGCCCGTCTTCTACCCGTGGGCGTGACGAACGGAGATGCACGTGGCTAAGGCCGGCAAGAGTGGCCGCAAGTCGATCTGGCGAGGCGTGCCTCGCTGGGCCAGGATCTGCACGGTGTTCGGCGCGGTGCTGACGATGCTCAGCGGAGCGGTGCTTGTCGGCACCGAGGTGCTGATGGCCCGCTACGAGGGCGCTGTCGGCAAGGCCGACCTCTTCGGTGACCAAGCCGCCGGCGCCAAGGAGAAGAAGAGCGACATCAAGGGTCCGCTCAACATCCTGCTCGTCGGCATTGACCCGCGGAACCCGACGGCGGCGCCACTTGCCGACTCGATCATGGTGCTGCACGTGCCCGCCTCGATGGATCGTGCCTACCTGTTCTCCGTGCCCCGTGATCTCTACGTGGACATCCCGCCGTTCAAGAAGGCCAACTTCCGCGGCGAGAAGACCAAGATCAACGCGGCGATGTCGCACGGCAGTCATGTGCCGGGCGGAAACCCCGACGCCGCGCGCGGCTTCGAGCTGTTGGCCACGACTGTGCAGAACGTCACGGGCATCAAGCGCTTCGACGCCGGTGCGATCATCAACTTCACCGGCTTCCAGAAGATCGTCGACGCGATGGGTGGCGTCACCATGTACGTCGAGCGCGAGGTGAGGTCCGAGCACAAGCAGCCGGACGGCAAGGCCCGGCCGGGCAACCCGCGCGGCGAGGGCTACATCGGGCCGCAGGCGGTCTACCCGAAGGGCACCCACCACCTCAGCGGGTGGCAGGCGCTGGACTACGTCCGGCAGCGCTACGAGAAGAACGGCGTCATCGACGGCGACTACGGGCGGCAGCGCCACCAGCAGCAGTTCGTCAAGGCGATGGTCGGCCAGGCGTTCAGTGCCGACGTGGTCGCCAACCCGATCAAGGCGGACAAGGTGCTCCGTGCCGCCGGGCAGTCGCTGATCTTCAACGGCCGTGGCAACAGTGTTGTCGACTTCGGGATCGCACTGAAGGACATCCGCCCCAACACCATCCAGATGATCAAGCTCCCCGGTGGTGGCGTCTACGAAGGCAAGAAGTACAAGGGTGAACAGTTCCAGGCAGGCGTCGCGGACTTCTTCACCGCCCTGCACAATGAACAACTGGACCCGTTCCTGTTGGAGCACCCGGAATTCCACAACAAGACGAAGTAGTCGTGGCGCAGCTCTCCCCACCCGCGTTGGGGGCAGGCAGCCGTCAGGACTAGACTTTCGGCATTCCGCCCGCCGCAGCAAGGAGACAGCGTGGCACAGCAGCTTCACGTCGAGCTCGTCGCCGTCGAGGAAAAGGTCTGGTCAGGTGAGGCCGAGATGCTCGTCGCCCGGACCACCGAAGGCGAGCTCGGTGTCCTGCCGGGGCACGCGCCGCTGCTCGGTCAGCTCGCAGAGCCGGGCCAGGTCCGCATCAAGCTGGCCGGTGGTGAGCAGATCTCGTACGACGTGGCCGGCGGCTTCCTCTCGGTGAGCCCCGACAAGGTAACCGTGCTGGCCGAGAGCGCTACCCCGGTTTCCGCGCAGAGCAGCTGAGCCACACCGGGGATGGAGATCGTCGAAGGAATCGGGATCGGCGTCGCCGTCGTCCTCGTCGCGCTTCTCTTCCTCTTCGTCCGCCGCGCGCTCGTCACCCGTACCGGTGGCATCATCCGGCTCAGCGTCCGGACCACCACAATGCTCGACGGCCGCGGCTGGTCACCGGGCTTCGGCCGGTTCGCCGGTGAGGAACTGCGCTGGTACCGGATGTTCAGCTTCGCGCTGCGACCCAAGCGGGTGCTCTCCCGCAAAGGGCTGGCAGTGGAGCGCCGCCGCTTGCCCGAGGGGCAGGAGCGGCTCTCCATGCCGGCCGACTGGGTGATCCTCCGCTGTGCCAGTCACCATGCACCGGTGGAGATCGCCATGGCGCGGTCGACAGTTACCGGTTTCCTGTCCTGGCTCGAGGCCGCCCCTCCGGGGGCGGTCTCGCCGCGTATGGCCTCCCAGGACTGGCCGGCTGCCTGAGCCGCCCATCCTGCGTGGCGCACAACGCGGCGCGTTCGACGAGGCTGGGTAAGAACGAGAAAGTGGGCCACGGGTTCCGTGGCCCACTTCGTTGTTGTGCGACTAGCAGCTGGCGGTACGCCAGCGGTGCGACCGCAGGTTCTCGTAGATGTCATTCATGAACTGGTCGTTCTGTCCGAGGCATCCGTACGTGCCGGTGTAGTTCGCGCCCGAGTAGAAGTGGACGGACCGGTAACTCGTGCTGCGGCCCCGGTTCATCGCGGACCGGACGACCTGGTTGTCGGCCCAGGAACACACCACAGGCGTGTTGTACCAGTCGTTGTCGGCGTTGCTCCAACTGCAGCGCGAGCCTGTCGCGTTGTTGCCGCTCCAGACGCAGAAGCTCCCCACTGGGCAATCCCCGGGAGCTGCCTGGGCCGGCACGGCCATTCCGATGGTGAGCAGCGACATCATTCCGAGCATGGCGACGATCCTGCGAACAATCCTCACGACATCTCCCCGCTGTTGCTGACGGCTCCGATGGCAGCCGTGAACGCTGCCATCGGCACCCTACGTCGTGGACAGTTCGGGGATCTATCGATATAGGACGATGTCGACGTGAGCCCTTGAGCCTCTCGCACCCAACGCCCGTTCGACAGCCGGCGTACGTTCCCGAGCCGCTGGCGTGCGGGTGCCGGCCGGGACGGAACAGTGTCCAGCCGCAAGAGGGCGCGGCCGTGGCCAGCTCAGAGTCGAGGAAACAGCGCTGGCTACGCGTGAGGGCGGCCAGATCGGGAACCCACACCTCCACGTGCTGGCGGGGCGCCTACGCTCAGCGCTTGCCGCCCGGCACCCATAGCACATCGCCCGCCGGATTTGCCGTTCTTGACAGGATGAAGAGCAGATCGGAGAGCCGGTTGAGATACTTTGCCGGGAGCGGGCTGGTTCGCTCCGGATCGTGGCTGACCAGCGCCCATGCCGATCGCTCGGCACGCCGGGCAACGGTCCGCGCCACGTGCAGGAGTGCCGCACCGGGGGTGCCGCCGGGGAGGATGAAGGAGTCGAGCTTGCTCAGGCGTGCGTTGTACTCGTCGCACCAACCTTCGAGGCGCTCGACGTACTCCTCGGTGACCCGCAGCGGCGGATACTTCGGCTCCGGCTCGACCGGGGTGGCCAGGTCGGCGCCCACGTCGAACAGGTCGTTCTGCACCGACTCCAGCACGCCCCGCAGCTCATCGTCGAGCTGTCCCAGGGCGAGTGCCACGCCGATCGCCGCGTTGCACTCGTCGACATCCGCGTACCCGGCGATCCGTGGATCGGTCTTCGGCACCTGCTCGTTGTTGCTCAGCCTGGTCATGCCGGCGTCGCCGGCCTTGGTGTAGATGCGCGTGAGGTGGACGGCCATGACGCACAGCCTACGGATACCGGATCTGACGATCCCTACGCGGCCGGACACCACTGCCGGCTGGCCGGCGGTGGTGGGCCCCGGCGACGCCGGCGATCCGGCAATCAATGACGTCGATGTCATCCGGGTACGTGGTGATGCGCGGCTCGCCGGCACCGTCCACGTGGTCGGCGCCAAGAACTCGGCGCTGAAGCTGATGGCGGCCGCGCTGCTCGCACCGGGGCGGAGCGTGATCACCAACGTCCCGCGGATCACCGACATCGCGATCATGGGAGAGGTGCTGCGCCGGCTGGGGTGCGACGTCCGGTTCGACGCCGACGACCCGGTCGACCCGATGGTCGCCCGAGGGGGCGTCGCCCGGTCCCGCTCGGTGACGATCGACGTACCCGAGCAGCCCGGCGCGGACGCGGACTACGACCTGGTCCGGCGGCTCCGCGCGTCGATCTGCGTGCTGGGTCCGCTGCTTGCCCGTCGGGGCTTCGTGCGGGTGGCCCACCCCGGCGGTGACGCCATCGGCTCCCGTGGGCTGGACATGCACATCTCCGGGCTGACGCGGATGGGCGCGGAGATCTCCGGCGAGCACGGTTTCGTCATCGCCTCCGCCCCACACGGCCTGCGCGGCGCGGACATCGTGCTCGATTTTCCAAGCGTCGGCGCGACCGAGAACCTGGTCATGGCGGCGGTGCTGGCCCAGGGCACCACGATGATCGACAACGCGGCACGGGAACCCGAGATCGTCGACATCTGCACGATGCTCAACCAGATGGGCGCGCAGATCTCCGGCGCCGGCACGTCCACACTGCGGATCACCGGCGTACCCGGGCTGCGCCCGGTGCGGCATGCCACGGTGGGGGACCGGATCGTCGCCGGCACGTGGGCGTTCGGCGCGGCGATGACCCGGGGCGACGTGACGGTGACCGGGCTCGACCCGGCCTATCTGGAGATCGCGCTCGACAAGGTGGTCGCGGCCGGCGGCCTTGTCGAGACCCGGGGAGACGGCTTCCGCGTACGCATGGACGACCGACCCCGGGCGGTGGACGTGGTGACGCTGCCGTACCCCGGCTTCGCCACCGACCTGCTGCCGATGGCGATCGGGCTGGCCGCGGTCAGCGACGGGGCGTCCCTGATCACGGAGAACATCTTCGACGGTCGGTTCATGTTCGCGAACGAGATGATGCGGCTCGGCGCGGACATCAAGACCGACGGGCACCACGCGGTGGTCCGAGGGCGCGAGCGGTTGTCCGGCGCTCCGGTGCGGGCCACCGACATCCGCGCCGGGGCGGGGCTGATCATCGCGGGGCTCTGCTCGGATGGTGCCACCGAGGTTTCCCACGTGCACCACGTCGACCGGGGCTACCCGGATTTCGTGGCCGACCTGCGGGCGCTCGGAGTGGCGGTCGAGCGGGGCACCGCGCCGGAGGAGCCTTCGCTGGAGATCTGAGCCCCAGGGGCCCCCGGTCAGCCCCTTAGCCGTCGTTCAGGCTCGCCGACTAGGGTGCAGACAGGCACTCAATCGTGGCGAGGGAGAAGTAGATGGCGGGTCGACTCGCGGTCGTCGGGGCCGGACTGATGGGTTCCGGCATCGCCCAGGTGGCGGCGCAGGCGGGCTGGCAGGTGACGTTGCGGGACCTGGACGACGCGGCCACCGCCCGAGGGCTCGGCGGCATCCGTAAGTCGCTGGAGAAGTTCGCCGAGAAGGGCAAGATCGAGGCGTCCGAGGTCGAGGCGACGCTGGCCCGGATCACGCCGACCACCGACCTTGAGGCGGCGGCGGACGCGGACATCGTGGTCGAGGCGGTCTTCGAACGGCTGGAGATCAAGCACGAGGTGTTCCGCGCCCTGGACAAGATCTGCAAGGCCGACGCGGTGCTCGCCACCAACACGTCGGCCATCCCGGTCACCCAGATCGCCGCGGTCACCGAGCGGCCCGAGGCGGTCGTCGGCACCCACTTCTTCTCGCCGGTGCCGATGATGCAGCTCTGCGAGTTGGTGCGTGGCTACAAGACCACTGACGCCACGCTGGCCACCGTGCGGGCCTTCGCCGAGGAGATCGGCAAGACGGTCGTGGTGGTCAACCGCGACATCGCCGGCTTCGTCACCACGCGACTGATCTCCGCTCTCGTGGTGGAGGCGGTCAAGCTCGTCGAGTCGGGAGTGGTGTCGGCGGAGGACCTGGACACCGCCTGCCGGCTGGGCTTCGGGCACGCAATGGGCCCGCTTGCCACCACCGACCTGACCGGCGTGGACGTGCTGCTGCACGCGTCGAAGAACATCTACACCGACACCGCGGACGAGAAGTTCTTCCCGCCGGAGCTGCTCCAGCGCATGGTCACCGCCGGCGACCTGGGCCGCAAGACCGGCAAGGGCTTCTACACGTACTGAGCCGAAGGAAGGGCACCTTATTAACGCCTCGTGTAGAGGAAGGGCCCCTTATTAACAACTGCCGCCCACACCCCAGCGCGAGGGCGCGGAGCTGCTCCGGCGTTAACAGGGGACCCTTCCTCTACCGCAGGCGTTAATAAGGTGCCCTTCCTTGCTCAGCCGTCGCGCTTCGTGGTCCAGCGGAAGGTGGTCAGGCAGAGCACCAGGCCGATCACGCACCACAGGATCAGCACCAGCGCCACCCGACCCAGCTCGTACGAGCCGCCCGGTTCCTGCGCGCCGAAGCTCTCCGGCAGGAATACCGCCCGCAGCCCCTGGCACATCCACTTGAGCGGGAACAGCGCCGCCACCTGCTGCATCCAGGTGGGCAGTTCGGTGAAGACGAAGAACACCCCGGAGATGAACTGGAGTACCAGGGAGACCGGGGTGACCACCGCGGAGCCGCTGCGGGCCGTACGGGCCAGCGACGAGATGGCGATGCCGCACAGGGTGCAGGCGGTGACCCCGAGCACCGCGACCCAGCCGAAGGTGAGCCACTTCGCGGCGGTGCCGGGCAGGTCGAGGTCGAACAGCGCGACGGCGACGGCGAGCAGGAGCGCCGTTTCGGCGATGCCGATCACCACCACCATGATCACCTTGCCGGCGAACCAGACCCACTTCGGCATCGGCGTGCCCCGGTAGCGCTTGAGCACCCCCCGGTCCCGCTCGATCGGGATCCAGATGCCCAGGTTCTGGAAGCTCACAGTCATCAGACCGGTCGCGATCATGCCGGTGATGAAGTACTGGGTGAACTTGACCCCGCCGCCGATCTCGCCACCGAAGATCGAGGCGAAGATCAGGATCATGATGATGGGGAAGCCCATCGTGAAGACCACGGACTCCCGACTGCGCAGGAACTGGGTGATCTCCAGCCGGCCCTGGCGCAGGGCGAGCGAGCCGGCACCCGGCCGGCGTCCGCGGCTCGCGGCGACAGGGGTCGCCGGCCTCGTCGTGGTCGTCATCGCGCGTGTCCGATCATGGTGAGGTAGACGTCCTCCAGGGTCGGCCGGGTCACGGTGAGCCCCGGGACCTCGCCGCCGTAGCGCGCCGCCAGATCGGCCACCACTGCCGTCGGCGTCGCACTCTGCGTGCTCTCCAGCGTCCCGTCCGGGGTACGCCAGGACACCGTGGCCAGGGCCTCCTGCCGGTTGCCCAACTGGTTCGGAGTGGCCACCTCGACGAGCCGGCCGGCGGCGATGACACCCACCCGGTCGGCGAGCGACTCCGCCTCGTCCAGGTAGTGGGTGGTCAGCACGATTGTGGTGCCGGCCGCGGCGAGGTCCCGGATCAGCTCCCAGAACTCGCGGCGGGCCTCGGGGTCGAAGCCGGTGGTGGGCTCGTCGAGGAAGAGCAGCTCGGGGCGGCCGATGATGCCGAGCGCCACGTCGAGTCGGCGCCTCTGCCCGCCGGAGAGTGTGTGCGTACGGGCTTTCGCCTTTCCGGCCAGCCCGACCCGCTCGATCACCTTGTCCGGGTCGTCGGCGTCGGGGTAGAAGCCGGAGAAGTGCCGGATCACCTCGGCCACGGTCAGCTCGTCGAACTCGCCGGTGCCCTGCAACACGATGCCGACCCGGGACCGCCAGTCCGGGCTGGGGTGCGCGGGGTCCGCGCCGAGCACCGAAACCTCGCCCGCGTCGCGGCCCCGGTAGCCCTCAAGGATCTCCACGGTGGTGGTCTTGCCGGCACCGTTGGGGCCGAGCAGAGCGAACACCTCGCCACGGCGTACGTCGAGGTCCACGCCCGCCACCGCGACGTTGTCGCCGTACGCCTTGCGCAGCCCTCGGACGGAGATGGCCAGCTCGTCTTCCATGGCGTCAAGTGTGCGTCCTGGCCTGGTCGCTGCGCTGCCCGGGGTGTAGCGGTCGCCGACATCGTGCGCGTTAGGCACCCGGATGTCCGCGACATGGACCTGTGCGGTTTTGCACAGCCCGTTTTACTGAACGGTAACTTAGACTCCGGCCATGGATGAGAAGGCATCTGCGAGCCGGCTGCCCGAGCGTGACCGCCCGTGGGTGATGCGCACCTACGCCGGCCACTCGTCGGCCGCCGCCACCAACGCCCTCTTCCGCCGCAACCTGGCGAAGGGGCAGACCGGCCTCTCGGTCGCCTTCGACCTGCCCACCCAGACCGGGTACGACCCGGACCACGAACTCGCCGCCGGTGAGGTCGGTCGGGTCGGTGTGCCGGTGGCCCACCTCGGCGACATGCGGGCGCTCTTCGACGGCATCCCGTTGGCCGAGATGAACACGTCGATGACCATCAACGCCCCGGCGATGTGGCTGCTGGCCCTCTACGGCACGGTCGGGCTCGAACAGGACGCGGAACTGGCCCGCTGCGCCGGCACCACCCAGAACGACATCATCAAGGAGTACCTGTCCCGGGGGACGTACATCTTCCCGCCGGCGGCGTCCCTGCGGCTCACCGCCGACGTGGTGGCGTACACCCTGCGGGAGATGCCGCGGTGGAACCCGGTGAACATCTGCTCGTACCACCTCCAGGAGGCCGGGGCCACACCCGTGCAGGAGGTCGGCTTCGCGCTGGCCACCGCGGTCGCCGTGCTCGACGCGGTCCGCGACTCCGGCCAGGTGCCCGCCGAGCGGATGGGCGACGTGGTGCAGCGCATCTCGTTCTTCGTCAACGCCGGGGTGCGCTTCGTCGAGGAGATCGCCAAGATGCGCGCGTTCGGCGTGCTCTGGGACGAGATCACCCGCGACCGGTACGGGGTCACCGAGCCCAAACAGCGCCGGTTCCGCTACGGCGTACAGGTCAACTCGCTGGGCCTCACCGAGGCGCAGCCGGAGAACAACATCCAGCGCATCGTGCTGGAGATGCTCGGCGTGACGATGTCCCGCGACGCCCGCGCCCGCGCGGTGCAGCTGCCCGCCTGGAACGAGGCGCTCGGCCTGCCCCGCCCCTGGGACCAGCAGTGGTCGTTGCGCATGCAACAGGTCCTGGCGTACGAGTCGGACCTGCTCGAATACCCCGACATCTTCGCCGGTTCGCACGTGATGACGGCGCTCGTCGACGAGATCGTCACCGGGGCCCGGGTCGAACTGGACAAGGTGTTGGAGCTGGGTGGCGTGGTGGCCGCGGTGGAGACGGGCTACCTCAAGAGCGCACTGGTCGCCTCACTCGCCGAGCGGCGCCGCCGGATGGAATCCGGAGCCGACGTGGTGGTCGGCGTCAACAGGTACGTCGAGACCGAGCCCTCCCCGCTGACAGCCGCCGGAGCAGAGGCGGTAGAGCAGGTCGACCCGGCCGTCGAGGCAGCCGCCGTGGACGACGTACGCCGGTGGCGTGCCGAACGGGACGACGCGGCCGTCGACGCGGCACTGGCCCGGCTCCGCGCGGACGCCGCGACCACCACGAACCTCATGCCGGCAACCCTCGAATGTGTACGCGCCGGGGTGACCACCGGCGAGTGGGCCGGCGCGCTGCGCCAGGTCTTCGGCGAGTACCGGGCACCCACCGGCCTGGCGGGCGGCGTCGGCACCGGCGGGGACCCAGGTCTCGTGGCGGTCCGCGAGCGGGTCACCGCCACCGCCCGGGAGTTGGGCAGCGGGCGCCTGCGACTGCTGGTCGGCAAGCCCGGCCTGGACGGACACTCAAACGGCGCAGAACAGATCGCGGTACGCGCCCGCGACGCCGGCTTCGAGGTCGTCTACCAGGGCATCCGGCTGACCGCCGGACAGATCGTCGCAGCCGCCATCCAGGAGGACGTCGACCTTGTGGGGCTGTCGGTGCTGTCCGGCTCCCACCTGGCCGCCGTACCAGCGGTGCTCGACGGGCTTCGTGCCGCCGGCCGCGCTGACCTGCCAGTGGTGGTCGGCGGCATCATCCCCGCAGGAGATGCCGAGGCGCTGCAAGCCGCAGGTGTGGCCCGGGTCTTCACTCCGAAGGACTTCGCACTCACCACAATCATCGACGACTTGGTGACTGTCATCCGGCAGGCCAATTCCCTACCCTGACCACCACAACCAGCCGTGCCTTGCGTGGCCAGCCGGTGCCCTGCGTGGTTGCGCCTTTGCGTGGCCGGCCGACGCCCTGCGCGGTCGTGCCTTTCCCTGGTCGGTCGATCGGCGCCTTGCCGAAACTCCCCGCCGGTCAACCCGTCGAGGTGTGGGCAATGATGCCTGCGTGGTCGGTGGGACCCGCGTGGCTGGGCTAGGACCTTTGCGTCGTCGGTCGGCCTTTGGGGGGTCAGCGGTGGTCGTAGGTCATGCAGTCGGCCATGTCGTTGTCCGGCCCCACCCTGATCGACGGCGCGTGGCATTCCAGCTGCTCGTTGTGCAGACAGTCCGAGCGCTGGCAGGCACCCACCTGCGCGATAAGAGTGCCCAGGCCGCCCTGGACCGGTGACTCCACGAACGTGTGGCAGTGCGCGTGGTCAGCGCTGCCGATCGTGATCGCGAAGGCGTGACAGTCGCCGGCCTGGTTGTACGCACAGGCCGCAACCACACATTCCTGGACGCGGGGCATCTCCAACGCTGCAGTCATCTCGACCTCCAGAGGCTCTTGCCCCGATACTAGGCATTTGTCAGGCGCATCAACGCCGGTATCCGAGCGGTCCCACCTGACCGGTGTGTCCGACCTGCCTTGATCCACTCGTCTTCCTTGAAACCGGTGTGTCCGGCTGCGAGGGATGCCCCGGTTTCAAGGAACCCGAGTCGATCACCGCCCGCTGACCGGTTCGGCGACGCCTGACGGCGGACATGTGGGCGGTATGTCCACTGCCGGGCGCTTCAGGGTGTGACCGGTGGCATCGCCAGGCCGGAATCGCGGCGGCCCCGGCCGGGTTACATACCCCTGACGGTCGCAGTACCACCGGCCGCAGGCCCCCCCCTCTCGCGGGGACGCTGCCTGGACCGTGGCGCCGGCTCGACGCGGTAGCCAATTGGATAGGCCGCCCCGGGAATGACCCCGACCCCCGAGTGGTTACACATGGACCCGGCCGCCAGAGGCGCCCCCCGCGCCCGGCCGCCGTGAACGACCTTCCCCCCTTTGTTTTTGTGCAGCGCCGGACGAGGTGCTCACACCCGCGCACCGATCCCCCCGGGGTGTGTGGGTGTTTCCTACCCCCGAAGGAGCTACCCCCATGAACACGATCATCCGTAAGAGCATGCTGTCCGTTGCCGGTCTCGCGTTCGCCGGTGGTGTCTTCGCCGGCCCCATCGCCGCCCACTCCGCCGCGCCGGTGGATGGCAAGCCCGTCGCGGTCGTGCAGGCCGACAAGCCCGACACCGCCAAGCTGATCCCGCACGGCACCCAGGGCGCGCAGTCGC
>NZ_JBNCNZ010000003.1:0-315187 GCF_049847245.1 Micromonospora sp. DT68
CGCCAGCACATTGACCGACACCGCTTCCGGCATCGCCCACCTCCACAACATCATCCTCGCGGGGTGACACCAGCACCCATGCCGGGCAACGCCTTCACCGAGTTACGAGACATCCTTTAGGGCGCCTCGGTCGGCGATGGTCGCGGTGCTTGACGGTCAGGGGCGGCTGTTGCTGATGCGGCGGCACCGGTTCGTGTTCGACCGGTGGGTGTGGGAGTTGCCCGGTGGCTACGTCGATGAGGGCGAGGATCCGGCGGCGTGCGCGGTCCGGGAGGTTGAAGAGGAGACCGGGTGGCGTCCGGGTGAGGTAGAGCCGTTGCTGTCGTTCCAGCCGTGGGTGGCGACCGCGGACGCGGAGAACCTGCTGTTTCTTGCCAGGAGCGCGGAGCACATCGGTGCGGCGGTGGATGTCAACGAAGCCGAGCAGGTCGCGTGGATTCCGTTGGAGGAGGCTCGGCATCTCGTCTTCCAGGGTGAGATCGTGGGTGCCGGTACGGTGATCGCGGTGTTGGATCTGGTCGCGCGCAAGGCCCGGGGCGAGTTGTAGTCAGCGGCGTTGGCCGAGAGCCGCGTCGATGCGGGTGATGAGGTGTCGTACAGCTGGTCGGCGGCGGTGTGGCATGAGGTCCGTTTGTAGGTCGCGGATGTAGCGGACGGCGCGGGCGGACTTCAGTTGGGTGGCCAGGGTGAGGGCTTGCCCGCCGATGATGCTGGCGCGGTCGGGTTCGTCCTGGCGGGCTTGGGAGGTCGCCAGTAGTGCGAGGTTGAAGGCTTTGCCGCGTACGTAGCGTTCGTCCATCTGTAGGGATCGGGCGGCGAAGCGTTCGGCTTGGCTGTGTTGGCCGAGGGCGTTGAAGCAGTGGCCGAACTTGGCGGACAGGTATGCCTCGTCGAAGTAGCCCAGCCACTGCGGGTCGCCGCTGCGGTCGGCTCGGTCGAGGGCGTGTTCCGCCTGGTGTAGTGCGGTGGCGCAGGCATGTTCTTCGCGGGCGGCGGCGTGGGCGTGGGCTTCCATGACCAGCGCCTCGGCGGTCAGCACGGTGATGCCGGCGCGCTGGGCGGTCTGTCGGGCGGCCCGGGCGAGGTCGACGGCGGTGGCGGTGTGGCCGAGGTAGGTGGCTTGGTGGCTCATCGCGGCGAGGATCTCGGCACCCAGGCCGGCGTCGTCGGCGTTCCGGGCCAGGTCGAGGGCATGCGTGAGGTAGCGCTGGGCGAGGCCGTGTTCGGCCATGTCGTACGCCTGCCAGCCGGCGAGTTGCGTCAGCTCGGCGACGGCGGCGAGCAGCTTGCGGCCGGTTGCCGGATCGTATCGGCCTTCAGTCACCAGGGGCGTGACCTCGTGGTGGAGGTAGCGGGTGACGTTGGCGCGGGCGTGGCCGCCGCCGTGCTGGTTGTCGAGTCGCCGGTAGGTGGCGGTCATCTCGCGGATGGTGTCGATGTCGGGCTGACCGACCGTTCGGCGACCTTCTTGTGTGACGGGTTGGGTGCTGGTTGCGGTGAACCAGCGCAGGGCGGGCAGCGTGTACGCGGCGGAACTGAATACGGTTTGGCGGAGTAGTTCTCGACGGTTCACGTCGCCTTCCCATAACTGCGTGGCAGCGCAAACGTCCTCGCGCCAGGAGCGGTTGGCCGGTAGATCACTGTGGCGGGTGTTCCGGTGGTCGGCCATGGCGGCGCGATATGACCGCTGGCGAGGCGCGAGGCCGAGCGTCATCCGTGCCTCGTCAGGCATGGCGCAGCCGTCGGCGATGCGCTCCAGCACGTCGATGGAGGACACCTTCCGGCCGGCGATGATCCGACTGACGTAGCCCTGCTCCAAGCCGACGGCGGCCCCGATGCGCGTCTGACTCGCGCCGGTGTGCCGAGTAAACAGCCGGAACAGGGCACCGATGTCGCGGGCAGCAAGAGCCGCACATATGTCCTGGCGCGACCAGAGGTCTTCGGGGATCCGTAAATGATCGAACGGCACAGCGGCTCCAAGCGTCGTCGGACGACTACTCATGGTGCTCGATCTGGAGCCTAGGGATGTTGTCCGGGCAGGTCGAGGCCGCCCATGTCACGGTGACATGACCAGCCGACATGGCCGCCGCGCCTAGTCCGGCGGAATCGTCTCGGACATGTTCTTCGATGCCGACAACGTGCTGGGGCTGGCGTGGGCAGGCACCCTCCACGATTCAGAAGCTCCCGTCGAGTCCGCCCTGTCGGCACTTGGCGAGGAGGCGGGATCGTGACGCTCCGACCGAACCTGTACGTGCTGATCCGGTGGCTACTGCGGCAGCCCGAGCCACCACCGCCGCCGGGGACCGGACAGCAGTACCAAGACGCCGAGCAGGCGGCAGCCCAGCGACGGCTGCTCGACCAGGCCGCACGCCTGCGCTCCCACGACAGCCACAGGCCAACGTGGGGCCTGCCTACCGATCGATACAACAAGCCTGGGCCGGGGAGACTCTCATGAGCCGAACCGTGGCCGGTACAGCAGGCCGGGCAACTCCCAGCAGCCGGCGGGTCTCGTACGACGAATACCTCTCGGCCACCGCGTTGACTTTCGCGCGGCGGCACCGGCCGGTCTGGTCCTGGCAGCACTGGCGGCGAATCTGCTGCTGCGGAGCCGATCTGCCCTGCCACGCTCGACACCGCATCCCCATCAACCGTGGCCACTGGCCGGGAGAGGAGGAGCAGTGAAAGACGACCAGGAGCACGCAATCCTGGCCGTACACATCCGAGGGCTCGACGGCATGTGTGCTGGTTGCCGGGCGTGGTGGTCGCGGCTGGCCCCGTACCCGTGCTGGCAGGTGGAGTGGGCGACCAGCCGGCGGGCCCGCGCGAGCGTCGCCCGGTTCCTGGGCGGTGTGCAGTGACCACCCACGGCCCGGTCATGCCGATCTGGCACTGCGGCGGCTGCGACCTGCCCTGGCCCTGCCCGACCCGACGCCGGGAGCTACGCGCGGAGTACGCCGACGCGCCCGTGTCGCTGGCCCTCTACCTCGGTGCCTACCTCGTCCGGGCCGCCGAAGACATGCCCTGGGCACCGGCCGGCGCGCTCCACCGACGCTTCATCGGCTGGACCAGACAACCGCCAGCAGTACAGCAGCGAAGTACAGCAACCGTGCCAGCCGAACCCGGCCGTGAAGCACCACAGCAGGACGGTTGACCTCGAATCAGACCGCAGAAGCCCGGCTCGCCGGCAATCCATAGGTTCAGGGTTCGGATCCCTGACAGACCGCTGCGGACCTGCGCCTGAGAGGCGGGCGAGCGAGTATGAGTGACTGGTCACTTATCCGCTACTCGCTGTTGACCAGGCGAACATGGGAAGATCAACGAAACAGCTGCTCGTTCGATCGCTCGGCACGGCCATGACGAAGCGATGGGCCGGATGCGAGGTGGACGGAGATGACGGCCGGGCTGGTAGGGCGTACCGATGAGTTGCTCCTTCTCACGAGCTTCCTCGATGACGCCGCCGGGAACGGCGCTGCTCTGCTTCTTACCGGCGAGCCCGGTGTCGGCAAGACGGCGCTTCTGGACGCCACTGCCGAGCTCGCTACCGCCCAGGGGATACGGGTGGTGCGCGGCAGCGGTGTCGAGTACGAGACGGAGATCAGCTTCTCCGGCCTACACCAGCTCGTCGGTCCACTCTCCGCAGAGCTCGCGTCTCTGCCGCCACCGATGCGTTCGGCGCTCGAGGTCGCGCTCGGTTTCGGCACCGGGCCTGCGCCGGCCGAGATGACCGTCCTGCACGCGGCTCTCTCGCTGTTCGGCGAGGCTGCCCGGGAGAAGCCTCTGCTGCTGATCGTCGATGATCTGCATGTGCTGGACCGGGCGAGCCGGTCAGTGATCGGCTTCGTCGCCCGCAGGGCCGGTGGTCGTCGCATCGGAGTGCTGGCGGCCGTCCGCACCGAAACCACGGGGTCGTCGGGCATCGGTCTGCCGGAGCAGGAGATCCTGCCGCTCTGCGAGACGGACGCGCTCCGGCTGCTGTCCGACCGGTTCACCCGCCTCCCTTCCCGCGCGCAGCATGCGGTGGCACAGCAGGCGCAGGGTAATCCGTTAGCGTTGCTGGAGTTCGGCGCCTTCGCCGGCACCGATGATCCGTTGCCCGGCACCGGACCCGCCAGGGACGTCCGCGCCCTGTACGCCGCTCGTGTCGCGCGGCTTCCGTCGCGTACCCGTGAACTGCTTCTGCTTGCCGCCCTGGAAGGTTCCGGGGACATCTGTGTGCTGGAAGCTGCCAGCGGTCTCGAAGGACTCGACGGGTTCGACGCCGCGGAGCGGGACGACCTGATCATCGCCGCCGCGGACGCGCGCACGGTGCGTTTCCGGCATCCTCTGGTCAGGTCCGCCGTGGTGGAGGCTGCCACCCTCGACCAGCGGCGGTCGGCTCACCAGCGGCTGGCCGACGCGCTTGTCGATCAGCCCGAGCGCCGCGCGGATCACCTGTCGATGACGACTGCGGCGCCGGACGAGTCGATCGCCCAGATCGTCGAGGACAGCGCCCACAGCAGCATGCGTCGCGGCGATGTCCTGGGCGCCGTGGCCAGACTGCGGCGCGCTGCCGCGTTGAGCTCCGACCGTGTCGCCGGGAGCCGTCGCCTCGCGCACGCCGCCTACATCGGCGCGTCCGTGGCCGGGCACCTCGCGTTGTCCCATCAGATCATGGCTGAGCTGCGCGCCAAGACACCGACGGACCGATCTTTACCTGCTGCTGCCGCTGCGGGGTGGCTGTGCCTGATGGACGGCGATGTCGTGACGGCTCACCGACTGCTGGTCGACGCGATCGAACGGAATGCCGTCGACTCCTGCCCGAACCTCGACGAGCTCACACCGCCCCTGCTCACTCTCACGCTCGTCTGTCTGTACTCCGGGCGCGCGGACTACTGGGTGCCGCTACGCAAACTCGTGGCGACGCTGCCGGATGTTCCCGCCAGCTCGCCCATCTCCCTGGTCCGGATCCTGGAAGACCCGGGTTCCATACCGGACGCGCTGCTGCGGGATCTCGACGAAGGGCTGGCGCAACTCGACGAGGTGACCGACGCCGACGTGATCCACCGGACCGCGCTGGCCGCCTCCAACCTAGATCGCCTCGCCTACTGGCGCAAGCCCCTCGCCCGATTGATCGGCGACGCGCGGGACGCCGGGACGCTGGGCGGGGCCATCCCCGCAATGATCATGAGTGCGCTCGCCGACCTCTACGCCGGTCATTGGGACGATTCGCAGACCACCGCCGACGAGATCCGCGAGGTCGGCCACGAGACGGGGCATCACACTCTCGCCCATGTCGGCCACTACCTCGCCGGCCTCATCGCTGCCCACCGCGGTGACTCGCACACGTGCCACGCGCACTGCACGGCGCTCTTGGACTGGGCGGCGAGCCGCGGTCTGGGTCGCCTGGAGCACTGGGCGCACCATGCGCTCGCCCGCGCGGCGCTCGGCTCGTCCGACTTCGAAACCGCCTTCGTCCATGCCTCGGCGATCACTGCGCCGGGTGTGCTGTCGCCGTTCAGCATCGAGGCGCTCTGGAGTGCCCTGGACCTGACCGAGGCAGCGCTCTACTCCGGTCGGGTCGAGGATGCGCTGCGGCATGCTGCCGCCATGCGGGACGCGCAGGTGAGCCGTATCTCACCGCGCTTCGCGCTCCTGACCGCCGCGATGACGGCGATGACCTCGGCTCCTGAGGACGCGCCTGCGCTGTTCGAGGAGGCGCTGGCGTTGCCGGGCATCGACCAGTGGCCGTTCGAGGTGGCCCGGGTGAACCTGGCCTACGGTGAGCGGCTGCGCAGGCTGGGGCACAGCCGCGAGGCACGGGTCCAACTTTCCACCGCCCGCCAGAGCTTCGAGCGACTCGGAGCGGTGCCGTGGACGGCCCGAGCCACGGCCGAGCTACGTGCGACCGGGATGACCCGAATGCCTCGTGGTGACGCCGGAGCTGGCCTCACCCCGCAGGAGCTGGAGGTTGCCCGGCTGGCCGCCTCCGGGCTGTCCAACCCGCAGATCGCCGCCCGTCTGGTGCTCTCGCCGCGTACCGTCTCCACCCACCTGTACCGGGTGTTCCCCAAGTTGGGCATCACCTCGCGCGCGGCCCTGCGCGACGCCTTGGCCGACTGCGCGGAGGGGTCAGGAAGCCGGGGACCGGCCTGACTGACGCGGTGTCGTACGTACGTGGGCGATGCGCAATGTCAGTCAGTCGACGGACGCTGCAGGCCAGGCGGTACCGCCAGGCTATCGGGGCAAGACCAACCCGATCAGATGTCCGAGGAGGACCACATGTCCGCAAACCCGCACAACGTCTCGCTCGAGCCGGCCGCCCAGGCGTTCGCCGAGGCCACTGTGAATCCGCCCTACCTCTACCAGCTCGACCCCGAGGAAGGTCGCAAGACCGTCGATGGGGTCCAGGACAGCCCCATCTTCAAGCCCGACGTCGAGGAAAAGTGGATCACCGTCTCGGGCGGGCCGACCGGCTCGGTGCGGACCCGTATCGTCAAGCCGAGGGGCACGACCGGTCCACTGCCGGTCGTGATCTACACGCACGGCGCCGGGTGGGTGTTCGGCAACGCCCACACTCACGACCTCCTCGTACGTGAACTCGCCGTCGGCACCGGCGCGGCCGTGGTCTTTCCCGAGTACGACCTTTCGCCCGAGGCGAAGTACCCGGTGGCGAACGAGCAGTCGTACGCGGTTGCGGCCTGGGTCGCCGCGCACGGCGCCGACGAGGGCCTGGACACTTCGCGCATCGCGATCAGCGGCGACTCGGTCGGCGGGAACATGGCCATCGCCCTGACCCTGATGGCCAAGGAACGCGGCGACGTCGACTTCCGGGCGCAGGTGCTGTTCTACCCGGTCACCGACGCCGGGTTCGACACCGACTCGTACCATCGCTGGGCCGAGGGCTACTGGCTGACCCGTACCGGCATGAAGTGGTTCTGGGATCAGTACACCACCAGCGAGCAGGACCGGGCGCAGATCACCGCGTCGCCGCTGCGCGCCACCCCCGACCAACTGCGCGGCCTGCCGCCGGCGCTGATCATCAACGCCCGTGAGGACGTGCTGCACGACGACGGCGCCGGGTACGCCGACAAGCTGCGCGCCGCGGGCGTACCCGTCACCCACGTGACGTACTCGGCGATCATCCACGACTTCGTGATGGTCAACGCGCTGCACGACACGAACGCCGCCAAGGCCGCGGTCGCGCAGGCGGTCTCCTTCCTCAAGGAGGCGCTGCAGGCGTGAGCAGCGAGGTCCCGACGCTGCGCAACGTGCCGGTCGCCCTCACGGCGACCGGCACCCGCCGCGAGTTCGACAGCATGGGCACGGTCGAGGTGCCCGCCGATCGCTACTGGGGCGCGCAGACGCAGCGCTCGCTGGCGCACTTCTCGATCGGCGACGACCTCATGCCCAAGGAGGTGTACCACGCGTACGGCTATGTGAAGAAGGCCGCAGCCCTGGTCAACCAGGCTGCCGGCCGGCTGCCTGAGGGCAAGGCGCGCGCGATCGTGCAGGCGGCTGAAGAGGCCATCGCCGGCCAGCTCGACGACCACTTCCCGCTCTACGTCTGGCAGACGGGCTCGGGCACCCAGAGCAACATGAACGTCAACGAGGTCCTGTCCAACCGGGCTATCCAGCTGCTCGGCGGCAGGTTGGGCTCGCAGGAGCCGGTCAGGCCGAACGACGACGTCGACATGGGACAGTCGAGCAGCGACTCGTTCCCGACCGCCATGCACATCGCCGCGATCACCGAGCTCGACGATCGACTGCTGCCGCAGGCCCGACGGCTGGCCGAGGTCATCGAGCGCAAGTCCGAGAAGTGGATGGGTGTCGTCAAGATCGGCCGTACGCACCTGGGGGACGCGGTTCCGCTGACGGTGGGCCAGGAATGGTCCGGCTGGGCCGCCCAGCTGCGGTCCTGTATCGCCGAGATCGAGCACAGCCGGCAGGGTCTGTACGAGTTGACGCTCGGCGGCACCGCGGTCGGCACCGGCCTGAACGCGCCGCAGGGTTTCAGCCGGGACGTGGCGGCGAAGCTCGCCGAGCTGACCGGCAAGCCGTTCGTCACCGCGCCGAACAAGTTCGCCGCGCAGGGCTCGTTGGACGCGATGGTGCGCGCTCACGGTGCGCTGCGGGGCCTTGCCGTCGCGCTCATCAAGATCGCGAACGACATGCGCTGGCTCGCGTCGGGCCCGCGGGCCGGCCTTGCCGAACTCCTGCTGCCGCAGAACGAGCCTGGCTCGTCGAGCATGCCCGGCAAGGTCAACCCCACGCAGTGCGAGGCGATCGTGATGATCGCGGTCCAGGTGCTCGGCGCTGACAGCGGCGTGGCGTTCGCCGGCTCGCAGGGCAACCTGCAGCTCAACGCGATGCGACCGCTCATCATCAACAACTTCCTGCACTCCGCCCGCATCCTCGGCGACGGCATGGAGAAGTTCCGCACCTTCAGCGTCGAAGGAACAGAACTCAACACCAAGAGGATCTCCGGGTACGTCGGGGAGAGCCTCATGCTGGTCACCGCGCTCAGCCCGCTCATCGGGCATCAGAACGCGGCGCGGATCGTCGAGATGGCCCTGGCGAACGACCTGACGCTGCGTGAGGGCGCCCTGGCCTCCGGCAAGGTGACCGCCGAGCAGTTCGAGCAGATCGTGCAGCCGGAGAAGATGGTCGGCCACGGCGTGGACGGCGCCTGACAACGGCCACCCCGACGGCATCTGGACGCCGCGCTGATCGATCGCACGCTCGAACGTGCGCGGCCAGATCGTCCAGGCTGTCGGGGTGGCTGCGCGCTCGCAGTTATCCTCTTCAGGTGCTGGCCCGTGTGGAGATCGTTGACGCGGGTCCGGCGCTTCGAAGGGACTAGCGACATGCCCCGTGTGGTACCGGCAGTCAACCGCGCACTCGACGTCCTCGAACTGTTCCTGGACCACCCTCAACTGTCGGCCCGTCAGGTGATGGAGCGGCTCGATCTGCCCCGTACCACGGTCCACGAACTGCTCGTCACGCTTGAGGCCCGCTCGTACCTGATCTCCGTCCCGGGCCAGCCGGTGCAGTATCGGCTGGGCATGCCGTTGTTCCAGCTCGGCGCGGCGTTCTCCGGCCGACTCGACTTGGTGCGTGAGGCGCAGTGCGTGGCGCGGGACGTGGCCGCCGCGTGTGACGAGGCTGTCCACGTGGCAGTCCTCGACGGCGCCGATGTCATCTACCTCGTTAAGTTCGACAGCACGCACCCGGTCCGGATGGTGTCCGCGGTGGGTCGGCGGTTGCCTGCCCACTGCACGGCGGTCGGCAAGATCCTGCTGTCGGGTCTCGACAAGGCAGGCCTGGACGCCGTATTGGCGAAGGGCGACCTGCTCGGCATGACGCCGGCCAGCATCACCGATCCGGATCTGCTCCGCGAGCATCTTGATCGTGTCCGGGCTGAGAGCGTCGCGGTCGACGTGGGCGAGTCGGACACCGCCATGCGTTGCGTCGCCGCGCCGGTTCGGGACCATTCCGGCGCGACCATCGCCGCTATGAGCCTGTCCGCGCCGATCATCCGCTGGACTCCTCAGGCGCACGTGGAGTGGGCCGGACTGGTTCGCGAGGGCGCTGCCGCGCTGTCCGCCCGGATGGGCTACCGGGCCCCGACCCGATAGAGCGCCGCCGCGACGAGCACTCCGACGCCCGGTAACGCGGCGGCGAGTTGCGCCGTCCCACTGATCCGGGCGCCGGTTTGCCGCCTTCCGTCGGAAACCGCATCGAAACATTGACATCACTTGCGCCGTTGCTCTAGCGTCGCGTCCACCCGATACGGTATCTCGAACTCGGTTCGAAATTTCGAACGGCGACGGCCCTCGCGGTCGACCGAACTGGCACCTCAGCACCGCTTTCTCAGCTCGACCGCGCCACGCACGTGATGGGTCTACGCGAACTCACTGATCGATGCGGGTGACTCAACTGTGGTCGCCCGGACAGAGACAGACAAGCAGGGGCATCGCGACGTTTCGTCAACTACGCCAACTGCGCCATCGGCGTGCAGCGATGCCGGGAGATGAAGGAGGCACATGTCCATGAAGGACAACCCGGTCTGGTCTCGGCGCGGCTTCCTGGGAGTAGGGGTGGGGGTGCTCGGCGCGACCGGTCTGGCCGCGTGTGGGGGCACCTCCGAATCGCCCACCAGGGTCCAGCCGGAGGTTCCACAGGAGCTCATCGACGCCGCCGCGGCGATGAAGGGCTCCTCGATGGGGATGCTGTCGCAGAAGCTGTATTCGACGGCGGCGAACGAAGCCCTCGACAGCTCGATCAAGAAGTTCGCCGACACCACCGGCACGAAGATCGAGAACAGCCTGGTTCAGGCCGACGCCGGTGACGTGGTGGCCAAGATCGACGCCGAGGTCAAGGGCGGGGTCGCGCGTGACCTGGCGTTCATGACCGACTCACGGTTCGTCGCGCAGTTCCAGGCGCTGGGCGACCTGGAGGACGTGACGGACGTCGTCCAGGCGCTCACCGCGAAGTATGGCGAGCCCTGCGCCGAGGCCAAGAACTTCTGCGTCTTCGACGGCAAGTGGTTCGCGATCCCGTACCACTTCATCGGGATCGGGTCCTTCCTGCGCAAGGACTGGATGCAGGACAAGGGCATCACCCCCAAGGACATCTACAGCTGGGAAGAGCTGCGGGACCTGTGCCTGGAGATCTCCGACCCGGCCAAGCGCCGGTTCGGCTGGGGCATGACGGTGAACCGGTCCGGTGACGGCAACGGCATGATCGAGGCGCTGATCAACGCGTACGGCGGGTCGATCGCCTCCAACGACGGCCGGAAGGTCACGTTCGACTCGCCCGAGACGGTGCAGGCGGTGACCTTCCTGGGCGACATCTACACCAACCCCAAGTACAAGCCGATGCTGCCGCCGGGGATCGCGAGCTGGACCGACACCAGCAACAACGAGAACTGGCTCGCCGGGATCCTCGGCTACACCCGCAACCAGTTCAGCGTCTACGCGGACTCCAGGACCAAGAAGAACCCGGTGTACGAGAAGACCCACGTGTTCTCGGACTGCATCGGGCCGGCGACCAACAACCCCCTGCTGCTCGGCCAGTCGCAGGGCTTCGTCGTCTTCAAGGGTGCCAAGAATCCCGCCCTCGCCAAGCTCCTGGCGCAGTACCTGGTCAGCGCGCCCGCGCTGCTCGGGGTGGCGAAGGAGGCCCCCGGCCTGGTCATGCCCGCCTGGGAGAAGGTCTGGGACGCCGACCCGTTCTTCACAAGCGGCGACCCGGCGTTCCCCATGCTCCGCAAGATCACTGAGCTGAAGCTGCCGCTGAACACGAAGAACGGCCTGTCCTTCCCGCAGAAGGCAAGCGCGGGTCAGCAGGCGGTCGGCGCAGCGTACGTCCTCACCGACATGATGCAGCAGGTCGTTCAGGGGACGGCTCCTGCGCAGGCAGTGAAGGCCGCCCACACGAAGATGGTGCAGATCTTCAACCAGCAGGGGCTGCCGCAGTGAGAACGGTTCGCCCTGCGCGGGTCCCGACGGCGAGGATTTCCCCGCCGTCGGGGCCCGGCTCACTCACGCCGACCCAGCGGCGGCTGGGTCGCGACTGGCGGCTCGCGGCGCTGTTCCTGGCGCCCATGGCCCTGCTGGTCGGCAGTCTCGTCATCGTGCCGATCGGCCGGTCGATACTCACCAGCACCACGGAACGGCACGGGCAGGACACCGTGTTCGTCGGCCTGGACAACTACCTCGCCCTCGTCGGCGACGACCAGTTCCACACAGGCGTGGTGAATTCGTTCGTCTTCACCGCGTACGCCGAGATTTTCAAGGTTGTCCTGGGTCTGGCCGCGGCCCTGCTGCTGCACCACAGGCGACGCGGGCGGGCCGTGCTGGCCGGGTTGCTGCTGGTGCCGTGGGTGGTGCCGACGGTGGTCACGGCGTTCAGTTGGCGTGCGCTGCTCGACCCGATCTTCGGCAGCGTCAACACGCTGCTCACCACTACCGGGATCGGGCCGCTGCTCGTCGACCTGCACCTTGTCGACAGTTGGCCGGCGGGCTGGCTGTCCGACCCGAATCTGGCCATGCCATCGGTGATCCTCGTGAACGTCTGGAAGGGCGTGCCGTTCTTCACTGTGTGTTTCCTGGCGGGGTTGAAGGCCATCCCGGCGGACCTCTACGAGGCGGCGACCATCGACGGCGCCTCGTCGTGGCAACGGTTCGCGAACGTGACGCTGCCCGGACTACGCCACGTGCTCACGGTGACGGTGACCCTGTCGTCGATCTGGACGTTCAACAACTTCGACCTCGTCTGGCTGCTGACGCAGGGTGGTCCGGGCGACGTGACCGCACCGTACGTGCTCGTCGCGTACTCGAAGGCGATCCTGCAACTCCAGTACGGCGCTGGCGCGGCGGTCACGCTCGTCATGCTGCCGATCATCGGCGGGCTGGTGTTCGTCCTGGTCCGGTTGTTGCGCCAGGACTCGGGTGCCAAACTCCCCCGAGGACGCCGGGCAGCGCGGTGGATCGAGGCGCAGCGGTGGGCCGGGACGGCGCGCAGGGCGATGCCGTGGGTCGTCACCGCATTGGTCACCGGTCTGCTGCTCTGGGCGTCGCCGCAGATCTTCTGGAAGGCGGCAGTGGTCCTCGGCGTGATCCTGCTGATCGCGGCGGCGGTCGGCCGGGTGGTCTCGGCCCTGAACTCCCGGGGCGGTCGCCGATCGTCGTCAGTCGTGTCGGGCGTCGGGTCCTGGGTCGCGCTGGCCGGGTTGCTCCTCTTCGTGCTGGGCCCGCTGTACTGGATCGCCGTCACGGCCTTCAAGTCCGAGGGTCAGGTCGTCATGCGCACTGACGACCTGTGGCCGACACCGTGGACGATGGAACAGTTCACAGCGCTCTTCGCCAACCAGCCGTTCGGCCGCTGGTACCTGAACACCATCCTGGTGTCCGCCGCCTCCACGACGGTGGCGCTTGTCTGCGCCGCCCTCGCGGGTTACGCGCTGGCCCGGCTGCGGTTCCGTGGGGCGCAGGGCTTCACCGTCACGGTGCTGCTCACCTACGTGATGCCGGGCGCCCTGCTGTTCATCCCGCTGTACCAGATGCTCATCGGCGCGCGGCTCACCGACTCGTTGTGGTCCCTTGTGGTCACGTACCCGACCTTCACGCTTCCGTTCGCCACCTGGCTGCTCGTGGGCTACTTCTCGTCGATCCCCATCGAGTTGGAGGAGGCCGCGCTTGTCGACGGCTGCACCCGCCTCCAGGCGTTCGGCCGGGTGGTGCTGCCGCTGGCCAAGCCGGGTCTGCTGGCGGTCGCGCTCTTCACACTGACAAACGCCTGGAACGAGTTCCTCTTCGCATTCGTGTTCATCACGAAGGACGAGTACAAGACGCTCCCCGTGGGGATGCAGTCGATGATCGCCGGAGACGTCGTGCCGCAGGGCCAACTCGCTGCGGCGTCGCTGCTCGTCAGCATCCCCGTGGTGATCATGTACGCCCTCGGGCAGCGCTTCCTGACCGAAGGGCTCACCGCGGGCGCGGTGAAGGGCTGAACCCACCCCCAAAGGAGCCGGTCACTGTCCTAACGTCTTCTCGAACCAGTGGTGGGCGTAGTGCTCGGTGTTGTACGCCTCGATCTCCCGGTAACCGGTCGCCCGGTACATGGCGATCGCCTCGGTGAGGTTGCGATTGGTGTCCAGTCGGACGGCGGCTGCTCCATGCTCGGCGGCGTAGCGTTCCAGCTCGCCCAGCAGCCGCCGTCCGACGCCGAGCCCTCGGACGGCGTCGGCCACCCAGACGCGCTTGATCTCGGCGGGTGCGTCGCCGTGGAGTTTGACGGCACCGCAGCCGACGGGCTCGCTGTTGAGGGTGGCGAGCAGGAGCACGCCGTTGGGTGGGACGAGCGCCTCGTCGTGCACCGGGTTGCTGAGCGCGGGGTCGAAGCCGTCGTCGAATCGTCGTGCGATGTCCCGGGCGTACGCGCGCAGGCACCCCCTGGCCCGTGGGTCACTCGGCGGGCACGGCTCGATGACGACCATCGAGCCGATGAGCAGTCGTTCGACCTCGGCCATGGCGGCGACGAGTCGTTCGCGGCGGTGGTCGGTGAGAGGTTCGAGGATCGAGGCGGCGAGCGCGTCGGACCGCTTGTCGAGTTGGTTCCACTCAGCCCGGCCGGCGTCGGTGAGCTGGGCTGTACGTACCCGGCCGTCGCCGCCCGCGTGGTCGGCCGGCCCCACGGTGATCAGCCCGTCGTTCTCCAGGGCGCGCAGGAGTCGGCTCAGATATCCCGAGTCCAGACCGAGGCGGGCTCGCAGTGCCGCGACCTCGGCGCCGGCGGGGCCGATCTCCCAGAGCAGGCGGGCCTGCCCCAGCGGGCGCCCCTGGGCCATGTATTCGTCGTCGAGGGCGCCGACCCGTTGGGTGACAGTCCGGTTGAACCGCCGGACGGCGGCGATGAGCCCAGAGTCCATAAGCCTGACTTTAGTCAGAGGATCGTGTGCGGCGGTAGGACATGATGCCGGCGCGGTCCAGCACGACCACCACGAGCAGCACACTGACGGCGGTCGCGCTTACCGCCACCAGGGGCAGCCGCAGGACGACCGACGCGCTGGCCAGCACGAACAGGGCGGCCACCCGCGACCACGAGAGCCGCCGGTGGATCGCCAGCGAGAAGAGGATCCGCCCGGCCAGGAACAGCATCGGACCGCCCACGATGACGACGACAGCCGTCGTGTCGCCGGCCTGCGTGGGGTGGGCGATGCTCAGTTCCGCCCCGACGGCGGTGACCACCAGCCCGGCGATCATCACCAGGTGCAGGTACGCCGTGATGACGCCGAGCCGGGACGGGTCGGCATGCTCGATGGCCGTACCCAGACGCAGGCCGGCGGGCGTTACGTAGAGCAGACCGATCAACACGGCGGTGGCGAAGACCAACAGGAAGGCGGCGGTCGCCGGGAGGTGCAGGCTTGTGTCGGCGTACGTGAGGCCGGCGACCAGCACAAGTTCGCCGAGCGCGATGATCATGATTTGCTGGTACCGCTCGGCGTAGTGCTCGCCGGCGAGGTGTAGTTCCCGCTGCCGGGCGCGTCCCAGCATAGGAGTGTGCCAGCCCAGCCGCGGCCCGACGAGGTCGAGCGCGAGGGCGAACACCCACAGCGGCACCCGCCAGGCCGGCAGGAACGCGCCGGCCAACCACGGCACGGCGGAGACGCTGAACCAGCAGAAGATCCGCAGGGTACGGCTCTGTAACGGATGGCCGCGCAGCGCGAAGGTGGTGACCGCGCCCCGGGCGACGTGAACCGCGACGTACGCGCCAGCGAAGAGCACGGCCCGCCCGTCCAGCGCCTGCGGAGTCGCCACCCCGGCCAGCAGGCTGCCCAGCGTGGCACCGATCAGCAGCGACCGCACCGCCGGGCTCTCCGGGTCGTACCAGTCGGCGAACCAGGCGGTGGTCACCCAGATCCACCAGATCCCGGTCAGCAGCAGCGCGGTACGCAGCGCACCGGCCACGGTGAGGTCGTGCAGCAGGTGCTGGGCCAGCTGGCTGAGGGCCAGGACGAACGCCAGGTCGAAGAACAGCTCCAGGAACGAGGCGCTGAGCGGGGTGTCGCTTCCCCGCAGCAGCCGGTCGGGCCTGCTCGCCATCGGCGCTCCTCCCGGGTGGCACGCACGCCCTGCGTCCGTCGTACCACCCGGAGTTCGCCGTCGACGGCGAAACGGTCAGCGGCGGACGCCGACCCCGGCATAGCCGTGCGAGTCCACGAGATCCGGCTCGGTGTCCGGCCGCCACTGGGTGGTCTCCACCAGGCCGGGCTCCACCAGGTCGTAACCGGCGAAGAAACGCAGCGTCTCGGCGTGGGTACGGGGCACCAGCGGAGCACTGCTGTTGCGGTAGATCGCCTTCCCCCGCTCGGCCAACTCCGGCGGAATGCCGTCCAACGTCAGGTGCGACAGCGCCAGGTGGCTGCCGGGCACCGTGGCGTCCCGCAGCCGGGCAACGGCACCCCACGGGTCGTCGTCATCCGACACGAAGTGCAGCACCGCGAGGAGCAGCACCGCCACCGGGCGGTTCAGGTCGAGCGTGCCGCGTAACGCCGGGTGGTCGAGCAGGTCGTCGGGCCGCCGCAGATCGCCCCGCACGACAGCAGTGCCGGGCACGTCGACCAACAACCTGCGGGCGTACGCGACAGCGACCTCGTCGTAGTCGACGTACACCACCCGGGAGTCGGGTGCCACGGCGCGCACCACCTCGTGCACGGTGCCCTGGGTGGGCAGGCCGGCACCGATGTCCAGGAACTGGCGTACGCCCTGCTCGGCGGCGTAGCGGACGGCCCGGCGCAGGAAGTGCCTGTTGGTCTGTGCGGCGGCCCCGGTCTCCGGAAAGATCTCCAGGACCCGTTGGGCGGCGGCCCGGTCGACGGCGAAGTTGTGGCTGCCACCGAGGAAGTAGTCGTACATCCGGGCGACGTTCGGTTGGGCGGTGACGTCGGCTGTGTCGGGTGCCTGATCGCTCACGAGGGGTCCCTTCGACGCGGTCCGAACTCGATGTCTAACACCCGAGGCGACGACCCGCTGACCCCTCGTGTCGTTGATCCGGCTGCACCCCTGGTCAACGCCGACCACCTTGGGGGCACCGCCGCACCGGGGAGGGACGCCGATGACCACTCAGCGGGAGACCGTGCGGGTCGACCACGACCTGTTCCGCGCCGTGTACGACTCGCCCGCCTCGTTGCCCGGCCGACACCGGTGGACCACACCGGAGTCGGACGTCCGGCGGCTGGAGAAGTTGCTCGGCATGCCGGCGCGCAGCATCGGCGCACCGCTCTGGGTAAGCGGCGACGAACCGGACTGCCCGAAGTGCGGCAGGCGGGTCACCTGGTACGACATCGTCTCGTCGGCGCTCTCCGGCCTGCACGACAAGAACATGATCGCCACCGTCATCCTCGGCGAACACAAGTACGTCAACACCGAGGTGCCGGCCGCCATCCCCGGCGTACGCTGCTCCGACTGCCACACCGCAATCGACGGTCTGCGCAGCTTCAAGTGCCACAACTGGGCGTACGCCTTCGAGGCGCTGGAGGCCGTCCGCGAGCGGATGGCCGGCGGCCTGCCGCCCGCCTGAGGGCGGGCGGCGAGGCGGTCAGGCGGCCGAGCGGCGGTCGGGGCGGCGACCGGGCGGGGAGGGCGGCTCCGGCCCGGGGTCGGGCACCGGCGGCATCGGCCGGGTGACCGGTTCCGCGCCGGTGACCCGCAGGTGCTCACCGTGGTGCCACAGCTCGACTGTGGCATCGGACGCGGCGTCGGGCAGCTCGTAGCGGACCTCGGCCGGCGTCAACGTGACCCGTAGCCGGTGGCCGCGCCAGCGCAGGCTGAACGCCAGCCGATCGATCCGCGAGGGCAACCGGGGGTCGAAGGAGAGCACCCCACGGTCGTCGCGCATTCCACCGAAGCCCTGCACCAACGCCAGCCACGCCCCGGCCAGCGAGGCCAGGTGCAGCCCGTCGGCGGTCTTGTCGCCAAGGTCGGCCAGGTCCTGCGTGACGGACTCGGCGAACAGGTCGTACGCCAGGTCGAGGTGCCCGACCTCGGCGGCAAGCACCGCCTGCGGGGCGGCCGACAGGGACGAGTCGCGGACCGTACGGGCCTCGTAGTAGGCGAAGTTGCGGGCCTTCTCCTCGGCGGTGAACTCGCCCGGGCAGTGCTGCATGGCCAGCACCAGGTCGGCCTGCTTGACCACCTGCTTGCGGTACAACTCCAGGTAGGGGAAGTTCAGGAGCAGCGGGTAGTCGTCCTCGTCGGTGTCGACGAAGTTCCACTCCGGCTGCCTGGTGAACCCGGCGGCCTGCTCGTGCACCTCGCGCTCACTGTCGTACGGGATGAAGACCGCGTCGGCGGCGGCCCGCCAGCCGGCGATCTCGGCCGGGTCGACGCCGAGCCGCCCGGCGGCGTCGGAGTGGCGCTCGGCGGCGTCCGCCGCGCCCCGCAGGTTGCGCCGCGCCATCAGGTTTGTGAAGACGTTGTCGTCGACGAGCGCGGAGTACTCGTCCGGGCCGGTCACCCCGGGCAGGTGGAACGCGCCGGTGTCCGACCAGTGGCCGTAGCCGTGCCAGAGCCGGGCCGTCTCCACAAGCAGGTCCAGCCCTGCCTCGGCGAGGAACCGCTGGTCGTCGGTGGCCGCCACGTAGCGCAGCACCGCGTCGGCGATGTCCGCGTTGACGTGCAGCGCGGCGGTGCCGGCCGGCCAGTAGCCGGAGCACTCCCGGCCGCCGATGGTCCGCCACGGGAACGTCGCACCGGTAAGCCGCAGCTCGGCGGCCCGCTCCCGGGCCTCCGGCAGGTGGCTGTGCCGCCAGGCCAGCGCCGAGCGGGCCACCGCCGGTGCCAGGTAGGTGAGCACCGGCAGCACGTACGTCTCGGTGTCCCACATGACGTGACCGTCGTAGCCGTTACCGGTCAGGCCCTTGGCCGAGATCGTGCGGTCGCCGTCCGGGCGGCCCGCCTGGATCAGGTGGAACATGGCGAACCTGATCGCCTGCTGGAGTTCCGCGTCGCCGTCGAGCAGCACGTCGGCGACCTGCCAGGCGGCATCCAGGCTGGCCCGCTGGTCGGTGAGCAGGGCGTCGAAGCCGTCCGCACGGGCGGCGTCCGCCTCGGCGACCACCATGTCGGCCAACTCGTCGACCGGCGGCCCGTCGACAGGCCCACACTCGTACGCGGCGAACTTCGTCAGCCGTACCCGCTCGCCCGGGTGCAGCCGACCGGCCACTGTCAGGCGCACCCGGTCGGGGATGTCGTCGCAGGTGGCGGCCACCGTGTCCGGTGCGTCCAGCAGGTGGCTGACCGCCACGGCGACGCGCTGCTCACTGCGCCCGGTGCGGTGCACGAGCACCCCGTCGAGGCCGTTCGTGTGATGCGCCTCGGCGGTAAGCGGATCGGTGGGCACCGAGGCTGCGCGCGGGTCGTCCGAGCGTTCCGGCACCCGCTCGTTGGCCAGCAGGTCCGAGCAGACACGCAGCTCGACGGGGGCGTCCAGTGGCTCGACCTCGTACCGGACGGCGGCAACCGGCCGACGGGGCAGGGACACCAGCCGGGTGCTGCGGATCAGCACCCTCCGCCCGGCGGGCGAGGTCCACTCGGTCTCCCGGCGCAGCACACCGGTGCGCAGGTCGAGCACCCGCTCGTGTCGGTGCAGCGTTCCGGTGCTGATGTCCAGCAGCTCGTCGTCCACCCACAGCCGGATGAGCGCGGCGTTCGGCGCGCTGATGACTGTGTCGTTGGCCTGCGGAAACGCGTACCCCTCCTCGGGGTAGGTCTGTTCACGCCGCTCGTGCAGGCCGTTGACGTAGCTGCCCGGCATCTCACCGGGCGCCCCCTCGTCGAGGACGCCTCGCCAGCCGACCCACCCGTTGCTCAACGCGAAGATCGACTCCGTCTCGCCGAGCCGGTCCAGATCGGCCCCGCTACGCCTGATCTGCCAGGTTTCGTCGTCCACCGTCCCAGCGGTGGGCGGCGGTTGGTCGGTGGCCGAACTGGTGTGCACGAAGCCTCCTGGGTGCCGACATCTTCTGACGAGCCAAGCAGAGACGCCTGTGCGGTTGCTGGACGAAGGTCGTGGGGTTGGCCTGACCTTCGGCTCCTGCGGTGCCCGCTGGCGCGTTCCTACGTTGTCTCCAACATCAAGGCGGTATGAACATCAGGTGAGGTGATTCATGGCCGACACCGGCAGCATTGACGTTCCGAAGATCAGCGAGGAGTGGTACCACGACGTGGTCGACGCCGCCGCCGACAGCCCGCAGGCGGTGCAGTGGTTCGTCGGGCACGCCACCGAGGGCGTGATCCTGCTGCTCGGCGCGCTGCTGTTGGTCGCCGCGCTGGGCCGCCTGGCCGGCGGCCCGCACAACCGGGCACTCGCCCTTGTCGCGCCGCTGCCGACCCTCCTGGCGTACGCGGGCAGCGAGTGGCTCAAGACCGTGGTGGACGAGGACCGGCCGTGCCGGACGATCGGGCAGGCGATCATCGCGAACGCCTGCCCACCACCCGGCGACTGGTCGTTTCCCAGCAACCACGCCACAGTCGCGGGAGCCCTGGCGGTCACCACGCTGCTGCTCTCCCGCCGACTCGGCCTCCTCGCACTGCCGCTGGCAGCGCTCGCCGCCTTCTCCCGCGTCTTCGTGGGCGTGCACTACCCGCACGACGTGGTCGCGGGTGTCCTGCTCGGCGCCCTGGTCGCCGCGGTGGTGACCCCGTTGCTGGCCCGCCCGGCCGCCGAGGCGCTACGCCGTAGGGCCGACCGCGCCCGCCGCCCGGAACCCGACCTGGCAGGCCGATCACACCGCTGACCCTCCCCGGGCCGCCCGATCCTGGTTGCCGCCCGATCCTGGTTGTAGTGGCTTTAGCCGCGAGCGATGCCACTGGATCCTGGATCGAGGGCGGTCAGGTGGACCGAGGTGGTCAGGTGGACCGAGGTGGTCAGGTGGACCGAGGTGGTCGGGCAGATCGGGGGTGGTCAGGTGACCAGCAGGAGAGCGCCCGCCGTGCCGAACAACAGGAACGGGCCGAACGGCAGGTGGGTGGACCAGCACGCTCGCCGGGCCGCCAACAGACCGATGCTGACCAGGGCGGACAGCCCGAAGGCGAGCAGCAGCCCGAGCACCACTACAGGCCAGCCGTACCAGCCCAGCAGCGCGCCCACACTGAGCGCCAACTTCGCGTCGCCGAGCCCGAAGCCGCGCCGACCGAGCAGCAGCGTGCTGGTGGCGAAGAGCAGTGCCAGCCCGGTGCCGGCGGCGACGGCCCGCAGCCAGGGTGCCGGCTCAGCGGCGACCAACGCGGCAGCACCGAGCAGCAGCCAGGTGCCGGCCGCCGCTGGCAGGGTGAGCCGGTCGGGCAACCGGTGCACGGCCAGGTCGACGAGCACCGCCGGGATCGTCCACCCGAGCCACCAGGCAAGCGCCGGCAGCGCCCCGGCGGCCGGGCCGACAAGCACCAGCAGCACCACAGCGGCGAGCGCGGCCACCTCGACGATTCCGGGCGGCGGTCCGACAGGGGCTCGACACCGACCGCAGCGGCCGACCGGGGTGAGCGCCGGCCAGGGCCGGGTCAGCCCGACCGGTTCGCCGCAGGCGTCGCAGCCGGTCCGGCTTGCGGTGCCCGACGGTACGGCGTAGCGCAGGGCGGCCAACCGCAGCAGCGGGCTGAACGACAGGACGGCCAGAACGGTCGAAAGCCGGACGGCCGGGCTCCGATCGGGCCGACGGTGCTGGCCCGGTGCGGCCGTCGAAGGGCCGGTCAGTGCCATGTCGGTCCCACCGACGGGTCGACATGCCCCGCGAAGGCGAACACGTATCGTGACGCAACGATCGCTCTGGTGTAGCGGATGGCGCGGAAAGCGACCTTGAACTTCGGGCGGCCGACGACACCGTGGACCGGGTCGACGCCGGCCACCGAGCCGGACCGACCCCCTCGCCGATCGACCCCCAACCCCGTCGGGATGCCGGGATGAGGGCGCGATGTCCCACTCCCGAGCCCACCGGAGATCGTCCGGCAGACGACTCCGACCCGGCAAGGCCCGAGCGCGGCCCGACCTCCTGCCGACCGTTGCCCGCAGCGCAGCACGGACACCCGCCACCACCACCCATCATCACGCAGCGTGTTCACTTGAATTGCCTCTGTTGCATCAGCGGACGTCAGCTTATGCTCGCCCCTTGAGTGTGACGCAAGCCTCACTCCATCGACCGAACAGCACGGGACATTGCATTTGTAAAGATCCGTAACGGTGAATGTGGAAGCGCAATGAACGGCTTCGGATGGGCTCATCCGGGCGCGCTCCCGCATGCCCTGCGGCGGTGACCCCCTCGCCGCAGGGCGATCACGAGGAGGGCTCGACGGTGCGCGGACGGCAGCTCAGAAGAGCGGCAATCTGCCTGCTAGTGGCCGCCGCAGCGGTGCCGACCGCCGCCTGTGGCAGCGAACGGGAGACCGTCGAACGGCCGACGGTGCCACGAGGCGCGGACCGACAAGCAGATTCGGGCGCCGATCGACTCGCTGCGGAAAAGGCGGCGCTCGACGCATATGCCGGCTATCTCGCGGCTTCACGCGCGGCGAGTGGGCGCAGCGATCCACATGCGCCGGAACTGTCCCGCTTTCTCGCTGATCCACTACTGACCCGGGTCCAAATGTCCATTCTCCAGGCCAAGGAGCACGGCGCGATGCGTACCGGGACGTTGAAATCCGACCCGACCGTCACCTCGGTCAGCCTGGACTCGAAGCCGGCCACCGTGGAGATCCAGGACTGCCTGGACGCGACCGGCTACCGACTGGTCTACGCCAAGGACCGACGGGTCGTCCCCGGCAGCGGCGGCGGCAGGCACCTGGCCACCGCCACTGCCACCCGCTACCCGGACGGCCGATGGCTGATCAACTCCGGCGCCGCACACCAGGACCAGCCGTGCTGACCCGGGGAGGAAAGGGCACCCCGGTCGGTCGGATGCTCGCCGGCGTCGGCCTTGCGCTGCTGCTGGTGGTCGGCACGACCCTGCCGGCTGCCGCCGCCCGGCGCGCCGACCCCGGCGTGGAGTGCCCACCCGGCCAGCCCGACTGCAACGTCTGGGACGACGAGCCCGGCACCCCCGGCGGTCCCGGTGGCGGCGGCGACAACGGCGGCGGGGACTCCGGCGGCGGCGGAGGCGGAGGTGTCTGCCAGTGGGCGGGCCGGACCATCCCCTGCTACCACGAGACGCTCGGCTGGTTCGACAACGGCAGCGGCTGCTACTACAAGCTCGCCCAGCCGCAGAACGAGGCGCCCGAAGGTCAGCAGTGGTACGTCGAGACCTGCAACGGCGGCGACCTCGGTGCCCAGAACGTGGTGCTGCGCAGCACCCCGCCCCCCGGGTTCGGCGCACCACCCGACCCGGAGGAGTTGGCCCGCAGGGCACTCGCGTCGATCAAGCTGCTGCCCGCGCGGCTGCGGGTGGCACCCCGCAAGGACATCGGGCCCGGCCTGGTCGGCCTCCCGGTCTGGATGTGGGCCACCCCGAGCGAAAGCTACTTCGGGCCGCTACGCGCGTCCGCGTCCGACAGGGGGTTGACAGTCACCATCGAGGCGAAGGTCGACCGCATCGTCTGGGACATGGGCAACGGCGACAAGGTCACCTGCACCGGCCCCGGCACCCCGTACGACGCGAAGGGCAAGCACGCAGGCCGACCCTCCCCGGACTGCGGCTACCGCAACGGCTACCCGAAGGCCGACACGTACCAGGTGGGTGCCACAACGTTCTGGACGGTGCGCTGGTGGACCGGTAGCGGCGTCGAGGGCGAACCGATCGCCCAGACCCGGACCAGTGGCACCGTGCCGGTCCAGATCAACGAGCTCCAGGTGGTGACCAGGTGACAAGCGAGCGAACGGAGCATGACCGGTGAGTCTGGCGACGCGTAACGGGGCCGGGCAGGTGGACGCGCCGGTCAGCCCGCCGAAGGTGGTACGGCAGCGCCGGGTTCGCCCCGGGCTGCTCGGCCTGGCCGTACTCCTGATCGCCCTGGGTGGTCTGGGCGCCGCGTTCGCGGTCACCTCGGTCCGGGCAACGGGCAGTTACCTCGCGGTGGCTCGGCCGGTGGAGGTGGGGCGGGAGATCAGCGCCGACGACCTGATCACCGTCCAGGTCGCCGGCGGGCAGGGGCTGGACCCGGTGCCCGCCGCCCGGCTGGACGAGGTGGTCGGCAAGCGGGCCGCCGTGGCCCTGCTGCCCGGCACCCTGCTCACCCTCGGGCAGGTCACCGACGCCCCGCTGCTCGGTCCGGGTCAGCAGCAGATCGCGCTGGGCCTGAAGCCCGCTCAGGTGCCGGCGCGTGAACTGCACCCCGGCGACAAGGTCCTGCTGGTCAGCACGCCGGACGACAACGCCACCGGGGCGACCGCCACGGGCACCCGGTTCGCAGCCACCGTGATCGACATGATCAGCCCGACGGACAACGAGAGAGTGCTGTACCTGGCGCTTCCCGTCCGGGACGTACCCGCGGTGGTGGCGCTGGCTGCCCAGGAGCGGCTCGCCGTCGTGCTCACCGAGGCGGCCTGAGGATGGCGATCATCGCGCTGGTGTCCGCGAAGGGTTCGCCCGGGGTGACCACCTCGGCGCTGGCCTGCGCGCTGGCCTGGCACCGCCGACTGGTCCTCGCCGAATGCGACCCGGCCGGCGGATCGATCCTCGCCGGATACCTCGGCGGCCAGTTGGACGGGCCGCGCGGGATCGGCGAACTGGCCGTCGGGGAGCTGCGGGACGGCAACCTGGAGACGGCGTTCTGGTCGCAGCTTGTCGACCTGGACGCGCCCCGCCGGGAACGGCTGCTGTTGCCCGGCATTGTCGACCCGGCCCAGGCCGGCAGTGTCACACCGCTCTGGCAGCGCTTCGCGGACTACTTCACCGCCCTGGACCGCGGCAACCCCGGCTACGACGTGCTCGTCGACTGCGGTCGCCTGCATGTCACCGGCCCACCGTTGCCACTGCTGCGGGCCGCCTCGGTGGTGCTGCTCGTGACCCGCGCCCACCTGCCGGACCTGTCCGGAACGCGGGCCGTGGCCACCGCCCTCGAACGGGACTTCGCCGACCACCGGGTGCCGCCGGGCACGCTACGGCTGCTGCTGGTCGGCGACGGGCACGGACGTACCGAGATCAGCCGCGCGTTGAAACTGCCGGTCATCGCCCGACTGCCGCACGATCCGCGTACCGCGCAGGTGCTGGCCCTTGGTGGCACGGTGCGGTCCGGACGGCCGCTGCTGCGCGCGGCCGCCGGGTTGGAGGTGCCGGTCGGCGCGCTGCTGGAACGACGGCGGGCGCGACTGGCCTGGCCGGTACAGCAGGTGGTGCCCGATGCGGTTTGAGCCGGTCTCCGCCGACCCGCGCCAGCAGCCGCCGGGTGCGACGTCCACGGCACCGCCGCTGCCCACGCCGAACGGCCGGCACCACCCGCCGATGCCGACTCCGGTCCCCGCCGTCACCGCGCCGCCGGAGCAACCCCGGCCGCGGACGGATTTCCAGGTGGTACGGGAGCTGCGCCGCGAACTGACCGAACGCCTCACCCTGTGGCAGCGCGGCCGGGAGTTCACAGTCGACGAGGAGGACACCGAACGGGCGCGGCTGGCCGTCGCGGTGGTCGCCGAGTACGCCGACGCGGTCCGCCGGGCCGGTACGCCGATGGCCGCCGGCGAGGAGCGCCTGCTGCTCGATCAGGTGACGGCCGAGCTGGTCGGGCTGGGTCGGCTACAGACCCTCCTTGTCGACGACACCATCGAGGAGGTACACATCCTCGGTTGCGACCAGGTGCGCATCACCAGGCACGGCGGTGGGGTGGACTGGGCCGAGCCGATCGCCGACAGCGACGCCGAACTGGTGGAGATCCTCCAGGCGGCGGCCCGGCGAGCCGGCGCGACCGAACGGTCACTGTCCACTGTGAAACCGACACTCGACCTGCAACTGCCCGACGGCAGCCGGCTGGCCGCGGTGTTCCTGGTCAGCCACCGCCCGTACGCGGTGATCCGCAAGCACAACACGCTCGACGTGAGCCTGGACGACGTGGCCGGCGCCCGGGGCGACCTGGACGAGATGATCGATCCGCTGCTGCGCGACTTCCTCCGTGCGGCGATGCGCGCCGGGCTGAACATCATGGTGGCCGGGTTGGCCGGTGCCGGAAAGACCACGATCATCCGGGCGTTGATGAACGAGATCCCGCCCGACGAGCCGTACGTGCTGCTGGAGGAGAGCCGGGAGCTGTTGCCGGCCCGACGCCGGGAGCGACACCGGGCGGTGATGAGCTTCGAAGCCCGTGAGGGGCACGGCGAGCGCGGCTTCGACGGCCGGCCGGCGGGCGAGGTGACGATCGCCGACCTGATCCCGCTGTCGCTGCGGATGGGCGTACTGCGGATCATCGTGGGCGAGGTGCGCTCCCGGGAGATCGTGCCGATGCTCCAGGCGATGACCACCAGCCGGGGTTCGATGTGCACGATCCACGCCCGTACGGCCTCCGGGGTCGGTGAGCGGATCGTCGAGCTGGCGCTGGCCCACGGCCGCGAGATGACAGTCGACCAGGCCCGGCGGATGGCCGGCAACGCCCTCGACCTGATCGTCTACGTCACCGTCGAGGACGAGACCGCGATCGGTGGACGCAAGCACCGGTTCGTCTCCCACGTGGAGGAGGTGATCGGGGCCGGTGAGGCCGGACGGATCACCACCACAACAGTGTTCGGGCCGGGCCCGGACGGCCGCGCGGTCCCCCGGCACCTGCCCGAGCGGGTCCGCGACCAGTTGCTGCGGGTGGGCTACGACGCACGGCTGCTGACCAGGTGGATCGAGGCCGGCACCGGAGCGTGGCGCCGCCCCCGACAGACCCGACTGGCACGGCGGTGACGTGATGGGAAACAGCCTGGAGTTGATCGCCGTGGTCTCCGGGGCCGCCTGTGTCGCCGGACTGCTGCTGGCCGTTGTCGCGCTTGTGGGCACCCGCCGGCCCGCCGGCCCCGGTCCCGGCGCGGGCCCCGGCCTTGGTCGATTGTGGCGCGGATCCAGCCCCAACCCCGCCGAGCAGCGCGCCCATCAGGCATTGCTGCTCGCCGCAGTGGTGGCCGGCGCGCTTGCCTTCCTGCTGACCGGGCTGCCGGTGGTGGGTCTGCTGGTGGCGGTGGCGGTACCCGGCACGCCGTGGCTGTTCGCGGTGGGCAAGGCCGAGCAACGCGCCATCGCCCGGATCGAGGCGGTCGGCGAGTGGACCCGCCGCCTCAAGGACGTCTCCGGCATCGGGCAGGGCCTCCAGCAGTCGATCATCGGCACGATCGGCAGCGTGCCACCGGGCATCGAGGACGAGGTACGGCTGCTCGCCGCCCGGTTGCAGGCCGGCTGGACGGCGCGTACCGCGTTGCTGGCCTTCGCCGACGAGATCGGCGACCCGGTCTGCGACCAGGTGGTGGCGGCCTTGATCCTGCACCTGAGCGACAGAGGTGAGCGGCTCGGTGACGTGCTCGGCTCGATCGCCGGCGCGGCTGCGGCGGAGGTCGCCACCCGCCGGGAGATCGAGGCCAAGCGCACCCAGCCCCGGTTCGCGGTCCGCTTCCTCACCGGCATGACCCTGGCGACCCTGGCGTACGGGCTGATCAACACCGAGTACATCAAGCCGTACGGCACGACGACCGGCCAGGTGGTGATGGCAGCCCTCGGCGCGGCCTTCATCGGTCTGCTGGCCTGGGTCCGTTCGATGAGCCAGCCGCAGCGCCCGGCCCGGTTCCTGCCGGCGCCGGACCCGCAGGAGGTGGTGGCGTGAACGCGAGCAGCACGGGCCCGCGCGGCGGAGGTGAGCGCCGATGATCGTCGTCAACTGGCACCTCGCCATCGCCGTGTGCGGTGGGGCCACCATCGGGTTGGGCCTGTTCCTTGTGATCCGGGAACTGGTGCCGGCGACCCCGGCGCTCGGGCCGGCGCTGCGCAGGTTGCACCAGCCGCCCAGCCTCGGCCGGGTCGCCGCTCCCACGTCCCGGCAACCGGACTGGTTGACCGGGCTGGCCCGCTGGCTGCGACCGCCGCACCGACAGCTCGCCCTGATCGGGCAGACCTCCGAGCAGTACGCGCTGTCGGTGCTGCTCTCCGCGCTGATCGGGCTGGCCACGCCGACCCTGCTCGGCGTCGCGCTGTTCGTACTCGGCATCTCGTTTCCCCTGGTCATACCGGTGCTCGGCAGCCTCGGCATGGCGCTGGTCGCCGGGCTGCTGGCGCACCGGTCGGTGCTGAGCAAAGCGGATGCCGCCCGGGACGAGTTCCGTCAGGCCGTCTGCACCTACCTGGACCTGGTGGCGTTGCAACTGTCCGCCGCGCACGGGCCTGTGCAGTCGTTGGAAAGGGCCGCCGCGGTCTGCGACGGCTGGGTCTTCGACAGACTCCAGGAGGCCCTGCGGATCGCCCAGATGCAGATGCACGCGCCCTGGGACGAACTGCGCGACCTCGCCGACAAGATCGGCATTCCGGAGCTGGGGGACGTCGGCGCCATCATGCGGTCCTCCGGCAGCGAGGGCGCGCAGGTGCACGAGACCCTGCGCAGCCGGGCCGACTCGTTGCGCGACCAGATCCGCACCGACAACCTCGCCCGCGCCGAGGGCGTGACCAGCCGACTCGACATCCCGGGCGCACTGCTCGTCTTCGTGCTGCTCGGCTTCGTCGTCTATCCGTTCCTCGCCCGAGTCTGACCACACCCCGAGAAGGAGTACGCCATGTCCCTCATCAGCTACCTGCACGTCGTGCTGACGACGCGCCTCGCCGAGGTGCGCCGCGACGGCGAGCGCGGCGACAGCCCGGTCCCGACCGCTGTGATCATCTTCGGTCTGGTCTTCGTGGCGACAATCGTCACCGGACTGGCCCTGAGCAAAGCCAACGACTGGATGACGAACATTCCGACCCACACGAACCCGAAGTAGCAAACATGCGCGGAGCCGCGTACCCGTGCTGGCGCCGGGCGGTGTCGACCGCCCGGCGTCGGCTCGTGGCCGGTGACCGGGAGCGGGGTGCCAACCCTGTGGAGTTGGCAGTGGTGATGCCGCTGATCCTGCTGCTGTTGTTCGCGTCGATCCAGGTCTCGGCCGTCTTCCTGGCCCGCTCCACGGCGTTGAACGCCGCGCAGAGCGGGGTCAACGCCGAGCGGCTGTATCAGGCGCCCGAGGGCGCCGGGGCCGCCAGCGCCACACGGTTCCTGACCGCCACCGGCGGCTGGCTGGTGGGCTGGGACAAGAACGGCCCGAGCTGCGTCACCACCGAGGTCGAGGTGACCTGCACGGTGCGCGGCCGGTCCCTGTCGGTGGTGCCCGGCGTGGACTTCGCGGTGCAGCAGACCGCCCACGGGACGGCGGAGCGGGTGACCCAGCCGTGAACCGTCCCGCCGAGCGCGGCTCGGTCTCCATCGAGGTGGCGGTGCTCGCGCCCGCGTTCATCGCGCTCATGGTGCTGGCCGGTGTGGCCGGGCGCAGCGCGGTGGCCGCCGAGGCGATCGACGCCGCCGCGCACGACGCCGCCCGCGCCGCCTCGATCTCCCGGGACGCCGGCACCGCCCGCGCCCAGGCGCGTGATGCCGTCAGCAAGCAGCTTGATTGGCGAGGGCTGGCCTGCACCGACGCCCCCACGCTGACGTTCACCGGCTCGGTGCAGGGCCGGGCCAGCAGCTTCGACGACGCCTTCCGCAGCCCCGTCGGGCAGGACGCCACTGTCACCGTCCGGGTCGCCTGCCGGGTGTCCTTCCGGGACCTGCGGCTCGCCGCGCTGCCCGGCATGCCTACCGACAACCGCATCGTGGCGAGCTTCACCTCACCCCTGGACCGCTACCGGAGCCGGCGATGAGCACCCCGACAGCTGTACGTCCGCTGACCGACGACCACGGCCGGGTCAGCATCTTCCTGGCGGTGGCGATGATCGGCGTACTGGCCATCATCGGGCTCTCCTTCGACGGCGCCGGGCAACTACGCACTCTGCAACGCGCTGACAACCTGGCCGCCGAGGCGGCACGCGCGGGCGGGCAGGCCATCGACCGGGCAACAGCGATCGAAGGCGGGCCGAAGCGGATCAACGAACCACAGGCACGCGTCGCGGTCGCCAACTACCTGTCCGCCGCAGGCACCAACGGCCACACCGTGAGCTTCCCGCGCATCGCCGGGGAGACCGTCGTCCAGGTACGCGTCACGATCACCTACCGCCGCTCGATGCTCGGGCTGTTCGGCTTCGCCGACCGGGTCACCGTCACCGGCGAGGCCACCGCGCGGGCCATCACCGCAGACCCGTAGGAAGGGAAGGCAGCCATGTCCGCATCGGATCAGTCCGCGGTACGCCGGACCGGACGTATCCTCACCGGCTTCGGCGCGCTTGTCGTGCTCTGCGCCCTGGTGGTCGGCGCGCCGATCGCGCTGCTCGCCTTCGCCGGCAATCCCCTGCCCGATCACCTACCCACCTTCGCCGAGGTGGGCACGGCGCTGACCAGCCGGGACGACGGTCAGCTCTTCCTGCGGGCGTTGGCGCTGGCCGGCTGGTTCGGCTGGGCCACGTTCACCTTCTCCGTCCTGGTCGAGCTTGGCGCGCAGACCCTGCGCCGGCCAGCGCCGAAGCTGCCCGGAATGAGCCGCCAACAGAAGGCCGCCGCCGCGCTTGTGGGCTCGGTCGCGCTGATCCTTGCGGCCAGCCCGGCCGCCGCCAGCGCCGCAGCCGTTTACGGCACCCCGGCCTACGCGAGTCCGGACGCAGCGGCCGCCGCCACCCTCTCCCCGCCGAACCGTCCGAGCGCGACCCACGACACGGCGGTCCCGCTGACCCGGACCGGGTTCACCGCCCCCGGTGACTCCGTCGCGGGCGACGAAGCTGCGCCGATGTACCGGGTGGCACGGGGCGACTACCTCGGCACGGTGGCCGAGCGTTACCTGGACGACTTCGGCGACTACCGGCAGCTCGCCAAGCTGAACAAGATCGACGACCCGGATCGCATCCGTCCCGGCCAACTGCTCCGGCTTCCCAGCGAGGCCGCCGACCAGGGCACACGGCGACACGCCACCGGAAAACTCGTGGGCCCGCCCGCCGCCCCCAAGCCGCCGGCACCGCGACCGGCCCCCGAACAGACCACACCGGAGCAGGCGGCACCGGAGCAGCCGGCACCGGAGCGGACGGAGACGACACCCCGCAGCGGTACGGAGCCGGCAGGCCAGGCACCCACGATGACGGTCGGCGCAGCCCGGGCCGGTGACACCGACGGGGTCAACCGACCGCTGGCGGTGTCCGCCGTGTTGGCCGTCGCGAGCATCGTCGGAGCCCAGATCGGTGCGGTGCTCGGACTGCGGCGCCGCCCGGCCACCGCCGGGGCGACTCCCCGGTTGGCCACGTCCTCCCGCACACCCCGCGCCAAAGCACCAGCAACGCGCTACAACCGCACAGCGATCGGCAGCGGCGCGGCAGCCCGCGACGGCAGTTCAGCGTCCCGCGACGGCAGCGCGAGGGCTCGCAGCGGCCGTGCAGTGTCGCGCGATAGCGCGGTAGCACGCGACGGCCGTGCCGTATCCCGCGATGGCGGCGGGGTAGCTCGCGGCGGCGGCGCGGTGCCGAATGGCGGCGGGATCGCACCAACCGGCAGCACGGCACCTGCCGGCCGCGGCACGCCGCCCACCGGTGCGCCGAGTTGGAATGGTGACGACGGTTGGGCTGGCGACAGTGCCAGAGGCGAACTGTTCGCCACCGGGCACGACCTGGACTCCGTACCGGACGGACCATCGGTCGGCCGCCACCGACGCAGCTGAACGGATCGTCGACCCGTCGGCACCGACGCAGCTGATCGAACGCTGAAGCCGGCGACGGTGCAGACCGCCCGCCGAGGGGTCCCGGGGCCAGGTGTCTGGAGAGCGTGATGTCTCTGAGACATACTCATGTCTCACAGACATCATGGCCATCGACAACACCGCCGCCCCGGCGCAAAGCGCCAGCGTCGGGCAGGGCAAGGCCAGCCAAGCCGGCCGTGCAAGGGCCAGGCGGTGCAAGGGCCGGCAGGGCCAGGCAAGCCAGCCAGGGGCCAGGCCGGGTCGGGTCAGGGCAGGCGGGTCTGGAGCACGCCGTTCTGGACGCGGGTGGGCAGGATCTGCTGGTCACTGCCGGAGGGTCCCTGCACTACCTCGCCTCCGTTGAGCCGGAACGCGCTGCCGTGCCACGGGCAGACCACGCAGGCGTGGCCGTCGATCTCCTGCACCTCGCCCTCGCCGAGCGGCCCGCTCTGGTGCGGGCAGCGCTCCAGCATCACTGTGACCTCGTCGCCGTGGCGGTAGAGGATCACCGAGACGTCGTCGACGTCGCGGGTGACCAGCGTGCGCTGCGGCAGCGTGGCCATGTCGACCAGCGAGTGCCAGCCGTCGCTCATCCGGTGCAGCTCGGAGATGCTCTGGTTGACCTGGGCTCCCTGCTTGTACGCGAGGTGGCCGCCGATGTAGGCGCCGAGGCTCACGGCCGAGAGCCCGAGGAAGCCGAGGGCCCTGCCCACGCCGTGCCGCCCGGCGAGGCGCGCCGCCAGTGAGCCGGCGTAGAGGCCGACGCCGACAGTGTTCGCGGCGGCGTGCACCAGGCCCACCCGACGCTGGTCCCGGGAGAGCGCTGCCCAGTCGTTCAGCCCGGCGACCGCCGCGGGCAACGCGCTCACGGTGCCCAAGCCGACGAGCACGGTGGCCGGCCGGCGCTGGCCCGGCATCAGGTCCAGCACTGCGGAACTGATCCACGCACCTACCGGCACCTGCACCATCGCCGGGTGCAGTGGATGCCCCAACGGCACACCGTGCAGCAGGTCCCGCAGCCGCCGCGGACGCAGCGTGCTCAGGACCACCCGCTGCAACCGGTCACCCGTCCGGTCCAAGCCGGCTGCCTGCTCAACTTTCGTCAGAAGTGCTCGCACCCGTACCGACTTCCCAGCGAACGCGGTCGCAAACCGCCCAACAGCGGCAATCCCCCACCCCTGCCACCCAGTCCTCGTCGGTCTTGCAGTTGCTGCCCCGACATCACGTACACCTCGGGCATTTGGGCGACCGGAACTGCAAGATCAGCGTGGGTGGGGGTGGGTGCCTTGCGGACGGGGTGGGCATGCTGGGTTTATGGGTGTGGTTGTCGAGCGTTCGGGGCCGGTTACGACTGTGGTGCTGGACCGGCCGGAGGCGCGAAACGCTGTGGACGGGCCGACCGCACGGGCTCTCGCTGACGCCTTCCGCGCCTTCGACGCCGACCCGGACGCGGCGGTCGCCGTGCTCTGGGGAGCGGGCGGCACGTTCTGCGCCGGTGCCGACCTCAAGGCGATCGGTACGCCGAGCGGCAACCGGGTCGAGCCGGAGGGCGACGGTCCGATGGGCCCTACCCGGATGGTGCTGGGCAAGCCGGTGATCGCGGCGATCTCCGGGTACGCGGTGGCCGGCGGGTTGGAGTTGGCGCTCTGGTGTGACCTGCGGGTCGCCGAGTCCGACGCCACGCTCGGGGTGTTCTGCCGCCGTTGGGGAGTGCCGTTGATCGACGGTGGCACGGTCCGGCTGCCCCGGCTGATCGGGGAGAGCCGTGCCCTGGACCTGATCCTCACCGGACGTCCGGTGCCGGCCGACGAGGCGTACGCGATGGGGTTGGTCAACCGGTTGGTGCCGCCGGGCCAGGCGCGGGCGGCGGCCGAGGAGTTGGCTGCCCTGATCGCCAGGCACCCGCAGTCCTGCCTGCGCAACGACCGGGCGGCGGTGCTGGCCGGCGCGGGTCGGCCTGAGTCGGAGGCGCTGGCGACCGAGTTGGCGTACGGGATGGATTCGCTTGCCACCGACGCGGCGGCCGGCGCGGCCCGGTTCGCCGCCGGCGCCGGCCGGCACGGCACCCCGGCGGACTGACGCCGGACCAGCGGCGCGGCGCAGCGGCGGACTGACGCCGAGCCGGGCGATGCGGCCACCGCATGTCGAGTGGCCGCACCGCCCGGGAGATCAGCCGCCGATGAGGGCGACCGGCTGGATCAGTTGCGGTTGATGGTGAACGTCGAGGTCGGGTTCTGGATGTCCACCGCGTTGTTGCTCAGTCGCAGGTTGTTGAAGGTGACCGACCCGACGGCTGGACCCTGCCCGGCCTCCGGCATCGGGTTGGCCCAGATGGCGAAGCCGGACTTCGCGTCGTAGGCGTCACCGCTCTTGCGCGCCCCGCTGATCGACACGTTTGTGAAGACCGTGTCGGTGATGGGGTTCTGCGGCTGCCCGCCGACGTAGTTCGTCTGGAACATGATGCCGCTGTAGGTCGGGTCGACGATGTCCACGTCGCTGACCCGGATGCCCTGGAACACCTTCGAGGCGGAGAAGACCCAGATCGCCGGGAAGGTCTGCGCGCCCCAGAAGTGCCCACCGGCCCTGACGATCGAGATGTTCTCGAACCGGGTGGGCGGGCTCGCGCCGAAGCCGTTCATCGGGTAGCCGAAGTCGAGCGAGCTGATGGTGATGCCGGAGTAGACGAGCGTGTCCGCGATGTAGATGTTGCGGAACGTGTTGCCGTAGCCGCCGTAGACGGCGACACCGGCGGCCCGCCAGGTCAGCGTCGACGTCAGGTTCTCGTAGACGTTGTCCCGCATGTCGGCGCCGCCCGCGTCGATGGCCGAGAACAGCGCGAAGCTGTCGTCGCCGGTGGCTCGGGCGTCGTTGTTGCTCACCAGGTTGTTGGTGCTCCCGTTGGTCATGTTGATGCCGTCGGCGAACATGTTCCGGATCCGGGAGTTCTTGATCGTCATGTAGTCGGTGTTGGCGCCCCAGTAGAGGCAGACCATGTGCTCGTTCCAGATGTTGTCGATCACGATGTTCGACACGTTGGCGAAGTCGAAGACCTTGCCGGGGCCGTCGATCCGCGAGGTGTAGTTGCCGAAGTAGGCGAAGTTCGCGAAGGACGATCCGGCCGCCGAGTTCTCGGCCCGGAACCCGATGTCGGTGTTGTCCTGCCCGGACGGGGCGTTGAACCGGGTGTACCAGGGGCCGGCGCCGGTCACCTTTACCGCCTTGCCGTACACCTGGAACTTCGACGAGGTGGAGTAGTTGCCGGCCGGCAGGTACACGCCGATCAGGTTGCCTGTGGTGTCCATCCGCACCCGGTCCAGGGCGTTCTGGACGTCCTGGTGGGTGAAACCGGTCGGCGTGGTGTAGCGCGCCGGGTCCGGGTTCGCGATCGGTGCCACCTGCTCGGTGTTGATGAAGTCGATGGCGTACGTGGTGGTGTTGGCCGGATCCTTCTGGAGGCGGATCGTGCTGCCGGCCGGGATAGTCGAGTTGAGCATGACGTTTGCTTCGTCGTAGATGTGCCGTGGGCTGCCCGCGCTCGGCGAGTTGCCAGGGCTGGCCTCGTTGCCGTAGAGCCAGGCGTACCGGGACGTCAGGTCGATGGCCTTGTGGAACGTGCCGTTGACGTAGACGTTGAGCGTCGAGTTGATCCCGCCGCCGCCCGGCGCGTCCGGAATGGAGAACCGGGTGACAAGGGTGTTGGTGCTGGCCCTGGTGGTCCACTCGACGTAGCTGCCTGTCGAGTTGAGGGTCACCGCGCGCCGGCCGGACGCCTCACCGGCCAGATCGCCGACGGTACGGTTCGGGCCGACGACCGTCGCGCCGCCGCCGACCACGCCATCCTCGGCCTCGTACATGTCGTACGGCATGTTGGCGCCGCGCCCGACGAAGAGCGGACGGTCACTTGTGTTGTTGCCCTGCTTGACTGGCAGTTCGTTGCCGTCGGCGGCGAGTACCACCCGGACCGTGTACTTGCCGTTCACGGCGGTCCAGGTGCCCAGGTTGACAGGGCCGACGGTGGCCCCGGCGTTGATCACCCCGGAGTACGAGCCGGTCAGGTTCCGCACCGCTGTGCCGGCCTCGTTGAGCACCGTGAGCGTGATGCCGTGTGCCCCGGAGGCGGACGCCACGCTGCCGGCGTTGCGTACCGACACCGAGAAGGTGACCGTGTTGCCGGCTGCCGGGTTGCCCGGTGACCAGGCGACCGCCGTGGCGACCAGGTCGGAGGAGGCGACCGCGCTGACCACGAGCGGGCTGGGGTTGGTGTAGCTGTTGTTCGTGTCGTCCTGCTCGACGACTGTGTTGCTCTCGTCGACCTTCGCGCTGAGCGGGTAGCTGCCCGCGTCACGGGTACCGATGTTCGCGCTGACAGTTGCCGACGCGCCGGCCGCGAGGCCAGCGACGGACGCGGTGCCGACCCGGGTCGCACCGAGGTAGAAGTTGACGTTTGTGGCGCCGGAGGCCGCCGAGCCCGCGTTGCGTACGGTTGCCGACAGGGTGACCGCACTCGTCTCGACAGGCGCGGACGGGCTGAACGACATGCCGGTGACGGTCAGATCCGGGTTCGGTGCGGGAGTGCCGATGACCTGGAACTCGGCCACCTGCCCGGCCGGCGCGCCGGTGTTGGAGGCGATCGAGAGCCGTACGTCGGCAGCCGCGCCCGACACCGGGATGGTCACCGTGTTGCCGGTGGCCGGGTTGAAGGTGTAGTTCGCGGCGCCCACCAGCGTGGTGAACGTCGACGAGCCCTGGTCCCGGCCGAGGACCGTGATGTTCTGGGTACGCGTGCCCCAGGCCGAGTCCGGGTTGAGCTTCAACACGACCTGGCTGAGGCTGGCGTTCGCGCCGAGTTGCACGGTGAGCGTGCTCGGGTTGCCGTTGCCTTCCCAGTAGGTGGCCGTGTTGTTGTCGTTGGCGTTTGTGGCCACGAACGTGTGGACGTACCCGGAGGCGGTGATCGGTTTGCCGACCGCCAGGTTGGTGCCGACCGGGTTGCCGGTGCCCGTCCGGGTAACGGTGTTGCTGTTCGCCGACTGGTTGCCGGCCGCGTCCCTGGCCCGCACGTAGTACGAGACGGTGGCGCTGTCGGGCTGGCTGTCGGTGTAGGTGAGCGTCGAGCCGCTGACGCTGCCGCGCAGCGCGCCGCCCGCGTAGATGTCGTACCCGGTCACCGCCACGTTGTCGGTGGACGCCGACCAGGTGAGCCGGATCTGGCCGCTTGCGGGCTGGGTGTAGGCGAGGTTGCCGGGGACGCTTGGCGCCTGGGTGTCGGGGCTGCCGGCGGCGCCGTACACCTCGACCTCGGAGAACTGGGCGGCGGGCCAGCCGGTGTTGCCGGTGACCTGGACCCGCACGTAGCGGGTGCTGGCCGCGGTGAAGCTGGCGGTCGCGGTGTTGCCGGTGCCCGGGTCGAAGGTGTAGCTGCCGGACGCCTTCAGTGTGGTGAAGGTCGAGCCGTTTGTGGAGCCGAGCACGGACAGCGTCTGGGTACGGGTCTGCCAGGCCGACGACGGCGGCAGCTTGAGCACCACCCGGTCGACGCTGACGGTGGCGCCCAGGTCGGCCTGGATCCACTGCGGGAACGCGTTGTTCGCGCTCTCCCAGTAGGTGTCGGCGTTGCCGTCGTTGGCGTTGGCCGCCACGTAGTTCTGGCTGTAGCTGCTGGCGCTCATCGTGGCGGAGAGCCCGGCGAGCACTGCCGCGCGTGCGGCGGACGCGGACGCGTCGACAGCGGGGGCCGCGCTGGCCACTGGGGTGAGGGCCGGGGCGGCGGCGAGGAGCATCCCGGCGAGCGCGCCGGCGAGCAGCCGGCGGTGAACGGGTCGCCAAGCCGTGTGGGTGGTGCGGGGACCGGGCGTACCGGTCGGTGGGGTGCCTCGTCTGGTGCCGTTTCTGGACATGGGGTCGCTTACACCTCTTTCGGGGGTGGTGGGGTGCGTTGCGTTGCCCGGTGACGGGTGCAGGGGTACGCCCGTCGTGCCGCGACAGGTGGAGACGGTGCGATGTTGGGTGGGCCCGTGTCGGTGCGGCGTCGCAGGTTCCTCGGCTCTCCTCTCTCTCGATGGGTCCGCCGGCCAGGTCAGGTCGAGGCGGTACCGTCCGCCGCGCGCGTCCCGCCAGCCAGTTCGGGGGTACGCAGCCAGACGGCCGTGTCGGACGGCAGCAGCCCGTCGTCGAGTGGGCCGCTGGCCAGCAGCAACTCCCCGTCCGGTGGCAACGGCACAGCAGTGTCGGAGAGGTTGACCAGGCAGCGGAAGCCTTCGCCGCGGCTGAAGGCGAGCACACCGTCCGGGGCGGGCAGCCAGGTCAACTCGCCGTCGCCGAGCGCCGGTTCGGCCCGCCGGAGGGTGAGTGCCGCCCGGTACAGCTCCAGCATCGAGGTCGCGTCGCCGGTCTGCGCCCGGACCGTCCGGTCCTTCCAGTCGGCCGGTTGGGGTAGCCAGGGTGCCGCCGCGCCTTCGGGGCTGAACTCGAACGGCGGCTCGTCACCGGCCCACGGCAGCGGCACCCGGCAGCCGTCCCGACCTGGGTCGACCCGACCGGAGCGTTCCCACATCGGGTCCTGGCGCAGCGCGTACGGGATGTCCTCGACCTCCCACAGTCCCAGCTCCTCGCCCTGGTAGACGTAGGCGGCGCCGGGCAGCGACAGCGACAGCAGCGCGGCGGCCCGCGCCCGGCGGGTGCCCAACTCCAGGTCGGTGGGGATCCCCTCACGCTTGGCGGCGAAGCTGAACGTGGTGTCCGCCCGGCCGTAGCGGGTGACGTGCCTGGTGACGTCGTGGTTGGACAGCACCCAGGTGGCGGGCGCGCCGACCGGGGCGTGCGCGCTAAGCGTCCCGTCGATGCTCTCGCGCAACGCCGAGGCGTCCCAGGCGCAGCCGAGGAAGTCGAAGTTGAACGCCGCGTGCAGCTCGTCGGGGCGCAGGTAGTTGGCGAACCGTTGCCGGTCCGGCAGCCACACCTCGCCGATCAGCGCCCGGTCGCCGGGGTACGAGTCGGCGACCCGCCGCCAGCCCCGGTAGATGTCGTGTACGCCGTCGAGGTCGTGGAACGGGTGCGGCTGGTCCGGCCGGACCTCCGGCAGCGTCCCGTCCTTGACCAGCAGCCCGGCCGAGTCGATCCGGATGCCGTCGACCCCCCTGTCGAACCAGAACCGCAGGATGTCCTCGAATTCGGCCCGCACCCGGGGGTGGTCCCAGTTGAAGTCCGGCTGCTGCGGGGCGAACAGGTGCAGGTACCAGTCTCCGGGGGTGCCGTCCGGGTTGGTGGTGCGGGTCCAGGTCTCGCCGCCGAACTCGCCGACCCAGTCGGTGGGCCGCTGATCGCCGTTCGGACCACGGCCGGGGCGGAACCAGAACAGGTCCCGCTCAGGTGCTCCCGGGCCGCCGGCCAGCGCCGCCTGGAACCACGGGTGCGCGTCGGAGCAGTGGTTTGGCACCACGTCGACGATCGTCCGGATACCCAGCTCGTGCGCCTCCGTGATCAGCGCCTCCACCTCGGCGAGGGTGCCGAAGACCGGGTCGATGTCGCGGTAGTCGGACACGTCGTAGCCGGCGTCCGCCATCGGCGACGGATACCAGGGGCTGAACCAGATCGCGTCGACGCCGAGCGCGGACAGGTGGTCGAGCCGGGACCGGATGCCGGCGACGTCGCCGATGCCGTCGCCGTTGCCGTCGGCGAAGCTCCGCGGGTACACCTGGTAGATAACCGCCCCACGCCACCACGGACCTCTGTCTGCTGTGGACACGAGCACCTGCTTTCTGCGTCAGTACGTCGACGTGCTCGCCGACCTGTCTCTGTCTCGGAGCGGACCACCGTTGGTCGCCGCGGTGTTGCGGTGGTGGTCATCCCTTGAGGCTTCCCGCGGTCAGACCGGACATGATGTTCCGCTGGAAGACCAGGAAGATGATGACGGTCGGGATCGCGGCGATTACCGACGCGGCGATCACCACGTTCATCGGCGTACCGCCCGCGAAGGTGTAGATGCCGACGCTCACCGTCCTGGTCTCGGGTGACGGCATGACCAGCTTCGGCCAGAGGAAGTCCTTCCAGACCGCCGTCACGGCGAAGATCGAGACGACCCCGAGGATGGGACGCGACAGCGGCAGGATGATCGACCAGAGCGTACGCAGCGGCGTCGCCCCGTCCACCAGGGCCGCCGCCATCAACTCCTCGGGAATCGAGTCGAAGAACCGCTTCAACAGGAAGATGTTGAACGCGTTCGCGACCATCGGCAGCCAGATCGCGAACGGCGAGTCGAGCAGGTTGATGTGCAGGATCGGCAGGTCGAGCACTGTCACGTACTGCGGCACGATGAGCACCATCGCCGGGATCATCAGCGTCGCCAGCATGAGGGCGAGGATCGTGTTGCCGAAGATCGGTCGGAGCTTGGACAGTGAGTACGCCGCCGCGCTGTCGAAGACGAGTTGGAACAGCACCGCGCCGGCCGCGTAGTAGAACGTGTTGAACAGCAGCTTGGCCAGGGCCAGGTTGTTCCAGGCGTCGATGTAGTTCTGCGGCTGGGGGTCCTTCGGGAACAGCGTCGGCGGGGTCTGTGCGATCTCCTGGCCGGACTTGAGCGCGCCGGTGACCATCCAGTAGAGCGGGCCGAGGAAGACGAGCGTGAAGCCGGCCACGACGATGGCCAGCAGTGCCCAGTAGATGACCCGACCGCGCCCCCTGCTGAGCTGGGCATGGGAGATGAGGGTCCGGGTCCCGGAGTCCTGTGCCATTCTCGCCGTCCTAGTCCTGTTTCGCGGTCAGCCGCACGTACACGGCGGAGAAGCCGGCCAGCACCACGAGCATGATCACGCCCAGTGCGGCGGCGCCGTTGAGATCGTTCTGGAAGAACCCGTGCTGATAGATGAGGTACGCCACCGATGTCGCGGAGTCCTCCGCGCCCGCGCCGTTGGCGAGAATGAGTGGCTCGATGAACACCTGCATGGTGGCGACGATCTGGAGCATCGCCAGCAGCGCGAGGATCAGCCGGGTCTGCGGGATCGTCACATGGCGGATCCGCTTCCAGATCCCGGCGCCGTCCAACTCGGCAGCCTCGTAGAGCTCGCCGGGGATGTTCTGCAACGACGCCAGGTAGATCAGCACGGCCCCGCCCATGTTCATCCAGGTCGACGCGAGCACCATGGCGGGCATCGTCATCCCGGGCGACTGCATCCACTGCGACGTGGGCAGGTGCAACGCCTTCAGGATCGCGTTGAACAACCCCGCCTCGCTGGGGTCGTACGCGTAGAACTTGAACAGGAACAGCGCCGAGGCCGGGGGCAGCATCACCGGCAGGTAGACCAGGATCCGCAGGTATCCCTTGGCGTGGCGGAACTCGTTGAGCAGGATCGCCACAAAGAACGGCACCACGTACCCGAGGGCGAGCGCGAGGACCGTGAAGTAGGCGGTGTTCTTCCAGGCGGTCCAGAAGCTCGGGTCGTCGACGATGCGCAGGTAGTTGTCCCAGCCCACCCAGGTCGTCTCGCCGCGCCGGGTCCGCTGGAAGCTCATGACGATGCCGCGGATCATCGGGTACCAGGAGAAGACCACGAAGCAGAGCACCGCGCCGATCAGGAACGCGTGCCCGGTGAGGTTGTCCCGTACCTTGCGGCCGAGGCTGGTGCGCTGCGGCCCCACCGGGTACGGCGACGTCGGGCGGCCCGGTTTGCTGGGGGTCTCCGGGACGGTGGTGATCGTCAAGGCAACTCCAAGTCAGTGACGCGGACGGTGCGGCACGGGGTGTGGGGGCCGGGTGCCACGGCCCCCACACCTGCCGGTCAGCTCTGGGCGGACAGGAGCTGGTTGACCTTGTCCTCGGCCGTCTTGAGCAGCGCGTCGATGTTCGAGTTCGGGTTCGTGAGCACCCCGGACATCGCGGCGTCGAGCACCGCGTAGATCGCCTGCGCGTTGCGGGGCTCGCCCTTGATCGGGATCGGGGTCGCCTCGAAGATCGCGAAGTTCGCGGTGTCGACGTTCGCGTTCGCCTTGCGCAGTTCGAGTTCCTGCTTCTGCGCGTCACTGCCGTTGGCGAAGAGCAGCGGCTGCGGCAGACCCACCGGGTAGTTCTGCGGCTTGGCCCGCACGTAGTCGAACTGCCCCTTGCCCGGGGTCAACTTCTGGTACGCGATCCACTTCAGACCGGCCTTTACCTGCTCGGGGGTGAGGCCCTTCTTGAAGAAGTAGCCCTCGCCGCCGCCGAGAGTGCCCTTCGCCAGGCCGTCCTGGCCGGGCAGCGGGCTCATCGCCCAGTCCTGGAACTTGCCCTGGAACTGGCTGACGATCGCCTGGGTGGCGTCCGGTGCGCCGATGAACATGCCGACCTTGCCCGCACCGGCGTTGGTAAGCAGGTCACCCCACTGGAGGAGCTGGCGGGCGCCCATGCTGTTGTCGCCGTACCGCATGTCCTTGAGGTTCTGCAGGACCTGCTTGCCCATGGCGTTGTTGAAGTCGGCCTTCTTGCCGTCCTCGGTCAGCACCCGGCCGCCCTGCGAGTAGAGCAGGGAGGTGAAGTGCCAGCCGCCGGTGTTGCCGGCGCTGTATTCCGAGTAGCCGGCGATGCCGTTGCCGAGCGCGGAGATCTTCTTGGCTGCGGCCCGGACGTCGGCCCACGTCTTGGGCGGGTTGTTCACGTCGAGCCCGGCCTGCTGGAACAGGGCCTTGTTGTAGACCAGGCCCATCGAGTAGTTCTTCACCGGGACGGCGTAGAGCTTGCCGCCGTCGCTGAAGACCTCTTTGAGCGCCGGGTCGATGCTGTCCCAGGTGGGGACGGTGTCTTTATTCGCGTACTCGGAGATGTCCATCGCCTGACCGGAGTCCAGCACCTGCTGGAGATCGGTCATGTACCCGTAGAAGACGTCCGTCACGGTGCCGCCGGCGAGGCGGGCGGTGAAGTCCGGCGGGTTGTTGCACTGCTCGCCGACGCTCACGCTCTTGATGACGATGTCCGGGTTCTGCCGCTGGAACTCGGCGACATCGTCGTTCCAGTTCTTCAACAGCTCTTTCTGCGCGCCGACGGGCTGGCAGTCGACAGTGATGGTGACCTTGCCGCCAGCGGTCGTGTCCTTGTCGTCGCTCTTCGTGGAGCACGCCGTGAGGCTGAGCCCCAGGCCGGCCACGAGCGCTAACGCCGCAGCCCTTCGGTATTGCGGTACGGACATCTGTCCATCCCTTCGGGAACGGGTGTCTCCATGACGTCGCTGAATCTGCGGTGGTGAGACCTGACGCCTTGTAGCTGCGCCGGTGCCAGGTGTGAGTGACGTCACTGTAGCGATGAGAACTCGCTTCAGCAAGAGTGCGACTGCAACATGAAAAGACACGACATCTGAGTGACAGATAGGGATAGTGATGCGGGGCTGGGGTGACCTTGAGAGCTTTTGCCGCTCTTTGACCAGGTGGCGCTCAGGCTGCTGCCGGCGAGGGCCGGGCAACGACGAAAACGGCCGCCGACCGCTGGTGAGCGGTCGACGGCCGAACGTCGTCAGATGGGTACGGGTCGGTACCCCGGCAGCGTCAGCGCACGGGCGTGGTCAGCGACCCGGGGCCGGTGCGGTGGAGCCGCGAACAACCAGCTCCGGTTCGAACAGCAACTCGTCCTGAAGGACGCCGACGCCCTCGATCTGGGTGACGAGCAGGTCCACAGCGGCCTGACCCATCGTCTCGATGGGCTGCCGCACCGTGGTCAACGGCGGGTCGGTGCAGGTCATGAACGCCGAGTCGTCGAAGCCCACAACCGAGATGTCGGTCGGCACCGCACGACCCAGCCGCCGGGCGGCCCGGATGGTGCCCAGAGCCAGCACGTCGCTGGCACAGATGATGCCTGTCACGCCACGTTCGACAAGTTTGGTCGCGGCGACCCGTGCGCCCTCCATCGAAAAGCTCGAACGCTCCACGCACTCACGCTCGGCGTCACCCCAACCGGCGGCCTGGACCATCGCGTCCAGCTTGCGGCGCGACGGCACGTGCCCCTCCGGGCCGAGCACCATCCCGATCCGCTCGTGACCGAGCGAGCGCAGATGCCCGTACGCCTGCTCCACCGCCACGGCGTCGTCTGTGGAGACCCGCGGAAAGCCCAACTCGTCGACGCCGGCGTTGACAAGCACCACCGGAAGGCCCCGATCGGTCAGCCGGCGGTAGTGGTCGTGGCGGGCGTCGGCCAGCGCGTACGAGCCACCGGCGAAGATCACGCCGGAGACCTGGTGGTCGAGGAGCATCTCGACGTAGTCCATCTCGGACACACCACCGATGGTGCGGGCGCAGAGGGCGGGCGTGTAGCCGCGCTGGGCGAGGGATCCGGTGACCACCTCGGCGAGCGCCGGGAAGATCGGGTTCTGCAACTCGGGCAGCACCAGCCCGACCAGCCGGGCGCGCTCGCCACGCAGCTTGGTCGGTCGCTCGTAGCCCAGCACGTCAAGCGCGGTCAGCACGGCCGTCCGGGTCGCCTCGGAGACCCCGTCCCGACCGTTGAGCACCCGGCTGACGGTGGCCTCGCTGACGCCCGCCTTCTTGGCAACTTCAGTCAACCGCTTGGTCACGGCCGCAATCGTACGTCACATTACTGAAAGAAATGAACAGCAGGATCGTCGGGATTTGCCGTTCCGCTGCGGTGTCTTGCCGCCTTCACCAGGCAGCGCCTCCGCGCCTCCGCGCCGGATATCGGTCAATGCTATGAGCTTGATACCTCAGAGTCATCAATATGACTCTGAGGTATCACGCTCATCAGAGCACTCCAGGGCCGCGTGCGAGCAGAACGTGGGCCAGAGGCACGGGGAGCGGCAACTCCACTTACGGTGGCCTGATGCACGCGCGCTTCGCCCCGGTCCGGGACTGCTTCCACGACCTGCTCAGCTCCGGTCGGGAGACCGGGGCCAGCCTGGCCATCTGGTACGACGGTCACCCGGTGGTCGACCTGGTCGGCGGGTCACGGACCACCGACAGGCCCGACGGCGGGTCACGGACCACCGCCGGGAACGACGGCGGGACGTGGCGGCACGACACGCTCGTGAACGTCTACTCGGTCGGCAAGCCCGTCGCGGCACTCTGCCTGCTGATGCTCGTCGACCGGGGACGGATCGACATCGACGCGCCGGTGACGCGGTACTGGTCGGAGTTCCGTACCCCGGCAACCGTGCGCCAGGTGTTGTCGCACACCGCCGGACTGCCGGCCTTCCCGGTGCCCCGGCCGGCCACGGCGATCACCGACTGGGCGCTGCTCACCGGCGATCTGGCCGCCGCCGACCCCGAGTGGACGCCGGGCTCGGTGGCCGGTGAGCACGCGTGGACGTACGGCCACCTGGTGGGCGAGTTGGTCCGCCGCGTGGACGGTCGGTCGGTGGGGCGTTACCTGGCCGACGAGATCGCCGGCCCGTGGCGACTCGACCTCGGCTTCGGGTTGGCCGCGGCGGATCAGCGGCGCTGCGCTGACCTGCGCTACGGCGACCCGCAGTGGCCGACCCGAGCGCTCGGTACGCCGGGCTCGTTGCGCGCCCGCGCCATCGGCAACCCCGCGGGTGGGCTCGACCTGGCCGTGTTGAACAGTCCGCTCTGGCGGGGCGCCGAGGTGCCGGCGGTCAATTTGCACGCCACCGCCGCCGGCCTGGCCCGGCTCTACGCCGGTCTGCTGGCCGGCGGTGTCCTGGACGGCGTACGCCTGGTCAGCCCGGACCTGGTGGCGGAGGCGACGAGGGTCCAGTACGACGGGCCGGACCTGGTGCTGGACCGGGTCGCCCAGTGGACGCTGGGCATGCAGTGGGAGCCGGACGGCAGTTGGGGCATGGGTGGCATCGGCGGCAGCAGCGCGTGGGCCGACCCGGGCCGGGGCTACACCTTCGCGTACGCCACCGCCACGCTGGCCGAGCACGATCGTGTCGACGAGTTGGCGGAAGCCCTGCACTCCTGCCTCTGACCGCTTGTTAGGAAGGGCCCCTTCTACAACACCAGGCGTTAATAAGGTGCCCTTTCTTGCAGTGCAGCTGGCGGTTAGCGGGCGGCCGGCTGGATCGTCGGCCCGGGAATCGTGACGGGGGTGCCGGTCGGGGTGAGCAGTGCGCGGGCGGCCACCGCCATCCGCCGTCGCTGCGGCACGAGGGCACGCCGAGCGAAGACGTCGTAGTTCTGCGCGGCCACCTCGTCGAGGATGCCGCCGTAGAGCGCGTACGCGGTGCGCATGCAGGCCTGCGAGGCAGGGGCGAGCATGGTGATGCCCGGTGCGGCGGCGGCGTAGTGCGCCTGGGCTCGGGTCACCTCGTACTCGATCAGCTCTCTGATACGGGGCGTGCCGCGCCCTCGGTTGCGGGCCTCGAGCAGGTCGTCGCGGGTGACGCCGAACTTCGCAAGGTCCTCGTCGGGCAGGTAGGTGCGGCCCCGGTCGAGGTCCTCGGCGACGTCCCGGATGAAGTTGGTGAGCTGGAAGGCGAAGCCGAGCTGCCGGGCGGGCTCGCGGGCAGCGGCCGGGTCGGAGCTGCCCAGGATCGGCAGCATCATGGTGCCGATGACGGCCGCCGAGCCCTCCATGTAGTCGAGCAGGTGGTCGTACGTCGGGTACGCCGTGACGGTCAGGTCCATCGCCATGCTCTTGAGAAACGACGCGAAGTCGTCCCGGTCGAGATCGAAGATGGCGATCGTGTGCAGGACGGCCGGCAGCAACGGGTCGTCGACCTGCGCGCCGTGCAGACCGGCCACGAACTGGCTGGCCCAGTCGTCGAGCAGGGCGGCCCGCTCGGCCGGCGGAAGGTCCTCGGTGCGGTCGACGATCTCGTCGGCGTACCTGGTGAAGCCGTACAGCGCGTGCACGTGTCGCCGTTTCCAGGCGGGAAGCAGTCTGGTGGCGAGATAGTAGGTGCGGCCGTGGCGTTTGTGCAGCTCACGGCATCGGTCATAGGCAGCGGTGAGATCCGTGTCCACCGGACCCTCCTCAATTATCGACGCACCAATCGACGCAACTCGTAGCCTAGGGTACGCTCGCCCACATGGCCAACGACGCAGCGACGGGCAACGCGATCCGTGTGGCTCCGACAGAGCCGGGCGACAGGGACGATCCGGTCCGTGCCGTCCTGGCTGCGTACACCCACGATCTGAGCACCGCCGTCAACGACACCCTCACCACTTTCCTCACCGCCGAGGTCGAATCCCTCGCTCAGATCGACGCAGCGATGGGCGAATTCGCGGCAGCCGCACGGGACGCAGTCCTGGTCGGCGGGAAACGTCTCCGGTCCACGTTCGCGTACTGGGGCTGGCGGGGCGCGTCCGGCGGCAGCGAATCACTCCCACCGGTGTTGCCTGCGCTGGCCGCCCTCGAACTGCTGCACACCTTCGCGCTGGTGCACGACGACGTGATGGACGACTCCGCCACCCGGCGCGGCCGGCCCACGGCGCACGTCGCGCTCGCCGCCCAGCACGTCGCCGCCGGCCACCGGGGCGATCCAGACCGCTACGGCGAGGCTGCCGCTGTGCTCATCGGCGACCTCTGCATGGTCTGGGCCGACCGGCTGCTGGCGCACGCCGCAGTGCCGCCGGCACGGCTGCTGGAGGTCCGCCGCTGCTACGACCAGATGCGGGTGGAGACGATCGCCGGGCAGTACCTGGACGTGCTCGGCGAGAACGACGCGGCCAACTGGACTGTCGACCGGGCGCTGCGGGTGGCCCGCTACAAGACCGCCAGCTACACGGTGCAACGACCGCTGCTCTTCGGCACCGCCCTGGCCGGAGTGAGCACCGACGCCCCGCTCGTCGCCGCGTACACCCGCTACGGCCTTGCCGTCGGCGAGGCGTTCCAACTCCGCGACGACCTGCTGGGTGTCTACGGCGACCCGGCCACCACCGGCAAGCCGGCCGGCGACGACCTGCGCACCGGCAAGCCCACCACACTGCTCATGCTGGCCCGGCAACTGGCCACGCCCGCCCAGCGCAGAGCGTTGGATCAAGCCGACACCGGGCCGGTCGACGAGCTCGCCGAACTGGTAGCCGACACCGGCGCGGTGGCGCGGGTGGAACGGATGATCGCCGAGCGGGTGGGCGACGCGCTGGCCGCGCTCGACGCCGCGCCCGTGGACCGGACGGCGCGGACCGCGCTGACCGGGTTGGCCACCGCCGCCACCGACCGGCGGGCCTGATGAGCGACTTTTTCAAGGAGGTCACGTGCGCACGGTGACGGGACGAACGGATCGGGTGGTTGTCGTCGGCGCCGGGCTGGGTGGGCTGGCCTGCGCGCTGCACCTGGCCGGCAGCGGCCGGCAGGTGACAGTGCTGGAACGCGAGCCGGTGCCCGGCGGCCGGGCGGGTCGGCTCTCGGTGGACGGCTACGACTTCGACACCGGCCCGACGGTGCTCACCATGCCCGACCTGATCGCCGAGGCGCTCGGCGCGGTCGGTGAGGAGCTGCACGACTGGCTCGACCTGACCCCGCTCGACCCGGCCTACCGGGCGTACTACCCGGACGGCTCCACGCTTGACGTGCTCACCGACACCACGCGGATGGCTGCCGAGATCTCCCGGGTCTGCGGGCCGCGCGAGGCCGACGGCTACCTGCGCTTCGTCGACTACGCGCGGGAGTTGTGGCGGCTGGAGCGGACCGACTTCATCGAGCGCAACCTGGACGCCCCCACCGACCTGATCACCGGCAACCTGCTCAAGTTGCTCACCGGCGGTGCCTTCCGCCGCCTCCAGACGAAGATCAACCAGTTCTTCCGTGACCCGCGTACCCAGCGGATCTTCTCTTTCCAGGCGATGTACGCCGGCCTCGCCCCGCACGACGCGCTGGCCATCTACGCGGTCATCGCGTACCTCGACTCGGTGGCCGGTGTCTACTTCCCGCGCGGCGGCATCCACGCGGTCTCCCGGGCCATGGCCGGCGCCGCCGAGAAACACGGCGTGCAAATTCGGTACGACACCACAGTGACCCGCGTGGAGACCGTGAACGGCCGGGCCACCGGCGTGCTCACCGCCGACGGCGAACTGGTGCCGGCGGACGTGGTGGTGCTCAACCCGGACCTGCCGGTCGCCTACCGGGATCTGCTACCCGCCGCCCCCTCGCGCCGCCTCACCTACTCGCCGTCGTGCGTCGTCCTGCACGTCGGCTCGCGGCAGGGATATGCGAAGATCGCCCACCACAACATCCACTTCGGCCGCGCGTGGAAGGGCACCTTCGATGAGGTCATCCGCAGGGGTGAGCTGATGACCGACCCGTCATTGCTGGTCACCAACCCGAGCCGGACCGACCCGTCGGTTGCCCCACCGGACCGGCACACCTACTACGTGCTCGCACCGGTGCCCAACCTCGACCGGGCGCCGTTCGAGTGGCGTGGCGACCTGACCCGGCGCTACGGCGACCAGTTGATCGGCACCCTCGAGGAGCGCGGCTACGTCGGCTTCGGCGACGGGGTCGAGGTGCTCCAGGCGATCACCCCCGCCGAGTGGGCGGAGCAGGGAATGGCCGCGGGCACCCCGTTCGCCGCCGCGCACACGCTCTTCCAGACCGGTCCGTTCCGCCCGTCGAACCTGCACCGCGACCTGGCGAACGTGGTCTTCGTCGGCTCCGGCACCCAACCGGGGGTCGGTGTGCCGATGGTGCTGATCTCCGGCAAGCTGGCCGCCGGTCGGATCACCGGGGAGGGCCGATGAGCAGCCGCGAGGAACACCTCGTCGAACTGGTCGACGACGCGGGCCAGGCCCTCGGTGCAGCCACGGTGGCAACAGCCCACCAGCCGCCGGGGCAGCTCCACCGGGCCTTCTCGGTGCTGCTTGTCGACCCGGACGGCCAGGTGCTGCTGCAGCGCAGGGCCGCGGTCAAGACCCGGTTTCCGCTGCGGTGGGCCAACTCCTGCTGCGGCCATCCCCAACCGGACGAGTCGCTCACCGAGGCCGCCAACCGGCGGCTACGCGAGGAGCTGGGCACCGGCCCGGTCGAGCTGACGGAGGTCGGCGTCTACGTCTACTACGCCGAGGATCCGACCACCGGTCGGGTCGAATTCGAGTACGACCACGTGCTGCGCGGCGAGTTCCTGCCCGCCGCCCCACTGCAACCGGACCCGGACGAGGTGGCCGAGCTGCGCTGGGCAGATCCTGCCGCCCTCGAAGCCGAGCTGGACCGCGACCCCCGGTCGTACGCACCGTGGCTGGGTGGGGTGGTGAACCGGCTGTTGCGCCCCTCTGGCGAGACGCCGGGCGCACCCGGCCCGGCCGTGACCCCGTCCGGATCGTCGGCGGATGACGCGGCGGAGCGGTCGGGTGGCCGATGAGGCGCTGAGCGCTGGCGCCGTCGCGCGGCGGCTGGGGGTGGCAGTCACCACGCTGCGCACCTGGCACCAGCGCTACGGGCTCGGCCCGAGCGAGCATGTCCCGGGCCACCACCGCCGGTACACGCCCGCCGACCTGGCCCGCCTCGAGATCATGCGGCGGCTCACCGCCGAAGGTGTGAGTCCTGCCGAGGCGGCCCGGTGGGCACGCCAGGCACCGAACCAGGTGGCCGCCGACGTCGCTCGTAACGGAAATCGGCTCCGCCCGCCCCACCGGGACGGCGGCGGATCCATCCCGGTGGGTCGCGCCGGCCCGGCCGCCCGAGGGCTGGCCCGCGCCGCCATGCGACTGGACGCCGCCGCCATCAACGAGACGATCGCGCACGCCCTGACCGCCAGCGGTGTCGTCGCCACCTGGGAGAACCTGCTGCGTCCCGTACTCGTCGGCGTCGGCGAGCGGCACGCCGCCACCGGCGCCCTGGTCGAGGTCGAACATCTGATTTCCCGCTGCGTGTCGGAGGCGTTCGCGGCGACCAGTCGGGCCCACGCGCCCACCGGCCCCGCCCGCATTCTGCTGTCGTGCGCCGACGAGGAGCAACACAGCCTGCCCCTGGAGGCGCTGGCCGCCGCGCTCGCCGAGGTCGGGATCAGCTACCGGATGCTTGGTGCGCGGGTACCGCTTGCCGCCCTCGTCGAGGCGGTCACGCGAACCGGCCCGGCCGCCGTGGTGCTCTGGTCGCACACCCGGGCCACCGCCGATCCGGCCCAGCTCGTCGCCCTGCTCGCCGCGCCCCGACGCCCACTGCTGATCCTCGCGGCCGGCCCCGGCTGGCAGGCCGACACACTGCCCGCCGGGGTGGTGCGACCGTTCGACCTGGCCGAGGCGCTCTCCCTCGCCGTCGCGGTACGCGACTCGCTGGACCAGTCGACGGGGACCTGACCGGCCCTGTCGGCTCGGGGTGGCTTCCACTACCGTCGGTGGTCCGCCTGCCCCGACCCCCGGGAGCGAACAGATGCAAGCCCGCGCCGCCCTGGCGTCCGTCCTCGCCGTGGTGCTGGCCCTGTCCGGTTGCGCGCAGCCGCGCGGCAGCATTCACGCCGCCGGCGGGCCACAGCCGATCGAGTCGACCACGCCGCCCACACCGACGCCGCGCCCCACACGTACCAAGCCGCCGAAGCCGCCGCTGCGACCGCTGCCGTCCACCCTTCCGTCCGGCCTGCGGCGCACCACCGGTGTGAAGCCGGTGGCCTTGACCTTCGACGACGGCCCGAACCCCACCTGGACTCCCAAGGTGCTCGACCAACTGCGGGCTGCCCGGGTGAGCGCCACCTTCTGTGTCGTCGGCCACGAGGCCCAGCGCCACCCCGAACTGATTCGACGGATCGTCCGGGAGGGACATCAGCTCTGCAACCACAGCTGGCGGCACGACCTCGATCTGGCCCGTCGACCGGTCGCCGAGATCCGGGCCGACCTGACCCGGACCAACAAGGCCATCCGGGCGGCCGCCCCGAACGCCCCGGTGCCCTTCTACCGCCAGCCAGGCGGCCGCTGGACAGCGGAGGTGCTGACGGTGGCGAAGGAACTCGGCATGCGCCCCCTGCACTGGACCGTCGACCCGCAGGACTGGAACAAGCCGACCGCCAAGACGATCGCCAAGCGCATCCACTCCGCCGCTCGCCCCGGAGCCATCGTGCTGCTGCACGACGGCGGCGGCGACCGGGCTGCGACGCTCGCCGCCTGCCCGCACCTGATCGCCGACCTGAAGCGCCGCTACGGCATCGCCCGACTCCATTAGAACGCCCTGACCTGCGGTTATTCGCCTCGCTGGAGCTCCTGCGATACCGGTTTTGTCGACCGACCAGGCATCACGTATGCTTTCCAAGCCTCCGGCGGGGCCGGATGGGAGCAAGTCCGCTTGAAGTTGCGAGTGTGCAATGATGGCGGGGCCGCCCTCATCGTCTAGCGGCCCAGGACGCCGCCCTTTCAAGGCGGTAGCACGGGTTCGAATCCCGTTGGGGGCACGACCGGCGCAAGCCGGAGCAACACAAGCTAGGTCCTGTGGAGCAGTTGGAGTGCTCGCCGCCCTGTCAAGGCGGAGGTCGCGGGTTCAAGTCCCGTCAGGACCGCAGCGCTGACGCCGCGCCCCGCGCGGCGTTCTGCGTATCGGAGCGTGTGACCCTGCCGCTGATTCGTCAGGTCGGCGGGTAGCATGAGCCGAGTAACACGGCCAGGTAGCTCAGTTGGTACGAGCGTCCGACTGAAAATCGGAAGGTCGGCGGTTCGACCCCGCCCCTGGCCACATAGCCTTTCGCCGGGCTACAGAGATCCCCACCAGCGGAAACGCAGGTGGGGATCTTGCTTTTTGTGCTCCTGCCATATCGGCCACCGTTGGCCGTGGTTCACCGCCCTCGCTCCGTGATCACCGCCACAAGTTGCACGCCCGCTGCACGGCGTCCGCGGCTCTCCAGGCTGATCGTTTCCGCACGCGCGCTGAGCTGACACCCCCTACGCCTGAGCCTGCCAGACCTAGCGCCGCGACCGTGTGCACGCTTGACGCGCATGGGCCACTGATTTACCCTCGGATTCCTACCTAAAAATCTGGGGTAAAGATGCTGTCAGGGTTGAGTCCAGGCGACCGGCTCCCCCGCCGTGAAGTCCATGCCCGCTTCGGCGGCCGGAGACAGGGAGGGATTTCACCCTCTCGCGAAGCCCCCGTCGTAATGTTCTTCACCGACCCCCGAACTGGGCATCAGCACGGGTACTACGACGGCTGGGATGAAGAGGGCCTGCTGAACTATGTCGGCGAAGGCCAGCAGGGGGATCAAAGGTTTACTCAGGGCAACAAATCGATCTTGCTTCATCGGGAAGAAGGGCGAACGCTCGAAGGATTTCTCGCCAACAGCCCGGAGGTTACTTACCTCGGGGAGTTCGAGCTCGTTGACACCTATCTGCGAGACGCGCACGAGACGGGCAACGAAGACGCCCTTCGACAGGTGATCGTCTTCCGGCTCCGCCCCCGCAACAAGGTCCCCGTCGAGTTGCCCAGCACACCCATCACGCCGACCGCGGCACCAGTCGTCGACACGGTGCCCGTCGAGGAGCAGCACACTGAGCGTAGCTTCGTGACACCCAACCGGGAGCCGTACGAACTTGAGCGGCTCGAAGCCAGCTTGGTACGCCGCTACCGTAACCATCTACAGAGCCAGGGACACTCGGTGGGGCGTTTGCGAATCATCCCGCCTGGCGAAGGATCACCTCTCTACAGCGACCTGTGGGACGAGACAAGGCGCGAACTTGTGGAGGCCAAGGGCAGCGTCACTCGTGAACAGCTACGTAACGCCGTAGGGCAGCTGCTCGACTACGGCCGCTTCGTCGACGCCTCAGTTTCCAGCGTCCTCGTTCCATCCCGTCCCCGCCGAGACCTACTCGACTACCTGCGGCACGCCGGGGTCAACGTGATCTATCCCGATGGTGACCGCTGGGTTCGCGAATGAAAACTCCATTCAGTCCCGGCAGGCGGCGCCCCCATGGCTGAGATCGCGGTACTGATTGCAAAGATCGCCGCGCGGCCGCCTGTCTTGTGGCGCCTCGCCTGGCTCCTCTTTTGCCTGCTCGTTCTCCTACTCTTCGGTGCTCGGACGCTCCAATTGATCACTCCATCGGTCATCGCCGGGGCTACCGGCTCTTCATCGAAGGCGGTGTTATCAGCTTCGCCCGACCCGCGACTTGAGGGCTTTGGTCCGATGGCTACCTACGTTCTGCCATCGATCGCCTGGCTCTTAATCGTTGTCGCTGGCGCCATGCTGATCTTCTAGGCTCCTGAGAAGAGCTGGCGCCTACCGGCTGGGCTCCGCATGGCGGCGCCTGAGAAGTTGGCACGCTGACAGCAGTAGGAAGTAGGTCGCCTTCGCCGCGTTCACAAACTCCTGGTCATTGATAACGAACTGCACGTTGGCACCACCCGGGATCTGGGCCTCGACCTTCCGGGTGCTGCCACTCAACAACGCCCACCCGAGGCCGTGCTCGAACCCAGAAAGCAGGCGCCACGTCGCCTCGAACAACGGAGCCGTCTGACGTTGGCCCTTGACGAAGGTCAACTTGGGTAGCTCATCCGTGACGTTAATCTTCTGGTGCACCCTGTCCCATCGCTGTCCGAGCGCAGCCGCCTCCTCCCGATAGGTCTTCAGCGAGCCGCGCTCGGCATCCTCGCGGTCGCTCTGCTCAATCAACTTTTTGGCCTCAGGAAAAGCCACGAAAGCCGCACGATGCTTGCGTCGCTCGTAGTAGTCGTAGACCTCGCACCGAAGCCCACGCGTCCGACGCTCTCGACCATCCTCAGGGTCCAAGAGCCACGATGCAAAGAAGGATGTCTCAAAGGTTGGCCGAAGCAGACTCCACGGCGCCCACAGGGTCGCGCCGTGGTGCTTCAGCAGCGCGAGCAGTGCCACGTGATTGTCCCTGGCAACACCCAGGTATCGGGTGGCCGCCATGTATGGACGATGTCCAGCTACCTGCGACTGGTCGAACGCCCGCGCAGACAGCAGGCGCTCCGACTCCAGAGAGGGCAGCTGTTCGATCGCCTCAAACTCCTGCTCAATGAGCTGCCAGTACATGTCCAGATTGCCGAGGTCCATCTTCTCGCCGGTGGGGAAAGGCTCTCGCACGCCGCACAGCGTAGGCGTTAGCCCTCTCCCTGGCCTACCCGGTTACGCCAGGCCAGCTGCGGCTGGCTGCTCGCCGTGTTGCTCTATGCAGGGCCGCCTGGGCAAGTCCGCCAGCGCTGCCAGCCGCGCGGTCAAAACTTGGAAGCCACATGGTTCCCCGACTAGCCCGAGGCTTCGGTGATCGGTACGCTACGAAACGTGTCGGGGGAAGAGACTCAAGCCAAGGGGGCAGATGGCGCCCGACGCGCGAAGGTCTGGCTAGAGTCAACCACGCGCGTAAACGTTCAATGGGTCAATCCTCACCCTGTCGCCATACCGAAACTCACATTCAAGTGGCACACCGGCTCGCCTTTCTCATTTGATCTCGGCGGGATACTTCTGGGCGAGGAACTCCACGGACAAGAGTTTCTAGCCGAATGCAAGAAATACGAGAAGCCGTCGGATCAGGGAACGCTATACGTCAAGTATCTGGCGCAGTGCTATCGCGCATACAGTGAGCGCCCTGACCGGTGTGACAATTTTTTCTGGATCACCTGGTCGCCCTTCAGCTCCACTCGCTGGGATGAATTAATGACAGCGAGTTACGTTCGTGAAGCTGTGCTTGCACATCACAAAAGAGCGCTTGGCACGGAGAGTGCAGACGAAGCCAGGGATGAAGTGAGCGACGATCTATGTAAGGATGTCGCAAACAGGCTGTGGATGATAGTCTTGACGGATCGACAAGAGAAGCTCCAGCTCACTCGGGAGCACCTCGGCGTAATCCGAAAGTTTGACACCGAGAGGGGGTTGTAGTGAGACAGCTCGAGTATTCAGGCCAAATTGCGCAGGCTCTTTCTCTGGAGCAGCCCAGCGATAGTGTTGAGGGCGTCAAAGAGACCGTCATTCGTGAACTCACTACACTTGACCCTCGCATGGTCATCCGACGGACTGACTACTTCAATCACTCCTTCATTCCAGACCTAGTGGCGTCTTGGCCTGACAACGCTCGGGCAGGCGAACGGTACATTTACCTGAAGTTCAACGACGAGATTGACTATCTCCTTGACGACATGACTCTAGTCAAGGATAGCCAACCAATAATTTTCGGATTAAGCGATACGCCTCGTGAACCAAACGGAAGTCGAGCCCAGGATCTCTTCGAGACATCCGCACAGAGCAACACCTTGGTCACGGACGCGGCTGGCGTCGAGACGCTCATTGACCGCGGCAACTCCCGCTTTCTAGACCTCGCTACCTCCACTTTGACGCGAGGTGGCCGGGGCCTTGTAGATGCCCCTATAGCTGCTAGTGCGGTCGAAAACCTGGCCGAGGGATTCGAGGGTGCGCGCCACACTGACAAGCTCCTAACTCGACGAGCGACCAGTACAGTAGAACTGCTTTTCGACCCGACTCATGCGGATCGTCTAAATCGTCTACTGCAAGCGGTTTGGATTGGATCCGGCGGCCATCTCGAAGACTTCCCAGGTCGCCGCAACGAGACGGCAGAGCTTCCGGACGACATCCTTCAGTTTCTACTCGACTACGAGGAGATCCCGGATGATGATTTCTGGCGTAGGCTCGGCAGGCGGGTAACCGTTGGGCAACTTTGCAGGCTAGCAATTCCGGATGGCTCACGGAACCTCGACCGCCTAATGGGCGTAAACGCAAAGACGTACTGGTCTCGCGCGTGTCGGATTAGGCGGCATGGGGCGGCTCTTCTTACCAGTAAAAGTAGTTCCCCGCACTGGGCAGTCGACCGCGGGTTGTTGGCATATCGCGCTTCGCTCTATGCTGCATACCTGGCGGAAAGCATCGAGCACTTGGATGAAGTCACGCCGGATCAAAATCCCGGCATCCTGGTGGAAGAGCTAAGACGTCGCGCCGATGGCATCGCCTTGAATGCCCTAGATTTCTCGGCAGGAGGCAGAGTCGTTAAGTACTCCTCAGAGTCGGAAGAGGATATTGCCGACGACGATGCAATCGAAGAAATTGAGAGATCGCTGCACGGTGATGTTTTGATCAAGAGGGCGAGCGTTACCTTGAAGAACGGTCGCCGCCTCTCATGCGACTTCACCACTAACACGATTACTGGTCGCACCACAAGCAAGCCTAAAATTCCCGAGCTGCTCCACGCGGCAATCATACTTCTCCGTGGGAATGATCCAGCCGAGCAGGCTGTGCTTGATTCCATCCCAGGACTAGATGAGGACGAACAACTTAGTTTTGATTTCGGCAAACCGGCTGACCTATAGGCGGCGTCTATACCATTGTTGCCATCCCGTCTGCCGCCGACCCACACACTGTGGAGCGGGCCAGGGCCAGGGTGACAAGGTGGAGCGCCCTACCGGACGAACGACCTTGTCGCCCTGGCCCTGGTCTGCTCGGCTTGCCTGGGTCGGTGGCTGGCGGGATGGCATCCCACCTCAACCACCCTCGGACCTGGACCGTTCGGCAACTCCATCTCGGAGTCGTCTGGCCCCCGCCGGAGGCACAGCTCTAACCCGCCCTCTCCCTCACCTCCCACCCCCACACCACCTCTACCCATTCCCTGGTGCCTGGGCGACCGTGCGAGCCGTTCGGCAACTCGTCCGCCGCGGTCGGCCCGTCGGATCTCGTGCTGCTCCGAGATCGTCGAAACCGCGTGAAAACGTGTCCGCCTGGCCCTGGTCGTCCTTCGGAACTCGTCACTGGGTCCTTCACTGACCCCAGGTGTGACGCGCGGGGCGGGGCGTGGGGCTCGGGCCGGCTGACTTTCCGCCCCGGCGCCGTAGGTGCCGGGGCGGCGGCTCCGCAGGAGCCGTTTGCCGCGCCCCGGCCCGCGCCGCGCGGAGCGCGCTTGATCTAGTACAGGCCAATTCGGCAACAGATCACAGGCAGCTCTGTCCCGTCACGGGACATGCTTGACACTCGCGTCCCACCACATGCTTGACACCGCTGACTGAGAGCGTGTGAAGTCGGCCCGGCTCGTCGGTGCGACCCGGAGGTGATGCGTGGACTCTCGCCAGCTGGAAACCTGGCGCGAGGATCTGCGGAAGGCCATCGCCTCCGCGGTGCTCGACTTCGAAGGTCGCTACGGGTACCCGCCTGGCGAGAACGCCGTCAGCGAGCCCGACACAGCCGCTGCCACGCGGCTCGCTGCTGTCCGCCCCGATCTTCCCCCCGACCTCGTAGACCTGTACGCCGCAATCGGCGCCGTAGACCTACCGGACATCGGTAACGGGTTCTTCCTGCACACGGCCTCCGACGTGGCTTACGCCCACAAGTCACGGGACCTCTGGCACGTAGGTGGCCGCCACGACGCCGATATTGTCGTCTTCGCCAGCGATGGCGGCGGCACCCAGTACGGGCTGGCCATGCCGGCAGGATCTCCCGTCTACCGCCTCCCACCGGACGCTCTCCTCAACGGCGCCTACACCTCGGAGGACCCGCGCTTCGACGTGGCCGCCCCCGACCTGCCAACCTTCCTCGACCGCTTGCTCCAGGCCGTGAAGACGTTCGCTGCATCGAGCACAACGCCGAGCCTGTGATCGATTACCTAGGCCAAGCGTCAAGCATGTGCCGGGACGGATCCGTCAAGCATCAGGTGGGACTAGACAATCACAGGCAGCTCCTATCCTCCGTCCCTGATGTGCGACAGGCGTCCGCCGACTGATCCGCGACACCTACGCATACTGATCGCGGCACGAGAGTTCACAGGAGATGCTGCGTGGTCGTAAATCAGGACCACACATGAAGGATCAATAGGATGCTTTAGGCGTTTATCACATACTGGAATGAATTGGGCAACTGTCTATCGAATCGACTTGTCGCGCATCCCATTCAGCTGGTCGTTGACTCGCGAAACTCCGGCCTGCTTGCGCTAAGATCGAGCGATTCGTGACGCGCATCTGCGCTGGTGCGAGCGGTGGCGCACTAAGGCAATGGAGAGGGAGCCGGTGGATCCGATCGATGAATTCATTGGGCGGTACCTTCGAGAGTATGATTTCTATGCCGAGGCTGCTCGGCTTGCCTCCGATGCAATCAAGCTTGACTTGGATGCTGCGGGAGTTCGTGCAATCGTAACGCACCGAGCAAAAGAATCTCGACGGCTGGAGGCAAAATGTCGGCAGCGCGATCTCGCTACACCGTACGAATCGGTCGCTGATATTTACAACGATATCGTGGATCTAGCGGGCATCCGGATTGCGCTCTACTTTCCTGGGGAGCGCGACCAGGTGGATAAGTCCGTGCAGAAGTTATTCAAGCTTGCGGAGGCGCCGATATTTTTCCCGAAGCCGGGTAAAACTCGGGCCGGAAAGCGCTTCACAGGATACTCTGCAGTGCACTACCGGGCTCACCTGCGAGAGGATTCGTTGACCGAATCCACTCGCCGTTACTCTACTGCGCGGGTGGAGATCCAGGTGGCGTCCGTCCTGATGCATGCGTGGTCCGAGGTAGAGCATGACCTTGCATATAAGCCGCTGGAAGGTTCGCTTTCCGAAGAAGAAGAGGCGATCCTCGACGAACTGAATGGGCTTGTTCTGGCCGGAGAGATAGCGCTTGAGCGACTGCAAAAGGCAGGAAAGGCGCGAAGTTCAATATCGGATCGCAGGTTCGCCAACCATTATGACCTGGCAGCTTTCCTTCTCGACCGGGCGACAAAGCACCTGGATGGACCCGTAACCGATTCAGGCTTGGGTCGAGTCGATCAACTTTTCGAGCTCGTCAGAGCTTTGGAGCTTGACACGCCTAGAAAGCTTTCGCCTTATCTTGGAGCCTTGCACGGAAACGTGGACGTTCGCCCTCTGGCGGAGCAAGTTGTTGATGAGTTGCTGACCGAAGACGCTACCCGCTATGAACTCTATCGCTCTATTCAATCTAAGTACACGGGTCGCGACCGCGCGTACGGCGGAAATGCGGCCCGGCTCGAACTGGGGCGGTTCGTTGCAACATGGATCCTGTTCGAGGAGACCCTGCGTAACCTCCTGCCAGGGAGCAGCCAGATAAGCGCGCCCATGAGCATGCTGAAAGAGTTGACGATATCCGGGATCATCAACAGGTCGCAGGCACGCGAGGCCAATTCGCTAAGGCAGTTCAGGAATCAACTCGTCCATGGGCGCAATGTGCCGCCGGCCGACGTTATTGCGTCCGCAACTGATGCCTTGGCTCGCCTCAATGAGAGTATCCGGTCGGGAAGTTTAGGGAACGGCGCAGGCCAGGGATCAAACGAGGACTGAGCCTATCTCTATCCCTTTGCGAGAGGCGCGCGCCCGACACCCTCTCATCGGCCAGAGCCGTACGTCCCGACGCCCACTGATGCGCCCTAGGTTCATCGCGCTGTCGCGCGCCACGTGGCGAAGATGTGTCGCGCATCAGTTGTCGGATCACAATCACAGGCAGCTCCGAGCGACCAAGGCCAGCGCGACGCAGCTCACCCGATCGAGCTTTCTACCGGCCGCGACGTGCCGCCCGGGCCACGCTCCGGCGCAGTCGACTGAAACAGCCGCGACGAGGTCACTCAGCGTTCCGGCGCCCCGACCCGCTCACATCGAGATCCTGCCGGCTCACCAAGCCCCAGTTCCCTGCTCCTTCACCCCTTCTCTTCGCTGGTGAAGGATGGCCGCATGCTTCGTACGCCTCGCGCACTCCTGCTGGACTTCGGCGGCGTCCTGGTTGACGCCCCTCCGCAGCCTTCGGCCCCGCCCGAGCTGGTTCGCCAGTTCGCCCGGATCGTGGAAGGCGCGGTATCCGATGAGCAGATCGCCGCTGATCTGAGCCAGGGCGCACGGGCGTACGCGCTGTGGCGCGATGAGGTGGGCAAAACCGGCGACCCGATTGAACTTCCGCACGGGCAGGTGTGGGCTAACTTCGTCTCTCCCACCTGGCCTCGGCCAGCGCGAGACGCGGTCGAGCGGGAAGCCACCGCGCTGGCATACGCCTGGACCTGGCGGGCCGAATGGAAGGTACGTCCCGGCGTCCCGGAGGCACTGCGCCACGCTGCCGACGCCGGGCTCTTTCTGGCCGTGGTCAGCAACACCCTGTGCGGTGCCGCCCATCGCGACTACCTCGCTACAACCGGCCTGTCCGACCTGTTCACCGCCGAGTTCTACAGCGACGAAGCTGGCCCCCGCAAACCCAACCCCGAGTTGGCACTTTTGGCAGCTGACGCCGTTGGCGTACCTATCGGAGACTGCTGGTTCATCGGTGACAGCTTGCACCGGGACATCGCCTGCGCCCGTCGCGCTGGTGCTCAATCCGCCATTCTGATGCGTTCACCTCGCACGGACCGTGAGCCACCGAACCCCGACCTGGCCCCCGACGCGACGATCCAGGACGGTCACGGTCTGCTCGAACTGCTCCGTCAGGCGGTCGGCACGGTTGATCGACCATCAGCCAGGACGTGACGGTGGATCCGCTCGGCAGCAGCTTGCGGCGACACCTCTGCGGTGTCGATGGTGAGATCCGCGTCGGGTAGCGGTTCGGTCTCATCCCATGCCCGCAGACGCGCATCCGCGTCGCCGGTCTGCCGCGCCAGAATCCTCCGCTCAGCCACGTCACGGGGACACCAGAGGTAGACCACACACCAGCTGGCATCGGGGACGGCCCTCGTGACAGCCGCGACGGCTTGGCGTTGCCCTAGGTGCACGACAGGCACCGCGGCCGACAGCCGCTGCGTCAGGAACGGGCGGTCGACCACGTACCGGGCGCCATATCGATGGTTCTCCCAAATGACATCGCCGCTGCGGTGCAACTGGTGGAGCGTCGTCTCGTCAGCCATGCGATAGCCCCTCGTGCGGCCTGATCCCACCTTTAGCCGCTCGAACAAGACATACCGGGGGTCGAGGTCGCGCAACGCAGTGGTCACGGTGTCCTTGCCGGCCGCTGGTGGTCCGTAGAGGATCACACCCCGCATTACAACCCCTCGCCCGCGAGGATCCCCTTTACCAGTTCCTTGGCCTGCTCCTGCAACGGCCGGCTCGAAGCGCAGTTGTCCACCACCAGGTGAGCGTCCGCTGGGCGGAAGCCAAGGTTGATGGAGGCAACGTATGCCGGCCAGTCGGCAAGTTTGAATCCATCGCGGGCAGCACCGCGCCGACGTACGTAAGTCAGCATCGTGTCGGCGTCGCAGTACACCCACACCACAGTGACAACGGCGTTCGCCGTCTCATAGAACGCGCGTGTGCGGGCCATCCATGCGGGATCCCCGAACTCTCGGATGAAGGGCGCTGTCACAACGACGCTGTTACCGCACTGCAAGTTCTCACTAGCCGCGTCTTGCAGGGCTTCGTACTCGCGCGGGCGGATGGTGCTCAAGTACGTCTGCGACTCGCGATCGTTCGGCGAAAGTCCCAGCGTTTCCAGCGCGGCCTCAACTACTGGCCGAGTCAGAGTGTCCTTATCGAGCATCGGCCACCCCGTTTCGCGCGCCAAGATGCGGCCCAACTCGGTCTTACCGCTACCTGCGTAGCCACCGATCAACAAAACTCGCGGACGGTCCGGGCGCACCTCGCTGCGGCGCAGCTGGTCTGGCGCGTGAACCACCCGCTTCGAGCGGGACTCGTTGATGACGAGCCCTTCATCGGCCAGCACCTTCATGGCTTCGGTGATGGTAAAGACGCTGACGCCCCACTCTTCCGCAAGCTTCCTGGTCGATGGCAGGGCGGTGCCGTGCACCAGTCGACCCGCCTCAATCTCGTTGCGGATGTTCCGAGCCACCTGCTGATGCCGGGCCTCCGGCCGCTCAGTGCGGCCCTGCGGAGAGGTCATCGCGGTGCTCCCTCTGGTTGACGTCGCGTATCGATTGCAGGCTACCAGCGGCCTAACAGATGACAGGTGCTCTGACTGCTCGCATGCGCTCCACGAGAACCTTGGACCTAACAGTTGACTGGTGTGCATATCAGTTGTTAGGTTAGGTGCATCACAGAGACCGGAGCGCCGGTCAAGTCGCAGCAGCGAAGGAGATCGACATGGCCCTCAGGGGTGGTACTCGGTTCTCGGTTCCGTTCGAGGCGGTCTTTCCGCACGGTTGTGTGTTGGTGCCGGACTCGATCGCGGAGGCGCAGGACTTCAACGAGGCGACCCGACAGCGGACGCCGTCGAAGGACAAGCTGACGGGTCAGCGGGTGTGGCAGTGCCGGGTGATGGACATGGACCCGGAGTTGGGTTCTCGCTCGCGTGAGGTGTCGATCAAGGTTCTGGCGGATGTGCAGCCGGTGCCGCCGGTGGGTCCGTTCCAGCTGGTGGAGTTCGAGAACCTGATGGTGACGCCGTACGTCGGCAGCAACGGCCGGTTGGCCTACTCCTACCGGGCGACCGCGTTGACGGCGCCGAAGACCTTGGCGGAGTCGCGCGGCAAGGCTGCTTGATCCCTTTTCTGGCGCGGGGCGGTCCGCTTCCGACGGCCTGACCGCCCCGCTGCCCTCACCAATCCTCTCGGCCTGGAAGGGCAGGTTCATCATGCCAATTTCCTTGGACTGGACTCGCGGCGGTAGTGCCGGCGCTCCGGTCCCGTGTGTGATCTGCGGGAAGCCGGCGATCTGCCGCAGCCCTGCGGGCAAGCCGGTGCACAAGACCTGCGCGGAAGCGTGGACCGAGCAGCACAGCACCCGTAAGGCGGTGGCGTGATGCGCGCCCCGCTGGTCAACTTCCGCCGCCTCCAGGTCGCCACCCCGTGGCCGCTGGTCTGGACGGTCACAATCGCCTTCCTCCTGGCTCGCCTCGCCGTGGCGGTGGTGCGCTTCGCGGTCTGGGCGCTGCGGCACTGGCGGGCCTGGCCGGGCGTCGCCCTGGTCCTGGTCGCCGTCGACGTTTACCAGACGCGGGGCTGGTGGCCTCACCTTCTGGTCCTGCTCGCCCTCGCCGTTGCCGGCGGTGTGTGGTTCTGGCGCGGTCGGGACTCGTTTCACCGCCTGGTGGTCCTGCGTGCCGTCACTGTGTGGCGGCGGCTGTGGGTCTACCGGCGTCAGTGGCACGAGGCGATGACGCTGTGCGGCTTGGTGAAGAAGTACGACGGTGGAGAGAAGGTCCCTGACCTGCTCTCGGTGCGCTGCTCCTACGCCACCGACGAGGTGGTGCTGCGGATGCCTCGGGGGCAGAACCCGGAGGCGTATCACAAGGCGGCTCGGGATCTGGCGTACTCGTTCGGCACCCGGCACTGCCGTGTGTTCTCCGGCCGCCGGCAGGCACCGCCCGAGCGCTGGGGTCGGTTGGCGTGGCTGCTGCGCCGGGTCGACGCGATTCGGTTCCGGGACCGGCCTCGGCATGTGTGGTTGGTGTTCATCCGCCGCGACCCGCTGACCCGCATCGTGGCGCCGCTGCCCGTGCCGGCCCGCCCCGACTTCACCGCCCTACCGCTGGGGCTGCGCGAGGACCTGGCCGTGTACTGCCTGCGACTCCTGGCGACGCACGTGCTGATCGGCGGCGCGACCCGGATGGGCAAGGGCTCAGTCATCTGGTCCCTGCTGCGGGCGGTCGCCGCCGGCATCCGCTCGGGCCTCGTGAAGGTGTGGGCGATCGACCCGAAGGGCGGCATGGAGCTGTCCATCGGTCGGCCGTTGTTCTCCCGCTACGTCGATGACGACTGGTCGCGAATGGCGGATCTCCTGGACGACGCAGTTGCCCGGATGCGTGCCCGGCAACGGCTGCTGCGGGGCAAGGTCCGAGTGCACACGCCGACCGTGGACGAGCCGCTGATCGTCATCGTCATTGACGAGATCGCCGCCCTGCTGGCCTACCTGCCCGACAGCGACATCCGTAACCGGATCGCCCAGAGCTTGGGGCTGCTGCTGTCGCAGGGTGCCGGGCTCGGCGTCCTGGTCGTCGCCGCCACCCAAGACCCCCGCAAGGAAGTCGTCTCGGTGAGGGACCTGTTCCCGACCCGCATCGCCCTCGGCCTCACCGAACGCGGCCACGTCGACCTCCTGCTCGGTGACGGCGCCCGCGACCGCGGAGCACTCGCGGATCAGATCCCGCTGTCGGCCAAGGGCGTGGCCTACGTCCTGCTCGACGGCCAGCCCGAACCTGCCCGGGTCCGGTTCTCGTACGTCGATGACGACCTGATCCGGGACATGGCCGCGACGTTCCCCGCCCCGCCCGAGATGGCGCCGGAACCGGTCGAAGCCCCGGCCCCGGTGAAGCCGACCCGCACCAACGGGCGGCACACCTACCGGCCGGCCCCACCGCGGCAGGCCGCTCCGCTGCTGCCGCCGTCGCTGCTCAACGCCCTGGACCTCAACACCACCCCGAACGGCGGTGACCCCCGATGACCGAACTGCCCGAGGACGTTCCGGTGCGGATGCCTTACGCCGACGAACCCGACGAGCAGACCCCGGAGCAGCGCCGCTTCTACCGGCTACGCGCCCCGCACGTCGACAAGGCGTCCGTGCCGGTCACGGTCCGGGTCACCCCCGACGCCGACCTGTACGTCGCGGTCGGCTCCGGACGGCGCCGCATGTACCTGACCCCGGCTGAGGCGTGGGCGCTGTGGCGCTGCCTGTCGGAAGCCGTGGCCTCGACCGGCGAGCCGCCGGAGTGGATCCGCGTGCACATCACCCCCACCCACCGCTGACTTCTCCCGCTTGGAGTTCGTGATGCGTACCCGTCGACTCAACCGCCGGCCCATCCGCCGGACCTGCCTCGATCTCGCCCACACCGACCCCGACCAGCAGTGCCCCTACTGCGCCCCCGACACCACTGCCGACGCGATCCTCGCCGCGGCGCTCGCCCGGCACGCCGAAATCGCTGCCGACGACGCCGAAGCGTGGGGGTGGGCTGCATGAACCCGCAGCTGTGGTCCTGGCTCCTGATGGCCGTCGGTGTCACCGGTCTCTACCTCGCCGGTAAGCGCTCCTGGACCGGCTGGGCCGTCGGCCTCGCCGCCCAACTCCTGTGGCTGGCCTACTCCCTGACGACCGAGCAGTGGGGCTTCCTCGTCTCCTGCTTCGCCTACGGCGCCGTCTACATCCGCAACCTGCGCGCCTGGCTGCGCCCGGCACCGCCGGTCGTGACCAATCGGGAGGTGACTGCTCGTGTCGACCACTGACCCGGCCACTGTCACCGAGCAGTTCGCGGCCGAGTACGCCCGCAACGCGGTGCCGACCATGCTCAAGGCAATCAACTCGATTAAGCGGTACAACCGATTCGTTCTGCTCGGCGCGCTCCTGACCAGCTACCTGCACCAAGCCCACTACCTGTGGACCCAGAACGCCGGCTACTTCGCCTACCTGGTGCCGCTGATCTTCGACGCCGCGATGGTGTCGATGCTGACCGTCGTCCGCACCTCGGGCATCGCCCGTGACGCCAAGCGCGGGGCCATGGTCGTGTTTGCCGCCGCCGCCATGCTGTCGGCCACCATCAACTTCGCCTCCCCGGGAAGCCTCGGCCTGCGCCTCATCTTCGCCCTGGTCGTCGTCCTCGTCATCGGCGTCGAACTCGTCGCCGGACGCATCCGACCTGACTTCGCCGCGATCGAAGCCGAAGCCACGGCCCTCCTCACCGCTGCCCGCGACCTGGCCGCCAAGAATCAGCCAGCCACCGAGGACACCGAACCTGCCAACTCCCCGGCCCCCGACCCTGTTCCGCCCGTAGACCTGGCACCGGCCGTCGCCGCACCCGCCCTGCCGACGTCGATGCGGTCGGCGCTGGTGTCGTCCGTCGTCCAGGCCCCCCGCAACGGCCACGTCTTCACCTCGGAGGTGACCCGATGACCCGCACCCAGCTCGCCCGCGTCCAAACCCGCCGCCCCGCCGTTGTCGCTCGCCGGATCGTTGGCACCCCTGCCGAAGTCGCCGCGACCGTCGCCCTGGTCCGCGACTCCAACCGGCTGCTGTCGATGAGCGAGCCACGACTGATCCCTGGGGATTCCCGGGTGACGGTCACGGTGCGGTTCCTCGACACCACCTGGCCCGCACCCGCCCCGGCCCGCAGGGTCAACCGTGGTCGAGTCGCCGTTGCCATCGTGGTCCCGGCCGTGGGCGCCCTCGCCGCTGTCGGCTATCTCGCCGCGCAGCTCGTCCAGACGATCCGGGCTGCGTTCCCCGCTGTCGCGGGCGTCGTCCTGGTCCTGATCGTCATCACCCTGCTGCTGCGCGGCTCGGGTCGCTGCTGCCCGGGTCTGCATTGCCCCGGCTGCGGCCACTGACCGCCATGGCTACCGGCTGGCCCACCTACTGCGCCCGCTGCGGTGGGCCAGCCACCGCCCTGATCGAAGCCGGCCAACCCGGCACCGGCAGCTACCGCGCCGAGACCACCTGCGCCCGGCACACCGCTGCTGCCCATCGCTGGGCGAGCGCCGCCGGACCGACCCGCACCATCCCGATCGGTGACACCCAACCCACCCTGTTCGACCTCCCGGAGGTGACCCGTTGACCGCCCCGACCTTGCCCGGCTTCACCCCCGACGCCACCACCGAACCCAACCCCGCCCCGGTGACCATTGCGCCGGCGAGCGGGTCTCGTGCTGCCCGCCTCGCGCTGCCCATGTCGCGTCAGGTGCTCACCGAGATGGCCGCCGAGTACGGCGTGTGCCTGCGCCCGGTCACCCTGCGCCGCACCGACCTGCACACCGGCCACACCGAAGTCATCGACCTGCCCTGCGGCACTACCCGGGAGGACAAGTGCGAGCCGTGCGCCAAACGCGCCCGCCGGCTACGCCAGACCCAGATCCGGGAAGGTTGGCACCGCACCGACGAACCCGCCCCCGCCCCCAACCCCGCCACCGACGCCCAACGGGAGTTGATCCTCCTGCGGGCGCACCTGGAATTCGCCCGCGACGAAGCCCAACGCGCCGCACAGTTCGACCAGCTACCCGGCATCGACCATGCCATCGCGGAGGTAGAGGAGGCCATCGCCGCCGAAGGGCTACGCGGGCAAGTCGCCCCACCCCACGACGACGAAGACGCTGAGGGCACCCGGCGCAAGCGGTCCACCAAGCGTCGCCAGGACGCCCCCGACCTACCCCGCAAGAAGGTCGAGCGCCGCACCGTTGGTCGGGTCTACACCGCTCCGGACGGCACCGAACATCGCCCCTCGATGTGGCTGTCGCTCACCCTCGACAGCTACGGCCGCGTTCGACCCGACGGCACACCCGTCGACCCGGACACCTACGACTACCGGCGCGCTGCCTGGGACGCGGTGCACTTCGCCCGGCTCCTCGACCGGTTCTGGCAGAACCTGCGCCGATGCGCCGGCTGGAACGTCCAGTACGCCGGGTGCGTCGAGCCCCAACGCCGCCTCGCGCCGCACGCGCACTTCGCCATCCGAGGAACCATCCCCCGCGCAATGCTGCGGCAGGTCGCCGCCGCCACCTACCACCAAGTCTGGTGGCCACCCGCTGACGAACCCGTGTACTCCCTCGACCGGCCGCCCCTCTGGGACAACGACCGCGGCGAGTGGGTTGACCCCGACACCGCTGAATCGCTGCCGTCGTGGGCTGACGCCCTGGACCTGATCGACGCCGACCCCGACGCCGAACCCGTCCACGTCGTCCGCTTCGGTCGTCAGGTCCACGCCGAAGGCGTCACCCCCGGAACCGTGCACGCCGACCGCACCATCGGCTACATCACGAAGTACATCACCAAGAGCGCCGCCGACTGCCACAAGACCGACACCGACCGGCAACGCGAGCACCTCGACCGGCTATGGCACCAACTCCGGATCACGCCGTGCAACGAACGGTGCGCCAACTGGCTGCTCTACGGCATCCAACCCAAGAAAGCACACGGGCGGCTGCAAGCGGGACGCTGCAAAGGCAAAGTCCACCAACGCGCCACCCTCGGCATCGGCGGCCGACGCATCCTCGTCTCCCGCGACTGGTCCGGAAAAACCCTCGCCGACCACCGCGCCGACGCCCGCGCCTGGGTCCGCAACCTCCTCGGCATCACCACCGGCGCCGACGACGCCGACCCCGCCGGACCGGACCAACCCGCCGCCTACGCCTGGGAGATGGCCCGCCCCGACGACCCGGACATCCCACCCCTGCAACACCGGCTCCTGCGGGCACTGTCCCAACGGGCGCAATGGCGGGCGGCCCTGCTTGCTGCGCGGGACCGTGCGGACGCGGGTTCACCGGACGATTCGGCCGTACTACTTCGCCGAGGACTGCTACCAGCAGTACCTGGCCCCGACGAAAAGCTTCCCTCGGCTCGGAAGGTGGTCCGGTAATGGATCGGCTGATGACTGTGGCTGAGGTCGCGGTCCGCCTCGGGACCACCGAGCGTTTCCCGCGCCGGCTGATCGCTGAACGGCGCATCCGGTTCGTCAAGGTCGGCGCTCACGTCCGGATTCCCGAGTCAGCTCTCACGGAGTTCATCGCTGCTGGCACGGTCGAGCCGATCACCGTTGAGTGGTCGAATGGGAAGGCGGTGGCCTGATGGGTAAGCGCCGTTTCGGCATGGTCCGCAAGCTGCCTTCCGGGCGGTTCCAAGCCTCGTTCATACCCCCGGGCGGTGGTGCTCGCCAGACCGCGCCGCACACCTTCAAGACCAAGACAGACGCTAACCGTTGGTTGACGCTGGTCGAGGCAGACATCTCGCGCGGTACCTGGCTGGACGACCGTGCGGCCTCAGAGACATTCGGTAACTACGCGCGGGCCATCCTGCGGGACAGCCCGAAGATCGGCATCCGATGGCGGGAGACGTGCGAACGTAACCTCCGGCTGCATCTGGCACCGCTGGTCGGTGTGTCGCTTCGTGAACTCAGCGCGAGTCGGGTTCGGGAATGGCACGCTGCCGCCCTCCGGGGCAAGGGTGGCCGTACCTCTATCTCTCAGTCATACCGCTTTCTGCGCATGGTCATGAACACCGCTGTTCGTGAGGGGATCATCGCCCGGAACCCGTGCCAGATCCCCGGCGCTGGAACGGTCCGCGTCGCTGAGCGACCAGTTGCTACGCCCGCTCAGGTCGTCGCCCTGGTCGACGCCATCACCCCGCGATACCGCACCGCTGTTCTCATCGCCGCCTGGTGCGGCCTGCGGCGCGGCGAAATCGCCGGTCTACGCGTCGCAGATGTGGACCTGACCCAACACACGATCACTGTCCGGAAGGCCCGCGTCGAACCCTTGCACGCACCCGGGCAGGCATTCGACAAGGACCCGAAGTCGGAGGCTGGGAAGCGAACCATCACCATTCCACCCCACGTCGTGCCGCTGGTCCGGCTGCATCTGGACACGTACGCGGGCAAAGATCGCCTGTTCGTCAGCCGTGATGGAACGCCGCTGCGGGGCAACACCCTCTACCAAGCGTTCGTCCGGGCACGGAAGAAGGTCGGTCTAGATGATCTGGCCTTCCACGACCTGCGGCACACCGGGCAGACCCTCGCCGCGCAGACCGGCGCGACCCTGGCCGACTTGATGAAGCGACTCGGGCACTCGTCCATGGCTGCCGCTCGCCGGTACCTCCACGCCGTCGACGGACGGGATCGCGAGATCGCCAACGCGCTGTCCGAACTCGCCGCGCACGGCGACGTTGCACGACTGCCCCGGCACATCACGATGCGCAACTAGATGCACGTTGGTTGCACGACACCCCTCGGCGCCTCCCTGACCTGCGGAAATGCAGGTGCCTGAAAATCGGAAGGTCGGCGGTTCGACCCCGCCCCTGGCCACATAGCCTTTCGCCGGGCTACAGAGATCCCCACCAGCGGAAACGTAGGTGGGGATCTTGCTTTTGTGCCCGCCGCTGCGGCCTCATTGTCGACTGCGCACCAGGCACCGTCGCTAATCCCGGCGGTCCGGCGGGCGGTGCTGCGCCAGGCCGCCCTGGATCGCCTCCCACACGCTGCGCCCCGCCTGCCGCAGAGTCTCACCCGCCTGCTCGGCGAACTGCGTAGCGCTCTGAGCGGCAGCCTGAGCCCCGCCCGGCCCGCCACCCTGACCGCTGTCACCAGGACCGCCACTGCCACCGGGACCGCCGCTGCCCTGGCCACTGCCACCCTGACCGCTGCCGCCCTGACCGCTGCCGCCCTGCCCGCCGCTGCCACCCTGACCGTTGCCGCTCTGATCCTCGGGCACCCGGTCCGCAGGGCCGCGGCCCGTCGGTCGGCGCTCGCCCGGACGCGATCCCGCTGGCCCGGTAGCCTCCGCTCGGCCCCGGTCTGGCGTACCGGTCCGCTCGGAACCCGGTCGGGTCGGGCGCGCAATGGTTCCCGGCGTTGCTGATCGCCGGCGCAGTTCGTCGCGTACCCCGGAGTGCTGTGCCGAGGCGCTGCCTTCGGCGACCCTGACGGTCACCTGTTCGGTGCCGCGGCTGAGGTCGTCGATCGCGGGGACGGCCGACCGGCCGATGGCTTCGACCACCTGCGGGTTGTTGTCGATCGTGTCGAGCGCCTTGCTCAGCAGCGCCACCAGCTGCTCCAACCGCACGCGCAACTGCGCCTCGGCCTGCACGCCGTCGACGTCCAGTTCGACGCCGCGCAGGTGCACCCGTACGCCGGCGTCGATGTGGAGCAGGTTGGCCAGCCGTGCCCGCAGCGAGAGTTCGGCGTCCAACCCGTCGACGGCCAGCCGCAGCGTGTCGACCGATACCTTCGGAATGTCGAGCAGGACGTCGGGGTCGTCGACGTTCCGGTCCGGCTTCCGCTGCTGCGCGCTCTCGCTCATGCTTCCGCTCCACCCCGTACACCGCCCGGTCGTTCGGACGTCCGGCGCGGTTACCCGCTTTCCGGCGGGGCATCCCATCTGTGACCGCTCGGCAACTCACTGTCTGGAAAAGGCACTGCGCGAAGCTGCACACCCGGGCATCAGCCGGTATGGTCCGGGCCTATGGGACAGGAGATGACTGATCCGGCCGGCATCCGTCAGGACCTGGAGCGTTTCTCCTTGCGGTGCAGCCTCCTCGTCCCAGGGCCGCCGGAGCACGCGTTCGCTGTCTTCACCGACGAGTTGAGCGACTGGTGGGTCACCGAATACACCTGGTCCGGTCCGGAGGCGCTCGCCAAGCTGGGTATGGAGCCGCAGGCCGGCGGCATGCTGTACGAGATCGGGCCGCACGGCTTCCGCGCCGACTGGGGACGGGTGCTCACCTGGGATCCGCCCCGCCGGCTGGTCTTCGCCTGGCAGATCGGCCCGGACCGGGTGCCGGTGCCGGATCCGGCTCGGGCCAGTGAGGTCGAGGTGCTGTTCCTGGCGGACGGGCCCGAGCGCACCCGGGTCGAGCTTGAGCACCGGCACTTCGACAGGCACGGTGAGGCTGCCGAGGGATACCGCAAGGCGCTCACAGCAGGCTGGCACGAGCTGCTCTCCCGCTACCTCGCCACCGTGGCTCGCCGCCACCCCGCCAGCCCCGCCTGAGCCAGCCGCCGCGCCTGGCAGCGCGGCAGCTTCGACGGCCGCCGCCCCCGGCAGCGCAGGGGGATCAGCCGCCGCCGAGCTGTCGAGCGGCGGATGAGCGGGTGTTGAGGTCACGGCCGCCCAGGTTCGCGCGTTGCCCGGCCTCCGCCCCGGAGTCGAAGCCGGTGCCGGCCAGCCGGCGCGGCAGGGCGGTACGCAGTCGCGGGTACTCCTCGGCGAGCCGCCGCTGCACCCGGTCTGAGCGGTCGGCCAGCACCAGCGCCACGGACGGTGTGCCCGGCTCGCTGGCTGCTGCCCTCTCGGCCGCCCAGAGTCGACCTCCGATCACCTCTGCGAAGCCGGCGAGCCAGGACCGGCGGAAGGCGGCCAGGTGCTCGCCCTCGGGCACCGTCGTGGCAGCCAGCCCGTGTGCCGCTTGGACGAGCAGCGAGGTGAAGAGCAGGTCGACCCGTTCCAGGTCGCTGGCGAAGCCGAAGAGGTGCAGCGTGAACCCGTTGCCCCGCGGGCGACGGACACAGCGGCAGCGCAGTGGTTCGGCGACGGCGGCGAGGAGGCCTACCTTGTCGCGGGCGTACGGGGCGACGATGTCCAGCACCCGGTCGCCCACCGGGTCGGTGGTGGGGTCGCGGACGGCGAGCAGCGCCCTGTCGACGCCGTAGCGGGCGATCAACTCGGTCGCCTTGGCGGTGAACGCGGCCGACTCGGCAGGCGTGCAGGCCGGGTCCTCGGCCTGGGCCAGCAGTTTGCGCACCTTGCTGAGCATGGCCTCGGACATGCCTCCAGAGCTATCACACCCGACCGACAGCGACGGGACCACAGGCAGATCAATCGATGAGTATCATCGTCACGATCGGCTCGCCCGTCCGGTACGGACGGTCAGTGAATCGTTTCCGGAGGCCCGCATGTCATCCCCGATTGCTCGCCTGCTCGCCGTCGCCACGGCCGCCACGCTGCTCGCCGTCGGCGCACCCGCTCAGGCCGCCCAGGCCACTTCCGCCGCCCAAGCCACAGAGGTCAACCAGGTCAAACCGGCCGGTCCGGAGGTCTCGGGGCCGAACCTCTACGCCACGCTCGCCACCTGCTACGGCGGTGCGGTCCGGTCGTTCTTCCAGACCGGCGGTTACGGCGGCCAGGCCGGCACCTACCGCACCACGAGCCGGTGCCGTGACATCAACGTGCGCAACGCCAGCGCGTACGGCACGGACGCCTGCGTGATCTTCGTCGACAAGACGGGGAGCTGCAACTACTGGACCTACCTGCCGGCCAACTCCGGCTGGATCACGGTTGCGACCAATGTCCGCGACGGCGTCAACTTCCGGGTCCGCTTCGAGAACCTCCGCTACGAGTACGAGCCACTTGTGGCGTACCACGCGTTCTGAGCGGTCCGGATGGGCGCGGCGCCCGGGTCCCGACGGGCGCCGCGCGAAGCGTCAGCCGGCGCGGCTGCGCAGGGTGGCGATGGTCGAGCCGGCGAGCGTGAGCAGACAGTCGGAGAGCAGCCCGTCGGCAGCGGCCGCACCGAACAGCGCCTCCCCGGTCGGTACGTCCTGGTTGGCGTACGCGCTCACGAACCGCGCCACCCAGCGGGCGTCATAGGCCGCCTGTTCGATTCCGGGGAAGTCCAACGCGCATCCGGTGGTCGATGGCGTGTCACCGACCATCGTCGCGGCAAGGCACCAGGCGACCCCGTACGCGCCGGGCAGGCCGGCACGGTCGACAACCGCGTCGAATGCCCCCACCACCGCGTCTCCATCGCCAGAGAGTGCCGAGCTGAGCACGGCGGCCGCGTCGTCGAACGTCTGCTGTGGTAGGTCGGTCACGCAGCGCACAGTAGGACCGGAGGTCAAGGCCCCGCAGGCTCGTCACTCTGCGTGTTCAACCTGGGTGGCCTGCGCATTACAGCACCTCCACGGTCCCGCTGCCAGGCCCGGCACGCTAATGTGCGCAGCGGACCTTCGCCGGAGGAAGGACGACCATGCTCGTATCACGCCGTTCGCGGGTGGCCACACTGGCCGCCTGCGCGACGATCCTGCTCGCCACAAGCGCTTGCGGGGATGACAAGGCCGAAGAGGGCAGCGCCCAACAGGTGCGCCTCTATGGCACGGATGGCAACATGCTCAACTCCTACCCAGCGGAGTTGAAGGAACGCGCGGATCTCGTCGATGGGATGAAGGGGACCACGCCGCTCACACCTCTGCCCGACGACTTCAAGAGCCGGCTACGGTCCGTCAATCCGGCGCTGACGGACTTCCTCTACTCGGCGGAGACGTACGACGCTGTGGTGATCGCGGCGCTCGCCGCCCAGCTCGCCGGGAGCACCGACCCGGCGGCCATCGCGAAGCAGATAGTCGGCGTCACGAACAACGGTCAGCGCTGCGAGGACCCGGCCACCTGCCTGACCCTGGCCCGTGCCGGACAGGACATCGAGTACCGCAGTGTGTCGCTGACCCGTGCGGGCTTCACCGACAAGGGTGAGCCGGCCACGGCGAGCTACGCCACGCTGACGTTCGACGGCCAGCAGATCAACGACGGCAAGACCGAGTTCGTCGGTGCGGGCGCCGAGTCGGCGGCGAGCACCAAGGCTCCGCCGAAGGCGCGCAAGGCCCGCCCGGGCGACGACGACAAGCAGAAGCCTCTGATCATCGGCGGCCTGCTGCCGAAGACCGGCGACCTGGCGCTCGCGTACCCGCCGATGGCCGCTGGCGCCGCTCTGGCGATCAAGGAGATCAACGCTGCCGGTGGTGCGCTGGGCAAGCCTGTGACGTGGATGGACGGCGACGACGGCACCAGCCCGGCGGTGGCCAAGGCGACAGTGGCCAGGCACGCGGCGGAAGGCGTGAGCGTCATCATCGGCGCCGGCGCCTCGGGCATCTCCCGCGAGGTACTGCCGGACGTGGTGAAGGCCGGCAGGATCCTCTTCTCGCCGTCAAACACCGACGCCAGCCTGACCGATGTCGAGGACAACGGCCTCTACTTCCGTACCGCCCCGCCGGACAGCCTCCAGGGCCGGGCGCTTGCCGACGTCATCCTTCGCGACGGATCGCAGAAGATCGTCATCGTGGCTCGCAAGGACTCCTACGGCGAGGGCCTTCAGGCCACCGTCCGTGGCGAGCTGGAGAAGGCCGGAATCGCCGGTGACCGCCTCAAACTGCTCACCTACGAGCCGCCGCCGGACCCGGATTCGCCTCCGGTGGACTTCACGAGCGGCGCGAAGGAGATCAAGGAATTCGGCGCGGACGCCGTACTGATCATCGGGTTCGGCGAGTCCGCCCAGGTGATCCGTGCGCTCGCCGACTCCGGGGTGCAGATCCGGCACTGAGCATCGACCGCGGACCGCGACGGCCGCACCGGCTTCCCGCCGGTGCGGCCGTTCCGTCTGAGGCGGCGCCCGTGATCAACTCGCTCTCCTGCAGATCGCGGTATCCGAGCGCGTCCGATGCCCCGATTTCAAGGAACCCGAGTCGATCGTGGCCGAGCAGCGCCGCGCGCCGGCAGACGGTGGGTGTTTCACCTGCGTCAGCGGGCGCGACGACGTTGCAGGAACTCGGTCATCCGGCGGTGCTTCTCCTCGTCCTCGAACAGCACCGCCTGGCTGACCAGATCGAGCTGCGGGTGCGCGGCGGCCGGCGCGTCCACAGCCAGCTTGGTCAGCCGCAAGGCCAACGGTGAGCCCTGGGCCATCTCGTCCAGCAGCCCGTGCGCAACTGCCAACAGCTCACCCGGCTCGTCCACCACCCGGTTCACCAGGCCGATCCGCAGCGCCTCGGCGGCATCCACCCGGCGGCCCGTGAACAGCAGCTCCTTGGCGCGGGCCTCGCCGATCAGCGCCGGCAGCCGGTGGGTCGCGCCGGCGCCGGCCAGGATGCCCAACCGCACCTCCGGCTGGCCGAAGACCGCCCGCGCCGTGCACACCCGCAGATCGCAGGCGTACGCCAGCTCCGCGCCGCCGCCCAGCGCAGGGCCGTCGACGGCGGCCACACTCGGCATCGGCAACGCCCTGATCCGTGCGAAGGCCGCCGAGTTGATCGCGGCCAGGGCATCGGTGCGCCCCCGCTCGCGGAGCTGGCCGATGTCGGCGCCGCCGGCGAAGATGCCCTCCGCGCCGCCGGTAAGCAACAGCAGCCGGGGACGCGCCTCCAACTCGGCGCAGACCTGGTGCAGTTCGGCGACGAGGTCGGCGTCGATGGCGTTGCGTTTCTCCGGTCGGTCCAGCGTGACCACGAGCCGGTCCGGCAGCTCCTCGATCCGCAGCCCGCTCACCGCTTCACACCGCCGTCCCACGTGTAGAAGCCCTGCCCCGACTTCTTGCCCAGACGTCCGGCGGCCACCATCTCCTCTAGCAGCGGCGGCGGCGCGAAGCGGTCCCCGTACGCGGCCTGGAGGGTCCGTGCGATGTCCAGCCGCACGTCAAGGCCGACCAGGTCGGTGAGTTCCAGCGGCCCGATCGGGTGCCGGTAGCCCAACACCATCGCCTTGTCGATGTCGGCAGGGCTGGCCACCTCGTCGGCGACCATGCGGATCGCCTCCAGCCCCAGGGTGACCCCGAGCCGGGAGGTGGCGAAGCCCGGCATGTCGCGTACGACGACGGGGTCCTTGCCCAGCCGACCGGCGAGCGCGACGGCCGCGGCGGTGGTCTCCTCGGCGGTGGCCGGGCCGACCACGATCTCCAGCAGAGCCATCGCCCAGACCGGGTTGAAGAAGTGCAGGCCGACGAAGCGCTCCGGCGCCTGGAGGCCGGCGGCCAACTCGCCGATGGCGATGCTTGAGGTGTTGCTGCCCAGCAGGGCCGGGGTCAGAGCGGCGGCGTCGCGCAGCACGGCCCGCTTCAGGTCGAGCCGCTCCGGTACGGCCTCCACGATCACCGCCGGGGCGGGGTCGACAGCGGCGAGCCTCGGGCGCAGCGTCACCCGCTGCCGGTTGGCGGCGGCCTCGTCGGCGGTCAGCTTTCCGCGCTGCACAGCCCGCTCCCACAGGTCGGCGAGCCGGTTCAGCGCGGTCGCGCCCCGCTCCGGGTCCACCTCCACCAACTCCACTGCATGCCCGGAGCCAGCCGCCACGTACGCGATGCCGAGCCCCATCGTGCCCGCACCGACGACCACGAAACGATCGTTCATCACGCCTCCCTGTCCGGCCCGGTGGCGCGCGGGGTCCCCGCCGCGTCGACCCGGGTGCTCCGTCGGATCCGCTCGGTCATGGTGCGACCCTAAACAGCACGACGGCCCGGCCCATGCGTGGGGGAGCGCGGGATCGGGTACGTACGGCCTGTCAACTCAAGGGAAGGACCAGTCGACATGAGCCAGGCACCGGAGAGCGTCACCGACCCGGGCAGCACCGACTCGGAGGTCGTGGAGACCCGGGGCGACGAACGGGTCGACCTGTTGCGCGCTGACACCAACAACGACGGTCGAACCGACGTGTGGGTGGTCGACACCGACGGCGACGGCAAGGCCGATCTGTTCCAGTTCGACACCGACGGTGACGGCAAGGTGGACATCACCATGGTGGACATCGACGAGGACGGCACCCCCGACGAGGTGGTCGACGGCGACGGTGGCCTGCCGCCCGAGCAGCTTCCTCCGACCGTCCAGGTCTGAGGTGTAAGGAAGGGCCCCTTATTAACGCCAGGCGTTAATAAGGGGCCCTTCCTTACACCCACAAGGTCATTCGGCGAGACGCAGGGTGGCCAGGTAGTAGGGGGCGTCGCGGTCGTCCACATCGGTAAGCCGCCAGGCGCTGCCGTGCACCAGTTCGGCGAACTCGTCGGGCGAGCAGACCAGGTAGTCGAACCAATCCGTGCCCAGTTCGCGGTAGCGCAGTCGCAGCCTCAACTGGCCGCCGAGCCGACCCCGACTGCGGTTGCGCTCGTGATAGCCGGTGTGCAGTGGATCGCGGGTGCCGTACGGGTTGGTGCCGTGCGCGATGATCTGCGCCCCGGGTCGTGCCAGCGCGGCGAGCGCGGCGAGGAAGCCGGGTGCCCGCTGCCGCCCCTCGATCAGCCCGAGGTTGTTGCCGAGCAGCAGGAACGTGTCGTACCGCCGGCCGTCGGCGACGTGGGTGTCCACGGTGCCGTGCACCAACCTCCGTACGCCCCGACGTCGACTCACGGCCAGCGCGCCCGCGGAGGTGTCCAGCCCGGTGACCGGTACGCCGCGCTCCTGGAGCAGCAGCGCGATCCGGCCGGCGCCGGTGCCGACGTCAAGGGTCTCGCCCCGCGCCCGGTCCACGGCCCGGTGGTCGTAGGGCTGCCAGTCGGCCGGTCCGTCCAGGTAGTGCGCGGCCGGAGCGCCGTTGATCAGCCCGTCGTCCCGCTCGATGATCTCGATGACCGGTCGGGGCAGCCGTCCGCCGACCAACGGCCGGGGTCCCACCCCGGTGGCTACGGCGAGCGCGTCCCGCAGCAGCTCGCCGACCACGTCTCCGATGAGAGGCTCGCCAGTCACAATGTTCACGCTATCTGGCCACTCAGTGGCCGTGCCCGCCGTATCCTTGCGGCGTGACGATGCTGGACCGGCTGGCGGCCGAGAAGTACATCCTGCTCACGACCTTCCGCAAGGACGGCCGAGCGGTGCCGACGCCGGTCTGGGCGGTCCGGGACGGCGACGCGTTGGCGGTCTGGACCCGGGCCGACTCGGGCAAGGTCAAGCGCATCCGCCGCAACGGCGAGGTGACAGTTGCGCCGTGTGACGTGCGGGGTCGACCGCACGGTGCGGAGGTGCCCGCGCACGCGACGATCTACGCCGGCGACATCGGCCGGATCCGTGACCTGCTCAAGCACAAGTACCGGCTGCTCGGCCGGCTGAGCCTGCTCGGCAGCCGGCTGCGCCGGGGCGAGGGCGGCACTGTCGGCATCCGCGTGACGCTTGCCGAGGCACAACACTGACAGTGGACTGTCGACGACCGGTAACGGGCGTGGAAAGGGGCGGCGGATCGAGATCCACCGCCCCTTTCCGGAAAAGCTGATGCTGCTCAGTCGCCCTGCCGCTGCTGCGGGATCTGACCCTGCAGCAGCGCCCTGACCTCCGACTCGCGGTATCGACGGTGGCCACCCAGAGTGCGGATGGCGCTGAGCTTGCCCGCCTTGGCCCACCGGGTCACCGTCTTCGGGTCGACCCGGAACATCGACGCCACCTCGGCCGGTGTGAGTAGCGGCTCTGGTTCGTGCGTTCGCGATGCCATCGGTCACTCCTCCACATGTATAGACATCGGCCGGGGTCCCGCCGGCCGACGCGTCTCCCATGGTCCGGCTAGTCCCCGATGTCCGACATGGGCCGAACGGATGAAGGTCCCTAGACGGACGGATGAACCATGCCCGATTTTTACGACTTTTACACGGCAGAAAGTACCTTATTCGGACTCATGATCACGGTTCGTGATGCGTCAACTACGAGCACTGCTCGACTTGGGAGCGTTCCTCGGGCTATTTGCCCTAGTTGCACCGCTCCAACAGCTGCACCGCACGCCACCGGGCCACGAGCTTGTCGTACGCGGCGGACGCCTCCTCGGCCTCGCCCCGCGACAGCCCGGCAAGGCCGCTGGCGACCAGCTCTGGAGAGTCGTCAGCCTCGAGGGTCTCGTCGGAAAGCAGGTCGACGAGGCCGCCGTAGTCCAGCTCCACCACCGAACGCGGATGGAACTCCTCCAGCCAGCGGGCCGCCTCCTCCACCGCATCGGTGATCGGCGCCTCGCCCACCGACTTGCGCAGCACCGACAGCGCCCGGGACGACCGGCGGCGGGCCTTGGAGATCTCGGTGCGGTAGCGCATCGCGCGCCGGCCAGCCTCGGTCACCAGGTCCCGCTCCGTCGGGTCGAAGAGCACGAACCACCGCAGCGGTACGCCCCAGGTGGCGATCTGCTCGTGCACCCGCGGCACCCCGTGTTCCAGGACCCGGGCACCACTGCGCCAGTCGTCCACCACGGCCCTGGCCTGCCCGGCGAGCACCGGCGGCACGAAGGCGTCGGCGAGCACCGAGGGCACCCCGTCCCGGGCGCTGAGCGCCGCCTCGGCGACACGGATCCGCAGGTTCCAGGGGCAGACCAGCAGGCTGTCGTCCGTCTCCAGGACGTACGCCTCCTCGGGCAGGTCCGGTAGCCGCGTCCAGCCCGCGCCGAGCGCTTCGATCACCGCCGTCCGTTGCCGGCCGGGCCCCTCCATTGGAGCGACCGCGCGCCCTTCGGAGACGTAGCGGCGCCAGTAGCTCTGCCGATCGCGGTCGAATGCGGTCAGCGGCTCGTACACGCGCAGGTATGAAGCGAAGAGCGACGGCACCGCGCGATCCTCCCACGAACCGCACCCGTACGCGGTCAGAGGCCGGACCCACGCGCGCCGCAACGTGGGACGACAGCGGCGCGTCGGGCACCTGCGCGGCGGCCGATACTAGGCTCGAACCCACCGGCAGCATCCCCGCCGGAGGTCCACCAGGTCCGCACCCCACAAGGGCGCACACCATCTCAGGAGCCAGCCATGGGCGTATTCGCGAGCACAGACGACCCGGGATTGACCGGTCACGAACAGGTCGTGTTCTGCCAGGACAAGCAGAGCGGCCTGAAGGCGATCATCGGGATCTACTCCACCGCACTGGGGCCGGCCCTCGGCGGCACCCGCTTCTACCCGTACGCGAGCGAGGAGGACGCGCTCGCCGACGTGCTCGACCTGTCCCGCGGCATGGCGTACAAGAACGCGCTCGCCGGGCTGGATCTGGGTGGCGGCAAGGCGGTGATCTGGGGCGACCCGGAGCAGGTCAAGAGCGAGGCGCTGCTGCGCGCGTACGGCCGCTTCGTGGAGTCGCTCGCCGGCCGCTACTACACGGCGTGCGACGTGGGCACCTACGTGGCGGACATGGACGTGATCGCCCGGGAGACCCGGTACGTGACAGGCCGCAGCGTCGAGCACGGTGGTGCCGGTGACTCCTCGATCCTCACCTCCTGGGGTGTCTTCCAGGGCATGCGGGCCGCCGCCGAGCACGTCTGGGGCACGCCCAGCCTGCGCGGCCGGCGGGTCGGCGTGGCGGGCCTGGGCAAGGTCGGCAGGTACCTGGCCGGGCACCTGTTGGAGGACGGCGCCGAGGTGGTCGCCACCGACGTCAACCCGAAGGCGCTGGCCTGGGCGCGCACCAACCACCCGCAGATCACCCTGGTGGACGACGCCTCCGCGCTCGTCGCCGCGGACATCGACGTGTACGCGCCGTGCGCGCTGGGCGGCGCTCTGAACGACGACACCGTGCCGGTACTGCGCGCCAAGGTGGTGACGGGGGCGGCGAACAACCAGCTCGCCCACCCGGGCATCGAGAAGCTGCTGGCCGACCGGGGCATCCTGTACACCCCTGACTACGTGGTCAACGCCGGCGGCGTGATCCAGGTGGCCGACGAGATCGACGGCTTCAACTTCGATCGGGCGAAGCTCCGGGCAACCCGGATCTACGACACCACCCGCGAGATCCTGCATCTGGCGGACGCCGACGGCGTACCGCCCGCGGTCGCGGCGGACCGGCTGGCCGAGCGGCGGATGGCCGAGGTCGGCCGCCTGCGCACGATCCACCTGCGCTGAGCGTCTCCCCGGGGGCGGATCGACCGGGATCCGCCTCCGGGCCTCGGAGGTCGGTAGTGCTCGGTACGCTGAAGCCGAGTCAGGTTTGTCACGCTTTGACTGGTGTCACGGGCGGTCTCCGCTTCGCTCCTTACCGGGTACACTGGGTGATGGCCGGATCAACGCGACGCGCAGAGCCGGCTGACGGTAACCCGAGGTGCCGAACGATGGCATCCCCATGTACCGTAAGAGCTACGAGAGATGCCTGACGTCATCGGGGCCCGCCTTCGGGCTGCCCCGCATTCTGTGCGAGGGGGTCGAGCCATGGGGCGCGGCCGTGCTAAGGCCAAGCAGACAAAGGTGGCCCGGGAGTTGAAGTACCACTCCCCGAACACCGACCTCACCGCCTTGCAGCGCGAACTGGCGGGTGCTGGTAAGTCTGAGCACCACTTCGACGACGACTCTAAAGAGTTCGTCGACGATGATGATGAGAATCATGCTGACGACGACCCGGATCCCTGGGTACGTCCGACCCGCTGACCTCTCGACGCAACTGAGCACGCGGTAAGCCCCGCGTGCTCACGCATGTGCCCGTCGGGAAGACACCGGTGCCGATGATCAGGGGCCTGCCCCAGCCGGAGAACACCTACCGGCCGACAGGCCCCTGATCGGGGTCGACCTCAGCGCGGGCGGTTGTTCCAGTTGTAGAAGGTCGGGATGTTCTCGAAGTGGTTCCAGGCGCAGACCGCGCTGGCGCCATCCCCGCCCGACACCTCCGCCCGCAGCCGCCGTGCGTCCGCCGCCTCCTGGAGCAGAGCGACAAGCCCGGGGGCAGCCTCCCGCACCCGCTCGGTGACGCTGTCCGGGATGGCATCCGCTTCGTGCTCAGGCCGCCGGTGACTGGTGGTCTCGGGCATGCTCCAACACTCCCTCCAATAGGCGGATCTTGCTGTTGCGGCAGTGCTCGGTCTCCGTACCGTCGAAACGCCCCAGCTCGAAGTAACGGTTGGCGGCATGACCACCGCCACAGAAGCCGAAGTACGGGCAGGCCGCCCTGCACGCCTCCACCCCGGCCAGGAACTCGCCCACCCACGGCGTGGACGCCGCGTCGACGAGGATCTGCGCCAGCGGCGTGGCCAGGACGTTCCCACTGCTGAAGTCGCCGTAGCGGGCGTCGGTGAAGCCCGCCAGCTCCGGCGAGAGCACCGTCACCGAGCCGTCGTGCCCGATCGTCGGGATCGGATCCAGCCGGCGCGGCAGCACAACGTCCGCCGCGTCGTCGAGCACCGCCGCCGTGTACCGCAGCGACCACTCGACCTCCCGCAGGTGGATCCGGGGCTCCCGCCGCCAGGCCGACACCAACTCGGCCCAGAACGCGGTGACAGCCCCCGGGTCGTGACTGTTGTCGCGGGTGTTGACGCCTTCGGTCTCCTCGATGTTGATGCCGAGCACGTCACAGCCCAACCCGAGGAAATAGTCGTACAACTCGGCGGCGAGCCCGGGAACGGGCCGGGACACCACAGCCAGCGCCGAGAACGGCAGGCCGTGCCGACGCAGCGCCGCCACACCCCGCAGGATCCGGTCGTACGCCGGCTGCCCACCCCTGTTGACCCGCTCGCTGTTGCGCTCCCGGGGCCCGTCCACGCTCACGCTCACGCGCATCTCGTGCCGGGCGAAGAAGTCGCACCACTCGTCGTCGATGAGCGTTGCGTTCGTCTGCACATGGTGCTCGACCTCGGGACCGAACGGCGCCATCAGGTCGGCAAGGTGCTCCCGACCCGCGGCCAACGGCTCACCGCCGTGCCACACCACCGAGAACCGAGCGGACGTCGCCCACGGGTTGACCGCCGCCGCCACCGCCTCGGCCACCGGCACCGACATCCGCTGGTCCGCAGCCCGGAACGGCAGATAGCAGTACGCGCAGTCCAGGTTGCACAGGGTCGTGGGCTGCATCACGACGTACGACGGGACGACGGCCAAGCCGCGCATACCGCTGAACGTCTGTCCCCGAGCAGCCATCGCCCTCCTCCGCCGAGCCTGAGCCCTTCAGGCTAGGCGGCATGGGCCACTCGGGTGAAGCCCTCATCAGGTGCTCGTACGATAACCAGAGCGTGATCAACCGCGGGTGTGCTGGCCAACCATCTGCACGTTGCCCGTGCCCTCGATGATCTCGCCAGCCTGCCACGCCTCGATGCCACGGCCGGTAAGCGTGGCGAGCGCCCGGTCGGCGTCCTCCGCCGAGACGATCGCGAACATGCCGACGCCCATGTTGAAGGTCGACTCCATGTCCTGGTCGTCGATCCGCCCCTTCGACTGGATCAGGTCGAAGATCGGCTGCGGCTTCCAGGTGGACCGGTTGACCACGGCGTCGACGTGCTCCGGAAGCACCCGGACCAGGTTGCCGGGAATACCGCCGCCGGTGACGTGGGCGAGGACCCGCACCTCGGCCTCGGCGATCAGCTTCAGGCAGTCCTTCGCGTAGATCTTGGTCGGGGTGAGCAACTCCTCACCCAGGGTCCGCTGCCGACCGAAGTCGTCGATCACGATGTCCAGCCGCATCCGGGCCGCGCCGAGCAGCACGTGCCGGACCAGCGAGTAGCCGTTGGAGTGCAGGCCGGAGGAGCGCATCGCGATTACGACGTCGCCCACCTCGACCCGGTCCGGGCTGAGGATGTCGCTCTCCTCCACCACGCCCACGCCGGTCGCGGAGATGTCGTACTCGTCCGGGCGCAGCACACCCGGGTGCTCGGCGGTCTCCCCGCCCAGCAGCGCGCAGCCCGCGTACCGGCAGCCGTCGGCGATGCCCGCGCCGATGTCGGCCACCTTGTCCGGGACGACCTCGCCGGTGGCGATGTAGTCGAGCAGGAACAGCGGCTCGGCCCCACAGGCCACCAGGTCGTCGACGACCATCGCCACGAGGTCGATGCCCACCGTGTCGTGGATGTCCATCTGCTGGGCGATCACCAGCTTGGTGCCCACACCGTCGGTGGAGGACGCCAGGATCGGGTTCTTGTACTTCGTCGTGTCCAGCCGGAACAGCCCGGCGAAGCCGCCGAGGTCGCCAAGCACCTCGGGGCGGCGGGTCTGCCGCACCTTCGACTTCAGCAACTCCACGGCGCGGTCACCCGCGTCGATGGAGACCCCGGCATCGGCGTACGAGACTGAACGCTTCCGACCCTGACGGCCAGCGCCAGCCGTCCAGGGCTGACGGTCGCCGCCGCCGGTCGGGCTGCTTCCTGCGCCGCTGCGCTCGGACACGTGCGTCACGGTTCTCCCCTTTGGTTCTCGGTGCCGCGCCGGCGGTGGCCGGGCCGCGCCGGTTGGTGCTACGGGCGGTTTGCGGTCACGCCACCCGGAGTGGCGACGAACGAGCCGTTGGTGTGCGGTGCCTCCGGCGCCGAGTTGGCGACCCGTCGGCCCACACCTTCGAGCACGTGCTTGCCGATCAGGTTGCCGGCCGGCAGCTCGATCGGGTACTCCCCATCGAAACATGCCCGACACAGGCGAGTCTTCGGCTGCTCGGTCGCGGCGATCAGGCCAGGAAGTGAAACGTAGCCCAGCGTGTCGGCGCCGATGGAACGCCGGATGCCGTCGTTGTCCAACCCGTTGGCCAACAGCTCCGCCCGGGTGGCGAAGTCGATGCCGTAGAAACACGGCCAGCTGACCGGCGGAGACGAGATCCGGACGTGCACCTCGAGCGCCCCCGCCTCGCGCAGCATCCGCACGATGGCGCGCTGCGTGTTGCCGCGGACGATCGAATCGTCCACCACCACGAGCCGCTTGCCCCGGACGTTCTGCCGCAACGGGTTGAGCTTGAGCCGGATGCCGAGCTGACGCAGGGTCTGCGACGGCTGGATGAACGTACGGCCCACATACGGGTTCTTCATCAGGCCCGCGCCGTAGGTGATGCCGGACGCCTCGGCGTACCCGATAGCGGCCGGCGTGCCCGACTCGGGCACCGGGATCACCAGGTCGGCCTCGACCGGGTGCTCCTTGGCCAACTGTCGGCCGATCTGCACCCGCGCCGCGTGCACGTTGCGCCCGGCGATCGTGGCGTCCGGGCGGGCGATGTAGACGTACTCGAAGAGGCAGCCCTTCGGCTCCGGCGACGCGAACCGGGTGGAGCGCAGCCCCTCCTCGTCGATCGCGATCAGCTCGCCGGGCTCGACCTCGCGCACCACGCTCGCGCCGACGATGTCCAGGGCGGCGGTCTCGCTGGCGACCACCCAGCCGCGCTCCAGTCGACCGAGAACCAGCGGGCGTACGCCGTGCGCGTCGCGGGCCGCGTAGAGCGTGGACTCGTCCATGAAGACGAAGCTGAACGCACCGCGCAGCTGCGGCAGCACCTCCATCGCGGCCGCCTCGACAGACAGGTCCGGGCGGCTGGCCAGCAGCATCGTCACCAGCGACGTGTCGTTTGTCGAACCGTCGGCGACTAGGCCGCGCTCGGCGACCTCCTTCTCCAGCTCGGCGGTGTTCACCAGGTTGCCGTTGTGCGCCAACGCGATTGTCGTGCCGGAGCTGGTCGACCGGATTGTCGGCTGGGCGTTCTCCCAGTTGGAGGCGCCTGTCGTCGAGTATCGGGCGTGCCCGATCGCCAGGTGGCCGCGCAGGCTGGCGAGGGTGGGCTCGTCGAAGACCTGGGCCACCAGGCCGAGATCCTTGTAGACCACGACGCCGGAACCGTCGCTCACCGCGATGCCCGCAGCCTCCTGGCCCCGGTGTTGCAGGGCGTAGAGGCCGAAGTAGGTCAGGTTGGCGACCTCTTCGCCGGGGGCCCAGACACCGAAGACGCCACAGGCATCCTGGGGGCCAGGTCGTTGGGGATCAAGGTCGTGGCTCAGCCGGCCGTCGCCTCGGGGCACTACCGCTCCCTCATGCTGGTCTGGACCGGCCTGGTGGAGATCACGGGGCGGATCCACACTCCTCGGCCGGGACCACTGTCGTCGCCTGACAGTGTACGCGAATCAGTGTCTATACAGATAGTCACGATTTCCCTGCACAGCGTCACCCTCACCTGGGCATTCGGGTAGCTAGAGGGGCAGATACGCCGAGAGGTCCGCCCGGATCCCGCTCACCTGGACGCGACCGCCGGCGACCGCCTCGTCCCACCCGACCCGGCCGCTGGCCAACTCCAACCAGGTCAGCGGGGACATCTCGACCACGTTCGGAGGGTTTCCCCTGGTGTGTCGAGGACCAGTAACGCACTGGATCGCACCGTATGGTGGAACCCGCACCTCCACCGATCGGCCGGGGGCGCGCTCCGCGAGGACGGCCAACAACGACCGGACCGCCTCCCGGAACACCGGCCGTTCGGGCGTACGCCCCTCGTCAAGCGCCGACAAAGCCGCTGCTATGGCGGCGGATTTACTGTGCGGAGAGGACACGACGGGACGATACGACCCGTAGCCGGAGCACCCGACGCTGGCCCTGGGTCGCGCCGATCCACTCAGACAAGGCATAGTGGCCGACGGCGTATTCGTACCGTGATGATCCCCGGCCCGGCGCCCCGCCGGTCAAGGGAAGTTCAGCCCGGAAGGCGGTGGACGTGTCAACACACCGACGTGCCTGGAAGCAGCGGGCCGGTGTGGTCGTAGCGCTGGTTGCCGGCGCTCTGCTCGCCGTCCCCGCCACACCAGCAATGGCCGCTGATGTTGAGGTTTCCCCCAACTCGATCTCCGTAAACGCTGGCAGCGATGCCACACTCACAGTGCGCGTCACAGCTGGCAACGGCGACGACAAGGCCAAGATCAGCCTCTCCGGCCTGCCGTCCGGTGTCAGCTGCGCCAGCGGTTGCGGCGACGTCAATTTCCCCGGCCTGGGCAACCCGACACGGTCGGTGCTGGTCAGGATCGCCGCGAACGAGAACGCCGGCGACGCTACCGCCACCGTCACGGTGGCTGTCGAGGCCGAGTCCGGCCCGGACACCGCCACCGTCGCGTTGACCGTGCGGGGCAGGGCCGCGCCGCCTACGCAGCAGCAGCCACAGACCGTCAAGTCGGTTTCCGGCAAGGTCGTCGTGAAGGCAAACGGCGACGCGGTGCCGAACGCGATCGTGATCCTCCAGGACAGCGCCGGCCACCGTTACGACACGATCGCCGACGGCAGCGGGAACTTCCGGTTCACCGGTAGCAACGACAAGCCGATCGCGCCTGGTCGGATCGACGTGGGCGCGTCGTCAAACAACATCAACGCGGTCAGAAGCTTCAACGCGAACGCAGGACAGTCGATCACCGGGCAGCGCATCAGCCTGGAGATCAAGGTCGAGGTGACACCGAGCGCCACCCCGTCCCCCACCGTCGAGGCCACCCCCACCGACGAGGCGACCGAGGAGGGCACCGAGGAGGAGCCGTCCACGGAGGCCAGCCCCGGTGCTCCCGCGAACGCCGCGAACGAGGATGACGGCGGCGGCTTCGGCTCGTACCTGATCATTCTGCTCGGCGGCCTGCTCGTCGCGGCCGGCGTCGGCACGATCGTGCTGCTCTGGATGAAGCGCAAGGAGAGCGGCGACGACGATGACGAGCCGGCGGCTGCCGGCGCGGCTGGCGCGGTGCCGGCGGCGCGGGGCGGCTTCCGCGGGGCGGACGACCAGACCCGGGTGGTCAACCGGCCCGGCGGTGGGCCCGATCCGACGATGGTCGGCGGGGCTGCGCTGAGCGAGGCGCCGACGATGATGCACCGCCCGGTCGTCGACGACGTGCCACCGGACCCGTACGGCGCGCCTCCGCAGCCGTACGGTGCCGCTGGTCAGCAGGGTTGGGGCGGCGCCGGCTACGGCGACGAGCCCGCGACCGGCGGTTACGGCGCAGGCGGCTACGGCAACGCGCCGTCTTCGGGCGGCGGCTACGGCACGGCGGGTACCCCCGACGGCGGCTACGGCGCGGCGGACGACGGCTACGGTGCCGCGCCCGGATCCGGCGCGGGCTACGGCGGCGCTCAGGGGGCAGGTGGCGGCTACGGCAACGCCCCGGCCTCGGGCGGCGGCTACGGCAGCGCACCCGCCTCGGGTGCCGGCTATGGCAACGCGCCCGCCTCAGGCGGCGGCTACGGCAACGCGCCCGCCTCGGGTGCCGGCTATGGCAACCGCGACTACACCGCCCCGGCCGGTTCCGCCGGTTACCCACCGGCTCCCGCGGGTGGCGAGCGCTTCGACGAGCCGACCGGCCGGTACACGGGCGACAGCACCCAGTACCCGGCCCCGGCCGACCCGTACGCCACAGGCGTCTACCAGCCCGAGCAGGGCCAGGGCTACGGCCAGTCCGACGCTGCCCCGTACGGCGGTGGGCGGTCGACCGAGCCGACCGGTGGCTACGGTCAGCAGGCCGGTGGATACGACCAGGGTGGCTACGGTCAGCAGGCCGGCGGGTACGACCAGGGTGGCTACGGCCAGGAGCCCCCGCAGCAGCGCGGCGGCTACGACGACCGGGGCTACGAGCAGGGCGGCTACGGCCAACCGACGGGCGGGTACGAGCAGGGCGGCGGCTACGGCCAGCAGGCCGGCGGCTACGGCCAGGAGCCCCCGCAACAGCGCGGCGGCTACGACGACCGGGGCTACGACCAGCAGGGCGGCCGCGCCCGGCCGGACAGCCCGCCACCGACCGAGCGGGGCGGCCGTCGCCTCGACTGGCTCGACGACTGACCCGACACCACCGACACACCGCGAACGGCCGTCCGGACCCTCGGGCGGCCGTTCGCGTGTCCGGCTCACCGCTCCGCCGAGCGCGCGATGCGCAAGACCTACTCGGGTTCCTTGAAATCGGGGTATCACCCGCGCCCGGACACCCCGATTTCAAGGAACCCGAGTCGATCATCGCCGGCGCAGACCGCCGGGCGGCCCTCCTGAGCACGGACCGCCGGGGCACCCGGGTCGACGGTTGAGGACTCAGGTCAGGCGGCGGAGAAGACGCCCTGGCGGAGGACCGGGACGACCGTCGACGCGTCGACCTGGACGGCGACCTCCACGTCTTCGGCGAAGCCGCCCTCGGTCAACTCCCGACCGGAGACACTGCCCCGGACCGCGGCCGGCACGTCAGGGGTGCTGGCCAGCGCGGCGAGCGCCACTGCCGCCTCCACGGAGAGGCCGCCCGGTACACCGGACAGGGCGTCGAGCACGCTGGCCGCGCCCAGTTGGTCCTCCACCGACGGACGCAGTGACCCGTCGGGCCACCGCTCCCCCGAGGCGATGACGCCGATCGGGGCGTCCGTGGTGCCGTACCCCTGGCGGCGCAGCCAACGCCCGACGGCGGGTGCGTTACGCAGGCACGCCGCGACCACGGGCAGTCCGGTGGCGCTGGCGGCGGCGCTGATGGCCGAGCCGTTCGGTGATGGCAGCACCAGGTCCGGCACCACGGGTGCGGTGCTCAGCGCGGCCGGCGAGAGGGACCACGGATGGTCGGCAGTCATCCGCCGACGGCCCACTGCGGCCACCGCGCCGACCCGAACCGCGTACTCGGCGGCCTGCTCGCCCCACGGGAACGGGTGCACCCGCATGCCGCGAGCGACAGCCACCTCCACGGCGGTGGTGAACGAGAGTACGTCCACCACCACCAGGGCGGCGCAGACCCGACCGAGTTCGGCCGCGCCGCTCAGGCCCCAGTCGAACCGGGCACCCGATCCGGGCTGGCCGTGGACGACGGCCGCCAACGCCTCAGCGCTCGTCAGGCGACGGGTCGGTGGCACCGGAGTCAGACTCGGACGAACCGGCGGCCTCCGCCGGCCCGGTGGTGCTCGACTGAGCCGACGCGTTCGGCTCCGACACGCCCGACACGCCCGAGTCGCCCAGCTGACCAGACGTGTCCGGCTGACCAGACGTGCCCGGCTGACCGGACGCGCCCGACTCGACCGGCTCGACCGCGCCGGTCTGTGGCACCGGGCCGGCCGACGCGATCGGCTCGGAGACGACAGTCGCCGGGTCCAGGGGCGCGACAGGCGTGCCCTCGGCTACCGGCAGGGGCGCCGCCTCGACAGCGCCCGCCACGCCAGCGGCCGGCGCGGGCACCTCGACGGCGGCGGCACCGCCGAAGAGGCGCGGCAGCGTCTCGGTGTGCGCGGCGCGCAGCTCGTCCAGGCCGATCCGGAACTGGCCGTGCACCTCAAGGGCGCCGCTGCCCGGGTCGGTGACGCCGATCAGCTCGAACGGCACCCCCCGCTCGGCGCAGAGCGCCGCGAACGCCTTGTCGTGGCCACGCGGCACCGACACCAGCGCCCGCGTGGCGGACTCGCTGAACAGGTAGACGAACGGCATCGAGCCACCGGCGAACTGCTCCGGCACCGCGATCCGGGCACCGACGCCCCGCCGCAGGCAGGACTCGACAAGGCTCTGGGCGAGGCCACCGTCGGACAGGTCGTGCGCGGAGCTGAGGTGACCCACCCGGGCAGCCTCGGCCAGCAGGTCGGCAAGCAGCTTCTCCCGGGAGAGGTCGACCTGCGGCGGGATGCCGCCGAGGTGCTCGTGCGTCACCCAGGCCCACTCCGAGCCGGACAGCTCGACGTTTGTCTCGCCCAGCAGGTAGATCTGGTCGTGCTCACCGCTCGGACGCGGGACGAAGCCCATCGGCACCCGGTCGGCCACGTTGTCCAGTACGCCGAGCACACCGACCACGGGGGTCGGGTGGATGGGCGCCGCGCCGGTCTGGTTGTAGAAGCTGACGTTGCCGCCGGTGACCGGGATGCCCAGCTCCAGGCAGCCGTCCGCCAGGCCGCGAACGGCCTCGGCGAACTGCCACATCACGCCCGGGTCCTCCGGGGAGCCGAAGTTGAGGCAGTTGGTCACGGCGATCGGCTTCGCGCCGGTCACCGCCACGTTCCGGTACGCCTCGGCGAGGGCCAGCTTGGTGCCGTTGTACGGGTCGAGCCGGGCGTACCGGCCGTTGCCGTCCACCGACAGCGCCACGCCGAGCCCGGTCCGCTCGTCGATGCGGATCACGCCGCCGTCCTCCGGCTGGGCGAGGATGGTGTTGCCCAGCACGTAGCGGTCGTACTGCTCGGTGACCCAGGTCTTGTCGGCCAGGTTGGGCGACGCGATCATGCGCAGCACGGTCTCCCGCAGCGCCTCCGGGTCGGCCGGTCGGGGCAGCGTCTCGGCCCTGTCGGCCTGGAGCAGGATCAGGTCGGCCGGCTCGCGCATCGGCCGGGCGTACACCGGGCCGTCGTCGACAAGCGAACCCGGAGGTACGTCGACGACAAGGTGGTCCTGCCACGTGATCAGCAGTCGGCCGGGGCGGCCGTCCGGCTCGGGCGCGGTGACCTCGCCGATCGCGGTGGCGAGCACGCCCCACTTCTCGGCGGTCTTGAGCACCGCGTCGAGCTTGTCCGGCTCGACGACAAGCAGCATCCGCTCCTGGGACTCGCTGGCAAGGATCTCGTGCGGGTCCATCGAGGGCTCACGCAGCGGCACGCGCTCCAGCCAGACCCGCATGCCGGTGCCGGCCGCAGCGGCGGTCTCGGTGAGCGCGCAGGTCAGACCGGCGCCGCCGAGGTCCTGGATGCCGACGACCAGTTGGCCGTCGTACAGCTCAAGGCACGCCTCGATCAACAGCTTCTCGGTGAACGGGTCGCCGACCTGCACGGCGGGGCGACGGGCCTCGCTGCCCTCGTCGAAGGTGGCGCTCGCCAGCACCGACACGCCGCCGATGCCGTCCCGGCCGGTCTTGGCGCCCATCAGCACGACCACGTTGCCGGGGCCTGCGGCAGCCTTGTTCTGCAGCCGGTCGACCGGCAGCACGCCCAGGCAGAGCGCGTTGAGCAGCGGGTTGCCCTGGTAGGAGGGGTCGAAGACCAACTCGCCACCGATGTTGGGCAGGCCGAGGCAGTTGCCGTAGCCGCCGACGCCGGCGACCACGCCGGTCAGCACCCGTGCGGTGTCCGGGTGGTCCGCCGCACCGAAGCGCAGCGGGTCCATCACGGCGACCGGGCGGGCACCCATGGCAAGGATGTCGCGGACGATGCCGCCGACACCCGTCGCCGCACCCTGGTACGGCTCGACGAAGCTCGGGTGGTTGTGCGACTCGACCTTGAAGGTCACGGCCAGGTCGGCGGAGATCTGCACCACACCGGCGTTCTCACCGATGCCGGCGAGCAGACGGTCGCTGTGCGGGGCCTTCTCACCGAACTGGCGCAGGTGCACCTTGCTCGACTTGTAGGAGCAGTGCTCGCTCCACATGATCGAGTACATCGCCAGCTCGGACTGGGTGGGCCGGCGGCCGAGGATCTGCCGGATCCGGTCGTACTCGTCGTCGCGGAGCCCCAGTTCGGTGTACGGCTGAAGCTCGCCCGGGGTGCCGTTGGCGCGCGGCACGGTGTCCACGCCGTCGGTCCAGTCGGCAGTGGCCGGCTGGGCGGGAGCGGTCGCCGTGTAGGCGGGTTCCGCCGAGCTCGGCTCGGCCGGCTGCGCCGGGGCGGAGTACGCCTCCGGAGTGTCCCGTACCGGGTCCGGATGGGTGGTCATGACCTCTCCTCGCTGCGCTCGTGCCCGCCCGACCGACTCCTCGCGTTCACGCTGGTGCCCCCACCAGGTGCTTGAGGACCGAGGTGAAGAAGCCGAGGCCGTCCAGCGAGGGGCCGGTGAGCGCCTCCACGGCGTGCTCGGGGTGCGGCATGATGCCGACCACGTTGCCGGCGGCGTTGGTGATCGCGGCGATGTCACGCTGCGAACCGTTGGGGTTGCCGCCGACGTAGCGGGCGACCACCCGACCCTCGGCTTCGAGCTGGTCAAGGGTCGCGGTGTCGGCGACGTAGCAGCCCTCGCCGTTCTTCACCGGGATGAGCACTTCCTGGCCGGGCTGGAACGCGTTGGTCCAGGCGGTGCCGGCCGACTCGATACGCAGGATCTGGTCCCGGTTACGGAAGTGCAGGTGCTGGTTGCGGGTGAGCGCGCCGGGCAGCAGGTGCGCCTCGCAGAGGATCTGGAAGCCGTTGCAGATGCCGAGCACCGGCAGGCCACCCTGGGCGGCGTCCACGATCGTCTCCATCACCGGCGCGAACCGGGCGATGGCGCCGCAGCGCAGGTAGTCACCGTAGGAGAAGCCGCCGGGGAGCACTACCGCGTCCACCCCGTGCAGGCTCGGGTCACCGTGCCAGAGCCGGACCGGCTCGGCGCCGGAGATCCGGACGGCACGGGCCGCGTCCCCGTCGTCGAGTGAGCCGGGGAAGGTGACGACACCGACCCGGGCGGTCACGAGCGGGCGTCCGCGGTCTCGTCGGCCTCGACCAGGCGGACGGTGAAGTCCTCGATGACCGGGTTGGCGAGCAGCTTGTCGGCGATTTCCCGGGCACGGTCCAGGTCGGGTTCACCTGTGAAGTCGATCTCGATCCGCCTGCCGATCCGAACTGAGGCGACGTCGCTGACGCCGAGCCGGGGCAGCGCGTTTGCGACGGCCTGGCCCTGCGGATCGAGGATCTCGGGCTTGAGCATGACGTCGACGACGACGCGAGGCACTGGGCACTCCTGACTGTGTACGCAGTTGGGTGCCGACCCACAACGGGCGAGCGCAGCCAGCCTACCTGGCAGATACCGCCGCGGACGCACCGGCCGGGCGCAGTTCAGGCAGTGATCAACATAACTGATGGCCGAACCCGCCCAGGATCCGGGACACACGCTCCCACCAGGGCGTATACGGCGTTCCGGGTAGCTGAATCGTTACATTGGCGCATCTCTATCAGATTCTTGAAAACAACTCCCGGTCGTCCTACTCTACATCGACGTAATTCGATGCCAGCGCCGGCGGGGACCTCTGTCGGCGCCCTCCCGCACCCGGCGACCCCGGGTCCGCCCCGTCCAAGGAGTCCCCCGATGCGCATCCGTCCCCTGCTCGCCATGCTCGGCGTCGCGCTCGCCGGCGCCCTCGGCAGCGCCTCCGGCGCGGTCGCCGCCCCGGCCGGCCCCCAACCCATCATCGGCGGCAGCACCGTCTCGTCCGCGCCCTGGGCCGCCGCGGTGCTCAGCAACGGCTCGTTCACCTGCTCCGGCAGCGTGATCGCACCGCAGTGGGTGCTCACCGCCCGACACTGCATCAGCGGCACCATGTCGGTACGGGTCGGCAGCGTCTACCGGGCCTCCGGCGGCGTCACCCGCACTGTCAGCGCTACCTACACCCGCAACGACCTGGCCCTCATGCGGCTCTCCAGCACCGTCAGCACCTCGACGGTGAGCCTCGCCAGCAGCAACCCGCCGATCGGCTCCACCAACTCGATCTACGGCTGGGGCATGACCTGCTACAGCGGCTGCTCCGCGTCCAGCCAGCTCAAGACCGCCACCGTCCGGGTCACCAGCAACAGCGCCACCGACGCGTACGGCGGGCAGGCCATCCGCAGCAGCCGGATCAGCGGCAACGCCTGGCGGGGAGACTCGGGCGGCCCGCAGTTCTACAACGGCCAGCAGGTCGGTGTGGCCTCCACGGCCGACGGCTCCAGCATCCAGAACTACGGAAGTGTCGCGTACAACAGGGCCTGGATCACCTCGACGGCCGGTGTCTGACGGTTAGAGCCCCGCGCGGCGCGGATGGTCGGCAGCGTGCCGGCCGTCCGCGCCGCGTCGTTTTGCAGCATCCGATCAGGTGAACAATGCACACGATCGGGTCGCCCCACTCCTGACAGCATCGGAAACGTGCTGGTCGTGACGACGGAGCAACTGCCCGGCTACGAGATCCGCCAGATTCTCGGTGAGGTGGTGTCATCGATGGCCAGGACGCGTAACCCGTACCGCGAGGGGGTCAAGAACCTGCGCGGGGGCGCGTACGACCCGATGGCGCCCGACAACCTCACCCGCTGGCGTACCGACTCGGTGTCCCGCCTCGGCGAGGAAGCCCTGCGGCTCGGTGCGAACGCGGTGATCGGAATGCGGTTCGACAGCCGTGACTGCGGCGAGATGTGGATGGAGATCTGCGCGTACGGCACGGCGGTGATCGCCGTACCCACGATGGCCGAGGTCATGCCGGCCGACCAGCCGGCGGTCGCCGCGGACACCGCGCACGACCCGGCCTTCGCGGAGTCCCTCGGCGGCATCGCCGAACCCGCGAGCGCCCCCAACCTCCGAACAGCCGCCGAAACCCCCACCCCCGAGTAACGCCCCCCACCCACCCACGCCGCCCACCCCCACCTCACGCGGTGATCATGAGGTTGGCGGGCGATCCGGGCCCGAATCCACCCGTCAACCTCATGATCAACGGCTAGAGCGGGGAGAGCGGGGGCCGGGGGCGGGAGGGTGCGGGCGGGAGGGGTTACAGGATGGGGGGTGGGCTGTAGGTTGCGGCCTCGGGGTGGGTTTCTACCACCTTTGTGATTCGGCGGGTCAGCGCCTGCACCTGGGCGGGGGCGGCGCCCACGAAGGCGGTGCGGTCGGCTACCAGGGTGTCGATGTCGGCGCGGGACAGGCCGAGGCGGCCGTCGGCGGCCAGCCTGTCGAACAGGTCGTTCTCCGGGGCGCCCTTCTCGCGCATGGCCAGCGCCACCGCTACCGCGTGCTCCTTGATCACCTCGTGCGCGACCTCACGGCCGACGCCTCGCCGCACCGCCGCCACCAGGATCTTGGTCGTCGCCAGGAACGGCAGGAACCGTTCCAACTCCCGGTTGATCACCGCCGGGTACGCGCCGAACTCGTCGAGCACCGTGAGGAACGTCTGGAAGAGCCCGTCGGCGGCGAAGAACGCGTCCGGCAGGGCAACCCGGCGGACCACCGAGCAGGACACGTCCCCCTCGTTCCACTGGTCACCGGCCAGCTCGCCGACCATCGACAGGTAACCCCGGATGATCACCGCGAAGCCGTTCACCCGCTCCGACGAACGGGTGTTCATCTTGTGCGGCATCGCGCTGGAGCCGACCTGGCCCGGCTTGAAGCCCTCGGTGACCAGCTCCTGGCCGACCATCAGCCGGATCGTGGTGGCCAGCGACGACGGCGCGGCGGCGGTCTGCGCCAGCGCGGCAAGCACGTCGAAGTCAAGCGAGCGCGGGTAGACCTGCCCGACGCTGTCCAGCACGCGGGAGAAGCCCAGGTGCTCGGCGACCCGGCGCTCCAGCTCGGCGACCTTGTCGGCGTCGCCGTCGAAGAGGTCGAGCTGGTCGGCGGCCGTGCCGACCGGCCCCTTGATCCCGCGCAGCGGGTAGCGGGCGATCAGCTCCTCCAGCCGCTCGTACGCGATCAGCAGTTCCTCCGCCACCGACGCGAACCGCTTGCCGAGCGTGGTGGCCTGCGCGGCGACGTTGTGCGAACGGCCGGTCATGACCAGCTCGGAGTGCTCGTGGGCCAGCCACGCCAGCCGGGCGAGGGTTGCCACCACCCGGTCCCGGATCAGCTCCAGCGAGGCGCGCACCTGCAACTGCTCGACGTTCTCGGTGAGGTCCCGCGAGGTCATGCCCTTGTGCACGTGCTCATACCCGGCGAGCGCGCTGAACTCCTCGATCCGGGCCTTCACGTCGTGCCGGGTGACCCGCTCCCGCTCTGCGATCGAGGCGAGGTCGACCTGGTCGAGCACCCGCTCGTACGCCTCGACCACGCCGTCGGGCACCGGCACGCCCAGGTCGCGCTGCGCGCGGAGCACGGCTAGCCAGAGCCGCCGCTCCATCCGGACCTTCTCCTCCGGCGACCAGAGGGCGACCAGCTCGGGCGAGGCGTACCGGTTGGCGAGCACGTTCGGGATCGTCGTCACGTACCTCATTGTCCGTCACCCACCCGGACCGCCCAGGACCGGGCCGGGTGGATGTGACGTCCTGTGCGGGCAGGTCAGGGACGATCGCCGCGACCGGACTCAGCGCTCCAGGATCGCCGTCACTCCCTGACCGCCGGCCGCGCAGATGGAGATCAGCCCGCGGCCGCTCCCCTTCTCGGCAAGCAGCTTGGCCAGGGTCGCCACGATCCGGCCGCCGGTGGCGGCGAACGGGTGCCCGGCTGCCAGCGACGAGCCGTTGACGTTGAGCTTCTCCCTGTCGATTGCACCCAGCGGGGCGTCCAGGCCGAGCCGGTCCTTGCAGAACTCCGGCGACTCCCAGGCGGCGAGGGTGGCCAGCACCTGCGAGGCGAACGCTTCGTGGATCTCGTAGTAGTCGAAGTCCTGCAACGTCAGCCCGGCACGGGCCAGCATGCGGGGCACCGCGTACGTGGGGGCCATCAGGAGCCCTTCGTCGCCGTGCACGAAGTCCACGGCCGCTGTCTCCGACCAGCTGAACCAGGCCAGCACCGGCAGGTTGTGCGCGGCAGCCCACTCCTCGCTGGCGAGCAGCACGGTGGACGCGCCGTCGGTGAGTGGCGACGAGTTGCCGGCGGTCATTGTGGCGTGCTCTGCGTCCGGGCCACGGGTGCCGAAGACGGGCTTGAGCGAGCCCAGCTTCTCCACGCTCGTGTCCGGGCGGAGGTTCGCATCGCGGGTGAGCCCCAGGTACGGCGTCATCAGGTCGTCGAAGAAGCCCCGCTCGTACGCGGCGGCCAGCCGCTGGTGCGAGCGCAGCGCCAGCTCGTCCTGGGCTCGCCTGTCGATCTGCCAGCGCAGGGCGGTCTGAGCGGCGTGGTCCCCCATCGACAGGCCGGTACGTGGTTCGGCGTTGCGCGGGATCTCCGGCTTGAACGGCTGGAGCGGGCGCAGCTTCGCGGCGATCTTCATCCGTTCGCCGAGGGTGCGGGCGGAGTTGAGCTTGAGCAGGGTGCGACGCATGTCCTCGTTGACGGCGAGCGGCGCGTCGGATGTGGTGTCGACACCGCCGGCGATGCCAACGTCGAGCTGACCGAGGGCGATCTTGTTGGCGACCAGGATCGCGGCCTCCAGGCCGGTGCCGCATGCCTGCTGGATGTCGTACGCGGGGGTGTGCGGGTCGAGCCGCGAGCCGAGCACCACCTCACGGGTGAGGTTGAAGTCACGGGAGTGCTTGAGCACCGCGCCGGCCACCACCTCGCCGACCCGCTGCCCGGCCAGCCCGTACCGGGCGATCAGGCCGTCCAGCGCCGCGCCGAGCATGTCCGCGTTCGACGCCTGCGCATAGCGGGAGTTGGAGCGGGCAAAGGGGATGCGGTTGCCGCCGATGACCGCTACCCGTCGGATGCTCTGCACGATCCGCCTCCTTCAAGATGTGTTGCACCAACCCTACTCGCCAGTAGGCTACGCCCATGAGCGACAGGTACGCGAGCTTCGTCCAATCAGCCGCCGGCCGCGCGCTGGTCAAGCGTCTCGGGCTGCCCGACCCGCCGCGACTGCGCCGACACCACCCCGGCGATCCGCTGCTGCCCGGGCCGTTGCTGCTCGGCGCGGCCACCGGCGGACGGCTCGCCGAGCCGATCGCCAAGATCCTGACCGCCGCCGGTGTCGAGCTGGCCGACCAGGCCACCGCCACCTCCGACGACACCCCGCAGCGGTACGGGGCGCTGGTGTTCGACGCCACCGGGATCACCGACTCGACCGAGCTACGCCAGCTCTACGACTTCTTCCACCCGCAGGCCCGGGCCCTGGTGCCCAGCGGTCGGGTGATCGTGCTCGGCACCCCGCCGTCGGAGTGCACGACCCCGCGCGAGGCCACTGCCCAACGCGCTCTGGAGGGGTTGGTCCGCAGCATCGGCAAGGAGTTCGGCAGGGGCACCACTGCCCAGCTCGTCTACGTGACCCGCGAGGCCAGCGCCGCCGGCACCCGTACCAGCCTCGAATCGACGCTGCGGTTCCTGCTGTCCGGCCGCTCCGCGTACGTCTCGGGGCAGGTCATCCAGGTTGGCGATGGCACGGCGAGCGCACCGGCGGACTGGGATCGCCCCCTGGACGGGCAGGTAGTGCTCGTGACCGGCGCGGCCCGGGGCATCGGCGCGGCGCTGGCCCGGGTCCTGGCTCGCGACGGCGCACAGGTCGTGGCGCTGGACATCCCGGCCGCCGGGGACGCGCTGGCCGCCGTGGCGAACGACATCGGCGGTACGGCAGTACAGCTCGACCTGACCGCGCCGGACGCCCCTACCCGGCTCGCCGACCACCTGGCCAGCCGCCACGGCCGGGTCGACGTGGTGGTGCACAACGCGGGGATCACCCGGGACAAGACGCTCGGCCGGATGGACGCCGACCGGTGGGACCAGGTGATCGACGTCAACCTCTCCAGCCAGGAGCGGATCAACGACGTCCTGCTGGAACGCGAGCTGATCCCGGCCGGCGGGCGGATCGTGTCGGTCTCCTCGATCGCCGGGATCGCCGGCAACCGGGGGCAGACCAACTACGCCACAAGCAAGGCCGGCGTGATCGGGCTTGTCGACTCCCTCGCCCCGGCCCTGCACGAGCGGGGGATCAGCGTGAACGCGGTGGCCCCCGGCTTCATCGAGACCCGCCTGACGGCGCGCATCCCGCTTGTGGTCCGTGAGGCGGGTCGACGGATGAACAGCCTGGCGCAGGGCGGGCTGCCGGTGGACGTGGCGGAGACGATCGGCTGGTTGGCGTGGCCGGCGTCCGGCGCGGTCAGCGGAAACGTCGTACGCGTCTGCGGCCAGAGCCTGCTGGGGGCGTGATGGCGAGAAGAGGACAGCCCAGCGAGGAGCCGGACGACCTGTCGGTTCACGAACTGATCGACGGCCCCACCGAGATCCTGTCGCGGGAGAGCCTGAACGCGATCCGCCGTCCGGGGCCCGCCGGCAACGACCTGAGCGTCGAGCGGACACACGACCTGAGCGCCGCCGCGACCGAGGTGACCCGCGACCTCTCCAGCGCCGGCCCGGCCCGCCGCAGCCGGAAGCGCGTCGAGTTGCCTCGGATGCCGGCGGCCGGGCCGCTGTACCGGCGGGCGCTGCTCGGTGCGCTGCCGGGCCTCGGCGGTAGGCGGCGCGGGAACGCCCTGCCGGCGGTCGAGCTGGCAGTGGGCGGCGTGAGCGTCGACCGGACGCACCTGGCCGACTACGACCGGGTCTGCGGGTTCCGGCTCACCGACCGACTGCCTGCGACGTTTCCGCACGTCATGGGCTTTCCGCTGAGCCTGCGGCTGATGACCGCGCCGGACTTTCCCCTCCCGCTGACCGGCCTGGTGCACATCGACAACCGGATCACAGTGCACCGCCCGATCACCGCCGACGAGACCCTCGACTTCACGACGTACGCCCAGGATCTGCGCCCGCACGACCGGGGGCGGCAACTGGACGTGGTGCTTGTCGGCTCGGTGGACGGGGAGGAGGTCTGGCGCGGCGTCTCCACGTACCTGGGTCGGGAGCGCACGGCCGGCGGCGGTGAGCGGCGCGACCGGAGCGGGCGCACCGAGGCGCCGGCCGGTACGGCCCGCTGGCGGGTCGAACCCCGGGTGGGCACCGAGTACGCGCGGGTCTCCGGGGACCACAACCCGATCCACACGTCAGTGCTCGGGGCGCGGTTGTTCGGCTTCCGCCGGCCGATCGCGCATGGCATGTGGAGCAAGGCGCGGTGCCTCGCGGCGCTGGAGAACCGGCTGCAGGACGCCTACACCGTCGAGGTCGCGTTCAAGCTGCCGGTGCCGTTGCCGAGCACTGTGAGCTTCGCGCTTCTGCCGGACGGCGGGTTCACACTGCACGACTCGCGCGGCCGACCGCACCTGGTGGGCCTCCTGCGCTGACACGCCAGTGCCGATCCCGGATCCGGGCTTGGCACTGGCGTTCTCGTGCGCTAAGTTGTTCTCACAGCGAGATGTTCTCAAAGTGAGGTTGACGCGATGAACGAGCAGGAGTTCCTGGAGGCGTACGACCCCCGGGCCTACCCGTCGGTCGCCGTGACCGTCGACGTGGTGGCGCTGACCATCCGCGACGGCGCGCTGCACCTCCTGCTGATCCAGCGGGGCCAGCCACCCTTCGAGGGGCACTGGGCGCTGCCCGGCGGCTTCGTCCAACCCGACGAGGACCTCGCCGCCGGCGCCCGGCGGGAGTTGGCCGAGGAGACCGGGCTCGGCGGCGAGGGACTGCGCCGCGTACACCTTGAGCAGTTGGGCAGCTACGGCGCTCCCGACCGCGACCCGCGGATGCGCGTCGTCTCGGTCGCCCACCTCGCGTTCGCCCCCGACCTGCCCGACCCGGCCGCAGGCAGCGACGCCGACGCGGCGACCTGGCTGCCGGTGACCGTGCTGACCAGCAGGCAGCTCGCCTTCGACCACGGCCGGATCATCGACGACGCGCTTGAGCGCGCCCGCTCCAAGCTGGAATACACCCCACTGGCCACGCGCTTCCTCGCCGCCGAGTTCACCATCAGCGAGCTACGCGCCGTCTACGAGACGGTCTGGGGTCACCCCCTGCACGCTGGCAACTTCCACCGCAAGGTGCTGTCCGTGCCGGGCTTCGTGGAGAGCACCGGCGCCAGCACCGAGCGCGGCGGCTCGCGGGGTGGCCCCCGCGCCCGGCTCTACCGGGCCGGCGACGCCCGGCTGCTGCATCCCGCGCTGCTGCGTCCCGCCCGCGAGGAGACGGTGCGATGAGGACCGCGGAGGCCATCGGCCTGGTCACTGCGGCCCGCACCGACACCGACCTGTTCGGCACGGACCAGCCGGCCAGGCGCTACCGCGAGCTGGTCGCGGCCCTGCACCCCGACCGCCTGTCGGCCGACCCGGCGGTACGCGCCGAAGCCCTCGACGCGTTCATCCAGGTCACCACCCGGTGGCAGGCCCGGCAGGTGACAGTCCTCGGCGACTACCGCCTCGGCGCGCTTGCCCACTCCGGCGACCTTGCCGACCTCTACGACGTCGGAGACGACAGGCTGCTCAAGCTGCCCCGACGGCCCACCGACAACGACCTCATGGCCCGCGAGGCACACGCCCTGCACACAATCGCCGAGCGCGGCGACCCGCGCTACCTGCCGTACGTGCCCCGGCTCGTCGACGAGTTCCGGCACTCCGACGCCGCGACCGGTGCCGAACGGCGGATCAACGTGCTCGCCACCGCGCCCGGCCTGCACGACCTCGACGCGGTGCAGCGCGCGTACCCCGACGGGTTGGACGCCCGCGACGTGGCCTGGATGTGGCGGCGGCTGCTCGTGGCGCTCGGCCTGGCCCACCGGGCCGGCATCGTGCACGGCGCGGTCCTGCCGCAGCACGTGCTGATCGAACCGGACGCCCACGGCGTGGTGCTCGTCGACTGGTGCTTCTCGGCCCCCGTCGGCAGCACGATCCCGGCCATGGTGCCCGACCACCAGGACGGGTATCCGCCCGAGGTCTTCCAGAAGCGGGCCTGCGGGCCGGGCACCGACATCTGGATGGCAACCCGCTGCATGACCTCGCTGCTGAACCGCCACGCGCCGCGCGAGCTACTCACCTTCGCCCAGGGCTGCCGGCAACGGTTCCTCAAGGACCGGCCCGACGACGCCTGGCGCCTGCTACGCGAATTCGACCAGGTGCTGGACCGGCTCTACGGGCCACGCACCTTCCGCCCCTTCACCCTCACCCCCTAAGGAGCTGTCATGGGCAGTGGAATCTGGTCCACCGACGTGTACGACGCCGCCGACCGCTACCGCCGGTCGACAGGCAAGAGCGCCTTCTCCTACAGCGACAGCGGGGCCCGCACCGTGCACCCCGCACTCGACCCCCGCGACGCGGCCCGCGAGAGCCGCGACTCCGACGAGCACCCCCGGTCGACGCCCGTCGCGGTGCTCTTCGACGTGACCGGCTCGATGCTCAAGGTGCCCCGCGTCCTCCAGACCAAGCTGCCGCAGCTGCTCGGGCTGCTGCAACGACAGGGCTACGCGAGCGACCCGCAGATCATGTTCGGTGCGATCGGGGACGCCACCTGCGACCGGGTGCCGTTGCAGGTCGGCCAGTTCGAGTCGGACAACCGGATGGACGACGACCTCGGCCGGATCGTCCTCGAAGGCGGTGGCGGCGGGCAGATGACCGAGTCGTACGAGCTGGCCATGTACTTCATGGCCCGGCACACCGCCACCGACAACTGGGACAAGCGCGGCCGGCGCGGCTACCTGTTCATCATCGGCGACGAGCTTGCGTACCCGACGGTGAAGGCGCGGGAGGCGGCCCGCGTGATCGGTGACAACCTGACCGAGGACGTGCCGCTGCGGCACATCGTCGACGAGGTGACGAGCCGCTGGGACACCTACTATCTGCTCCCCGCAGGCAGCCACTACGCCGGCAACGCCAAGGTGCTCGACTTCTGGCGGGACCTGCTCGGGCAGAACGCGGTGGTCCTCGACGACCTCGACGCGGTCTGCGAGACCATCGCGCTCACCATCGGCCTCGGTGAGCAGGCCATCGACCTTGACGAGGGCCTGCGTCACCTGGACCGCGCCGGCTCCACCGCCACCGGCACCGTGTCGAAGGCGCTGGCCCGCCTCAACCGGGGGCGGCGCGCCGAGGTGTCCACGCTGCCGGCCTTCCGCGACACCACAGGCGGGGTGACCCGACTGTGAGGCACGTGGCGGTGGTCGACCTCGGCTATGGCGATGCCGGCAAGGGCACTGTCGTGGACTGGCTCTGCGCGACCCGACCCGTGCACACGGTCGTCCGCTTCAACGGGGGCGCGCAGGCGGCACACAACGTCGTGCTGCGCGACGGGCGGCACCACACGTTCGCACAGTTCGGCGCCGGCACCTTCCACCCGGGCGTGCGTACGCACCTGTCGCGGCACGTGGTGGTGGACCCGCTGGCCCTGGCCGCCGAGGCCGACCATCTCGCCACGGTCGGGGTACCCGACGCGCTGGACAGGTTGACAGTGGACGGGGCGGCTCTGCTCGCCACCCCGTACCACCGGGCCGCCAACCGGGCCCGCGAGATCGCCCGGGGAGCCGACCGGCACGGCTCCTGCGGGCTGGGGGTGGGCGAGGCCGTCGCGTACGGTCTCGCCCACCCCGACGACGCGCCACGGGTCGATGACTGCCGCCGCCCCGAGGAGCTGCGCCGCCGGCTCACCGCCCTGCGGGACCGGCTGACCGCCGAGCTCGGCCCGCTGGACGCGCCACCGGTGGACGACTGCCTGCCCGCGTTCACCGGGTTCGCCGACCGGGTGGCGATCGTCGACGGCAGCTGGCTCACCGGGGCGCTGCGCTCCGGGACCTGCGTCTTCGAAGGCGCGCAGGGGGTCCTGCTGGACGAGTGGCACGGCTTCCACCCGTACACGACGTGGAGCACCACCACGTTCACGAACGTCGACGGCCTGCTCGCCGAGGCGGGCCTGCCCGGCGAGGTGACCCGACTCGGGGTGCTGCGGATCGTCACCACCCGGCACGGGGCCGGCCCTCTGGTGACCGAGGACCAGGCGCTGCCGTTCACCGACCGGCACAACGCCACGAACCCGTGGCAGGGCCGGTTCCGGTTCGGCCACTTCGACGCTGTCGCCCACCGGTACGCCGTCGCCGCAGCCGGCGGCGTCGACGGCCTGGCGCTCACCCACCTCGACCTCGCCGGCCCCGACCTGCGGATCTGCCGCCGCTACGACACCACCGACCGGATCACCCCCGGCCCGCCCGGCAACCTGGACCGGCAGGCCGCGCTCACCGCCCGCCTGCTGCGCTCCCGCCCGGTGTACGACGCCCCGCCGTCGGACTGGCCGGAGGCGGTACGCGCCGAGCTGGGCGCGCCTGTGGTGCTGACCTCGCACGGCCCCACCGCCGGGGACAAGACAGCGCACGGGCCGCTGCTCGCGGCACCGGCCCTGGCCCGGTCGGTCTGATGTTCCTGACCCGGTCGGCCTGACGTGCGGACCGAATGCGGATGATCCGCCCGACTCGGCCTCCGGGGGGATCGCACCCGGCGAGCATGGGGGCATGGAAGCCCTGCTCGACCTTCTCCGTGGGACCGTCACGTCACCGTGGGTGTACCTGGTGATCTTCGGCCTCACCGCGGTCGACGCGTTCTTCCCGGCGGTACCCGGTGAGGCAGCGGTGATCACCGCAGCGGTGCTCGCCGCCGACGGCGGGCACCCCGATCTGACTCTGGTGATCGTCAGCGCCGCCCTCGGCGCGCTGATCGGCGACCACATCTCGTACGCCATCGGGCGGGGCGGCGGCGCGACCCGGCTGGCCCGCCTACCCGACGGCAGTCGCCGGCAGGCCGGCTCCGAGTGGGCGCGCCGCGCCGTGGACCGGCGCGGCGGGATAATCCTGACCACAAGCCGGTACGTGCCCGGCGGCCGGACCGCCGTCACCCTCACCATGGGCGCGGTGCGCTATCCCCGCCGGGCATTTCTGCTGTACGACAGCATCGCGGCGGTCACCTGGGCGCTGTACTGCGGGCTGCTCGGCTACTTCGGCGGGCTGGCCTTCGAGCGCGACCCGGTGAAGGGCGTCCTGGCCGGCATCGGACTCTCGTTGATCGTCACCTTCGGTCTGGAAGGTGTGCGATGGCTGCGCCGTCGGGCGCACCGCCGCGCCGCCGCCGGCCGCTGAAACCGCTGCTGCATGTCCGGTCCGGTCGCCTACACGGTATTTCTCACTCCGGCGGGCGCCAGGTGACGCCGTGCAGGAGTTGGGCGGCACCGAGCCAGGCCACGTTCATCATCCGCGTTGCGGTCTTCTCCGGGTCGGCCTCCGGACGGTCGGCGAGCCAGTCGGCAAGCGACTCGGTGGCCCCCACCAGCGCGTACGCGACGACCTCCAGGTCGACGGCGCCGACCTCGTGACCCTCGGCGCGCAGCGCGTGGTCGAGCATCCCGGCGACCACCTCGACGAGCCGGGCCCGCATGGTGGCCAACTCGCCGGCGAACGGCTGCTCGCCCCGGGCCTGCCGGTAGAGCACCGCCCAGCCGTCGCGGTGCGCGCCCACGAAGCCGAAGAACGCCCGCAGGCCGCGCCAGAGCCGGACGTCCGCAGGCAGGTCGGGGGCGGCGGCACCGGCGATGGCCTGCATCATCCGGGTGCCTTCACGGTGCAGACAGGCGACGAACAGCTCTTCCTTCGTCCCGAGGTACGCGTAGACCATCGGTTTGGAGATGCCTGCGTACTCCGCGATCTCGTCCATGCTGGCGTGGTGGAAGCCTCGCCGGGAAAAGACCTTCACTGCCGCGTCGAGCATCTGCTGCTCGCGGACGGCACGCGGCAGGCGCTTGAAGGCGGGAGCTGAGGACACCTTGCGAGCATACCTACTGGTGCGTAGGGTTACGCACCAGTAGGCAATCTCCCCGGAAGGCACATCTCATGACTGACTTCGACCCGGCCAGCTTCGCCAACGTCGGCCCCAAGGAGTTCGCCCAGCTGGTCAAGTCCACCCCGGACGACAAGATCGCTCAGGTGATGTCCGGTGACATGCGTGGGAAGATCCTCGGCGAGGTGTTCAACCGGATGCCGTCGCTGTTCCGCGCCGACCGGGCCGGCTCCACCAACGCCGTCATCCACTGGATCGTCACCGGTCGCCCGGACGGCGGCAACGACACCTACGAGGTCGTCATCGCCGACGGCAAGTGCCACGTGAACGAGACCCCGCAGCACGACCCGAAGCTGGCCCTCACCATGGGCCCGGTGGAGTTCCTGAAGATCGTCTCCGGTGGCGCCAACCCGGTCATGATGTTCATGACCGGCAAGCTGAAGGCGAAGGGCGACCTCGGCCTCGCCGCCAACATCGCCAACCTGTTCGACATCCCCAAGGCCTGACATGGCCGAGTTCTCGCTCGACCTGAACGAGGAACAGCGGGACCTGCGGGACTGGGTGCACGGCTTCGCCGCCGAGGTCGTGCGCCCGGCCGCCGCCGAGTGGGACGAGCGCGAGGAAACCCCGTGGCCGGTGATCCAGGAAGCCGCAAAGGTCGGCCTCTACGGCTTCGAGTTCCTCGCCACCTGCTGGGCCGATCCGACCGGACTCTCCCTGCCCATCGCCAGCGAGGAACTCTTCTGGGGTGACGCCGGCATCGGGCTGAGCATCTTCGGTACCTCGCTCGCCGTCGCCGCCATCTACGGCGCAGGCACCCCCGACCAACTTGTCGAATGGGTGCCGCAGTGCTTCGGCGACGTCGACTCGCCGGCCGTCGCCGCGTTCTGCACGAGCGAACCGGAGGCCGGCTCCGACGTCGGCGCCATGCGCACCCGGGCCGTCTACGACGAGGCCACCGACGAGTGGGTCCTGTCCGGGCAGAAGGCGTACGCCACGAACGGCGGCATCGCCGGAGTGCACGTCGTCACCGCCTCGGTCGACCCCACGCTCGGCTCCCGCGGCCAGGCCGCGTTCGTCGTACCGCCCGGCACCCCCGGCCTGACCGCAACCCGCAAGCTGCGCAAACTCGGCCTCCGCGCCTCGCACACCGCCGACGTCTTCCTCGACGACGTACGGGTGCCCGGCCGCTGCCTGCTCGGCGGTCGGGACGCGCTGCTGCAACGACTCGACCGGGCACGCTCCGGACAGCGGTCCACCGGGCAGGCAGCGATGCGCACCTTCGAGCTGTCCCGACCGACGGTGGGCGCGCAGGCGCTCGGCGTGGCCCGGGCCGCCTACGAGTACGCGCTGGACTACGCCAAGGACCGCGTCCAGTTCGGCAGGCCGATCATCGAGAACCAGGCGGTGGCGTTCGCGCTGGCCGACATGCGGATGGAGATCGACGCGGCACGGCTGCTGGTCTGGCGGGCCTCCTGGATGGGCCGCAACAACCGCCCGTTCACCGCCGGCGAGGGCTCGATGTCCAAGCTCAAGGCCGGCGAGGTCGCGGTCTCGGTCACCGAGAAGGCCGTACAGTTGCTCGGCGGGGCCGGTTTCCTGCGCGACCATCCGGTGGAGCGCTGGTACCGGGACGCGAAGATCTACACCATCTTCGAGGGCACCTCCGAGATCCAGCGACTGGTAATCTCCCGCGCGATCTCCGGGATGCAGATCCGCTGACCGACGACGCCCGGGCCTGCGCCGTGACCCAGGCCGCGTCTCGAACCCGTCGGTTTCCTGGCCCGGCTCGCCTTGGCAGGGGCCGGGCCAGGAGACCGGCGCCACCACCCCACCTCCCCAGCCCCACGATGCGTGCCGCCTTCGTCACCCTACGTTGACGCCAGCTGAGCCCGTCGCCGCGCCCGGATGCATGATCAAGGAAGAAGCCCGCCGGACAGGAGGCCAGCGCCCCGTCCGCGTACCAACCCCAAGGAGGTCTGCGGCATGGACCTGCCGTTCGTCGTTGCCACGCTGACCCGTCGCGGCCTGCTCACCCCCGGCCGGCCCATCCGGATCGTCTCGCAGCTCAACGCGTTACGCACCTGGGGGTGGAGCCTCGCCGGTGAACTCCGCCAGGCAGCCGCCCGAGACCCCGACCGTCCGGCGATCATCGACGAGGACGGCATCGAGCTGACCTACCGGGACCTCCTCGAACGGGCCGAGCGAACGGCCCGTTCGATGCGCGCCAGGCACGGACTGCAGCCCGGCGACCGGATCGGTGTGCTCTGCCGCAACCACCACGGGCTCATCGAGACGATCGTGGCGGCCACCCTGCTCGGCGTCGACGCCGTCCTTGTCAACACCGGGCTCTCCCCAGCCCAACTGGGTACGGTCGCCGAGGAACAGCAGCTGCGGTTGCTGGTGCACGACGACGAATTCGCCGAGCGGGTCCTCACACTCCCCGCCGAACTGCCCCGCCTCGACGAACGCGCCCGCGAGGAACTGGTCGCCGGGGCGCTGCCAGGCGAACTGCGGCCACCGGAGCGCGACGGCCGGATCATCGTGCTCACCTCCGGCACCACAGGCACACCCAAGGGCGCCCGCCGGCCCACCCCGCACGGCTTCGGTCCCCTCGTGTCCATCATCGACCGCATCCCGCTGCACGTACGGGACCGCGTCATGATCGCCGCACCGATCTTCCACACCTGGGGATTCGCCGCCCTCCAGGTCTGCTTCGCGCTGCGGGCGACAATCGTGCTGCACCGCCGCTTCGACCCGGCCGCCACGCTCGACGCCCTGGTGGCGCACCAGTGTGACGCCCTGTTCGCCGTACCCGTGATGGTCCAACGGCTGATGGAGGTGCCCGCGCCGGACCCGCGCCCATCCCTCAAGGCCGTAGCGGTGAGCGGATCGGCACTGCCGGGTGGGCTCGCGCCGAAGTTCATGGACGTCTACGGCGATGTCCTCTACAACCTGTACGGCTCCACCGAGGTCTCCTGGGCGTCCATCGCCGGCCCGGACGAGCTGCGCCGGGCCCCCACCACCGCGGGCCGGCCACCGCACGGCACCCGCGTGCAGATCCTCGACGACGACGGTCGGCCCGTACCGCAGGGGCGAGTCGGTCGGATCTTCGTCGGCAACGAGATGCTCTTCGAGGGCTACACCTCCGGCGCCAGCCGGGAGAGCCGCGACGGTCTGCTCGACACCGGTGACCTCGGCCGGCTCAACGCCGACGGGCTGCTCTTCGTCGACGGCCGGGCCGACGACATGATCGTCTCCGGCGGCGAGAACGTCTTCCCGTCCGAGGTGGAGGACCTGCTCGCCGGGCTCCCGCAGGTACGCGAGGCAGCAGTGATCGGCGTGCCCGACCCCGAGTACGGCCAACGGCTCGCCGCGTTCCTCGCCCTGCACCCCGGCGAGACACTCGACTCCGACGCGGTCCGCGAGTACGTCCGGCGCTACCTGGCCCGATTCTCCGTACCCAGGGACGTGGTCTACGTGAAGTACCTGCCCCGCAACGCCACCGGCAAGGTGCTCACCCGGGAACTACGCCGCTACGTCAGCTGAAACGGTCCCGGCCGGACCGGCCGACCGCCGCACTGCCGGACCGCCCACGGTCCGGCAGCCGGATTCAGCTGGGGATCGTGATCCGGTTGTCGACGGCTGCGACGGCGATGTCGGTGCGGTGCTGCGAGCCGGCCAACTCCACCCCGTCCACGAGCGCGTACGCCGCGTCCCGGGCGGCGGCCAGGTCGGAGCCGGTGGCCGTACCGCAGAGGACCCGGCCACCGGCGGACAGCAACGCGCCGTCGCTGGCCCGGCGGGTGGTCCCCGCGTGGATGATGCCCGGACGGTCCGCGCCGGTGATCACGTCACCCGTGCGCGGCGCCGCCGGATAGCCCTGCGCGGCGACCACAACAGTGACGGCGGCGCCGTCGCGCCAACGCAGCGGCGGATGCGCGGCAAGCGTGCCGGTTGCCGCAGCGTGCAGCAGCGCGCCCAACGGGGACTCCAGCAGCGCGAGCACCACCTGGGTCTCCGGGTCGCCGAAGCGGGCGTTGAACTCGATCACACGAGGGCCCGCGGCGGTGATCGCCAGCCCGACGTAGAGCAGACCGGCGAACGGCGTGCCCCGACGGCGCATCTCGGCCAGGGTCGGGTGGACCACGTCGCGCATGACCTCGTCGACAAGGCCGGGCGGTGCCCACGGCAGCGGTGCGTACGCACCCATGCCGCCGGTGTTCGGGCCGGTGTCGCCGTCGCCGATGCGCTTGAAGTCCTGTGCCGGCAGCAGCGGCAGCGCAGCCTCGCCGTCGGTGACCACGAAGAGGCTGACCTCCGGGCCGTCGAGGAACTCCTCGACCACGACACGGCCGCACTCCTGGGCGTGCGCCAGGGCGGCGGCCCGATCGTCGGTCACCACCACGCCCTTGCCGGCGGCGAGCCCGTCGTTCTTCACCACGTACGGTGCGCCGAACTCGTCAAGCGCGCGGCCGGTGCTCTCCGGGTCGGCGCACGTGTAGGCCCGCGCGGTGGGCACACCGGCGGCCGTCATCACGTCCTTGGCGAAGGTCTTGGAGCCCTCCAACTGGGCGGCCTCGCCCGAGGGGCCGAAAGCGGCGATGCCCTTGGCGCGTACCGCGTCGGCGACACCGGCGACCAGCGGCGCCTCCGGCCCGATCACCACCAGGTCAGCAGCGGTCTCCACGGCGAGCGCGGCCACTGCGGCCGGGTCAGTCGCGGTCACCTCCCGCAGCTCGGCCACCTCAGCGATACCGGGGTTACCCGGTGCCGCGATCAGCCCGGAAACAGCCGGATCGGAAGCCAACCCGAGCGCGAGCGCATGCTCCCGCCCACCACCACCCACCAAAAGAACGCGCACGCCCGAGATCCTACTGCCCCCACCTTCTCGCCCATGTTGATCATGAGGTTGACGGGTCCCAGGGTGATTCACTGGCCCGCCAACCTCATGATCAATGCAGACGATCTGTGCGGGATCAGGGGAGGAGGGGGTGGAGGAGGACGTTTTCTTCTCGGCCTGGGCCTACACCTACGACGCTGACCCTGGTGTTGCAGAGTTCCTCTACCCGGGCGATGTAGCGGCGGGCGTTCTCCGGCAGGTCGTCGACGGTGCGAGCCTTCGTGATGTCCTCCCACCACCCGTCGAGTTCCTCGTACACCGGCTTGGCGTGGTGGAAGTCCGTCTGGCTCATCGGCATGTCATCGACCCGGACGCCGTTGATCTCGTAGCCGACGCAGATCGGCACCTTGGGCAGCCCGGTGAGCACGTCCAGCTTGGTGATGACAAGGTCGGTGACACCGTTGAGGCGGCAGGCGTACCGGGCCACGACCGCGTCGAACCACCCGCAGCGGCGCTCCCGCCCGGTGGTCGTTCCGTACTCGCCACCGACCTTGAGCAGGTGCTGGCCGTTCTCGTCGAAGATCTCGGTCGGGAACGGTCCGGAGCCGACCCGCGTGGTGTACGCCTTGCTCACGGCGATCACCTTGTTGATCGCGGTGGGCGGGATGCCGGCGCCAACGCAGGCGCCGCCGGCGGTCGGGTTGGACGACGTCACGAAGGGGTACGTGCCGTGGTCCATGTCCAGCATGGTGGCCTGGGCGCCTTCCAGCAGCACAGTCTCGCCCCGGTCCAGGGCGTCCCAGAGCATGGCCCGGGTCTCGGCGATGTACGGCTTGAGCCGCTCCGCGTACTCCAGGTACTCCTCGACTGTGGCTTCCAGGTCGATCGCCTTGCGGTTGTAGACCTTGAACAGCATCTGGTTCTTCTCGCGCAGTGCGAGTTCCAGCTTCTTGCGCAGGATCCCCGGGTCAAGCAGGTCCTGGAGTCGGATGCCCATCCGGGCGACCTTGTCGCCGTACGCCGGGCCGATGCCTCGCCCGGTGGTGCCGATGCGGGACGAGCCGAGGTAGCGCTCTACCACCCGGTCCAGCGCCCGGTGGTGCGGCATGATGAGGTGCGCGTCACCCGAGATCCGCAGTCGGGACACGTCGACGCCGCGCTCGGCCAGGCCGTCGATCTCGGCGAGCAGCACCTTCGGGTCGACCACCACACCGTTGCCGATGACGATCATCGCGCTCGGCGAGAGCGCACCGGACGGCATCAGGTGCAGCGCGTACTTCTGGCCGTCCGGGGTGATCACCGTGTGGCCGGCGTTGTTGCCGCCGGAGTAGCGCACGACGTAGTCGACCCGCTCACCGAGCAGGTCGGTAACCTTGCCCTTGCCCTCGTCGCCCCACTGAGCGCCGAGGAGCACGATCGCTGGCATCTTTTCCGCCTCCAGAAGGCTCGGGTGCCAGGTGGCGACCGGTTGGCGAGCCCGGGGTGTCAGGTTAACAAGTAGTGACGGCGCGGCCGGCAGGGGTCGCGGCGAGAGTCAGGAGGCCCTCCGTGTACGACGTGGTGCTGCTCACCCTCGGTTCGGAGCGGGACGCTCCCGGGGGCTGCGGCAGCGGCGGAGCCTGCTGCGGTGGCACAACCGAAACCGACACAAAATCACCAGCCGAAACCGAGGCCGGCACGCCGATCGAAGGCGGCACACCGACCGGGGCCGGCACCGACCAGCCGGCTGGGGCCGGTGACGGCGCGGGCGGGCAGGGCACCGCCGACGGATGCTCCACCGATCGGCCGCGGGTGCCGGTTCTCGCCTGCGCGGACGCGCTGACCGCCCGGGGCGCCCGGGTGCAGACCGTCACCGCCCGCTCGGACGCCGAGATCGACGCGGTGCTGGCACAACTCGACGGCCCGGTCCGCCCGGACGGCCTGACCTGGCCCGATTCGGACGGCAAGACCCGGCTGGTCGTCGCCACGGCGAGCGACGCGCAGTTGCGCGCCGTGCTGCGCCGGATGGTCCGCCGGTACGCGCCACCGCCGAGCCGCCGCCCGGCGGACCTGCCCGGCGACCGGACGCTGCCCGACCTGCCGCCGGTTGCCGTACTCCCGCTCGACCCGGCGCGCGGTGGCACCCACCGCGACCTGGCCGCGCAGCTCGGGTTGCCCCGCGACCCGGCTGCCGTGGCCGCCGCCGTGCTGGACGGCACGCCCCGCCGGCTGGACCTGCTGCGCAACGACGGCGGCTCGGTGACCCTGGACGGCGCTCTGCTCGGCGCCGCCGACGACCAGGGCCGTCCGCTGCATTGGCGGGCCCGGGTGGAGGTGGACGACGCCATCCTCACCAATGGCGAGGAGCCGCTGCTGGCGTGCGCGATCGGCAACGCCGGCGGGTACGCGTCGCTCGACGACGTGACGTTGCTTCCCGCGCCGGACCCGGCCGACGGTCAGGTCGAGGTCGCGGTGGCCGTCCCGGTGGTCGTCCGCTCGACGTTCGGTCGCAAGCGGGTACGCCTGGAGGTGCGGCGCGCTCGCGGCCGGGCCGTGTCGGTGGTGCCCCGGGAGGGCAAGGTTCCCTACCTGGACGACGGTGTCGAGGGCGAGTTGACCCGCAAGCGTTCCTGGTGGATCGAGCCGGGCGCCTGGGCGGTCTGGGTGGGCTGACCCCGGCTGCGCCACGCGGCCGACGTCTGTCGATGGGCCTATCCTCGCAGGAGGACTGGGGAGGAACCGTAATGGACGAGAACGCCGACCGGGATCAGGTGCCCGGCCAGCAGCCGGTGCCGGAGCGGGACATCGAACCACTCTGGCCCCCGGATCCCGCCGGCCGGGGCACGGATGTGGTGCCACCGTGGGCGGCGGTCGCCGAGAAGCGAGGCGAGCCGTCGACCGCGCCGCCGTCGGCTGTCACACCGCCGGTGGCCGCGCCACCGATCGGCCGCCCACCGGTCCCGGGGCAGCCCGGGGCCACACCTCTGCCGCCGCCGTCGCCGTCGGACTACCCGTCGCTGAGTGGTGCGGTGCCGCCGCCGACCGGCTGGGGAGCCGCCGGTCCGTCCGGTGCGGGGTCGGGCTGGGCGCCGGCGCAGCCGAGTTGGCCACCGGCGGAGCCGCCGACGCCACCGGTGTCGTCGACGCCGTCGTCGGGTTCACCGACGTCCGCCGACACGCCGGTGGGACCCGCGGCCACACATGTCGGCCCGCCGAACGGGACGGCAGCCAACCCGACCGAAGCCGGCACCGCCACGCCGGGTGCGACCGACGCGGCGGGCACCACGTTCGGGGCGACGCAGCCTGGCGGCAGGGCCTCCGTTCCCGCCCCGCCGGTCACGCCGGGCGGCGTCGACCTGGACCAGCCGTTCTCCCTGGACCGTCCCCCGGTGGCCCCCACCGTTGCACCGGAAGCAACGACCGGACCCGCCGTCGCCGGGCCGACAACACCCGCGACAGGCGAACCAGCAGCGAACGGTTCGGCACCTGACGGCGAGCCGGCACCGCAAGTCGGATCAGCATCCGGGAGCGGCGGTGGTGGGAACGGCACCGCCGTCGGGACGGCGCGGCCGGCCACCGAGTCGCCGTGGGCGTACCCGCCGCAGCGGCCTGCCAACTCGACCCCGTCGGCGCACGACGAGGCCACCACCGCGATACCTCCGATTCCTGCCCCGCCCGTCCCGCAGACACCACAGGCCGGTGGTCCGGCCGCCGGAGCTGGGCAGACGTACGCCGGTCAGACCTACTCCGGTCAGGCGTACCCGATTCCCGGCCAGGTCGGCCCGGCACCGGTCCCGCCGCCACCCGACCCGCAGCAGGCGGGCGCTGCGGCTGCTCCTCCGGGCCCGTTCCCGCCGTCACCGGGCTGGTATCCGCCGCCCTGGCAGCAGGGCACGGCCGCGGCTCCACCGCCACCGCAGGCGTACCAGGAGACCGATCCGGTGGCCCGGGTCCCGGCCGCCGGCTACCAGGACGCCACCTGGACGCCGGAGACCACGGCGGCACCGACCGCCGAGGATTTCGCCAGGCGGCGGCAGGTCCGGCCCGCCGACCCGGTGGCCACAATGGGTGTACGAGCGGTGGTCAACAAGATCGGTCTGGTCCGGCTCTCGCCGGGGCGGCACGAGCAGGAGCTCAAGCGGGACATCGAGATGGTGCGCCGCAACTTCGGCGGGTTGCGGCAGGTGACAGTCGTCAACCCGAAGGGCGGCGCCGGTAAGACGGTGGCCATCCTGCTGCTCGCCATGACGTTCGGTCAGAAGCGCGGCGGGTACGTGCTGGCCTGGGACAACAACGAGACCCAAGGCACCCTCGGGATGCGGGCCCAGCAGGATTTCCACTCCCGCACGGTGCGCGACATGCTGCGCGATCTCGGGCAGTTCCAGGGCGCGCACGGGCGGGTTGGTGACCTGTCGCAGTACGTCCGTTCGCAGGGCGAGGGGATGTTCGACGTGCTCGCGTCGGACGAGTCGGCGACCGGTGGCGAGATGCTCACGGCGGCGGCGTTCGCCGAGATCCGCGAGGTGGTCAGCCGGTTCTACAAGTTGATCTTCGTGGACACCGGAAACAACGTCCGGGCGCAGAACTGGCAGGCCTCGATGGATGCCACCGACCAACTCGTGGTCACCATGTCCGCCCGTAACGACTCGGCCGAGACCGCCGCCCGGATGCTCGACCACCTGGAGCAGAGCGGCCGGCAGCGGCTGGTTCGGCAGGCGGTGACTGTCGTGTCGATGCCGCCGTCGCGCAAGGAGATCGACCTGCCGGCCATCCAGGAGCACTTCGCGGCGCGGACCCGGGCGGTGCTGCTCGCCCCGTACGAGCGGCTCATCGACAGCGGTGAGCCGATCCGGTACGGCGGGTTGTCCTCGGCCACCCGGGACGCCTGGCTGAAGATCGCCGCCGCGGTCGCCGAAGGGCTGTAGCCACCGGAGGCCGGCCCGGTGTCGGGCCGGCCTCCGGACCTGTCAGTGGCTTGCCAGCGCGTCGGCTGCCGCCGGGTCACAGTCGCGCAGGAACTGGGCACAGCGGGCCGCCTCGTCGGCCTCGCCGATCTCGTTGGCGGCCCGGGACAGCACGTACAGGCAACGGAGGAAGCCCCGGTTGGGCTCGTGCGACCACGGCACGGGGCCGTGACCCTTCCAGCCGCTGCGGCGCAGTTGGTCCAGGCCCCGGTGGTAGCCGGTGCGGGCGTACGCGTACGCCGTCACCACCTGGCCGGTCGCGAACGCCCGCGCACCCAGCTCGGCCCAGGCCGCGCTGTAGGTCGGGAATCGGGCTGCCACCTGGGCGAACGCCTCGTCGGTGCCGGCCTCCTCGGCGCCGGCCAGGGCGGCGTCGGCCTCGCCGTCCGCAGGTAGGAGGGTGGCCGGTGGCTCTGGCAAAAGGTTCTGCATCGCCCCATTCAACCCGCTGGACAGGGCGACACGCGAGCGGGTCGGCCCACGTGTTCCGCTGAACGGCTGAGGAGTTGGTCACGCCTGAGGCCCATGCCGAAGACGGATATTTTCCGCTACAACTATTAGTCCGGAGCCTCCCCAGGAACCGGTTACGCAGGAGCCCGGTGGCCACCACCACCGGGCTCCTGTCGATTCCACCCCGCCCGAGGTTTGGCCCGCACCTGGCTGAGGGCAGGATGGCCCGGTGCCGACTCCACCTCCAGCGGACGTCATCGAGCCGCACCTGCACGCCAACGAGATCCAGACCCGGGACGAGTTCGACAGGCAACTGAGCACCGGCCGCCTCGGCGGGTTCACAGTGCAGGGGCTGCGCCTCGACCTCGCCCCGGCACCCGACCTGACCGGCGTCGAGGTCACCGGCGCCCTCTTCGTGGGTTGCCGGTTCGCGTCAAGGGACGTCGGCGCCGACCTGGTCCGGCGTGGCGCGAACGTGGTCCCGCCGTTCTCCGGGTTGCCGTATCCGACCCAACCGACGCACCTGTACACGCCGGAGGAGCTGGCCGCCGGGTTCGCCGAGGCCGGCTTCGCCGGGATGTACGACACCCGGGTGTACGAGCACTACCGGGCACACGGCGGCGCGCTGCCGGACGTGAAGGAGGCGCTCGGTCAGCGGCTGCACGACCACGGCGTCGACAACGCGCTCGCCGACGCCACCCGGGCCTGGCTGGCAGGGCACGGGCCGCAGTCGGTGGTCGGCATCATGGGCGGGCACGCGGTGCGGCGCGGCAGTCCCGCGTACCGGATGGCGGCCGTGCTGGGTTGGGAGCTGGCCCGGGCCGACCGGCTGGTGGTGACCGGCGGCGGTCCCGGCGTGATGGAGGCGGCGAACCTCGGCGCCTACCTGGCGGACCGGCCGGCGACGGACCTGACGGCGGCCATCGACCTGCTGGCGACCGCCCCGGACTTCACCGACCACCAGCGGTACACGGCGGTGGCGTTGACGGTGCGGCAGCGGTACGCGTGCCTGCCACGGCAGCGTGCCGACGGCACCGACGACGCCGGCTGGGCGCGGGCCGGCGGGCTGGCGATCCCCACCTGGTTGTACGGGCACGAGCCGGCGAACCTGTTCGCCGGACGGATCGCCAAGTACTTCTCCAACGCGATCCGGGAGGACACCATCCTGCGGCTCGCCCGAGGCGGCATCGTCTTCGCCCCGGGGCGGGCCGGCACTGTGCAGGAGGTGTTCCAGGCGGCCACCAAGACCTACTACGGCACCGACGGGGCCAGTGGCGCCTACGTCTTCCTGGACCGCGACTACTGGACCCGCGAGCTGCCCGTGGAGGCGTTGTTGCGTCCGCTGCTGGCCGCGTCCCCGTTCGGCGACCTGTCGTCGACGATCCACCTCACCGACGACGTACGTGAGGCCGTACGGCTGCTGACCACCTGACGGCGACGGCCGGCTCCCCGAGGGAGAGCCGGCCGTCGGTCGGTACGTCGTTACTTGGCCATCGTGGTGCCGGTGGAGCGCAGGTGCTCGCACGCCTCGACGACACGGGCCGCCAGGCCGGCCTCGGCGGCCTTGCCCCAGGTACGCGGGTCGTACTGCTTCTTGTTGCCGACCTCGCCGTCGATCTTCAGTACGCCGTCGTAGTTGCGGAGCATGTGGTCCGCGACGGGCCGGGTGAAGGCGTACTGGGTGTCGGTGTCGATGTTCATCTTCACCACGCCGTAGTCGAGCGCCTCACGGATCTCGCTCAGCAGGGAGCCGGAGCCGCCGTGGAAGACCAGGCTGAGCGGCTTGTCCTTGCCGTACTTGGCGCCGACCGCCTCCTGGATCTGGTTGAGGATCTCCGGGCGGAGCTTGACGTTGCCCGGCTTGTAGACGCCGTGCACGTTGCCGAAGGTCAGCGCCGCCATGTAGCGGCCCTTCTCGCCGAGGCCGAGCGCCTCGACCATGGCCAGACCGTCCTCGACAGTGGTGTAGAGCTTGTCGTTGATGGCGTTCTCGACGCCGTCCTCCTCGCCACCGACGACGCCGACCTCGATCTCGAGGACGATCTTGCCCTTGGCTGCCTCGTCGAGGAGCTGGGAGGCGATCTGCAGGTTCTCGGCGACCGGCACTGCCGAGCCGTCCCACATGTGCGACTGGAACAGCGGCTCCTCGCCGCGCTTCACCCGCTCCTGCGAGATGCCCATCAGCGGCCGGACGAACCCGTCCAGCTTGTCCTTCGGGCAGTGGTCGGTGTGCAGCGCGATGTTCACCGGGTACTTCTTCGCCACCTCGTGCGCGTACGCGGCAAACGCCACCGCGCCGGTGACCATGTCCTTGATCGAGGGGCCGGAGAGGTATTCGGCGCCACCGGTGGAGACCTGGATGATGCCGTCGCTCTCCGCGTCGGCGAAGCCCTTGAGCGCCGCGTTCAGCGTCTGGGAGGAGGTCACGTTGATCGCGGGGTACGCGTACCGGCCAGCCTTGGCGCGGTCCAGCATGTCCGCGTAAGCCTCGGGGGAAGCGATGGGCATGTGATGTGCTCCTTACTTACCACTCTCGGCCGTGCTGGCCGCTGTTGTTCACGTGTGCGCCGGACCGCGCTGTCCTCCACCCGGAAGTATCCCGTAGGCGGGGTGCGCAGGGCCAATCGACCCGGTTCCAGCCGTTCACCGCTCACCAAGACTGTCCGGAACGACGACGCTGATCAGCCAGGTCACCACTGTCATCACGATCGCTCCCCAGAACGCCGCCCAGAAACCGTCCACGTGGAACGGCAGGTCGAGCCCTCGGGCGATCCGGTCGGTGAGCAGGAAGAGCAGGGCGTTGACCACAAGCGCGAACAGGCCCAGGGTCAGCAGGTAGAACACGCAGCCGACGACCTTGATCACCGGCTTGAGCACCGCGTTGATCACACCGAAGATGAGCGCCACCACGATCAGTGTCAGCGCCGTGTTGCTTCCCGAGCGGCCATGCACGTCGACCCCGGGCACGATGAGCGTCGTCACCCACAGCGCGACAGCGGTGATCACCAGCCGGATGAGGAAGCCCACGGCCCCATCCTGGCATCGGGGCGCACCTCGACGGGTTGATTCCGCCGACTCGGCTTCCGCGCGCGGTGCCGGCGCAGCCCGTACGGTGGTGGGAACCGTGCCCCGAGAACCTGGGAGGGACCAGCATGGGTCAGCCCGACGAGGACTTCGTCCCCGGCGACCACCTCGCAGCCGACGAACGCGACATTGAGGCCGAGCCGGCCGACGCCGTCGAGCAGGCGGCAGTGGTCGGCCCCACCGACGTCGACGCCGAGCCGCACCGCGGCATGGAGGTCGGCGACTGGGACGCCATGGAGCAGGCCCGGGTGGTCACCGGCGACGAGGACGACTACCGCTGATTTCGCCCGCCAGCCGGTTGCCCGTTGCGGCAGAGGTGCTCAACCGTTCGGTTCGATAGACGAAGAACGATCACGCAGGGCCACCGTGGGGGCCGGTCGTCTAACTAGGTTGGACGGGCGCCACCTGTATCCCCCACGGGAGGACCCCCAATGCTCAAGCAATCGACCCGCTGGCTGGCCGCTGTCGGCGCCGCGGGCGCGTTGGTCGCCGCGGCCGCCACCCCGGCCGTCGGCGCGGCGGCCGCGATCGAGCCCTACTTCCAGGACGCCACAGTGGCCGTCGGCGCGACGGAGACCACCCGCAACCTGTTCCTGTACGCCGACGAGCCGACGGTCCTCACCGACGTCTCTGTGCGGTACGACTACCGCTCGCTCGCTGGCAAGATCACCATTTTGCCGGCCAACGGCCAGAAGTGCACGACCCCGGAGGCGGGCGTTCTCGTCTGCGCGGAGGCGCAGGATGTCTCCCTGTACGAGCTGCCGCCCATTGGCAGTGGGCTCTACCGCGGCGTGGCCAAGCGCGTGCGCATCACCACCACCGACGATGCGAAGGTCGGCGACTCCGGCGACGTGGCTGTCAGCTTCCAGGCCGCCGGCGGTCGGCAGGGCAGCTACACCTCGCGCGTCCGCGTCGGGGAAGGCGTCGACCTGGCCGGCGGGCCGTTCACCGAGCACTCCTCCAAGCCAGGGGGCAAGTTCACGGTGCCGCTGGCCGTGGCCAACGTCGGCGACACTGTCGTCAAGGGGTTCGCGGCGGTCTTCGATCTCGCCTACTCGATCCGCACCAAGGACCGGTTCAGCAACTGCCTCTACTCCGGCGACCACCTGCTGTCCTGCCAGTTCGACGAGGAGATCCCCGTCGGCGAGGGCCTTGCCACCACGCTCGACTTCGAGCTGGCGAAGGACACCTACGCCCCGTCCAACCAATCCGGCTATGCCCAGTTCATGACCACTGCCGACTTCGAGGACCTGACCCGCGTCCGGGAAGCCGCTGGCGCACGGGCGGCCACGAGCGGCGGCGGCCCGAAGCTGACACTGGCCGAGGCGCCCAGCAGAATGCGGCAGGCCGACCAGACCGACGTCGGCCCGGGCTACGACTACACCGGGTGGATCATCAAGACCACCGGAAAGAACGGCATCGACCTCGCGGCGATCGGCGCCACGCTCAAGGGCAGAGCCGGCGACATCGTCACGGCAACCGTCGGCTTCCGGAACAACGGGCCGGCCACGCTCGACGCGGTGAACGGGGACTTCGAGGCCCCCACCCACATGGCCGTCGAGCTGCCGCCCGGCACCAGCGCCGTCGAAGTCCCCGCTACCTGCGAACTGCAGCGGGGCACCCGGACGTACGTGTGCCCCTCGGAGATGCTGCTGGTGGCCGGCAAGACGTACACGATGGAGTTCCGGCTGCGCATTGACAAGGTCATCGCCAACGCCCGCGGTGCGGTGCAGGTGAACGCGCCCTGCGAGTGCCCGAGCGGCGGCATCTTCACCGGCGACACCAAGCCGGCGAACGACAAGGCCCCGATCGTGGTCAACGCGGGCCCGGGCGGCGGCGCAGGTGGCGGTGAGGATGACGGGGGCGCGCTGCCCATCACCGGCTCTCCTGTCGGCCTGCTGGCCGGCCTCGGCGGCCTGCTGCTCGTCGCCGGCGCGGGCGGCTACCTGCTCGCCCGACGCCGCAGCACCCGTTTCGTCGCCTGATCCATCCCGCCTCACGTGGCCCCACCGTCGCAAGGACGGTGGGGCCACGTCGTGAACAGACCGAACGTTGCGATGACGCTGATCAACCGTTCGGTTGGTCTTGGCGGCTGGGCAGCGATCAGGACAGCGGCGAACTTAATCACTTCTTAAGATCCACCCACCGTATCGACCCCCCTGTTGGAGGAATCCCCTTCATGCCCACCCACTCCACCCGGCGTTGGCTCGCCGGCCTGGGCGTAGTAGGCGCGTTCGTCGCCGCCTCCGCCAGCCCGGCCGTCGCCGCTCCTGCGACCGAGTTCGACCTCTACTTCGAGGACGTCACCGTCGCTGCCGATTCGCCTGGCGTCGTTCGGTCACCGGCGCTGTACAGCAGCGAGTCCACGGTGCTCAACAAGGTCTCGGTTCGCTACGACTACCGCAGCCTCACCGGCAAGATCACGCTGGCTGGCGGGCTCGGCAACGACTGCGCCGCCGACGGCGAAGGCGTACTGCTCTGCAATGAGTCCTTCCCGGTCAGCGTCGACGAGTTGTACGGCGGCTTCTTCAGCGAGGTCGTCATCGCGCCGACCGACAAGGCGGCAACCGGCGACGCTGGCGAGCTGAAGATCAGCCTCAAGACCGCGGGCAAGGAGATCGCCAGCTACGCCTCCCGGATCCGGGTCGGCGAGGGCGTCGACCTGCAGGGCGGCCCGGATACCACTGCGACGGCGGCGCCCGGGGGCAAGTTCCAGGCTCCCTTGACGGTGATCAACGCCGGCCAGACCGAGGTCGATGGTGTCGTGGCACTGTTCGACACCGACTACGGCATCCGGACCAAGGAGCGGTTCGACAACTGTCTCTACTTCGATGACTTCCTCTTCGCCTGTGTGTTCGACGAGAAGATCCCGGTCGCCGGGCGTGCGACGGCGACCCTCAACTACGAGTTGGCCACCGACACCTACGCGCCGGGCCGCGAGTACAGCTACATCCGGTTCATGACCCCGGCCGACCTGGAGGATCTCCTCGGTATCCGCGAAGAGGTCGGTGCCGAGAAGGCCCGTCGCGGCACCGGTAAGACGCTGTCGCTGAAGACGGTCTCCGCCGCCCGTGCGGCCCGTGCCGTGCAGACCGACACCGACCCCAGCAACAACTTCAGTGGGCTGACGGTAGATGTCACCGGCAAGAACGGGGCCGACCTTGAGGCCATCGGCGCCACGCTCACCGGCAAGAAGGGTGCAGTGCTGAGCACCCCCCTCGGGTTCCGCAACAACGGGCCGGCAACGCTTGACTACATCCGCAGCGACTCCGACGTGACGTTCGTCGACGTGACGGTCCCGACCGGCACCACCGCCGTTGAGGTGCCGATGGAGTGTGCGCCGCGTACCGGCGACAAGGCCGCGTGGGACAAGGCTGGCACCCCGGGTGCCGCCGCGTACCGGTGCTACCCGGGCCCGTTCGCGCCAGCCGGCGAGGAGCTGACCGGCGAGTTCACGTTCCGGATCGACAAGGTCATCGCCAACGCCACGGGCACGGTGAAGGTCAATGTGCCGTGCGAGTGCGAGGGCGGCTTCTACGAGGACCTGAAGCCGGCAAACGACAGCGCCAAGATCCTGGTGAACGCGGCCAGCGGTCAGGGCGGCGGCGAGGGTGACGATGGCGGGCTGCCGGTCACCGGTCAGTCCACCGGCCTGATCGCGGGCCTCGGTGCCCTGCTGCTCGCCGTGGGCGTCGGTGGCTACCTGGTGGCGAAGCGCCGCCGGACCCGCTTCGTCGCCTGATCCATCCCGCACCACCCGGTGCCCCGCCGACTGCTTCCGGTCGGCGGGGCACCGGCCGTTTCGGCACCGCCGAAAAGATTCCGCTTGCGGGTCACGAGGACTCGGTCCGGCGCAATGAAAGACGCGGACTTCGGTACCCTTTGTGGCCGTGGACACAGCCGAAAAGACCCGCGCTCTCACGGAGAGCGTCGCCCTGAACCCGCTCGACCCGAAGGATCTGCTGCAGACCTTCGGGCTTGTCGGTGTCTGGGTGATCCTCTTCGCCGAGACCGGGTTGCTTGTGGGCTTCTTCTTTCCCGGCGACTCGTTGCTGTTCCTCGCCGGGGTGGCCGCCTCGCCGGTGGCGGACGCCATCTTCGGTGGCGGCACGCGGCTCGCCCTGGCCGGTCTGCTGATCGGCGGGCCGATCTGCGCGATCGTCGGCGCGCAGCTGGGTCACTGGCTGGGTGCGCGGTACGGCCGCCGGATGTTCGAGCGGCCCAACTCCCGGCTGTTCAAGAGGGAGTACGTCGAGAAGGCCGAGCACTACTTCAAGAAGTTCGGCCCGTCGAAGGCCGTGGTGCTGGCACGCTTCATCCCGATCGTGCGGACCTTCCTCAACCCGGTCGCCGGTGCGCTCGGCATGCCGGCTCGGCAGTTCCTGCTGTGGAACGTGGTCGGCGCGGTGCTCTGGGTGGACGGCATCCTGTTGATCGGCTACCTGCTGGCCGATCGGATCTACAAGGCCATCGGCGACAAGATCGACCACTACATCCTGCCCGTGGTCGCCCTGATCATCGTGATCTCGGTGCTGCCGATCTTCTTCGAGTTCCTCCGTGACCGGCGGGCCCGCAAGCGCGGCGAAGCGGTAGCGGTGGTCGCGGCGGCAAGCGCTGCCGGGGCCGTGGAAGCGATGCACGAGACGTTCGACCACCACGAGCACCCGCGCACCGGACGGGAGCACGGCCAGGAGCGCTGAATCGGAGGTACGGCGACGGCCGGCCCCTGGTGAGGGCCGGCCGTCGACATGTCATGCCCCGCCTCCGGCGGTGCGCGACCGGGGACGAGCAGGTATCACACCGGTGGCGCCACCCCTGGCTCGCCACCGGACATCGTCCCGGCGCGGGACGATGCGCAGTGCCTAATTCAGCGGGCCTTCTTGGTGGCCCGCTTACGCGGCGGAGTCAGCAGGTCGGCGATCGTCGCGATCGCACTCGGGACCAGCCGGTAGTACGCCCAGACACCGCGCTTCTCCCGCTCCAGCAAGCCGGCCTCGGTGAGGATACGCAGGTGGTGACTGACCGTCGGCTGAGAGAGGCCGAGCGGTGCGGTCAGGTCACAGACGCACGCCTCGCCCTCGGGGGCCGACTGGATCAGGCTGAGCAGCCGCAACCGGGCGGGATCGGCAAGGGCCTTGAGGACCCCTGCGAGACGCTCGGCATCGGCACGTTCGATTGGCTCACCGGCAAGCGGCGAGATCTGAGGCATAGTCATTTCGGCCAACGCAGTTCCCACGTATTCCATCCTTCCACCAGCAGCATCGATCCGCCTGCATATCAGCAGATCCGAATCGGCAAACTTTTACGCCACAAGGCCGAGGTCAGCCAACGTATAGGCCGCCTTGTACGGCAATCCGGCGGCTCGCACCGCGTCGCCGGCGCCTCGATCAACAATAACCGCCACGCCCACGACCTCGGCTCCGGCCTCGCGAAGCGCCTCGACAGCGGTCAACACACTTCCGCCCGTTGTGGACGTGTCCTCCACCGCCAACACCCGACGGCCGGCCACCTCCGGTCCCTCGATCCGCCGCTGTAGACCGTGCGCCTTGCCCGCCTTGCGCACCACGAAGGCGTCCAGGGCGCGGCCGGTCGGAGCGGCGGCGTGCAGCATCGAGAGCGCGACAGGGTCCGCGCCCAGGGTGAGCCCACCGACTGCCTCGTACTCCCAGTCAGCGGTGAGGTCGAGCATCACCCGGCCGACCAACGGAGCGGCCTGGTGATGGAGCGTGACACGACGCAGATCGACGTACCAGTCTGCCTCGCGCCCAGAGGAGAGCACGACCCGGCCGTGGACAACGGCCAGGTCGGAAATGAATTTACGCAGGTCGTCGTGGTCCCCCATGGCGATAGAGGTTACTGCGCAAGTCTGAGCGCCGTGTTCGGGGTCCACCCTGATCAGGCCCCTGAGGAACCGATGACTGGCGATGTTCGACTACGCTCAGCAACTGGCCCGCGGTCGGCGTGCCGACGTCCGCCGATGGGACGGACGGCGCGGCCGGGTCCCGGTGGGTCAGCGCTCGTCGCGACCGATCCGGCCCCGGGTGTCTCGGGCGACGGCCTCCAGGAGCCGACGCGGCGCGTGGCGCAGGCCGGCGACGGCCACCTTGTATTTCCACGCCGGAACGCTTACCAACTTGCCTTTTCGCAGGTCACGCAGGGCTTCGTCGACAACATCCTCGGCGCGCAGCCACATCCACTCAGGCGTTTTCGACATGTCGATGCCGGCTCGTTCATGAAATTCGGTGCGGGTGTAGCCGGGGCAGAGGGCCATCACCCGGACGTCGAACGGGCGCGTCGACTGGCCGACGGACTCGCTGAAGTTTGTCACCCACGCCTTGCTGGCCGAGTATGTGGAGCCGGGCATCACTGCACCGAAGCCCGCCACGGAAGAGACATTTATCACTGCCCCGTCCCGCCTTTTGGTCATCGGGCCCAGCGCCGCCAGCGTCAACCGCATGACCGCGTGCACGTTGAGCCGCAGCAGACGGGCCTCGTCCTCCGCAGTGGAGCGCAGGAACGGCTTGTTCAGGCTGATGCCCGCGTTGTTGACAAGCAGGTGCACGGGGCTTCCGGTGGTCAGCCGCTGCTCGACGATGGCGCAGCCGTCGTCGGTGGACAGGTCCGCCGAGAGCGTCTCCACCGCGCGGCCGTGCGGGGACCCCAACTCCGCGGCCAACTCGGTCAGTCGACCCGCGTCGCGGGCGACAAGCACGAGGTGCCAACCGTCGGCTGCCAGGCGTCGAGCGAAGGCCGCGCCGATGCCAGCGGTGGCCCCGGTGACCAGGGCACGTCGCTCAACGGTCGTGGGATCGGGCGTCACTGGCGGTCCTCACCTGGGCGGTACGGGGGCGCGGACGGCGCCGCCGGGGGCTGGTACGGGGCGGGCGGGGAGCCCTGATGCACGGACGGCGCCGAGCGGCGGTGTCGACCGAACCAGGCGCTCGCCGCCGGCAGGACCAACAGCGTTGCCACGACAAGGTAACCGAGCCCCTGCCCGGCCGAAAGCCCTGCGTTCAGCGGGATCCACCAGGACGGGTACGCATCGCCGATCAGACCCAGCAACTCGGCTGTGGCGCGCTCGTCGGCGCCCAGCCGCAGCGGAGCCGAGCGCTCACCGACGAGGACCGCCACGCTGCAACAGCCGGCGAGCAGCCCGAGACCGCAGACCACCCAGGTGGCCACCCGGGCGCCGGGCCGACCGGTGAGCAGCCAGAGGGCCAGGCCCACGAGCACCAGGGCGGACAGCGCCGCGACCACCGCCGACAGCACCATCGACACGCGCAGCAGGGTCACCACGTCGTCGATCTGTTGCGTGGTGGCCGACGTGTCCCGGGCCGCCTGACGGAACGCGTCGACAGTTCCGCCCACCGTCCCCAGGCCGACAACGGCGTACGCGAGCGCGACGACCGCCATCACCAGCAGCACTGTCGCGGCCAGCAGGACCACGGCGGGCCGGCGGGCCGGTACCGATTCGGGGTACGACACGACGAATCCCTCCGGTAGGCGTCGGGTTGCAACCTACTCGGAGGGATCGTCGGCGTCGTGCTTATCGGTCGGTCAACTCGTCGGGGGCGTCCCGGGGCGGTCGGCCGGCGGGGTGTCGTCCGGACGGTCCGTGCCGGACGGTCCCGACGGCGGGGTGCCCGGCTGATCCGACCCGGGCGCCTGGCCCGGAGTCGACGGGTAGCCCGGCTCCCCACTCGACTGATGACCCGGCTGGCCCGGAGCCTGCGGGTAGCCCGGCTGACCGGACCCCTGCGGATAGCCAGGCTGGCCCGGAGCCTGCGGGTAGCCCGGCTGACCGGACGCCTGCGGGTAGCCCGGCTGACCGGACGCCTGCGGGTAGCCCGGGTAGCTGGCCCCCGGAGTCGGCGGCTCCCAGCCCGCGGCGGGCTTGCGGAAGAACTCGTTGGCCTTGGGCAGGGCCAGCAGGATCAGCGCCGCGAGCAGTGCGAGCAGGCTGACGACGCCGAGCAGGACGCTTACCGGCGTGATCCAGGACGGCAGCGCCTCGTCCAGGCGTCGCTGGATCTCCTCGCCGCTCGGCATGTCACCGCTGGTGTCGCCGGTGGTGGTGAAGTTGCCGGCCACGCCGGTGAGCAGCGTGCCACCGACGCAGCAGACCATGATGCCACCGACGATCCAGGTGGTGATCCGTGCGGCGTTGCGGCCCTGGTTGTTGAAGATGGCCAGGACGCCCAGCACTATCGCGAGCAGGAGCACGAGGATGCTGCTGCCGAGGCCGAAGGCGAAGAAGACGTCCGCCACCTGGTCCGCGCCCTCGGCGGAACTGCCCGCGTACGCGTCGCGGAGCACGTCGCGCGACTTGCCGAGAGTGGAGAGGCTGAGGATAAGACTGATCACCTGGCACGCCAGGAACAGGAAAAGCAGATAACTGGAAATCGTCACGACGGACGGCCGCTGGCGGGCCGGCGTGCTCTGGGAATCGACCACGATTCTCCTTCCCTTAAGATCGCGCCCACACCGTATCGACAACCAGCCACCATGGCATGCCGGGTGGGTCACGCCGCGCCCGTGGGATACGCCTCAGCGCTCCCCGCCTGCCGTTCGGATCGCCAGGTCAGCGGGGTCGAGCAGGTCGCCCCGGGCGACCCGCCAGCCCTCTTCGCCGTACGCCTCGAAGGAGAGCCTGGAGTTCGAGCCGGACTGGTAGTCGTGGTAGCGCATCGTCCCGGCCGACGGCAGGCCGGTCTCCCCGACGGCGGTGTAGCGCGCCTGCCCGGTCTCGGACCAGGTGTACCGCCGCCCGCCGAGGTCGATGGTCGGGGCGCCGGGGGTGACTGTGGCGCCGGGCTCGGCGGTCCAGAGCACCAGTTCCAGGTCGGGGCCGCCGGCACCCTCCACGGAGAGCCGCCGCGCGGGGCCCGAGTTGTCGTCGAGGAGGTACTGCACCCAACTCCAGTCCCCCTCGACGAGGCGGATGGTGCCGTTAACGACGTACTCCCGCTCGCCGATCCGCACGCGGTCGCCCACGGCCAGCCGGTGCCGGCCGCCACGCGGTGCGTCCGTGGCCCCGCCGCGCGCCGGCCGACCGTCCGGCGACGCGCCGCCGGGCCGGGTCGCGGCCCGCACGACGACCACCAGCACGACCACGACGAGTACGGCCACCACCGCTACCAGGTACGCAAGCGCCCCGTCCACGCGACCACCTCCCCAGGTACGTCGGCGCAGACGGTAACAACCGTCGGCACCCAAACGAGTCGCGTCGTGACCGAAAGCTCAGCTACCTTCGGCATCCGCGGTGTCGCCGGGAGTGGCGGGCCGCACTGTGGACGGCGTGGTGGGTGGTTCATCCGGCGTCCCGGGTGGCGTCGGGGTCAGGTGCGCGGCCGGGTCCGGGCAGATCAGGTATCCGGCCGGGACGTACTGGCCCGGTGGAAGGAAACCGGGCATGCCGGGCGCCTGCGCCACGATCGGCAGCGGCGGGTACGCGTAGCCGGCCGGAATGAACGGGGCGACTGCGTAACCGGAGGGCGGTGCCGCGTCGGCGGGCGCGGGTCGCGGCACGAACCACCCGGCGGCCGGCGGCAGCGCCAGCAGCAGGACGACGGCACCGATGAGGGCGAAGACGGCGAGCACGCTCAGGCCCGTCATCGGGAAGAGCAGCTCGTCCAACGGGTCGGTGCCGGAGTAGAGCGTGTCGAGGAATTTCGACGTCTCCCACTCGTCGTCGAAGTCCGCCGACGACGGGGCCTCGATTTCCGGGGCGACCAGCATGGACACGAGGAACCCGGAGCAGCACTGGCCGAAGCAGACCAGCAGCTGAGCGCCGCTGGCGGCGAAGACGAGGATCCGCGCGATGTTCGAACCCCGGCGGAGCGGCCCGGCGGTGGCGGCGAGCCACCCCGCCAGCAGCACGGCCGGTACGCCGACGACCAGGGCCATCAGGACGTTGCCCTGGCGCTCGCTGGCCACCTCGGCCGGGTCGGCGTCGGGCACCAGCCGTGCGGCACGGGTGATCTGGCCATCGAAGTGCACTGCCTGGGCGACTGCCAACGCGGCGAGGCCGAGCAGGATCAGCGCGACGGCGAGTTGCAGCCAGAACGCGATGGTGACGGTGCCGGGGCGGGGCGGACGCGGCGCGGAGGCTGGCGAACTCATGGCTGGCAACGTACGGCGGAAGGCCGGGAATGGGCAGCACCGATCGGGCAGGCTCGATCGGCGAATGGATCATGCTGCGGTGAGTCGCTGGGTGGCGTAGTCGCCGACGGTGGAGCGCCCCATGACACAGCCGACGAACGTGGTGAACTCGGTGGGGTCGTCCCGCAGCGACGTCCAGGCCGATCGGGCCGCCGCCGGGTCGATCCGCTCCAACAGCGTGGCGCCGTACGCCCGGCCGGCAGGCGACCCCTTGGCCAGCAGCCGGTCGATCTGCTGGCGTACCTCGTCGGGGTGCTCGCCGTGGGCGGCCTCGACCCGGAGGTACGCCTTGGTCACCGGCAGCAGCGTGCCGGCGAAGCCGGTGCCGCCGAAGGCGAGCGTGTCAGCCTTCATCAACTCGTCGATGGCCGCGTCGAGGTCCCGCTGCCAAGCCTTGCGCATCCCGAACATGCCCCATCCTTTCCCCGCCCGACCCCACTCCACCCTGTTGATCAAGAGGTTTGCGTCATCAGCGGACACTGCCCCACGCGGAGGTCAGTAGCCGCGCCACTCCGCGCGGGCGTAGTCGAGGACCCTGGGGTGCAGCAACGTGGAGGCGGGCACGTCCAGGCGGGGACGATCGGCGGGGAAGGTTGCCGCCGACCGCAGCACCCCCGGGTCGAGGAAACGTAGCCGGGGCGCGTCGGCGGGCAGTTCCAGGGCCGGCGGGACGGTGCCCGGCGCGGCGAGCAGGAACCCCCAGTCGCCGAAGGACGGAACGTCCACGTGGTAGGGCACCGTGGCGAAGCCGGCCTCCCGCAGCGACGCCTCGATCGACCAGTACGACCGGGGAGCGAAGTACGGCGAGCCGGACTGCACCACCAGCCGCCCCTGGTCGGCGAGCACCGACCGGATCAGCGTGTAGAACTCGACTGTGTAGAGCTTGGCTGTCGCCGTCTCGTCCGGGTCGGGCAGGTCGGCGATCACCACGTCGAAACGATCGGCGGCGGTACGCAGCCAGCCGAAGGCGTCGGTGTTCAACACCCGCACCCGGGGGTCGTCGAGCGCGCCGCCGTTGAGCGCCCGCAACTGCGGCTCGGTGCGGGCCAACGCCACCACCGCCGGGTCGAGGTCGACAACTGTCACCCGGCGCACGTCCGGGTAGCGCAGGATCTCGCGGACCGCGAGGCCGTCACCGGCACCGAGGACCAGCACCTCACCGCGCGAACCGTTGAGCGCCGGATGCACGAGCGCCTCGTGGTAGCGGTACTCGTCGATCGAACTGAACTGGAGGTCGCCGTTGAGGAACAGACGCAGGTCGGTTTGGGCGTGGCCGACCTCGCGCACCGACCGGGTGAGCACGATCTCCTGGTAGCGGGAGCGCTCGGCGTGCACCACCGGATCCCGGTAGAGCTGCTGCCGGCTGGTCACCTCGAAGTCGGCGGCCGTCACCCACGCGTACCCCAGGCAGAGCGCGACCGCGACGGAGCCGGCGCCGATCACGAGCCGCGCCCGCCGGCTCAGCTCCGCCCGGAACACCGTGCAGACCAGGGCGACACCGGCCACCGCGTTCACCGCGCCGACCAGCAGGGCACCCTTGAGCTGGCCGAAGACCGGGATCAGCAGGAACGGGAAGGCGAGCCCGCCGAGCAGCGCGCCCACGTAGTCGGCCGCGAACAGGTCGGCCACCGCGCTGCCGGCGGCCTGCTCGCGGATGCGCTGCAACATCACCATGAGCAGCGGGATCTCCGCGCCGATCAGCAGGCCCAGCACGAAGGCGGTGCCGACGAGCGCGGGGCCGTACAGGTCGAGCCAGGCGAACGCGGCGTAGAGGCCGAGCACGGACAGGCCACCGAGCAGGGCGAGGGTCAACTCGATCACCGCGAACGCGGGGGCGGCCCGGGACTGCAACGGCTTGGCCGCCAGCGCCCCGACCCCCATCGCGAAGACCATCACGCCGAGCACGATCGACGCCTGCCCGACGGTGTCGCCGATCAGGTAGCTGCCGAGGGCGACCAGGGCCAGCTCGTAGACCAGCCCGCAGGCGGCACAGACGAAGACCGCGAGCAGCACCGACGCTCGGGCCAACCGCCAGCGGGGCCGCGCCCCGGAACCGGCGTCGACGGCCGCCGGCGCCTCGGTGCTCACGCCTTCCCTGGGTACGTCCGGCGGGCACCGCCCGGTTGTGTTGCCACGCTCATCAGATGATGGCGGCGGCGATGATCGCGCCGGTGGCCAGGTGCACCGCGGCCGACACCCACACGGCGGGGTGCGGCTCCGGGTCGACGAGCAGCTCACCCAACCGGCCCGGGGTCACGGCGTCGAGCAGCAGGAACGCGGCGGCCATGATGACCAGGCCGACGATCCCGTACGCCGCCGCGCCGATCAGGCCGAGGGTGAAGTCGTTGTCGCTCGCCACGATCGCCGCGACCACGATGATGCCGACGCCCAGCAGGTTCGAGGTGAGCAGCAGCGCCGCGTTGCGGTTGCGCTCGGCCCAGATCAGTTCGTGAAGCTTGCCGGGGGTGGCCAGATCCACCAGCCCGTAGCCGACGCCCATCAGGACGACGCCGACCACCCCGAAGGCGAGGGTGACCAGCAGGTCGGTGACGAGATTCTGCATAGGAGAGCTCCAGGGTGAGGGGGTCGGTCGTCAGGCTTACTTGCCGCTGCCGGGGCCGCCGCCCCGGACGCTGCTGCCGCGTCCCAAGCCCCAGTACGACCCGACGGTCGAGTGGTAGCGGGGGTTGGCGGTTTTCATGTCTTCGAGCAGGATCACCGAGCCGGTGGCGAGCGGCAGGATCACCACCGAGTCGTCGTCGTAGCGCAGGTACACGCCGCTGCTGTCGGTGTAGCGGTCGCTCGGCCGCCACTTGTCGGTCAGTTCCTTGGCGACCCGGTCCGGCGACTTCGACGAGGTGTATGCGATCGCTTCCCTGCCGATGTCCCGACTGGCCGCCCTCGTGTACTTGTCCTTCACGTAGCCGCGGGGCGAGAAGGTGCCGTTGACGATCGCGAAGCCGGCGACCAGCACGCCGACCACGGCGACCGCCATGCCCACCACGATCCAGCGTCGGTACGTCATCGCAGTGCCACCACCGTCTCGGTCAGGACCAGTTCGTTGGTCTGGGGGTACGCGTGCCAGGTACGCCAGCCGACCGACCCGTCCGGTGGGTCGGTGCGTACGGCAAGCGCGGTGACCGCGTCCGGGTCCCCGGGAAAGACCCCGACCAGGGCGTACGGGTCGACGGCGAGGTCGGCGCGGAGCGCGGCGATACGGGCGTGCAGCTCACCGGCGGCGGGACGCAGCACGGTGGCGGTGAACCGGTAGCCGCCCGCCTCGTCGTGCAGGGCGCCGGGCAGGTGCGGTGGGCGACCGGGCAGGCACGCCACCGTCTCGGTGAGCCCGTCCCCACCTGCGGAGTCGGTGAGCACGACCTGGTGGGACGCGCCGAGCAGACGCAGGCGCAGCCGCACGTCGCCGGGCAGTGTGAGGTCGCGGACGTGCAGCGCGGGACGCTCCGGGCCGCCGAGTGCCAGGCTCAGGTCCGCCGCGCAGGTGTCCACGTACGGGGTGTCGAGGCTGACCAGCACGTCAGACCGCTCCCGGTCCGGCCTGCGGGTACACCATCACGTCGGAGCGGTGCAGCTGCTCGCCCCGGGCAACCTCCCAGCCGGCCTGCCCGTACGCCTCGAAGGAGAGCCGCTCGCCGCTCGAGGTCCGGTAGTCGTGGTAGCGGACGGTGCCGTTCGGGTCGAGGCCGGTGCTGCCGACGGCCGTGTACCGGGCCTGGCCGGACTCCTCGGCGGTGTAGCGCCGGCCGGCGAAGTCGAGGGTGTGCGCACCCGGGGTGATCGTCGCGGCCGGTTCGGCCGTCCAGAGCACCAACTCCAGGTCCGGGTCCTCCTCAACGGAGAGCCACCGCTTGTCACCGTCGACGGTGTCCAGCAGGTGCTCGGCCCAGCTCCAGCTGCCCTCGGCGAAGTACACCGAACCGCGGACCGCGTACGACACGCGGCGGATCTCGACGATGTCGCCGGGCTTGAGCCTGCGCGGGTCGCCGCGCAGCGCGTCGCTGTCGGTGTCGCGGAACGGGTCCACGGGTGCCGCCGGCCGGGCCTGCTTGCGACTCTTGCGCAGGGCCACCAACGCCACCACGATCCCGGCGACTCCGACCAGACACCCGAGCGTCGTCACCACGTACGCCACGGAACCGTTCACGCCGACCACCTCCCCAAGTGCGTCGGCGCAGACGGTAACAACCCCGCGCACCTGGGGAAACTCAAGCGCAGCGCGGTAATCGCCCAACTACCGAACGTCCCGACGGGGTGTCCCTGATTCAGGGGACAGCAAGAGCCGACCCCGCCCCGCCGGCGGGGCGGGGTCGGCTCTTGGTGGGACGGCTCAGCCGGCGCTTACGGCCAGCCCTTCCTTGCTGTCGGCGAGGTCGACCTTGACCGTGTCGCCGTCGCGGATGGTGCCGGAGAGCAGGGCCTTGGCGAGCTGGTCTCCGATCGCGGTCTGGACCAGCCGGCGCAGCGGGCGAGCGCCGTAGATCGGGTCGTAGCCGTGCTCGGCGAGCCACTGACGCGCGGGCTCGGTGATGTCCAGCCCCAACCGGCGGTCGGCGAGACGGTTCCGCATCCGTTCGAGCTGGATGTCCACGATGGAACGCAGATCCTCACCGCGCAGCGCGGCGAAGACCACGATGTCGTCGAGACGGTTGAGGAACTCCGGCTTGAAGTGCGAGCGGACCACCGCGAGAACGCCCTCGCGGCGCTGCTCCTCGGCAAGCATCAGGTCGCTGATCACCGACGACCCGAGGTTGGAGGTGAGGATCAGGATCGCGTTGCGGAAGTCCACGGTGCGGCCCTGACCGTCGGTGAGCCGACCGTCGTCGAGCACCTGGAGCAGCACGTCGAAGACGTCCGGGTGGGCCTTCTCCACCTCGTCCAGCAGGATCACCGAGTACGGCCGGCGACGTACCGCCTCGGTGAGCTGCCCGCCCTCCTCGTAGCCGACGTAGCCGGGCGGGGCACCGACCAGGCGGGCGACGGAGTGCTTCTCGCCGTACTCGCTCATGTCGATGCGGACCATGGCCCGCTCGTCGTCGAAGAGGAACTCGGCGAGCGCCTTGGCCAGCTCGGTCTTACCGACGCCGGTCGGCCCGAGGAAGAGGAAGCTGCCGGTGGGGCGGTCGGGGTCGGCGACGCCCGCGCGTGCCCGGCGTACCGCGTCGGAGACCGCTCCGACCGCCTCGGCCTGGCCGACCACCCGGCTGCCCAGCGACTCCTCCATCCGGAGCAACTTGGCTGTCTCACCTTCCAGCAGCCGGCCTGCGGGGATGCCGGTCCAGGAGGCGACCACGGCCGCGATGTCGTCCGCGCCGACCTCCTCCTTGAGCATCGCCCCGTCGGCCTGGAGCTGGGCGAGTTCCTCCTCGGCCTGCTTCAGCTCGACCTTGAGGGCGGGGATCCGGCCGTAGCGCAGCTCGGCGGCACGCTCCAACTCGCCGTCCCGCTCGGCCCGCTCGGCTTCGCCGCCCAGGCGCTCCAGCTCCTCCTTGGCGGTGGAGAGCTTCGTGATGTGACTCTTCTCGGTCTGCCAGCGCTCGGAGAGCACTGTGAGCTGCTCACGCTTGTCGGCCAACTCCTGACGCAGCCGCGCCAGCCGCTCGGCGGAAGCGGCGTCCGGCTCCTTGGCCAGTGCCATCTCCTCGATCTCCAGCCGGCGGACCGCCCGCTCGATCTCGTCCACCTCGACCGGCCGGGAGTCGATCTCCATGCGGAGCCGGGACGCCGACTCGTCGACAAGGTCGATCGCCTTGTCCGGCAGGAACCGGTCGGTGATGTACCTGTCGGACAGCGACGCGGCGGCGACCAGCGCGGCATCGGTGATCCGGACGCCGTGGTGCACCTCGTAGCGCTCCTTGAGGCCACGCAGGATGCCGATGGTGTCCTCGATCGTCGGCTCGCCGACCAGCACCGGCTGGAAGCGGCGCTCCAACGCCGGGTCCTTCTCGATGTGCTCGCGGTACTCGTCAAGCGTTGTCGCACCGACCATCCGCAACTCGCCGCGGGCCAGCATGGGCTTGAGCATGTTGCCGGCGTCCATCGAGCCCTCGCCCTTGCCGGCGCCGACGACCGTGTGCAGCTCGTCGAGGAACGTGATGACCTGCCCGTTGGAGTTCTTGATCTCCTCCAGGACGGACTTGAGCCGCTCCTCGAACTGGCCGCGGTACTGGGCGCCGGCGACCATTGCGCCGAGATCCAGCGATACCAACTTCTTGTCGCGCAGCGACTCGGGGACGTCGCCGGCCACGATCCGCTGGGCCAGGCCCTCGACGATCGCGGTCTTGCCGACACCGGGCTCACCGATCAGCACCGGGTTGTTCTTGGTACGCCGGGAGAGCACCTGGATGACCCGGCGGATCTCCGAGTCGCGGCCGATGACCGGGTCGATCTTGCCGTCCCGTGCGCTGGCGGTCAGGTCGACGCCGTACTTGGCGAGGGCCTGGTAGGTCTGCTCGGGGTCGGCGGTGGTGACCCGCCGGTCGCCGCCCCGAACGGTCGGGAACGCGGCGACAAGGGTCTCCTCGGTGACGCCCGCCGACTTCAGCGCGCTGGCCACCGCGCCGCCGACCCGGGCGAGGCCGGCGAGCAGGTGCTCGGTGGAGGTGTACTCGTCACCCAGCGGGCGGGCGATCTGCTCGGCGGCACCGATGGCGTTCACGAACTCCCGGGCCAGTGTGGGCTCGGCGATGCTGGAGCCGCGGGCGGCCGGCAGGCCGTCCACAGCGCGCTGGGCCGCCCGACGCAACTCGGCGGGGTCGGCCCCGACGGCGCGCAGCAGGCCGGTGGCTGTCGAACCGTCGGTGTCGAGCAGCGACAGCAGCAGGTGCCAGGGCTCGACGGTGGCGTGGCCGCGCTGGTTCGCGAGTGCGACGGCGCCGGTGATGGTCTCGCGGCTCTTGGTGGTGAGGCGTTCGGCGTTCATGGGCTCCCCCGGATCGGCGTTGTCCATTGGTTTGGACACAACCAGAGTTGAGCGTATTCCACTCAACCTTACCGCTGTGACACCCATCACTCGCGGGGACGCCACCGCCAGTCAGGGCCGTCGATTGCCGAGGGCCACTCATCTCCGGATCTGCCGCCCGCCCCGGAAGCTGTAGCCTTGCCCGGTGCGAGTACGTGTCGAGCAAACCGCCCTGCCGGGCATCGGCGTACGTCATGATCTGGTGACGGAGTCTGGACGCCGCCTGGGAGTCGTTTCCCACCGGAACGGCCGCCGCGATCTTGTCCTCTACGACCCGGACGACCCCGATTCCTGCCAGTCGGACATCCCGCTCACCGACGACGAGGCGGAGGCGTTGGCCGACATCCTCGGCGCGTCGCTGATGCTCGGCCAACTGTCCGGGCTGCGCGAGCAGGCCGCCGGTCTGCTCACCGAGCAGATCGCCATCCCGGCCGGCTCGCGGTACGTCAACCGGATGCTCGGTGACACGAAGGCACGCACCCGCACCAGCGCCTCCATAGTGGCGGTGCTGCGCGACGGCGAAGTCAACGTCTCACCGCTTCCCACCTTCCGCTTCGCAGCCGGCGACGTGGTGGTCGTTGTCGGGACCCGCAAGGGGCTCGACGGCGTGTCCGCCATCCTCGCCGACAGTGACCCGGACGGCTGAGGCGGATGCACGATTCCACAACTCTTCTCGTCGAAGTCGGCGCGCTACTTCTCCTCCTCGGGATCCTCGGGCGGCTCAGCCGCAGGGTAGGCCTGTCACCCATCCCGCTCTACCTGCTCGCCGGGCTCGCCTTCGGCCACGGCGGGTTGCTACCGCTGGACGCCAGCGAGGAGTTCTTCGCGGTCGGCGCCGAGATCGGCGTCATCCTGCTGCTGGTCATGCTCGGGCTGGAATACTCGGCGAACGAACTGGTCGGCAACCTCCGCTCGGCTGCTCCGGCCGGCCTCATCGACGGCGTACTCAACGCGTTGCCCGGCGCGGCCTTCGCCCTGCTGCTCGGCTGGGACTGGGTCGCCGCCCTGGTGCTCGGCGGCATCACCTGGGTCTCCTCCTCCGGCGTGATCGCCAAGGTCCTCGGCGACCTGGGCCGGCTCGGTAACCGGGAAACCCCGGTGATCCTCTCGGTGCTCGTCATCGAGGACCTGGCGATGGCGCTCTACCTGCCGCTGGTCACCGCCGTCCTCGCCGGCACCGGCCTGATCGGCGGCGGCATCGCCCTCGCCGTCGCGGTGGGCACCGTCCTGCTGGTGCTGGTCGTCGCCATCCGGTACGGCCACCTGATCTCGGCCGCACTGTCGGCGAGGGATCCGGAGGCTCTGCTGCTCGGCGTCCTCGGCCTGACCCTGCTGATCGCGGGAGTCGCCGCGAAACTCCAGGTGTCGGCGGCGGTCGGCGCATTCCTGGTCGGCATCGCGCTCTCCGGGCCGGTGGCGCACCACGCCACCGAGATGCTGTCCCCGCTGCGGGACCTGTTCGCGGCGGTGTTCTTCGTCTTCTTCGGCCTGGTCACCGACCCACGGGACATCCCGCCGGTGCTGCTGCCGGCGCTCGCGCTGGCCGTGATCACCATGGCGACGAAGACGCTCACCGGGTACCTCGCTGCCCGCCGGGTCGGCATCGGCGAGCCCGGTCGCTGGCGGGCCGGCCTGGCACTCGTACCCCGCGGGGAGTTCTCCATCGTCATCGCCGGACTGGCGGTGGCGGCCGGCAGCGTCGAGCCGCGGCTGGCCGCGCTGGCCACGGCCTACGTCCTGATCACCGTGGTGACCGGTCCGATGCTGGCCCGGCTGCCGGACTTCCAGTGGTTCAAACGGTGGCTACGCGCCCGCGCGCTGATCCAACGAAGCGCGCCGATACCCATCCCCGACTGACCTCGCCGCCGCCGCTGTCGTGCCGTTGACCAGCACGACAGCGGCGGCGATGGTCAGCGGCTCGTCCGTTCACACAAGCACAGCCAACGGTTGCCGAATTGCGCCCCTGCGGGTACTACCGCAGCAACCGGCGGGCAGGTTACCGTTTCGCCCCAGCAGCCACGGTCCGCGGGCCAGTGCCAACGCGGGCGAGAGCGGAAGGTTGGCCGGTGAGCGTGCAGGAGTCGACGTTCCACGGCTTTGCCAACCCCGTCGATCCGACTCCGGCGGAGTTGCGAGCCTGGGCATTCCAGCCCGATTCGGTGCCGCTTGCTTCCATGCCACCCGACTGGGATCTCCTCGTCTCCGGCGACCGGCTGGTGCTGACGCTCTTCGACCTGGCCATGGACCCGACCTGCCCGGCTCGACGCTTCGCGCTGCACTGCCTCTACATCTACGCCGCCGACGGCATCCGGACGAAATTCCGCGCCCACCCCAAGCGGCGCTTCCGCAAGCTGGTCGAGCAGGCCGAACGCGACGGCGACGAGCTGATGAGGATCTGGGCGCACAACGGCCGGGTACTCCTCGCCCGACCGGACCTGTTCGTCTACCGGGACTGGTGCGAAGGCGGCCTGGTTCGCGAGAACCGCCGCCTCGGCTGACACGCACCCGGCTGCCGAGGCGGCGATGAGCGACGGGCCGGGACCCCCCGTGGGTCCCGGCCCGCACATCGTTACCGGTCAGTCCTGCTTCCGACCGGATTCTGGCCGAGCGCTGTCGCCCTGGTCAGCACGGCCACCGTGGTCGGCGTGCTCGCCGTGGTCGGCCTCGTCGGCGCGGTCACCGTGGTCGGCGAACCGCCCTTCGACGATCCGGTCCCGGAAGCTTCCCTCGGTCACCTTGTCGAACTTCTCGCGGACGGTGTCGGCCAACCGTTCCAGCCGCTCCTCCGTCTGCTCCGCCAAGTTCTTCGCCGGCCCCGCCATCGTTCCCCCTCATCGCGCCGATAGGCCCGAATTAAGGCGGTAGGACCCGTATTGACAGGCTAACGGAAACGGTCCGGCCCGCGCCGGAAAACCGACACGGGCCGGGGGCCAGGAACGGCGAAAGTGAGCTGCGGGTCAGCGGTCCGGCGTGCGGCGGGGACGCCACACCACAAGCGCCGTGGACGTGCGGTTGGTCGGCACCAGGTCGCGGCCCGGGAAGCGGGCCAGCGACTCCAGCTCGGCCACCCGGCGGTACGCGGCGTCCAACTCCGCCTCCAGCCGGGCCACCCGCTGCTGCGCCTGCTCCAGCAGCCGTTCCAGCCCGATGATCCGCTTGACGCCGGCCAGGTTGATCCCGTCGTCCTGACTGAGCCGTTGCACCTCGCGCAGCAGCACCACGTCCCGAACGCTGTACCGGCGTCCGCCGCCAGCGGCCCGGCCCGGCTGCACCAGCCCCAGCCGGTCGTACTGGCGCAGGGTTTGTGGGTGCATCCCCGCCATCCGTGCCGCGACCGAGATCATGAGCACCTTGGCCTCGTAGGCCGGGTCACCCGAACCGAGGAACTCGCCCGACATCCCGCTCACCTCCGCGTCCACCCCACCGGACTAACTGACCCGACGCACCCGGGCGTCGAGATGTTCCCGCGCCGCCGCCGGACTCTGCTCGGCGAACGCCTCAAGTGCCGTGCGCGCCTCGTCAGACAGTCGGGCCGGCACCACCACCTCCAGCGTGACAAGCAGGTCGCCGGCCTGCCCGTCGCGGCGGACCACACCCTTGCCCCGGGCCCGCAGCACCCGCCCGCTGGGCGTGCCCGGCGGAACCCGCAGGGTTACCGCACCGTCGAGCGTGGGCACCCGCAGGTCCGTGCCGAGCACGGCCTCCGCGAAGGTGACCGGCACGGTCAGTGTCAGGTCGTCTCCGGTACGCCCGAACAGCTCGTCCGGTCGAACCTTGACGTGCACGAAAAGGTCGCCGGCCGGCCCGCCGCGCTCACCTGGCTCGCCGCGCCCGGCAAGCCGGATCCGCTGGCCGTCTGCCACTCCGGCCGGGAAGCGCACGTTGAGCGTGCGGGTCTTTGTGACACCGCCGCTGCCGTGGCACTCCGGGCACTTCTCCTCCACGACCGTGCCGACACCCTGACAGTTGCGGCACGGCTCGGAGAAGCTGAACGACCCCTGGTCCCGGGTCGTCACCCCGGCGCCGTGGCACACCGGGCAGGTGCGCGGCTGGGTGCCGGGCTTGGCACCGTTGCCGTGGCAGGTGTCGCAGACGCCCGGAGCACGCAGCGTCAGCGGCAGGGTCACCCCGCGGACCGCGTCGCCGAAGTCCAGCGCCACCTCGGCCTCCACGTCCCGGCCCCGGGCCGGACCACGCGCAGTTGCCTGCCCGCCGGCCTGCCCGCCGGAGAAGATCGAGCTGAACAGGTCCTGGAAACCGGCGCCGCCGAAGCGACGGTCACCGCCACCGCCCGCGCCGCCGTTGAACAGGTCGGACACGTCGAACGGCATGCCGCCCGGCTGGCCGGAGCCGCGGGCGTTGCGCCGGAACGCGCCCGAGCCGAACAGCGAACGCATCTCGTCGTACTCCCGGCGACGGCCGGCGTCCGACAACACGTTGTACGCCTCGGACACGGCCTTGAACCGCTCCTCGGCCTTCGGGTCGCCCGGGTTGTGATCCGGATGCGATTCCCGGGCCAGCTTGCGGTACGTCTTTTTGATGTCATCAGCGGAGGCGGCCTTGTCCACGCCGAGCACGGCGTAGAAGTCCTTCTCGAGCCAGTCCTTCGAACTCACCGGTCCACCTCCTTTCGACCGTCGTGGCCCGGCCGCCCCGCCCACCGCTGCGCGGGGGACGGGACGGCCCGGTCACTGTCTCGCACTATTCCGGATCCGCGACCGCGACCAGCGCGGGGCGCAGCAGCCGCTCACCGAGCTGGTAGCCGCGGCGCATGACCTGCACGCAGGTCGGCTCGCTGACGTCGGCCGAGGTCTGGTGCGCGACCGCCTCGTGCCGGGTCGGGTCGAACGGGTCGCCCTGCTCGCCGAAGGCGGCCAGGCCGAACTTGCCAAGCGCGGCGGTGAGCTGTTCCGCCACCGATCCGAACGGCCCGACCAGGTCGCCGTGTTCCCTGGCCCGGTCCAGGTCGTCAAGGATCGGCAGCAGCGCGGCCAGCACCGAGCCGGTCGCCTGCTCCTGCACCAGGCTGCGGTCCCGGTCGACCCGCTTGCGGTAGTTGGCGTACTCCGCCGACACCCGCTGCACGTCCCTGGTCCGCTCCTCCAACTCGGCCCGGAGCGCCTCAAGCTCGGCACCGAGTGACGTCCCGGTGCCGCCGCCGTCGACGGGCTGCGCCGGGGCGTCCACCACCGGCGGACCGGACGGCGTCGACCCGTCCACAGAGGTCGCCTCGATCTCGATCTCGTCGACCACTACCTCGGCATCCTCGACGAGGCCCTCGGCCGAGACGTCGCTCCCCGCGTCGGTGGCGGTGCCCTCCGGCTCCGTCGTGTCGGTGAGCTTGCGGTTGTTGCGGATGACCACCCGCTCCTCGTCGCCGGTGGCTGGCTCCGTGGGCGCGGAGCCACCCGGCGTCGACCCGGCGTCGTCCGGGTCGGCGGCTCGTGACTTCTGCGTCATGCGGCTACCTCATCCCTTCGCCGTGGATACGTCCCGGAGGCCGATCGTCACTTCTTGCCGTCCTCGTCCACGATCTCCGCGTCGACGACGTCGTCGGGACCGCCGGCAGCACCCGCCTGCGGACCGGTCGCACCGGCCGCACCGGGGCCTGCCGCACCCGGGCCGGCCTCGCCGCCGGGCTGCTGGCCCTGCTCGGACTGAGACGCGTAGAGCAGCGAGCCGGCCTGCTGGGAGACCTGCGCCAGCCGCTCGTGCGCCGACTTGATCTTCTCGATGTCCTGACCGCCGAGGGCACCACGCAGCTCGCCGAGCGCCTCGTTGAGCTGCTCCCGGTTCTCGCTGGGCAGCTTGTCGCCGCTCTCGGCGAGGAACTTCTCGGTCTGCCACTGGAGCGCCTCGGCCACGTTGCGGGTCTCGGCGTCGTCGCGGCGGCGCTTGTCCTCCTCCGCGTGCTCCTCGGCGTCCCGGCGCATCCGCTCGATGTCGTCCTTCGGCAGCGAGGAGCCGCCGGTGATCGTCATCTTCTGTTCCTTGCCGGTGCCCAGGTCCTTGGCGTGCACGTTGACGATGCCGTTGGCGTCGATGTCGAAGGCGACCTCGATCTGCGGCACGCCGCGCGGCGCCGGCGGAAGGCCGGTGAGCTCGAAGGTGCCGAGCTTCTTGTTGTAGGACGCGATCTCCCGCTCACCCTGGAACACCTGGATGAGCACCGACGGCTGGTTGTCGTCCGCCGTGGTGAAGACCTCGGAGCGCTTGGTCGGGATCGTGGTGTTGCGCTCGATCAGCTTGGTGAAGATGCCGCCCTTGGTCTCGATGCCCAGGCTCAGCGGGGTCACGTCGAGCAGCAGGACGTCCTTGACCTCGCCCTTGAGCACGCCAGCCTGGAGGGCGGCGCCGACGGCGACGACCTCGTCCGGGTTGACGCCCTTGTTGGGGTCGCGACCGGTGAGCTGCTTGACCAGGTCGGTGACGGCCGGCATCCGGGTGGAGCCGCCGACCAGGATCACGTGCTCGACGTCGGAGATCTTGATCCCGGCGTCCTTCACGGCCTGCTCGAACGGGCCCTTGCAGCGGTCCAGCAGGTCCTGCGTCATCCGCTGGAACTCGGCCCGGCTGAGCGTCACGTCGAGGTGCAGCGGGCCGGCCGCGCCAGCGGTGATGTACGGCAGGTTGATGTTGGTGGTGGTGGCGGCGGACAGCTCGATCTTGGCCTTCTCGGCGGCCTCACGGAGCCGCTGGAGCGCCATCTTGTCCTGGCTCAGGTCGATGCCGTGCTCGCCGCGGAACGTCTTGACCAGGTGGTCGATGATCCGCTGGTCCCAGTCGTCACCACCGAGCTGGTTGTCACCGCTTGTGGACTTGACCTCGACAACGCCCTCGGCCAGCTCGAGCAGCGACACGTCGAAGGTGCCGCCGCCGAGGTCGAAGACCAGGACGGTCTGCTCCTTGGAGCCCTTGTCCAGCCCGTACGCCAGGGCGGCAGCGGTCGGCTCGTTAACGATCCGCAGCACGTTGAAGCCGGCGATCTCACCGGCCTCCTTCGTCGACTGGCGCTGGCCGTCGTTGAAGTAGGCGGGAACGGTGATCACCGCGTCGGTGATCTGCTCACCCAGGTACGCCTCGGCGTCCCGCTTGAGCTTCATGAGGGTCCGGGCCGAGATCTCCTGCGGGGTGTACTTCTTGCCGTCGATGTCGACGGACCAGTTGGTGCCGATCTCCCGCTTGACCGAGCGGATCGTCCGGTCCGGGTTGGTCACCGCCTGGCGCTTCGCGACCTCACCGACGAGCACCTCGCCGTTACGGGCGAACGCGACGATCGACGGGGTCGTCCGCGAGCCCTCAGCGTTGGCGATGACGGTGGGCTCACCGCCCTCGAGAACGCTGACGCAGGAGTTCGTCGTGCCGAGGTCGATACCGACCGCACGTGCCATCTTCGCTTCCTCGCTTCGTAAGGTTGTGCAGGTGGCGGGTGTTGCCCGCGACTGCCTGGCGGGCACCGCCCGCAGCGGGCCCCACCACAAGTTGAGTGAACTTGACTCAATAGTGCCACGCGTTGGCGAATCGTCAAGTCGAGTTGAGCCGACCCCACGCAACCCAGACGTTATTACCGTCCGGTTGTCTTCCCTTGCATCGGTCGGGCACGCTTTAGCGGTGACGACGCACGGCGATTCCGCCACCCGTTCCGGCGCGCCCGCCGTCGCAGCCCGCACCGGCCCGCCGGACGCCGCGGAGGAGCCGCCCGCCACCACCGGGGACGACAGCCTCCCCGGCGCGCTGTCGGGTCTCCGGGCCGCGATCGGTGCCACCCGGTATCCCCTCGCGCTGCCCTCCGCCCACTCCGCCCGGCACACCGCCACGGCCCTCACCGACCAGCTCGACGACTACCTGCTGCCCCGGCTCGCCCGCCTGGACGCCCCCCTGCTCGTGGTGGTCGGCGGCTCCACCGGCGCGGGCAAGTCGACACTTGTCAACAGCCTGGTCAAGGCCCGCGTCAGCGCCGCCGGTGTGCTCCGGCCCACCACCCGCTCGCCGGTGCTGGTGTGCAACCCGGCCGACGCCACCTGGTTCCGGCAGGGTGACCTGCTGCCCGGGCTGACCCGCACCACGGAGCCCAGCGAAGACCCCCGAGCCCTGCACCTGGTCACCGCGCCGGCCCTGCCTCCCGGGCTGGCCTTCCTCGACGCGCCCGACATCGACTCGGTCGTCGACGCCAACCGGGCGCTCGCGAGCCAACTGCTCGCCGCCGCCGACCTCTGGCTCTTCGTCACCACCGCCGCCCGGTACGCCGACGCGGTGCCCTGGGAACTGCTGCGCAGCGCGCGGGCCCGGGGCGCGGTGATCGCCATGGTGCTGGACCGGGTGCCCGCCGAGGCCAGCGACGAGATCGCCGCGCACCTGACCGAGATGCTCGCCGAGCAGGACCTGGGCCGGGCACCCCTCTTCGTGCTCCCGGAGACCTGGGTCGACGGGCAGGGGCTGCTCCCGGAGGGCGTCACCGCGGCGCTCGCCGACTGGTTCGCCCGGCTGGCCGCCGACGCCGACGCCCGCGCCGCAGTGGTCCGGCAGACCCTGGACGGCGCGCTGGCCGCCCTGCACCCCGCCGTGGAGGAGTTGGCCGACGCCGCCGACGAGCAGGTCGCCGCCGCCGACGGGCTGGACGAGCGCGTCCGGGGCGCCTACCGGGGAGCCGAGCGGACGGTCGAGCAGGGCCTGCGGGACGGCCGGCTGCTCCGCGGCGAGGTGCTGGCCCGCTGGCAGGAGTTCGTCGGCACCGGCGAGTTCTTCCGCACCCTGGAGGCACGGATCGGTCGACTGCGGGACCGGCTGGTGGCCACCGTCACCGGTCGGCCAGCACCCGCCGCCGAGCTGCGCAACGCCATCGAGTCGCAGCTCGTCACACTGCTGCGCGGGGTGGCGTCCGAGGCCGCCGAGGCCGCGTACACCGGCTGGAAGGCGCATCCGGCGGGCGCCGACCTGCTTGAGCCGGGGCTCGCCCACCCCAGCGACGACCTGCCCGAACGCGCCGAGCGGATGGTCCGGGACTGGCAGCGCGGCGTGCTGGAACTCGTCCGGGTCGAGGGCGGCGACAAGCGGTTCGTGGCACGCACCGCCGCGTACGCAGTCAACGCCACAGGGCTGGCCGTGATGATCGCCGTGTTCGCCTCCACGGCGTTCATTCCCACCGGGTTGGAGGTGGCCGCCGGGGCCGGCACGACCGTCGCCGCCCAGGCCGTACTCCAGGCGATCTTCGGCGACCAGGCGGTGCGTACCCTCGCCGCGAAGGCCCGGACCGACCTGCTGGTCCGGGTACGGGCGCTGCTGGACACGGAGGCCGACCGCTTCCTGGCCCGCACCGCCGAAGCCCGGCCCGCAGCGGCGGCCGGCGACGAACTGCGCCGCGCCGCCGGCCTGGTCGAGCTGGCCCGGCACCGCAGCGGCCTGGCCACAGGCAGCGGCCTGCCGGCGGGCGGCGACGAGGAGGACTCCCGGTGACAAACATCGTCGGCCGGGTACGCGAGGCGTTCCGCGGCGACCAGCGCATCGACCCGGATGCGTTGATCACCCGCCTCGACGCGGTACGCCGGTTCCTGACCGCAGTCGACGGCCTGCTGCCCGACGCCGATCTGGTGCCCGCGCACACCCTCGTCGAGCGGGCCGGCACCCGGCTCGCGCTGTCCCGCGACCACACCGTCGTCGCCCTCGCAGGCGCCACCGGCAGCGGCAAGTCCAGCCTCTTCAACGCCCTGGCCCAACTGGAGCTCTCGCCGGTCGGGGTCCGCCGACCGACCACCGGCGTCACCCACGCCTGCGTGTGGGGGCCGCTGGAGGGCGCCAACCGGCTGCTCGACTGGATCGGTGTGCTGCCCCGGCACCGCTTCGTTCGGGAGAGCGCCCTCGACGGGGACGACGAGACGGCCCTGCACGGCCTGATCCTGCTCGACCTGCCCGACTTCGACTCGGTGCAGCGGTCGCACCGGCTGGAGGTGGACCGGCTGCTCGGCCTTGTCGACCAGGTGGTCTGGGTGGTCGACCCGCAGAAGTACGCCGACCGGGTGATCCACGACAGCTACCTGCGCGAGTTCCACAGGCACCGCGACGTCACCCTCGTCGTGCTCAACCAGGCCGACCGGTTGCCCCAGGCCGAGCTGCCCCGGGTCCTGGACGACCTGCGCCGGCTGCTCGACAGCGACGGGCTTACCGGAGTTCCACTGCTCGCCACCACCGCCATCGACCCGGCCGGGATGGTCGGGCTGCGCAACGCCCTGGAGCGGACGGTCGCCGAGCGGCAGGCCGCCCTGCGCCGGCTGGCCGGCGACGTCGACTCGGTGGTCGCCGGGCTGGACGAACTGGTCGGTTCGGCACGACGCCCGGCCGGACCGGACGACGCGGCCGTCGCCGGACTGAACCGGGCGCTGGCCGGGGCGGCCGGTGTGCCTGCGGTGGCCGAGGCGGTGGAGCAGGCGTACCGGCACCGGGCCGGCGCGGCCACCGGCTGGCCTGTGGTACGAGGCTGGCGTCGGCTCCGGCCCGACCCGCTGCGGCGGCTGCACCTGCCCGGCCCGACCGGCGACCAGGCCGACCCGGCGGAGAGCCTTGTCGCGGCGACCTCGGTACCGGACCCGACCGCCGCCCAGCGCTCGGCGCTCGGCCTGGCGATCCGCGCGGTGGCCGACCGGGCCGCCGCCCACCTGCCCGCCGCCTGGCCGCCCGTTGTCACAGCAGCCGCCCGGTCCCGCCTGAACGACCTGCCCGACGCGCTGGACCGCGCGATCGCCGGCGCCGATCTCGGCCTGGACCGGCGACCGCTCTGGTGGCGGGTCGTCGGCGCTGTGCAGTGGCTTGTCACCCTCGCCGCCGTGGTCGGGCTGGGCTGGCTGGCGCTCGGGTACGCGCTGCGGGTGCTCGGCCTGCCGGCGTTGGACAACCCGATGGTCGGCCAGGTGCCGCTGCCCACCCTGCTGCTGCTCGGCGGGCTGCTGGCCGGGCTGCTGATGGCGGCCCTGACCCGCCCGGTGATCCGCTGGGCGGCCCGGCGGGCACGCGGCCGGGCACAGCAGCGGCTGACGGCGAAGGTGGCCGACGTGGGGCACGAGTACGTGCTCGTTCCGGTGCGGACCGTGCTCGCCTCGTACGAGCAGGCACGGGAGGCGCTGGGGGACGCCGCCCACCGCTGACGCATCGCTACCGCTCTGCACAGCCCCTCCGGCGGCGTAGGGTCGGAGCATGGCCACGCCTCAGACCCCCTACGACGCGGTGCTGCACGCCGCACGCGACGTGACCAAGCTGGAGTCCGCCCTCGACGCCGAGATGCTCGGCAGCGCCCTGCTGGGCAGTGTCTACGCGATCGCGGAGACCGACCGCGACACCGCCGTACGGGAATTCGTGACCGGGTTCCTCGCCGCCACCGCCCGCCGCCGGATCGCGGCGGCGACCACCATCCGGCAGGTCTTCGCCACCCTCGTTCCGAATGCCGAAGGCGCCGAGCGGGTCCGTCCCGGCAGCCAGGCGCCCGCCTGGTCAGGCCAACTCGGCCGGGTTCACCTCACCGGCAGCTGGGCGTACGGCGACGTGTACGGCGACCAGACCTCCTACCTCGCCACCTTCGCGTACGACGACGCGGCGGGCGGCCCGGAGCACGCGCTTGTGGCCCTCGTCGACCACAACATCGGGATCACCAAGGACATCTTCGTCGGCGGGCCGGCGGAGCGGATCCTGGACCAGGTCCGGCAGATGTGCGCCGAGGACGAGCTGACCTGGTTCCGCACCGAGGACCCGTCCCGGCTGCGGGGCGAGGTGGCCCGCCATCTCTCGGTCACCGACGACCTGAGCGAGCTGCCCGGTGAGGGTTCGCTTGCCACCGACCGCGCGCTGGTGGGCGCCCGACTGGCGGCGCTGCCCACTGCCGCCGCCCCGACCGGCCCGGCGGAGGTCGAACCGCTGTCCGCCGCCGAGCGCACCGACCTGGTCCGGCGGTTCCTTGCCGCGCCCGAGGCCGCCCGGTTCGGCCTCGACACCGTCGACGGCCCGGAGCTCGCCTCGCTGCACTTCTGCCTGAGCCTGCTGCTGGACCACTCGGCGACCTTCCCGGACGCCGACCCGATGCGCTGGAGCCCGGCGGTGTCCGGGCTCTTCCTGCTCGACTGGGTGCACCGCCGTGCCGTGCTCGACATGGACGACGCGGCCATGCTGCCCCGGGTGCTCCGCGCCTGGGCCCGGTACGCGTCACGTCAGCGCGGGCTGCCCGAGGCCGCCGCGACACGCACCGACGAGGCGATCGAGGAGATGGTGCCGGAGTTCGCACGGCTCTACTCGACCGGCGAGCGGCGCAGCCCGGCAACGGCTGCGGTGGCCCAACTGATGGCCGACGGCGTGGACCCGGACGACCCGGCCGCGCTTGACGCCTGGATCGAGGCGAACCGCCACCGCCTGGCCGACGACGGCGCCTGACGGCATCGGGGCCGGCACGGGGCTTGACGGCTCCGGGCCGGCCGACGCGGTTCCGCCGACCCTGCATCGCACGGCTCGATCCACGCAGAAGCAGGTTCGCTCAGCGCAGCAGGCCGAAGGCGAGAGCGGCGATCAGCGCGCCGACCACGCCTCCGGCAAGCACCTGCGGCACTGTGTGGTCGCGCAGTCGCACGCGGGACCAGCCGACCACCGCAAGCAGCGGCGCGGCGACGAGGAAGCCGCGTCCGAAGGTCATCGCCAGGATGACCAGCGTCCCGGCCGCCACCGCCGAGTGGATCGACATCTTCCACCAGTGGCTCACGGACACGGCGACCACCAAGCCCACCAGCCCGGCCACCGCCAGCGCCAGCAGCGGCCGGGGCGCACCGAGCACTGCGAGCAGGGCGAGCCCTGCGGTGACCGAGCCGAGGCCGACAAGCAGCGGTACCCGCCGCTGCTCCCGGCGGCCGATGTGGTGGTCGGTGAACCGGCCCCGGCGCACCCCGCCGAGGATGTAGGCGAACGGGATGCCGGTGACGAAGAGCGTGGCGAGCAGGCCCCACGCCAGGCCACGGCCGCCGCCCGGGGAGCTGTGCCAGCTCACCGCGATCATCAGCAGCGACACCAGCACGGCCGGCGCGGTCAGCTCGGTGACCAGTCGGGCGATCCGCAGCCCCGGGCCGGGCCGGACGGCGACCGGGCGGGGCTCCGCACCGCCGCCCACGCCACCCCCTCCGGTACGTGCCTACCGTGGACCGTCGCCGCCGTGTCGGTGGCGCCTGACCGTCACCGTACCGCTGCTGGAACTGTGGGATGCCTCGGTCCGGCCGGCTAGGGACCGACCGTGGACGACGGCGGCGCGGTCCGGCTGAGCCGGGCGACCGGCGTTGTGGAGGCCCGGGAAGTCGGCGCTGTGGAGGCGGCGGTCCACGGAGCCGAGGCGGTGGGACTGGCGGTCCGGGAAGCCGGCACCGTGGGAGTGGCGGTCCGGGTGGGTGGCCCGGCGGGAGGTGTGCACGGCGGTGTGCCGGCCGGCACGCTGTAGGTGCTCGTCGGGACGGCCGTCGGTGTGACCGGGTCCGTGGCCGTGGGTGTCACCGGGTCGGTCGCGGTGGGTGTCACCGGGTCGGTCGGCGTCGGGCTCGGCGTGGCTGTCGGGGTCGGGTCGGGATCCGGTGGCCCGGTGGGCGACGGCACCGGCGACGGGCTGGGCGGACGCGCGGGCGGCGGGGTACTCCGGGTTGCTCGCGGCACCGGCAGGGCGGGGGCCGGCCGGTGCGCGGGCAGCCTGTCGTCGGCAGTAGGCCCGGACCAGGACTCGTCCGCAGCAGGTCGGGGAGCGGCGGGCAGCCAGCCGGGGGGCGTCGTCGGATCAGCGCCGGGCGTGCCTGGTGGGCGGAGCGCCGGCTGGGCGGTCATCGGCATCGGGATGACCACCGGCCCGACCGACGGCGTCGGGATGAACGGTGTGCCACTGTCCGGTAGGGCGGTGCTGCCCTGGGTGGCAGAGCCCGCGCTGATCGCGGCGAGGATGGGCATCGACGCGGTGCCGACGAGTAGCGCGACGGTGAGCAGGTAGCCCCGGGAAGGGCCGCCGATGCCGGGCGCGCGGTGCGCCCCGACCACCCTGCGGTATCCACCAGCGGCTCGGTGTCGGCCGAGCAGCGGCGCACCGGGACCGTCACCTGGCTCGTCCACCGCGCCCCCTTGTCGTTCGCTGTCGTTCGTCGCTGTCGTTCGTCGCTGTCGTTCGTCGCTGCGGGAGAACAGGCGTCGCCGACCGGAAGCCGGCAAACCACCCGATCAATGCGATCCTGTGGCAATCAGCCTGACTCAGTTACCGTCCGTCAGCCAGTCCCCACCGCGTGTCGACACGCAGCACTGACCGAACGGTGACGAATCGTCGCCGGATCGCCCGGTGGACGCGCTACGGCACGATGAAGACAAACGGCAGCAAACCCTAGACGTTCGGAATGCGAGGCAGGCGTACTGTGGGCGCGCTCACCTGCTCTGCGAATATGGAGCACGACGGCAACGCAGCCGTGACCGCCGCGCACCCTCGCGGCAGGCGCGGCCCGGCGCCGGCGCTCCCGAACCGGGTTCAGCCAAGAATCCGGCTCACGCCGCGCGGCAACCCCCACCGGGGCTAGGCGCGGCCGCCAGGAACCGGCCCGGCAGCAGCCGGGCAGGCGCACGAGTTGCGCGGCCGGGTGACCCCCCGGTGCCGCCGCAGACACGACAGGGAGACACCGATGGCAAAGGGCGACCCCGGGGGTACCCCCACCCGCGGCAGGCGGGCTGCACCCCGCTCCAAGAAGCGCGCGGCCGGCGATCCGGACCTGGTACAACTGCTCACCCCCGAAGGCGAACGGATCGACAGCGTCATCGGGCCGGACGGCATCGAGTACCGCGTCGACTTCACCGACGAGGAGTACCGCGGGCTCTATCGCGACCTGGTGCTGGTCCGCAAGCTGGACGCCGAGGCCACCGCGTTGCAGCGGCAGGGTGAGCTGGGCATCTGGGCCAGCCTGCTCGGCCAGGAGGCGGCCCAGGTCGGCTCCGGGCGGGCTCTGCGTACGCAGGACATGGCCTTCCCGACCTACCGGGAGCACGGCGTCCTCTACTGCCGGGGCATCGACCCGATCATGCCGCTCGGCCTGTTCCGCGGCGTCGACCAGGGCGGCTGGGACCCGAACGAGTTCAAGTTCAACATGTACACGATCGTGATCGGGGCGCAGACCCTGCACGCCACCGGTTACGCCATGGGCATCACCATGGACGGCAAGACCGGCACCGAGGACGGCGAAGCCGTGATCGCCTACTTCGGCGACGGGGCCACCAGCCAGGGTGACGTCAACGAGGCGTTCGTCTGGGCCGGCGTGTTCAACGCGCCGATGGTCTTCTTCTGCCAGAACAACCAGTACGCGATCTCCGAGCCGCTGGAGCGGCAGACCCGCATCCCCCTCTACCAGCGGGCCGCCGGCTTCGGCTTCCCCGGCATCCGGGTGGACGGCAACGACGTGCTTGCCACCTACGCGGTCACCCGCACGGCGCTGGACAACGCCCGGCACGGGCAGGGTCCGAGCCTGATCGAGGCGTACACCTACCGGATGGGCGCGCACACCACCTCCGACGACCCGACGCGTTACCGGATCGCCAGCGAGGTCGAGGCGTGGCAGGCCAAGGACCCGATCGCCCGGGTACGGGCGTTCCTGGAGAAGCAGCAGATCGCCGACGCGGACTTCTTCGCCGAGATCGACGAGCAGGCCCGCCGCGAGTCGGTGCACCTGCGCGAGCGTGTGCTGGCCATGCCCAACCCGGAGCCGGTGACGATGTTCGACCACGTCTACCCCAACGGGTCTCCGCTGCTGGACGAGCAGCGCGCGCAGTTCAGCCGCTACATGGAGTCGTTCGAGGGGAGCGCACACTGATGGCCACGGAGACGCTCACCCTCGGAAAGGCCCTCAACACCGGTCTGCGCCGCGCCCTGGAGAACGACCCCAAGGTCATCATCATGGGTGAGGACGTCGGCAAGCTCGGCGGCGTCTTCCGGATCACCGACGGGCTCCAGAAGGACTTCGGCGACCAGCGGGTGATCGACACCCCGCTTGCCGAGTCGGGCATCATCGGCACCGCCGTCGGCCTGGCCATCCGTGGCTACCGGCCGATCTGCGAGATCCAGTTCGACGGCTTCGTCTATCCCGCGTACGACCAGATCGTGTCGCAGGTGGCAAAGATGCACTACCGCTCGCGCGGCAAGCTCAGCATCCCCATGGTCATCCGGATTCCGTTCGGCGGCGGCATCGGCGCGGTCGAGCACCACTCCGAGTCGCCGGAGGCGTACTTCGCGCACACCGCCGGCCTGAAGGTGGTGTCCTGCGCCAACCCGCAGGACGCGTACGTGATGATCCAGCAGGCTGTCGCCTCGGACGACCCGATCGTCTTCCTGGAGCCCAAGCGGCGCTACTGGGAGAAGGGCCAGGTCGACCTGGACGCGCCGCTGTCCGAGGCGTACCCCCTGCACTCGGCCCGCGTGGTGCGGCCCGGCAGCGACGTGACAGTGCTGGCCTACGGGCCGATGGTGCGGACGTGCCTGGAGGCGGCGACCGTCGCCGCCGAGGACGGCCGGGAGCTTGAGGTAATCGACCTGCGGTCACTGTCCCCGCTGGACCTGACGGCCGCCTACGAGTCGGTGAAGCGCACCGGCCGCGCGGTGGTGGTGCACGAGGCGCCGTCGAACATCGGCCTCGGTGCCGAGTTGGCAGCCCGGATCACCGAGGAGTGCTTCTACTCCCTGGAGTCGCCGGTGCTGCGGGTCACGGGCTTCGACATCCCCTACCCGGCGGCCCGGGTGGAGGAGGAGTTCCTGCCCGACCTGGACCGGGTGCTCGACGCCGTCGACCGCACGTTCGGTTGGTGAGCGCCATGTCCCGGATCAAGGAATTCAACCTGCCCGACCTGGGTGAGGGGTTGACCGAGGGCGAGATCCTGACCTGGCTCGTCAAGGTCGGCGACACAATCGAGCTGAACCAGCCGATCGTCGAGGTCGAGACAGCCAAGGCTGCGGTGGAGATCCCGGCGAAGTGGGCCGGGCAGGTGCAGGCGATCTTCCACCCGGAGGGCACCACTGTCGAGGTCGGCAGCCCGATCATCGCGATCGACACCGACCCGGGCGCCGGCCCGCTGGAGGCGCCGTCGACCACGGCGACCCCCACGGGCGACCTGCCCACCCCGTCGGCGGCCTCGCTGGCAGCGGTCGAGGTGGCACCGGCCGAGGGCATGGTCGAACCCGGCCTGATCGGCGGCCCGGCCCCGGGCGGACGCACAGCGGTCCTGGTCGGCTACGGCCCCCGAACGACAACAGCAAAACGCCGCCCCCGCAAAAACGCCGCCCCTGCCCCTGCCCCCGTCGATCATGGAGTTGTGGTGGGTGACAAACCCGCTGCCACCCCTGCAATTCCGGCACCACAGGTCCATGATCGACGCGATGTGGTGAGTGGCGGCCGCGATGGGGTTGTGCTTGCCAAGCCTCCGGTGCGCAAGCTCGCCAAGGACCTTGGCGTCGACCTGCGCGCGCTTACCGGTTCGGGGCCGCTGGGCTCGATCACCCGGGAGGACGTACAGCAGGCGGCGAACGGGGCCACCACGGTCGCCGAGCCGGTCGCTGTGACGCCGGTGGCGACGAGCGCCGCGAGCTTCGGTGCCGACCGCGAGCAGCGCATCCCGGTCAAGGGGGTACGCAAGCTCACCGCCGAGAACATGTCCCGGTCGGCGTTCACGGCCCCCCACGTGACGGAGTTCCTGACCGTCGACGTGACCCGGGCCATGAAGGCGCTGGACCGGCTGCGTGGCCGGCGGGAGTGGCGCGACGTACGGGTCTCGCCGTTGTTGCTTGTGGCGAAGGCCGTGCTGCTGGCCGTGCAGCGACACCCGATGGTCAACTCGACCTGGGCCGGCGACGAGATCGTGGTCAAGGAGTACGTCAACCTCGGCATCGCGGCGGCCACCGAGCGCGGCCTGATCGTGCCGAACGTGAAGGACGCCGGCCGGCTCTCGCTCCGCGAGTTGGCGGACGCGCTCAACGACCTGGTGCAGACGGCGAAGTCCGGCCGCACCTCACCGGCGGCCATGTCCGGCGGCACTCTGACGATTACCAACGTCGGTGTGTTCGGGGTGGACACCGGTACGCCGATCCTGCCGCCGGGGGAGTCGGCGATCCTGGCCTTCGGCGCCGTACGGGAGATGCCCTGGGTGCACAAGGGCAAGGTCAAGGCACGTCAGGTCACCACGCTGGGTCTGAGCTTCGACCACCGGATCATCGACGGTGAGTTGGGCTCGAAGTTCCTGCGCGACATCGGCGATTTCCTCGCCGACCCCGAGGCGGCGCTGCTCGCCTGGACCTGACGGGTCCGAACGCAAGGCCACGGCCGGTGTGCGACGGGTTAACGCCCGGCACACCGGCCGTGTCCGTTGAGCGACGGAACAGTCGGTCAGGAGCCATCCCCACCTTCGATCGTTAGGCGGGTGTCCCAGCTCACCTAACAATCGATGGCATTCCACGGGCTGCTGCGGTTAAATAGACACATCAGGGGCCGACAATCGAATAGCCAGGGGGACCCACCAATGAGCATGATTGAGCGAATCCGCAACCACCGCGTCGCCACCCGCCGCGCCCGTGCCATCGAGCACGCGCTGCGTTCGGCCAACTCGCCGTCGGTTCGTGACGAACTCCTCGTCATCGCCCAGCGTCACATGAGCTGACGCTCCACGACATTCCGCACCCTCCTCCAGATCGATGGCCCACCCGGTTCCGGGTGGGCCATCGGCGTTCCGCCACCACCTGGACCGGGATTCCGCCCTGCCGCAGCGCCCGGTACCGTGGGCTTCGGTCGCCGCCGGCCGGCACTGCCGACGCCGGTCCGATAGAAGCTGCTCGACACCGACCGGCAACGCGGAGTGACGACAGGTGCTCCTTGGACACCTCGTGCGGGCACCGGATACCGTGCGGGGAGCCGGCACGGCGGTACGCCGGTGACGCCGGCTGCCATGCCGAGGAGACCGATCGGTGCCGGCGGCCGACATGTGATGGAGGAGGCGCACCCATGACGTCCGAGGGCCCGCACCGCCCCGGCCAGGAGCCGGACGAGGTGTCACCGGGCGCCGGACCGGCGCCGTACGGCGACCGCCCGGCGCAGCCGGACAACGGCTACAACGCCGCCGGCCCCGACCTGGGCTGGGCGCCGCCGCCGCCAGCGCGGCCCAACCCGCCGGCCCCCGCGTGGGCGACCCAGTCCCCCGAGCAGCAGGCGAACCCCGCCTGGGGTGCCGCCGCCGCTCCACAGTCCAGCGACCCCGGACAGCCCGCCTGGGCCACCGGCGGTGGCGCCCCCGAGCAGGGGCAGCCCGCCCAGTGGACGGCTCCGCAGCAGGGCTGGACACCACCCGAGCAGGCCGCACCCGCCGGCGCGCCCGAGCAGCCCGAGTGGGCGCCGGCCCAGCCTGCCGCGCGAGGTGCCGCGCAGGTGCCGGCCACGACCGCCTGGCCAGCTCAGGAAGACCCGGCCCGCTCTGGCGGTTGGGGCACCGAGACCCCGCCGGACGACGCGCCCGGCTCCGGCGGCTGGGGCGGTGCCGCGCAGTCCAGCCCGCCCGCCGACGACTGGCGCGGCGGCGCCCAGCCCGGGCAGCCCGCCGGTTGGCCCGGCAGCGCACAGCAGGACGACCAGTCCGGCTCTGGCGGCTGGGCCGTCGGTGCCGCCGCCGGCCGGGACGACCAGCCGGTGTGGACGCCGGCCGCGCAGGCGCCCCAGAGTTGGGGTCAGCCCACCGAGCAGGCCGAGCAGCCGGCGGCCCCCGCCTGGGGCCAGGCCGAGCCGGCAGGCGCCCGTGGCACGGCCCAACCGCCGACGGCCAACCGGCCTGGTCAGGACGACCCGTCCCGCTCCGGCGGATGGGCGGCACAGCAGCAACAGCAGGCGCAGCCGGGTGGCTGGGGCGACGGCGCCGACGTACGGCAGGACGAGCCGGCACAGCCGGCGGCCTGGGGTAACGCCGAGGGCCGCCCGCAACAGCCCGACTGGGTGCTCTCGGCCCAGGGCCAGCCGGCCGAGCGGCCGGAACCGGCGGGTTGGCAACAGGCAGAGCAGGCCAGCCCTCCGGCCGCCCGAGCCAGCGCCAGTGTGCCCGGCAACGACGCGACGCCCGGCTGGGCCGCAGCCGACCCGGGCAACGCCGCGCAGGGCGGTGCCGCTGTCCCGCAGGTCCAGCCGTGGGCGCCCGGCGAGGTGTGGGGGCGCGCCGAGGCGGAAGCCTCCGCGCAGTCCCGCGGCGGCCGGGGCGACGACGCACCGGTCTACCAGCCCGCCCCGGCACCGGGGATCTCACCGGCAAACGCGGTTCCCCTGCCGCCACAGGAACAGCGCGTGCCGGGCGCGAGCCTGGCCGCCGCCCCGCCGGCCGACTACGCGCCCCCGACCCAGTACCCGCCGATCCCCGAGCAGCCGGCGTACGCCGAGCGCGACACCCCGGAACCCGCCGCGCAGTACGAGGCGGAGCCCGCCGGTTGGGGTCGCGCCGAGGATGCTCCGGCCGCTGGTGCCATGGTTCCCGCTCCGCGTACCTCTCCCGAGTCGGGAGCGGGTCGTGCCGTCGTACCGGTGCCGGACGCCGGGTCGGCGGGTGGCGCGGCGGGCCGCGCCTCGGCGAGCGCCTCGGTGCCGCTGGCGAGTCGGGTGATGCCACCGGCGGACCAGGCCATGCGACCGGCAAGCACGTCCACGCCACAGCCCCGGGTGTACGGCCGCCCGGCCCAGGCCGAGCCGGAGAACGAGCCGGAGCAGTCGGCACCGGAGGCGTTCCAGGCCGACCCGGGCTCCGAGCGCCCGAGCACGCCCGACTGGCGCAACGACTCCGACCGGCCGAGCGCCCCGGACTGGCAGAACGGCCCGGACTGGCAGAGCGGCCCGGAGCGTCAGTCCCCACCGGACTGGCAGAACGGTGCCGACCGTCCGGGCCCACCGGACTGGCAGAACGGTGCGGAGCGGTCGGGTTTCCCCGGTTGGGGCGGCGAGTCGTCCTCCGAGCAGCGCTTCGACGACCGGGACCGCTCGTCGACGCCCGGCGGTTTCGGCGAGCCTCCGTCAGCCGCCGCCGCGCCACCGGCGTTCCCGCCGGGGGTTCCGTCCTTCGTCGACGCCCCCGGCACCAACCGGCCGGTGAACGGGGTCAAGCCGCAGTCCGGCACCGAGCGCCCGGGTGACCGTTTCGGTGCTCCGGGGGCCGCGGCAACCGGCAGCGCCGCGGTCAACGGCGCCCCCGGCTTCGGCGGGCAGGGTTTCGGCGGTGCGCCGACCACCGAGCCTGCGCCGGGTGCGCAGTTCCCTGCCTTCCCGGCGCCGCCGCAGCAGTCCGCGCCCGCCTGGGGCCAGGCGGACGGCGGATCGGACCAGGGTCGGTTCGACGCGTTCAAGCCGGACGCCGACGAGCCCAAACCGGAGCCGCCGACGCCGAAGGTCCGCAACGGGCGGGTGCTCGCGGCGGTGCTTGTCGCGGCGGTGCTCATCCTGGCGGTGCCGCTCGGCCTGCTGATGCTGCTCGGCAAGTTCGGCGGCAACGACAACTCGCCTGCCTTCGACCCGGCGGTCGGCACCTGCGTAAAGCAGGCCGGTCAGGCCGCGTCGGCGGTGGACTGCGGCGAGGCGGACGCCTTCACGATCGTGTCCAAGGTGGACTCGAAGGACAAGTGCGCCGACCCGGCCCAGCCCCACGTGGTGCTGCCCGGTGACGGTGCCAACCGGGTGCTCTGCCTCAAGCCGGCCACGAATTAGACCGACAGGCGGCGGGGTCGCGGGCAACCGTGGCCCCGCCGTCGTCGTCGGCTGGCCGATCGGCTCGCCGCCGGGCGCGGCGAAGTCCACCCTCCGAGCAGGAGACCAGGTAGAGGTCGGACAAACCGTTCGGGTTGGGCGCTCAGACGAGATCCCGGCCGAGGAAGACAGCCCCGGGGTACGCTTTCAGCGGTCCGAAGGCTTCCACCGGCTGGTAGCCCTCGCGGTGATAGAAACGGATCGCCTCGGGCTGACCGGGCCCGGTCGTCAGCACCAACGACTTGATACCTTGCTCCCTGGCCCGCTCCTCGAGTGCCCGCAGGATGGCGGTGGAGACGCCGGTTCCACGAGCGTTCGGCACTACGAACATGCGCTTGACTTCGGCCGTGCCGTCGCCCTGAAAACGCAAGGCACCGCACCCGAGCGCCTCGCCGTCGGGATCCCGGGCGATCAGGAACAGAGCGAAGTCATCCGCGTCCAGTGGCTCCGGATCGTCGGCCCGGGTGAAGCCGTAGCGCGCGCGGAGGTCGGCCGCCATCTCATCGATCAGCCGGGTGCCGTCGGCGCTGTCGTACCTGTCGTCGGTAATCGTCGGGGGCATCAGGTTTTCTCCGGTAACTGAAACGTGTCGAGTGGACGTTATCGTCCACTATGGTAGCTGTCGCCGCGCGCGATCACGGCGCGGCTAGTAGTGCTTTGTTAGGTTGTTCCGGTGTGTCGCTTATAGGGCTCTTTGGGTTGTGTTTGGCTCCCGTCCGTGGACGAGCGAGGACTCACACGGGTGCGGACGCGGTTGGAGGACTTCGCGGCGCAGCGCCTCGAGGTGGATCACCAGCAGTTGCAGCAGTTCCTGACCTCATCGACCCGGGATGTCGCCGGTGTGCGACAGCGGCTGGCGAAGACCGCTATTGACCTGGTGTGCCCGTCTGTATGGGTAGTGGACGACACGGAGTTCCCCCTAGGACGGCAATGCGTCGGCGTGCGTGGCCCGGCAGCACTCCGGCACCCTCGGTAAGGTCACGAACTGCCAGATCGCCGTGAGTGTCCACGCCGCGACTGACACCCGCCGCCGGATGGCGTTGCCGCGCGCGATACCGCTCGGGATCGAGTGCGGCGCGCTGACCGAGACCGCCGCCCGCACGGCCCGGACCCGGCAACCGACCCGAGCGCTGGGAGCCGTTGTGTGTGCCTCGACGCTTTCTGTCGTCCGGGTCACGACCACCGATACGCAAAGCCTCGCCGTGGCAGGCTGACAGGCATGGCAACGACAGCGCGTGTACGTGCGCCCGAACTACGGGGCCGGCAGTGGCTTAATACGGGTGGAAAAAACCTGACATTGCAGGATCTTCGAGGTCGTTGCGTCATCTTAGATTTCTGGACGTTCTGCTGCATCAACTGCCTGCATGTGCTCGATGAGCTGCGGCCGCTGGAGGAGAAGTACGGCGACGTACTCGTGGTGATCGGCGTGCACTCCCCGAAGTTCGAGCACGAGAAGGACGCCGACGCGCTTGCCGCCGCCGTGGAGCGGTACGGGGTGCACCACCCCGTCCTCGACGATCCCGAGCTGGACATGTGGCAGCAGTACGCGGCCCGTGCCTGGCCGACGCTGTCGGTGATCGACCCCGAGGGCTACGTGGTGGCCACCATGGCCGGCGAGGGACACGCCGAAGGGCTGGCCCGGTTGATCGACGAGCTGATCGCCACCCACGAGGCCAAGGGCACCCTGCACCGGGGTGACGGCCCGTACGTCCCGCCGCCGGCGCCGGAGACGACGCTGCGCTTCCCCGGCAAGGCGGTGCTGCTGGACGGCGGCAACCTGCTGGTCTCCGACTCGGCGCGGCACTCCCTGGTCGAGTTGGCCCCGGACGGCGAGACGCTTGTCCGCCGGATCGGCTCGGGCGACAGGGGCAGGGCCGACGGGCCGGCCGGTGCGGCGGCCTTCTCCGAGCCACAGGGGCTCTGCCTGCTGCCCCGGCACGTCGCCGAGGTGGCCGGCTACGACCTGGTGGTGGCCGACACTGTCAACCACCTGCTGCGCGGCGTACGGCTGGCGTCCGGTGAGGTGGTCACCGTGGCCGGCAGCGGCCGGCAGTGGCGTGCCTCGGTCGACGACCACGCGCACGACGCGCTCGCCGTGGATCTGTCGTCCCCGTGGGACCTGGCCTGGTACGACGACAAGTTGATCATCGCGATGGCGGGCATCCACCAGCTCTGGTGGTTCGACCCGATCAAGCGGACCGCCGGCATGTACGCGGGCACCACAGTCGAGGCGTTGCGCGACGGCCCGCTGACCGAGGCGTGGATGGCGCAGCCGTCCGGGCTTTCCGTGTCGGCCGACGGTGCCCGGTTGTGGATAGCCGACAGCGAGACGAGCGCGGTCCGGTACGTCGAGAACGGGGTGCTGGGCACCGCCGTCGGGCAGGGCCTGTTCGACTTCGGCCACGTGGACGGGCCGGCGGAGTCGGCGTTGCTCCAGCACCCGCTCGGGGTGTGCGCGCTGCCGGACGGCTCGGTGTTGATCGCCGACACGTACAACGGTGCCGTGCGCCGCTTCGACCCGGCCACGTCCCAGGTGTCAACGGTCGCCGATGGGCTGGCCGAACCGAGCGATCTCGTGCTCACCCCGGCCGGTGAGGTGCTTGTGGTGGAGTCCGCCGGGCACCGGCTGACCCGGTTGGCCCCGGGGGCGCTGTCGGCGGCCGGCGCGAGCACCGTCGACGGGCCCCGGCACCGCACCGAACGTAAGCCGACCGACGTGGCGGCGGGAGCGGTCATCCTCGACATCGTCTTCACTCCCGCGCCGGGGCAGAAGCTCGACGAGACGTTCGGGCCGTCGACCCGGCTGGTGGTTTCCGCGTCCCCGCCGGAACTGCTGTTGGACGGTGGCGGCACGGGCACCGAGTTGTCCCGCCGACTGGTGCTCAACGGCGAGGTCACCGCCGGGGTGTTGCAGGTGACCGCGCAGGCGGCGACGTGCGACGCGGACGTCGAGCACGCGGCCTGCCACCTGACCCGGCAGGACTGGGGCGTACCGGTCCGGGTGGTCGAGGGTGCCGCGACCCGACTTCCCCTGGTGCTGCGCGGCCTCGACGCCTAGCTGTCTCGACGCCCAGCTGTTAGGAAGGGCCCCTTGTTATACAAAATCCGATAACAAGGGGCCCTTCCTTTCAGGCGAACGGGGCGAGGGGGATTCCCGCGTCGATCAGGGCAGCGCGGACTAGTTCGGTGGCGGAGACCGCGCCCGGCGTGTCGCCGTGTACGCAGATCGACTCCATCGCGCAGGGGATGGCAGTGCCGTCGACAGCCACGACGGTCCGTTCGGTGGCCATCCGTACGACCCGGGCGGCCACCTCCTCCGGGTCGTTGATCACCGCGCCGGGGGTGCCGCGTGGCACCAACGATCCGTTGGGCAGGTAGCCGCGGTCGGCGAACGCTTCGGCGACCACCGGTAGGCCCGCGCCGACGGCGAGCTGGGCGAGCACCGAGCCGGGCATGCAGAGGACTGGCAGTTCGGGGTCGTAGCCGCAGATCGCGGCGACCACGGCTGCGGCCTGGGACTCGTCGGTGGCCGCCGCGTGGTAGAGCGCGCCGTGCGGCTTGAGGTAGCGGACGCGGGTGCGGAAGATCCTGCAGAACGCGTCGAGCGCCCCCAGCTGATAGGTCACCTCGTCGCGCAGTTCCGCGAAGTCGTACGCGATGCGCCGCCGGCCGAAGCCGGCCAGGTCCCGGTAGCCGACCTGCGCGCCCACGGCGACGCCGTTCCGTGCCGCGACCTCGCAAACCCGTCGCATTGTGGACGGGTCGCCGCCGTGGAAGCCGCAGGCGACGTTGGCGGAGGTTACGAGGCCCAGCAGGGCATCGTCGTCGCCGAGTCGCCAGATGCCGAATCCTTCGCCCAGGTCAGCGTTGAGGTCCATGGAATCTGACGGTAGTACCTGGCCGGGCCTGCGCGAGCGGGGTCACGTCGGTGACCACCCCGATGACCGGGTATCCGCCGGTGGTCGGATGGTCGGCGAGGAAGACCAGAGGTTGGCCGTCGGCCGGCACCTGCACCGCGCCGAGCACGATGCCCTCGCTGGGCAGTTCGCCGGCGACCGCGCGGGGCAGCGGTGCGCCGGCCAGTCGCGCGCCCACCCGGTTGCTGACCGGGCTCACTGTGTACGCGGTTCCGAACAGCCGGTCGACCGCACCGGGCGTGAACCAGTCGTCACGTGGGCCGAGGCGCACTGTCAGGTGCAGCTCCGGCGCGGGTGCCGGGCCGACGGTCACGTCCACGGGTGCGGGCTCCCCGAGCGGCACGCCGACGGGCAGCCGGTCGCCGTCGCGCAGCGGGGCGGGACCGAGCCCGGAGAGGGTGTCGGTGGCCCGGCTGCCCAGCACCGCCGGCACGTCGATCCCGCCCGCCACGGCCAGCCAGCTCCGTACGCCCCGACGGGCCGGCCCGATCGTCAGCACCGTTCCCGCCGGCAGAGTGAGAGGGCGTCCGGTGTCGCCGGGGCGCTCTCCGGCGCGGACGGCAACCTCGGCACCGGTGATCGCCACGGTGGTGGCCCGGGTCAGCCGCACCGCGCAGCCGGTCAGGGTGATCTCCAGGCCGGCAGCCTCCTCGGGGTTGCCGACCAGCCGGTTGGCGAGCCGCAGGGCGGTCGGGTCGAGAGCGCCGGAGCGGGGTACGCCGAGGTGCGCCCAGCCCGGCCGACCCAGGTCCTGCACGGTGGTGAGTGCGCCGGCCCGGAGCACCTCGATCTCGGTGATGTGGGTCATGCCGCCGCCAGCCGGACCAGGGTGCCCGGGCTGAGCCGGGCCGGCGGGTCGTCGTGCACGTCGAAGAGGGTCAGGTCGGTCCGGCCGACGAGCAGCCAACCGCCGGGGGACGCGCTCGGGTAGATACCGGCGTACGGGCCGGCGAGAGCCACGGAGCCGGCCGGAACCCGGGGGCGGGGGGTGGACAGCCGCGGCAGCGCCAATTCGGCGGGGAGCCCGGTCAGATAGGGGAACCCGGGAGCGAAGCCGCAGAAGGCCACCCGGAACCGGGTGCCGGTCAGGCGACGCAGCACTGCTGGTACGTCGACCGACCAGTGTTCGGCGACGACTGTCAGGTCCGGCCCGTCGAACTCGACCGGAACGACAACCTCGACACCACCGGACCGGTCGCCGCCGGGCCGGCCGTCAACGGTCCGACCGCCACCGGACTGATCGCCACCGGGCCGGTCCGTGGCGGTGCTGACTGTGGCAGTGCCGGCGGTGGCGGCCGTGGTGGTGCCGGCCGTGGTGGTGACGGCCGTGGTGGTGACGGCCGTGGTGGTGACGGCCGTGGTGGTGACGGCCGTGGTGGTGACGGCCGTGGCGATGGCGGCGACCGTTGGTGCCCAACTGGTCAGCAGTGCGGCCGTGGCGGCGGGGTCGCGCAGGCCGTCGAGCAGGAGAGTGCTGGCCGCCGGCACGATCTCGACGGCATGCAGGTCTCCGTGCTCGCGGCGACGCCACAACTCGGCCCGCCATGCCTCCACGAGAGCGGCCTCCGGGACGGCTTCGGACGCGGAGGCGGGAGCGGGAGCGGTGAGGTCGAGCAGCAGGGCTTGTTCCCCGACGGGTCGGATCCGCATCGGCCCATCCTCGCCGACGCCGTGCTGGCGAGGAATTCACCGGGACGGTGCCTGGCGTCACTCAGCGTGCCTACTTGCAGGTAACCTACGGTGGCGTAACCTGATCTGGTGACCACCTCCGCACCGCTTCGCCTGAAGCCGGTCGACATCGGCAAACCCCGGATGCGCGGCTGGCTGCACACGTACGCCTTTTTCGTCGCCCTTGCCAGCGGCATCGTGCTCTGCTCGATCGCCGCCACCCGACCAGGGTGGGCGCCACTGGTGAGCTGCGTCATCTACAGCCTCACGGTCTGCGGCCTCTTCGGCACCAGCGCGCTCTACCACCGTCGCGTGTGGTCGGAGCGCGGCTACCAGCTGATGCGCCGGATGGACCACTCGATGATCTTCGTGTTCATCGCGGGGACGTACACACCGCTCTGCGTCATGCTGCTCGAACCGCGACAGGCCACCGTGATGCTGTCCCTGGTCTGGGGTGGCGCGCTGGCCGGCGTGGCGGTCAAGATGGCCTGGCCGCACGCACCGCGCTGGGTCTCCGCGCCGCTCTACCTGGCGCTCGGCTGGGTGTCGGTGGCCATGCTTCCCGAGATCCTGCGCGGCGGCGGCGTCACCGCGCTGGTGCTGCTGATCGTCGGCGGCGTCATGTACAGCGTCGGCGCTGTCTTCTACGCGCTGCGTCGCCCCAACCCGTGGCCCAGCGTCTTCGGTCACCACGAGTTCTTCCACGCCTGCACGCTGCTCGCGGCGCTGTGCCACCACATCGCGATCTACTTCGCGTTGTTCGCCTGACCCACGAGCGCGCCGGCGTGAGGCGCAGCCTGGTCACGATCGACTCGGGTTCCTTGAAATCGGGGTATCCGACTCGGTGGGACACCGCGATTTGCAGGAAGGCGAGTCGATCACCTGCGCAGACGCGAGCCGGGGCCCCGCGACGCTGCGGGACCCCGGAGTTCGCGGACGAGGATCAGACCGGGCGACCCGGCCGACGCACCTCGCGGTACTCCTCGACGACCCGGTCGTCCTGCACCGGCACCACCCGGTCGGCAACCACGCGCTCCTCGCGGACGGGCGCGGCGGCCACCGGGCGACGGCGGCTGTTCCAGAAGTAGAGGGTGACGAGCAGGCCGGCGACGCCGGCCAGCATGAGCACCCAGCCGACGACGGCCAGGTTCAGCCAGCCCAGGTCGGCCTCCACTGCGAATGCGAAGATCGCGCCCAACGCGATCAGGAAGATGCTGCCACCAATGCCCATGTCTCGCTCCTCGGCTCTAACCTGGCGTACGGCCCGTCGCGGCCGTTGGTAGGGGTCGCGGCGTCCATCGACTTACCCCGGCGGAGAGATCGCCAATCGGGCAAGCTGGTGGCATGACGGACACCCGAGTCGAGACGCGGACGCTTGTGCTGCTCCGGCACGCGAAGGCCGAGCCGGGCGCCGAGGGTACTGACGACAACGATCGTCCACTCAGCGCACGCGGGGAGGCCGACGCGGCGGCGGCCGGCGCCTGGCTGGCCCGGCACGATCTGCTGCCCGACGTGGTGATCTGTTCGACGGCCCGGCGTACCCGGCAGACCTGGCATCAGGTGGCGATGGGGATGACCGGTGCGCCGCCGGAGGGTGGGCCGACCGGTCCGCGGCCGACAGTCCGTTACGAGCCCGGCGCGTACGACGCCCACCCCGAGGAGCTGTTGGCGCTGGTCCGTACCGCCGATCCGGCGGCCCGGAGCGTGCTGCTGGTCGCCCACAACCCGGGCGTCTCGTTGTTGTCGGCGTTCCTCGACCCGGACGGGGCGGTCGACGAGGGCCTGCGGACGGCCGAGTTGGTGGTGCACCGCGGCACGCGCGCCTGGCCGGACCTGGGCCGCGCCGGAGCGCCGATCGTCGAGCGGCACACCGCACGCGACTGAACCACCCGCCGACTGTCGACGGGTGGTTCAGGGCGTACGCGGGTCAGGAGGGTGGCGCGGTCGGCGGCGGCGGGTCGGGCGGCGGCGGCATCATCGCCGTCGGATGAGACAGCCGGTTCTCCTCCACGATGAGGGTCCGGGCCCGCTTGCGCCGGTCCTGCCAGAACCAGAGCGTGGTGAGCAGCACGGCCAGCCCGGCCAGGATGAACACCCAGCCGACCGCGCGTAGGTCGATCCACCAGACATTGGCTCTGATCGCGAAGGTCATGATCGCGCCGAGCGCGATGAGAAAAATGCCGCTTCCTACACCCATGTGCGCTGCACTCCCCCGTGCGGTGGCTCTGGGCGTTCCCTTTCCTGGTCACGCGCCGGTTACCCGCCAGGGGGCCGGCCTACCCGGCGCGGCTCGATCAATCGACGTACCTCGGCGGTCGGCACCGGCTGGTCCGACATTCGCCGCTGTGGTGCATCGGGGGACGACAACGGCCGGCAGGGCAGTTGCCCCGCCGGCCGTCGTGGTCGGTTCCGGGTGGTGCGGCCCGGAACCGTCAGCCGTGCCGTGGCACGGTCAGAAGGCCTCCTCCGGGAGGTCCATGATGTCGAGGTCGGTGCCCTCGATGATCCGCCGGTCGGCGCCGATGCGCGGCAGCACCTCGCGGGCGAAGAACCGGGCGGCGGCGACCTTTCCGGTGTAGAACGCCTTGTCACTGGCGGAGATGTCGCCGGCAAGCGCCTTGAGCGCGACGTCGGCCTGCTTCTGGAGCAGCCAGCCGACCACCAGGTCGCCGATCGCGAGCAGGAACCGCCGGCTGCTCAGCCCGACCTTGTAGAGCGAGCGGGTCTCGCCGCCCTGCGCCTCGCCCAGCCAGCCGGTCATCACACCGAGGATGTTCTGGACCTCGCCGAGCGCCTTGCCGAGCGCCTGCCGCTCCTCCTTGAGCTGGCCGTTGCCCGCCTCGGAGGAGATGAACTCCTGGATCTCGGCGGCGACCGCCATGAGGGCCTTGCCGTTGTCCCGCACGATCTTGCGGAAGATCAGGTCGAGGCTCTGGATTGCGGTGGTGCCCTCGTACAAGGTGTCGATCTTGGCGTCCCGGACGTACTGCTCCAGCGGGTAGTCCTGGAGGAAGCCCGATCCACCGAAGGTCTGCAGGGCCTCGTGCCCGAGCAGCTCGTACGCCCGCTCCGAGCCGACGCCCTTGACAAGCGGCAGCAGCAGGTCGTTCACCCGCTTGGCCAGCTTGGTGGCCTTCTCGTCGCCGGCCGCCTCGGCAATGGCGACCTTGTCCTGCCAGGTGGCGGTGTAGAGAACAAGAGCGCGCAGACCCTCGGCGTACGACTTCTGGAGCAGCAGCGAGCGCCGGACGTCCGGGTGGTGGGTGATGGTGACCCGGGGAGCGGTCTTGTCGGCCTGCTGGACCAGGTCAGCGCCCTGCACCCGGTTCTTCGCGTACTCCAGGGCGTTGAGGTAGCCGGTGGAGAGGGTGGCGATGGCCTTGGTGCCGACGAGCATCCGGGCGTACTCAATGATCATGAACATCTGGCGGATGCCGTCGTGCTTGTCGCCAAGCAGCCAGCCCTTGGCGGGTACGCCGTGCTCGCCGAAGGTCAGCTCGCAGGTGTTGGAGACCTTCAGGCCCATCTTGTGCTCGACGTTCGTGGCGTAGACGCCGTTGCGCTCGCCCAACTCGCCGGTGGTCTCGTCGAAGTGGAACTTCGGCACCACGAAGAGCGACAGACCCTTGGTGCCGGGGCCGCCGTGGCCCTCGACGCCCACCGGGCGGGCGAGCACGTAGTGCACGATGTTGTCGCTCAGGTCGTGCTCACCCGAGGTGATGAAGCGCTTGACGCCCTCGATGTGCCACGAGCCGTCCGGCTGCTGGATGGCGCGGGCGCGGCCGGCGCCGACGTCCGAGCCGGCGTCCGGCTCGGTGAGCACCATCGTGGAGCCCCACTGCTTGTCGATGAAGAGCTTGGCCCACCGCTTCTGCTGCTCGGTGCCCTCGACCTCCAGGACGTGCGCGAAGGACGGGCCGGAGGCGTACATCCAGATGGGGGCGTTCGAGCCGAGCACCAGCTCGGCGAGGGCCCACCAGAGGGCGCGCGGCGCGGTGGTGCCACCCAGGTGCGGCGGCAGGTCCAGGCGCCAGAACTCGGAGTCCATGAATGCCTGGTAGGACTTCTTGAACGACGCCGGCAGCGGCGCGGTGTGCGTGGCCGGGTCGAACACCGGCGGGTTGCGGTCGCTGTCCGTGTAGCTGGCAGCCAGGTCCTCCCGAGCGAGCCGGTCGAGCTCCGCGAGGAAGGTGCGGGCGGTGTCGGCGTCGAGTTCCGAGTACGGTGCCTGGCCGAACGCCTGGTCCGCCCCGAAGACCTCGAAGAGGTTGAACTCAAGGTCCCGCAGGTTGCTCTTGTAGTGGGTCATGCTCACTGGCCCCGCTTCCGGACAGGTGTTACCGATCAGTAACCCACACTGTATTACTCACGGGTAGGCAGCGACAAGCCGATCTCCGAAGTGACAGCGATTACACACTTGCCTGTGGCACCGGCCGGGCTCAGCTCTCGGCGGCGCCAACCTCCCAGCTCGGCACGGCCGACGCCACACCCGTGGGCGTCCCCGCGTACTCCATGAGCACCAGAGCGATGTCGTCGTCCAGCCGGCCATGCACCCACTCGACGAGGGCCGTCTCCAGCGAGGCGAGCCCGTCCGCGACCGTGCCGTGGCCGAGCAGCCGCCACGCCCGGTCGGCGGTGGGGAAGAACTCGCCGTCCCGCCGGGCCTCGCCGAGGCCGTCGGTGAACAGCAACAGCCGGTCACCGGGCTCCAGGCGCTCCACGCGCGGACGGACCACAGGCATGAACCCCAGCGGGGGCGCCGGTGCCGGCGGCTCCAGAGGGATCACCGCGCCCCTGCGCAGCAGCAGCGGCGGCGGGTGGCCGCAGTTGACGATGGTGAGCGTGCCACCCCGCTCCTCCACCAGAGCGGCGGTCACGAAGTCCTCGTCGCCGACGTTGCGGGCCACCGCGCGGTCCAGGTCGGCGACGACGGCGCGCAGGTCGGCCCGCTCGTACGCCACGTGCCGGTAGGAGCCGAGGACGATGCTTGCCAGCCGGACCGCGTCGAGCCCCTTGCCGCGTACGTCGCCGATGATCATGCGTACGCCGTAGGGCGTGTCGATCGCCTCGTACAGGTCGCCGCCGATCTCGGCCGTGGCGGTGGAGGAGATGTAGCGGCCGGCCACCGAGAGCGTGCCCACCTGCGGGCCGAGCGGACGCAGCACAGCCTGCTGGGCCACCGAGGCGAGCTTGGTCAACTCGCCGATCTGCTCAGCCTGCCGCTGCCGTACGGACGCCACCGCCACCGCCAGCCCGGTCGCGAGCGCCACCCCGACAACGTTGACCGAGGTGACAAGCAACATCTTCGGGTCGACGAGCGCGAAGCCCACCCCGGTCAGTGTCGCCACGGCGCCGACGCCGAGCACCACCCGCCAGGACGCCAGAGCGGCAGCCAGCAGCGGAACCGTCATCAGGATCGCGATGTAGTGCGCCCCCCGGCCGTCGGCCAACTCCACAGCCGAGACGATCACGAGCAGGGTAAGGGCCGCGCCGAGGCCGGCGCGGGATCCGGGGCTCAGCGGGCGGTGGCCCGACTGGAGGAGTCGCGTGCGTACGAGGGACAGCATGCCTGATCCACGTGAACCCGTGTATGAACCTGGCCCGTCGTCTGAGGAGGTTCTGTCCGGCCGGCGCGGGTGTCCGACCGGATCGGCCTCGTCAACTCCACTCAGCCGAGCACCTCGTACCGCACCGTGAACGCGCCGACGTCAAGCGAGGCGATGGTGGCGAAGGCCGCGCGGGACAGGTCGAGGCAACGGCCGTCGATGAACGGGCCACGGTCGTTGATCCGTACCACCACCGACTTGCCGCTGCTCGGGTTGGTCACGCGGACCTTCGTGTTGAACGGCAGCGTCTTGTGCGCCGCCGTCAGCTCGCTCGGGTTGAACGACTCGCCGTTGGCCGTGAGCTGCCCGTCGGAGTAGAAGGACGCGCCGCATGAACCGCTCTGGAGCACCTTGGCGGCCGGCGTGGTCTTCTTCGCGGTCGCGCTCGGCTTCGGCGTACTCGTGCGGGCCTTGGCACGGGAGGCAGCCTGCGGCGAGCGGCTCGCCGACGGACTCGCCGACGCGCTCGGCGAGGCGCTGGCGCTCGCGCTCGGGGAGACGCTCGGCGAACTCGCGGCCGGGCTGCTGGGAACGGCGGTCGGCGTGAGGTCGAGAGCCACCTGCTCCGACCCTGTGGAGCCGGAGGTCAGCTGGACGGCACCGAAGGTGCCTCCGACGGCGACAGCGACGCCGACCGCCGCGGTGGCCACGATGCCCGCGGGAGAGGAGAACATGCGGGTACGGGAGTGCCTACCAGCCACGGCCCGGTCCTTTCGTCGACTGAACAAACCGGGTCGGACCGTAACGAGAGAAGCACTTCCGAAGTCAACGTGATCATAGTGTTATGCCCGCATTTGCGCTGGTACGTGTAGCCGATCATCCGAGCCCGCATGGGTCGACCAGCCCGGGTGCCGACCCGCCGAACGCGCACGTACCGCAGGATGGACCGATGCCCGGTGAGCTGAGCGAACGCCTCGTCGACAGGTTCCGGTGGATCGACCCGGGGCCGGCCACCAGCCACCTCGTCAGCGACATCTCCGGTTGGTGGCGTGACCCGGCGGTGCTTGCCGAACTCGGTCCTGCCCTGGTCGCGCCGTACCGGGTCGCCCGGCCGACAGTGGTGCTCGCCCCTGCGGTCACCGGGCTGCTTCTCGGCCCGCTGGCCGCCACCGCCCTCGGGGTCGGCTTCGTTCCCGCACACAAGGCCGACGACGGGCGCCTACCGGCCGGGCCGCTCACCTGGGCGAAGAGCCCGCCGGACTACCGGGGCCGGCAGGTCGACCTGGCCGTGCGGGACCGCCACCTCGGCCCGGACGACCGTGTCCTCGTCGTGGACGACTGGGTACGCACCGGCGCGCAACTCCACGCCCTCTACGACATCTGCGCCGCGCGCGGTGCCGAGGTGCTGGGCACGGCCGTGGTCGTCGTCGACTGCCCGCCCGAGGTCGCGGCCGAGCTACGGATCACCGGCCTGCTGGCCGGCACCGACCTACCGGCTTGACCTCAACCGCACTTCATCTTCGACGATCGACCGATGGGCGACGGGATCCTCGACGAAGCGTACGAACGGCTGCACCGCACCGGCCCCGAATACGAGGGCTGGCTCTCCAACCACGGACCGATGGCCGTCGAGGCGCTGGCCCGGCACGGGTACCCGCAACACGTACACCGCTGGCTCGACGACTACATCACCCGCCTCGACGAGCTGCCCCGAGGGCTGCGTCCCATCGACGACTGGCGGGCGGCGCTCGGCGACCCGAAACGAGCCGGTGACTGGCTGGCGTACTTCGACAGGCAACTGCGCGAACACCCGTGGCGGGACGTCCTCGGCACCTGGTGGCCCCGGCTGCTGCCCGGCATCGCCGCCGGCGCCACCCACGGCGTGATCCGCGTCGGGCATGCCGTCCGCGCCCTCGACACGAACGACGCGAACCCCCGGCGGCTCACCGAACTCGGCCAGGCCCTCGGCTACTGGGCGGCCCGCTGGCAGCCAGTCCCCGGCACCGACCGCCTGCTCGACCGGGCCACGCCGGACCGGGCCGGCACCGTCGACGCGCGAGGACCGGACACCGCCGACCTCGACGTGGCCGCTGCGCTGGCCGGGCTGCCTCGGATCGACGACCAGACCGGGGGCATCCGGGAACGGCTCGGGCAGCTTCCGGGCGTACCCCGCTGGGAGGCGGCAGTCGCGGCTCTGCGACCCGCACGGACCCCGGCCGAGGCGGAGCGGGGCCTCACCACGCTTGTGCACCGCGCCGGCTTGGACTACCTGCGCTTCGGGCACGCCGCGCCGGTCATGCTTGTGCACGCGGTCACGGCACCGACCGCGGTACTGCGTACCCTGCCCGCCCTCGACCGGGCGCTCTGGGCGCCGAGCCTCGCCGCCGCCTGGGCCGCGACGGCGGCAGTGACCTCGGTGTACGCGCCGACCGACGGGATCACGCCGCCGACCTTGACCGCCGCAACCCCGGCGGAGGTCTTCGCCCGCGCGGCCCGCAACGGCGACGCCCACGTGGTCAAGCTGGCCGATGCGGTGCTGGACGCGTACGCGGCCACCGGCGACGAACGGCTGCTCGCCGCCGCGGGCTACGCGGGGCAGATGATCTGACCGTGGCCCGGCGAATTGCGACGACGACGGCACGCCGCTCGCCTAGCCTCGGCAGGATGTGGCCTCGGATCGGTGAACTGCGCGCCCTCCCCCTCGGCACCCCCGGCGAACTGCGGGCGACCCTGAACACCCTCGTGCTGGAAGGCGTGAAGACCGCCACGGCCGGACGGCTCGCCGAGTACGCCGAAGAGGGCGAGGAGTTGGAGCACGTCGGCGAACGGCTGGCGCTTGTCGACGACAACGACGCGCTGGTCGGCGTCGTGGAGGTCACCGGCGTCGAGGTGGTCCGCTTCGCCGACGTACCGTGGGATTTCGCCAGGGCCGAAGGCGAGGGTGACCGCTCGATCGAGGAGTGGCGGGCCGGGCACGCGACCTACTGGGCGCGGCTCGGCACCCCCGTCGACGACGACACCCCGATCGTCTGCCTGCGCCTGCGACTGGTCTCCGGCGGCGAGGGCGGCGTGGCCAGCGGCGATCTCGGCACCTGACGGTGGCTCAGCCCTGCATCTGAGGCAGCAGCCGGGTCGCCACGTCCGCCAGGACGGCCTCGTCGCCGGCGTACCAGCTGCTCTCGCGCGGCCAGTGCGTCACCACGTCGGTGAAGCCCAGCTCGGCGGCCCGGCCGACCTGGTCGGCGAAGAACTGCGCGCTGCTCAGGGAGAACACGGGGGCCGCGTCCAGCGAGAGATAGCGGTCCAGGGTCGCCGGATCGCGGCCGGCTTCCTCCAGCGTCCGGTCCATCCGGGCGGACAGCGCCGACACGGTGTCCCACCAGCCCTCCACGTCGTCGGCGTCGGTGCCGATGGTCACCCAACCCTGACCGAACCGGGCCACCAGCCGCATCGACCGCGGACCGTTCGCGGCCAGCACAAACGGCACCCGGGGCTGCTGCACACAGCCGGGGTTGCTACGGGCGTCCACCGCCGCGAACCAGTCCCCGCGCCAGGTGGTGCCGTCCTGGCGCAGGATCAGGTCCAGCAGTTCGGCGAACTCGGCGAACCGGTCGACCCGCTGGCGCGGCGTCAGCGTCTCGCCACCCAGCACCGCCGAGTCGAAACCGATGCCGCCCGCGCCCAGGCCGACCAGCAGGCGGCCGCCCGAGATGTCGTCCGCCGTGGTGATCTGCCGTGCGAACGCGGCCGGGTGCCGGAAGTTCGGCGACGCGACGAGCGTGCCGAGCCGGATCCGGGAGGTCACCGTGGCGGCAGCCGTCAGCGTGGCCATCGAGTCGAACCACGGGCCGTCCTTCAGATCACGCCAACCCAGGTGGTCGTACGTCCAGGCGTGGTCGAAGCCCCACTCGTCGGCCTGCCGCCAGCGGCGCTGCGCTTCGGACCAACGCTGGTCGGGCAGGATCACGATGCCAATTCGCATAATCGCCAGCCTAGTTCGCCTCCCGGTGCCGCGGCGATCGGCGGACGCCCGTCAGTAGTGATCCTCGATCGGCCGGCGGGCCTCGGCGAACAGGGCCGGGCCGTCGTACCGGACCGGAGCCGGAGCCGGTGTGGGCGGCTTGACGCTCTCGAACTGCTCGGCGGACAGCGCGAAGACGACCCGACCCAGGCCGGACCGGTCGATGGCGGTGGCGCACATCGGGCACGGCTGGCAACTGGTGTACATGGTGGTGCCGGCGGCGACCTCCACATCGAGTTCCCGAGCCGCCCAGCGGGCCAGCTTCAACTCCGGGTGGGCGGTGATGTCGGCCTCGGACACCACAGTGTTGTGGTCCTCGACCAGGACGTCACCGTCCGGGCCGACAAGCAGCGAACCGAACGGTCGCTCGCCGGCCGCGCCGGCCCGGTCGGCGATCTCGATCGCTCGCCGGAGGAACTTCTCGTCGTCGGGGGTCATCGGTCCTCCACGGGTCGTTGCTCGGTGATGGTGTGACGCAGAGCTGCGACGGCGGCCAGTGCCTGCCAGGCCCGTTCCGGCTCGCGGATCTCGGTGACGTCGCCGTTGAACGGGTCGAGCACCACCGTTTCCGCGCCGAGCAGGCGAAGCCGGTCGAGGTCGGCGGCGATCTGCCCGATGGTGCCGACACCGGCGAGCCGGGCCGGGTCGGTGACCGGTTCGTCGGTCATCCGCAGCGCGATCCGCGGGATCAGCGCCGGCACCGGCCGGCCCAATTCGTCCGCGCTCGCTTTCAGCCGGTCGACCGCTTCGGTCAACCAGTCCATCGTGAACCGCAACGGGTGCCAGCCGCCTCCGAGGCGTACGGCACGGCGGATGCCGGCGTCGCTATTGCCGCCGACCCAGATCGGGACGGGCGGGGTGTCGTAGTCGGCGGTGTTCCGCCACGCCTCCCGCATGGTGTGCAGGTATTCGTCGGTGAGCGCGCCACGCTGCCGGAACGGCACCCCCAGCGCCTCGAACTCCTGCCGCGCCCAGCCGACACCGACCCCGAGGACCAACCGGCCGCCGCTGAGCCGGTTGAGATTCGCCGCCATCCGCGCGGTGAGCAGCGGATGCCGGTAGGGAACGATGAGTACGGTGGTGCCGAGTTTCACCCGGCGGGTCACCCCGGCCAGAAAGGACAGCGTGGTGAACGGCTCGTAGAACGGGGCCGGATACTGCTCCGCCACGTCCGGGGTGATCACGATGTGGTCCGAGACCAGGAGCATGTCGAATCCGAGGCCCTCGACGGTCTGGCCCCACCGGCGCAGCACTTCCGGCTCGGTGCCCTGGGCGAAGTTCGGCACGTTGACGCCAATTTCCACCGCGCAACGCTATCGGGCAAAGCCCCGATCGTGAATGGGCTGTTGCCGGTGACAGATGGCTTTCGCTGGCGGCGTTCGGCAGCGCCACCACGAACGTGGTGTACAGCGCCACCCCGCCGTACCGAGGACCGCGACCGTAAGGCCGGTTTCCAGCGCGCCTTGGGGCCGTACCCTCCGAGCCATGTCCGACGATTTTTCGGCCACCCGCGCGCCCTTGGGACGGCGGGCGCGCACGGGCGTCGCGGCGGTGATCGTGCTGGCGGCGATCGTGCCGTACCTTCTCGTCCGCGAGCTTGTCGAGACCCTGTTCGGCGCGGGCGCGATGGCCGATCTCGCCCCTCTTGTGGTGCCTGTGGTGTTGACTGCCTGGCTCGCGCCGTACGCCTCCTACCGGCGACGCGACGCCCTGCTCTGGCTGGTCGGCGTAGGTGGATTGGTCTTCGTCGTGATCGCGTGGCGGGTGGCGTACGCCCCGTACCGCGATTGGCGGCCCCGCCCGGAGGAGGTGCCCCGGATGCACTGGCTGAACGATCCCGAGCACGCCGGCCTGTGGTACGCGACGAAGGCCGACCGCACCTCGGCATAGGCTCCTGTGGTCCACGTCACACCGGCGCACTGTCGGGTGCTGCTCGTCGACTCCGACCCTTCGCCGAGCAGGCGCCCGCAACGGGTGCCCCGATGAAGGGATCGACGCGAGATGACAAAGGTGACCGCACAGCTGTCGGTGTCCCTGGACGGGTTCTACGCCGGCCCCCGCTTCGACGGCGACGGCGACTGGATGGAGTCGGCCGAGAGCGCCGCCTTCTTCCGCGTCACCCGGTGGGCGACAGAGGCGTCGGCGTGGCGCGAACGACAGGGCTTCGCCGGCGGCGAGCAGGACGTCAACTCCGAGGTGATCGCCGAGTCGTTCGGGGCCGCCGGGGCGTACGTGATGGGCCGGCGGTTGGCCGACGGAGGCGAGATCCCCTGGGGCGACGAGCCCCCGTTCCGCGCGCCGGTCTTCGTCGTCACCCACCGCCCGCGCCAGACCCTGCTGCGCGCGGGCGGCACAAGCTTCACCTACGTCACCGATGGCGTGGCCAGCGCCGTCGAGCAGGCACGCGCCGCAGCCGGCGGCAAGGACGTGGCCGTGGCCGGCGGCGGCAGCCTCGTACGGCAGGTGCTCAAGGCCGGCCTGCTCGACGAGTTGGAGCTGCACGTCGTACCCGTCGTGGTCGGCACCGGCCTGCGGCTGTTCGACGCGGACCTCGACCTCGCCGACAAGGAGGCGATCGAACTGACGCCGACCCGCGTCATCCCCACGCCGCAGGTCACCCACATCCGGTACGCGGTGCGCGGCCGGGCCCCGCTCGTGCTCGACGATCGAGGACGCGGCGGCGGGCCGACCGTGACGCGGTGACCCGTCGGCGGTCGGCGTCTAGAGGCGGGACAGCACGAGCATGCGATTGCCGTCGGGGTCCGTGACCCGCGCTGACCGCTCACCCCACGGCTGGTCGACCGGCGCCTCGGTGACTGTCGCACCGCCGGTACGCAGTGCCTCCACGGCCGAGTCGCAGTCGTCGGCGTACACGCACAACTCCCAACGGCGCGAAAGCGCGGGATCACCTGCGTGCGGGTCGGCGGCCAGGCCCAGCTCGCTGCTGCCCAACCGGAGGGCAACGAACTCCGGCTCGCCGTTCTCGGGAAACCGGTAGGTCAACTCGAAGCCGACCACATCCCGGTAGAACGCGATCAGTCGTGGCAGGTCTGTCGTCGTCACGATGGGGAACGCCTCGGTGAACACGCGACCACCTCCTGACCGGACACTAACCGTACGAGCGGGGTTACGTTGCTACCGTCGATGTCATGATCGACGGTCTGACGCGTACGTATCTCGAAGCGGCCGACAAGGCGCTGCCCGGCTATGTGCGAGGTCTTTACGTCGTCGGGTCCGCCGCGCTCGGCGCCTGGCAACCCGGTGTCAGCGACGTCGACACCGTGATCATGACGTCGCGTCCGGCAACGGGCGACGACCTTGCCCAGCTCGTGAAGGTCCATGCCGAGATGCCGAGATCACCCCATCTCGACGGGGTCTACCTGGAGCCCGCGCTGGTGAAGTCCTGGCCGAGCGACAGGCAGGTCCTGCCGTTCGTGGTCAACGGTGAGCTGCGAACCGACGAGCCCTGCGGCGAGCTGAGTCCAGTGCTGTGGCTGACCTTGCAGCGGTACGGCATCCCGGTTCGCGGCCCAGCCGTGACAGAGCTCGGGGTCCGGGTCGACCAGGAGCAGTTGCACCGCTACAACCTCGACAACCTGCGCGATTACTGGCAGGCGATGGTCTCGACGTTTCCCTCGGAACCAGCCGACGGGGGAACCGAGGCAGCTGTGGACGCCGAGATGGTGGTCTGGCTCGTGCTCGGGCCCGCGCGACTGCACTACACGCTTGCCCGTGGTGACATCATCTCGAAGGCCGCCGCCGGCGACTACCTGGCGCACCTGTTCCCCGAGTACGCCGATCTCGCCCACCGGGCGGTCGGCTGGCGTTCGGGCGAGGCGGAGCAGTTCACGACCACAGACCTTGTAGCCGCAGGTAAGAGCGTCAACGCGGTAGCCGAAGATGCCTGGCGTCGCTTTGCGGGCAAGAACGTACTAGCGCGTCACGCGGACTCGCTTGTGGACTGCGCATCGGTCGCGCCATTGTCGGCAGTCGGCACGCCGCCTTCGTCTCCGGTGAGAACCGCGGCGTTGCCCGAGTCCCACAGGAGTTCGACGATGAGCGCCGTGATCCGCCATCCGTGGGCACCGCGGCGCAGGTGGGTGGTGTAGGTCCCGCCGTTCGACCACAAAGGCCCGGCGGTGGCACCACGTCGTACGAGGTGTGCCTGGACGTTCGCGGTCGCGGTCGCCTCGTCACCGTCGACGGACACCAGCACCCCGGTGATGACGTGCTGGGTCGCGTCGAGATGCGCGAGGTCCCGTTCCCAACGGTCGGCCTGGTCCTGCCCTCGGAGGACCTCGGCTTCGCCACCCCAGACCGCCGTGTAGTCGACACGGATCATGTCCGCGAAGACCTCGTCGGCCAGGCCCTTCCAGTTGCGTCGGTCGACGTACCAGGCCATTCGCACAAGCGTGTCCTGCACGGCCGAGCGGTCGTCAATGTGTGTATGCAAGGCGGTTCCCTTCGGGAAGGCGAGGCTCTGACAGGCCCAGGGCGTGGGCCAGCCTGCGGTAGGAGTCGTACATCTCTGCGCGGTCGTAGGTGCTGGTGGTGACGAGTACCTCGTCGGCGCCACTCGCTGTCACGATCGTCGCCAGTTGTTCGGCCACGTCGTCCTCCGTGCCGTGGATGTGGCCGCGCAGAGCGTCCTCGTAGTGCGTCAGTTCCTTGGCCGTCATCGACCGCGCTTCGGTCTCGTCGGCCGGGGCCAGGGGCGGGAAGACGCCGTGTGTACGGGAGAAAGCCATCGATCCGGCCTCCGGTATCAGCAGGCGTCGTGCCGCGTCGGTGGTGGCGGCGACGGCCACGGTGCCGGAGACGACGACGTAGGGGTGTTCGGACCATCGGGAGGGGCGGAAGCCGTTCCGGTAGGTGTCGATGGCCCCGAGCATCCGGTCCTGATCGCGCAGGTCGCCGATCACGAGGGGCAGCCCCTGATCCGCGGCGATCGCGGCACCAGCACCCATGGCCAGGATGAAGGGTGCGGGGCGCAGGCCCTCGGCGGGATGGGCGTGGACCTGCGGGTGGGCGGTCTGCTCGCCGGTGAACCAGCCCAGCAGTTCCCGCAGCTGTTCCGCGAAGTCGTCGGCGTCGTGCTTGTCGCGGCCGAGTGCCTTGCGGACGCCCTCGGTGAAGCCGACCGATCGGCCGAGCCCCATGTCGATGCGGCCGGGGAAGAGGGATTCGAGGACGCCGAACTGTTCGGCGACGACGAGGGGTTGATGGTTGGGGAGCATGACGCCGCCGGTTCCGACCCGGATCCCTGACGTCGCGGAGCCGATCGCTGCCGCGAGCACGGTGGGGGCGGAGCCAGCGACGCCGGGCACCCCGTGGTGCTCGGAGACCCAGAACCGGTGGTAGCCCAGTGCCTCGGCCTGCTGGGCGAAGCGGACGGTGGCCCGCAGCGCCTCGGCCGGGTCTTCGCCGGTACGGGTGCGGGAGCGGTCCAGGACCGAGAACCGGGTCCTGGCCAGTACGTCGGCCGGTGTGCGGGGCGTCGAACGTGTCGAGGTCACCCTTCATCCTCCTGCCGCTGGACGGGATCGCGAAGCGTCAGCTGTCGGGATCACAGGGCTGCGGGTGGTCCCGTCGGCGGGCGGGGTTGGCTGGCTTCGCCGAGGGGTCGGCGCCCGGAGACGAGGTCCAAGCTTCCTGTGAAGCTATGCGGTGGACCGCTTAATGTTCCGGCCGCAAAGGCGGTCAGGTAGAGGGCACCAACGGCGGGGATGCCCGTTGGCGATGGGAGTTGTCCTCAGCCGCGCAGCGTGCGGGCCCACGGTGCGTCGAGGGTGAGCGCGTGGATCGCGACCAGGACGTTGGACAGCAGTCCGTCGGCGAAGTAGCGGCGCACCTGCTCGTCGGAGCCGCCGGAGACGGCGCGAACGTACTCGACCTGCTTGGCGTAACAGGCGCGGATTGCCTCGCCGATGACCGGCTCACCCGCGCAGCCCTGCGCGTGCAGGAGGATCATCAGCACGTCGCGGTCGGCGATGACCCCGTCGTACGAGGCCGTGAGCGCCCCCAGCACCACCTCGGGGTCGGTGCTCTGCACCGATGCGGCAGCGGCAGCGGCGGCTTCGAGCAGGCGGGCCGAGCAGTAGTCGACCAGGACCGCGAACAGCGTCTGCTTGTCCTTGAACAGCCGGTACAGGTATCCCTGGGAGATGCCGGCGGCCTTGGCCACGTCCATCGTCGAGGTCCCGTAGTAGCCGCGCTCGGCGAAAGTCTTGATCGCCGTACGCATGACCGTCGCCCGGCGCTCCTCGGCAGTGGAGCGCTGCCGTGTCCTCGTCTCCATGCGAGTAACCCACCACTTTCATAGGCAGGGCGTCAAATCGCCAGGGCTGCGTCGGTCATTGCTGAGGGCGGGAGAGCACTTCGTCGCCGAGAGCTTCCAATCGGGTTCCCGAAGCCCGACGTACCGGCTGATCTTGCCGGTCCTCGTGTCCACGACCAGGATGCGGCTCCGATTGTAAGCGCGTGCGGTGGAGCGGCGACCCGGGTGCCGGCCACCCCCGGCGCGGACGGGTCGCGCTGACGGCCCGTCCGCTGCCGGGGAGTGGCGCGGGGTGTCACTCGTTACTGAAGGCGGAGACCATGTCCGACGAGCTGCCACCGAGCGATTCGATGGCGATGAGCGGGTTCCAGAAATCGACGTACCGGCTGATCTTGCCGTCCCTCGTCTCCACGATCGAGATGTAGGTCTGGTTGTAGGGGCGGCCGGTGGCCAGTGCGGTGCCCCGGCTCTTGAACTCGGCGATGACCAGCGACGGGTCGGTGGTCTCGTGGAAGTGCAGGTCGGTGAACTCGACCTTGAAGTGCTCCGGGAAGTTCTTCATGTACTCGTTAAGGTTCGCCTTGCCTGCGGTGCGGTTGGGGTAGCCCTCGGGGGCGTACGGGAACTCCAGTACACCGTCCTCGGTGAACAGGGCCACCCACTCCGGGATCCGCCCGGAGGAGAGGTACTCCATGTGGTTCTTGAACGCCTGCTGCGCGGCGGCCCGCACGGCGTCGACGTCGGTGTTCTGCGGGGTGGATACGGCGTTACTCATGAACGTCCTTCTCTGTCTGGGTGCCCGTCGGTGACGGGTCGGTTGGTCGGCAGTCGATCACTTGGAAGTGGTTGACCGCATCTTTCACTGAGCGAGGAGGTTCCGCGAACCTCGACCTAGGGGTCAACCTGCTCGGCCTACCCCGCAGGATCGTGCAATCCGGGGCAGAAAGGTCGCGGGCGGAGCCCTTCGCCTCCTCGCATCTTCAACCCGGCGGGCTGATGTAAGTAATCAACCACTTTCATCTGAGGTTGTCAACTGGCACGTCTGTGTGTGGAGTCACGGCGATCCTCGGGCCACCGAAGCCGCGGGCTGCCCGCCGGCCGTCTCGGCGGTGATGCCGCCCGTCGGTCACCCGATCCCTCAGGCCCTGGTCCTCACCGCCGGCATACATCGGCCCGGACGCGCACGACCGTGGGTCTACCGACGGTTGCGGCCGGAGGTGATGTCCCGTCAAGCCGCCGCAACCTACGGAGGTACTGCCCTGCGTAGGACCGTTGTGCATCGCCCTGCGCCTCCGGGGCCGCGAACGCTTCGTGGTACGCGGTCTCCGGCGAGTCGTGGTCGTGCTCGATCAACCGGCCGAGCGCTTGGGCGTCGTGAACCAGCGGCAACCTCTTCGCCACCTCTTCGAGGTCGCCGGAGGATGCGTCAGAGCGGTGCACCGCCGAAGCTCAGCTCGTTGCCGTCCGGGTCGTAGAAGTCCGCTTTGCGTACGCCGTTGGGGTACGTCTCGCGCTTTGTCGGCTCGACCCCGCGGTCCGCGGCCGCGGCGACGAACGCGTCGAGGTCGTCCACGAAGATGGTGAGCAGCGTGTGGCCTGCATGCGCTGGTCGGTGCTCGATGAAGATCGACCGATGTTCGGCCAACTCCCACACGGCTTCCGTGTCACTGGCCACGTAGGACGGCGGAACGCCGAGAAGCTTCTCGTACCAAGCCAGGGCGGCGGGATAATCGTCCACCGAGATGCCTGCGTAGAGGTCGAGTGGCATCGACACATGGTACGTGCCACGGAGCAAGGACAAGGCAGTCACTTCGGCAGATTCGCAAGTCCTGAGGCGCACTGATGTGCCCACGCCGGTTTCGGCTCTCCCGGCAACGCGAAAGCCCTGGTCGGGACTCAGATCCTGACCAGGGCTTCGTACGTTGGAGCGGGTGACGGGAATCGAACCCGCACTGTCAGCTTGGGAAGCTGATGTTCTGCCATTGAACTACACCCGCAGGCGGCACCACTGTACCCGAGTCGCCGAGCCGGTGCACCCAGGCACCCCGAGCCGCCGACGGCCGGGCACGGCCGTCAAGAAGTTTCCAGACGGCAACATATGGTCGTTCTCAAATGCATCGATGGGTTGTAACGTCTGCCCCACGTTCTCAGCCTTGGCGTGACACACCCCCTGCCGCGCCGCCAGAAAGAGGTGGGCTCATGGGACTCCGTCCCAACCTGCTGACCCGGCGTGCCGCCGGTGTCGCATCGACAACCCTCGCGCTGCTGCTCAGCACCGCTGCGGTGGGTGTCGTTCCGGCCGCTTCGGCTTTCTCGGCAGCGCCCGACGGCGCCTGCGTGGAGCCGGCCGACAGCCACGCCAACGCCCGGATGAAGCCCGGCGGCGCGGCCAAGCACGACCCTAACGAGTTGACCATCAACCAGGTCCGCGAGCGGGAAGCCGACATGGCGGCGGCGCTGCGGGAGCGCGCCAACTATCGGACGGGTGCTGGCGCGACGGCGCTGGCCACTGTCACCATCCCGGTGGTGGTGCACGTGATCCAGGAGAACACCACACGCGCGGGCGGCAACATCCCGGACTCGATGATCACCTCGCAGATCAACGTCCTCAACCAGGCGTACGCCGGTGCGACCGGCGGCGCGGTCACCGCGTTCGCCTTCCGGCTCGACAGGATCAACCGGGTGACGAACCCGTCGTGGTATCCGATCGTGCAGGGCTCGTCGGCGGAGCGGTCGATGAAGTCCTCGCTGCGGACCGGCGGCAAGAACACTCTCAACGTCTACCTCGGCGAGTTGAGCAACAACCTGCTGGGCTGGGCGACCTTCCCGCAGCGCAACCTGAGCAGCATGGACGGCGTGGTCGTGCTGAACGAGTCGCTGCCGGGCGGCACCTCGACCAACTACAACCAGGGCGACACCGGCACCCACGAGGTGGGGCACTGGCTGAACCTGTACCACACCTTCCAGGGCGGCTGCGGTGGCTCGGGTGACAGCGTCAGCGACACCCCGGCCGAGGCGTCGCCGGCCTACCAGTGCCCGACCGGGCGGAACACCTGCTCGGCGGCCGGCCTGGACCCGATCACCAACTTCATGGACTACACCTACGACTCGTGCATGTACCAGTTCACCCCTGGGCAGGCCAGCCGCATGCTGACCGCCTGGAACGCGTACCGCGCGGCGTAGCTCTCCCGCGTACACCTGGTGCCGGCTCCGTCACGACGGAGCCGGCACCAGCGTTTTAGGGCCGTGGTCAGGCGGCGGCCGTCGTGCACTTGACGTCGCGGCTGAGCCGGGTCGGGCGAGCCTGGGGTACGCCGAGCGGCGCGGCCGCCGGGGCTCGCGGGTCGAGCCAGACCCGAACGGCCGGACGGCTCGGCGGGAGACCGGGAATGCCGGTGATCTGGTGCTCGCGGCGGGTCAGCATCGCCACGTCGATGGTGAACTCGAAGAGCCGCCAGTCGACCTGCGGCTCGGCTCGGGCGGTCTGCGCCAGCCGGGCCACCTGGGCCGGGTCGGTCACCGGCGAGGCGTGCCCCGCCACGTACGCCTCGTCGTCGCTCTCCTCCGGCGGGAACGAGTGCAGGGCGTAACGGCCGTCGCGTTCGAGGTCGCGGCGCTTCGGCGAGTCGATGATGAAGCAGAACAGGCCCTCGTCGGTGATGACCGGGGACACCGGATGGACGCGGGGACCGCCGTCGGCGCGGACAGTGGCCAGATAGCCGAAGCCCGGCCCGTACTGCTGCAGGAGAACGCGGATCCCGTCGGCGAGGCGGGGCTCGTCGGCGGCAAAATCGGACCAGGAAGCCATGCGGGCATTCTATCGAACAAATGTACGAGGGGCGACCTCGACACGCTGGTCACCGGCTGCCTCGCTATGGTGGTCCGATGCTGCTCTCCGACCGGGACCTGGTCACCGAGATCAAGGCCGGCACGCTGGGCCTGGAGCCATTCGAGCCCACTCTGGTTCAACCGTCCAGCATCGACGTGAGACTCGACAGGCTGTTCCGGGTCTTCAACAACCATCTCTACACACACATCGATCCGGCCATGCAGCAGGACGACCTGACCTCGGTGGTCGAGGTGCCCGACGGCGAACCGTTCGTGCTGCACCCGGGCGAGTTCGTGCTCGCCTCGACGCTTGAGGTGATCTCCCTCGGCGAGCAGCTCGCCGGCCGCCTGGAGGGCAAGTCCAGCCTGGGCCGTCTCGGCCTGCTCACCCACTCCACCGCCGGCTTCATCGATCCGGGCTTCTCCGGTCACGTGACGCTGGAGTTGTCGAACGTGGCGAACCTGCCGATCACCCTCTGGCCGGGCATGAAGATCGGGCAGCTCTGCATCTTCCGGCTCTCCTCGCCGGCCGAGCACCCGTACGGCTCGGTGGTCTACGGCTCGCGCTACCAGGGCCAGCGGGGGCCGACGCCGAGCCGCTCCTGGCAGAACTGGCGGGCCTGGCCGACCCGTTGAGCCGCTCGACAGCTCGGTGTTAACAAGGGGCCCCTCCTCTACCTGAGGCGTTAGGAAGGGGCCCCTCCTTACATCTCAGCCGGGGCGGCCGTAGCTGTGGATCGGGCCGTCGTCGACCTTCTTCATCTTGACGGGTTGACCGGCCTGGGAGGCGTGCACCACCCAGCCGTCGCCGACGTACATGCCCACGTGGTGGATGTCGCTGTAGTAGAAGACCAGGTCACCGGGGCGCAGGTCGGCGCGGCTGACGTCCTTTGTCACCCGGCTCTGCTGCGCGGCGTTGTGCGGCAGTGACACGCCGGCCTTGGCCCACGCGGCAAGCATCAGCCCGGAGCAGTCGTACGAGTTCGGGCCCTCGGCGCCCCACACGTAGGGCTTGCCGATCTGGGCGCAGGCGAACTTGACAGCCGTACCCGCCCCGCCGCCGGGGTAGCTGGCCGGGCAGGGCGCCGGACGCAGCGGACCGCCGCCGCCATTGCCGTACACCTTGAGGCGCAGCTTCTGGAGCTTGTCGATCTCGGCGTTGATCTGCTTCTTCTTCGCCGCGAGCTGAGCCTCGGTCAGGGTCAGTTCGGCGACCAGCTCGTCCAGCGGCGCCTTCTGCCGGGCCAACTCGTCGCGCAGGTCGGCCACCTGCTTGACGTCCTGCTGCTGGTTGTGGGCGAACCGGTCGAGCATTTCCAGCTGGCCGACCATCTCGCTGGGCGAGCGGCTGCCGAGCATCGCGTTGACAGTGGAGACGTTCTCACCCATGTACGCGCGGACGGCCAGGGCGCTGACCTTGTCCATGGCCGCGTCGACCTGGCGCTGCAACGGGGCCATCCGGGCGGCCAGCGCGTTCGCCTGCTTGCGCTTTGCGGCCAGCTCGGTGCGGGTGGCGTTGTGCCGTTCGATGATCGGTTCGAGCTTGTTCCAGTCGGCGTCGATCTGGCGTTCGATCTCGGCGACGGACGGGTCCGCGTGCGCCGCAGTGGCGCTGCTGGTCAGGACGACGGCGACGCCGACAAGGGCGGCAAGAGCTGTGGTGAAGCGGGGCCAGCGTTGACGCGGCACGATCGGCAGGGGGTCGGCTGAGGCCGACCGCTCGGACGACGGCCGCGGGGCATGGAGTGCCACCGGGGTTCCGTACTCCTTCTTCCTGACCGCCTACCGGGTTAGCTGACGGGTTCGGGCGGGAAGTCGGCGCCCTACCGCAGGATCTGCGGATTCACCCCGGGGGAACCTGGGTCCCCGGCTCGTTCTTCAAGCGACTCGGCGGTGCCGGTCCGTTACCGCCCGGGATGGGCAGACCTGCTACCGGGCCGACGATTGACCAGAGTAGAGATGACCGTTACCGATCCGCAACCCGTGCGCCAGTGACACTCCGTGGCGATTCTGCGGGGTCACGGACCGCGTGCGAAGGTTTTTTTCCACAGGAGTCCATACATGGAAAGGTATTGACGCAGGCTCCCGGCCGGCGGGAGGGTGACCTCACAGTCACCCACGCAATCTAGGGGGTTCGATGCACCGTCCAACCCTGCCGTCCCGCCGACGCGCACTGCTGGTCACCGCCGTGGTCGCCGCGACCGCGGTGCCACTGCCCTCCGGTCCGGTCGCCGCCGCACCCACCGCCGACCGCCAGCAGCGGTACGCCGCCGCAGCGAGCGAGTACGGCGTACCGGCCGACGTGCTGCTCGGCGTCTCCTATCTGGAGTCCCGCTGGGACAGCAACGCCGGCACACCCAGCACCAGCGGCGGCTACGGCCCGATGCACCTGACCGACGCCCGACACGTGACAGCCCTGCCCCGCGGCGGCCACCACGACACCGGCGCCGAGGACCCGCGCGGCGACGACTCGCGTACCGCGCTGGCACCTCGCGCAACCGCTGACCCCGCGCCGTCCAGCGCCGCCCTGCAAACCGTTGACGCCGCCGCCGCGCTGACCGGCGAGGCACCGGAGTCGCTGCGTACCGACCCGAACGCGAACATCAGGGGCGGGGCGGCGCTGCTGGCGTCGTACCAGCGGGAGCTTGGCGCGCCGGTCGGAGCCGGCACCGACCCGGCGGCCTGGTACGGCGCGGTGGCCCGCTACGCCGGCGCGGACAGCGCCGACGCCGCGGCGGCCTTCGCCGACGAGGTCTTCACCACCATCGGCGCCGGCGAGTCCCGGGTGACCGACGACGGCCAGCGGGTCACCCTGCCGGCCCGCACGGTACGGCCGGAGCGCACCTGGCTGGACCGGCTGGGCCTGCGCAAGCTCGCCCGCCCGGACGGGCTGGAGTGCCCCCGCACCATCTCCTGTGAGTGGATCCCGGCGCCCTACCAGGCGTTCGGGGACGGGGACTACGGCAACCACGACCTCTCCGACCGGCCGAAGCGGCAGAAGATCGAGTACATCGTCATCCACGACACCGAGGGGAGTTGGGCGACCACTCTGAAGCTCGTCCAGGACCCGACCTACGTGAGCTGGCACTACACGCTGCGCTCGGTGGACGGGCACATCGCCCAGCACGTCAAGACCAAGGACGTCGCCTGGCACGCCGGCAACTGGTACGTCAACGCCAAGGCGATCGGGCTCGAACACGAGGGCTTCGCCGCGCAGGGCACCTGGTACACCGAGGCGATGTACCGGACGTCGGCGAAGCTCGTGCGGCACCTCGCGCTGCGACTGGGCATCCCGCTGGACCGTCAGCACATCATCGGCCACGACAACGTGCCCGGCACCACAGCGGCGACAGTGCGCGGGATGCACTGGGACCCGGGGCCGTACTGGGACTGGAATCACTACTTCGACCTGCTGCACGCGCCACGCCTGGACACCGGCACCCCGGCCACCGGCCTGGTCCGGATCGACCCGGACTACGCCACCAACCGGCCGGAGTTCATCGGCTGCGTCACTCCTGGCGTTCCGTGCCCGTCGCGCGGCTCGTCGTCGGTGGTGCTGCGCTCCGCGCCGTCGGCCGACGCGCCGCTGGTAAACGACATCGCGCTGCGCCCCGACGGCACCCCGAACACGATGGAGGTGTCCGACCACGGCGCCCGGGCCTCCGCCGGCCAGACGTACGCGCTGGCCGGACGGCAGGGCGACTGGACGGCCATCTGGTACCTCGGGCAACGGGCCTGGTTCCACAACCCGGCCTCCGCACCCACCGCCACCTGGACCGTGGGGATGGTGGTCACCCCCAAGCCCGGCCGCGCCACCATTCCGGTGTACGGGCGGGCGTACCCGGAGCAGGCCGCCTACCCCGCCGGCGTGCCCTACCAGGCGATCTCGCCGTTGCAGTACACCCTCGCGGCCGGCCAGCGGTACTCCGTCGGCGCGGTGCTGCCCGGCGAGTACTACCGGGCCAGCACCTTCGACGGCTCGTCACCCGGCGACTGGACGGTGATCCGCGGCGACAACAGGTACGTGCAGATCCAGTTCGGCCACCGCATCATGTACGTCAACCTGGCCGACGTGCAGGTGCTGCCGTCCCCGGTGGGCGCACCCCGCTGACGCACTGACGAAACCGCGACGGCCCCCGGTCGGTGACCGGGGGCCGTCGTCGTGCGTGCTGTGGATCAGGGTCTGCGGAAACCGGCGACAGGCATGTGGTTGATGCTTGCCACCTGCACCGGTTTACCGGCGCGTGGGGCGTGCACCATCTGGTCGTTGCCCAGATAGAGGCCGACATGGTGCAGGTCGCTGAAGAAGAACACCAGGTCACCGGGGCGGGCGTCGGCACGCGAGATGGCCTTGCCCTCGTTCCACTGGTTGCCCGTGTGGTGGGTGAGGCTGATCCCGGCCGCCTTGTACGCGTACTGGGTCAGACCCGAGCAGTCGAACGAGTTCGGGCCGGTGGCACCCCAGACGTACGGCTTGCCGAGCTTTCCGCAGGCCGTCTTGATCGCGATACGGGCCTTCTCGCTGACCACACCGTTGATGGTCGGGCAGCCCGCCGTCTTGACAGTGGTCTTCGGCAGGGACGCCTCGAGCTTCTTGATCTCGGCGTCGATCTGCTTCTTCTTGGCCGCCAGGTCGTTCTGCTGCTTGGTCTGGGTGGCGATCAGCGCGTCGAGCTTCTCTTTCTCGCCGTCGTACTTGGCCCGGACGGCCAGCACGCCCTCGACCTCCTTGCGCTCCCGCGCGGCGAGCCGGTCGAGGATGGTGAGCTGCTCGGTGAGGGTGTCCGGCTTGGCGCTGACCAGCAGCGCGCCGATCTCCTGCGACGGGCCCGACATGTAGTAGCGGGAGGCGAGGTCACCGACCCGATTGAGCGCCAACTCACTCTGCAGGGCCAGAGGCTCGATCTTCTTCTGGAGGTCGGCCGACTTCTTGCGGTTGACCTTCAGATCCGCCCGCACCTTGTTGTACTGCTCGATGGTGGGCTCCAACTGCTCCCACTTCTTGTCGATCTGCGCCTCGATCTCGTCGACAGTGGGCTCGGCCTGCGCCGGGGCGGCGAGCATGCCGGCACCGACAGCCGCCGCGGCGACCAACACGAGCAGACGACGGGCGACCCTGCGTAGACCGCCCGGTCGAACGGGCGACCCCGGGGCGTGACGATGAGGGGGCATGGTTGCCACCGGCGTCGACTCCTTTGCAACCGACCGCCGGGCGCCTCGCGTGAGGGAAGGGCCGAGGCAGACGACCCACAGCGGTCGGTGCCCAACATTAGGGAAGCGCCGCACCGGAATCAAGGCGGGCCGCGTCACCATCACTGTCGCGCAACCGCTTGCACACCAAGGGTATTGCTCCATTAGCCAACGATTGCGGTCAATACGTCGTCGAGCGTGACCACGCCGAGCGGGCGCAGGCCGTCACTGACCAGCACCATGTGCCGCCGTTCGCGGCGCATGGCCAGCAGCAGATCAGCAAGCGTACGCTCCGGCGGCACCACCGCCAGCGGCCGGTACACCTCCGCCGGCACCGCCGCCCGGCGCCCCTGCCCGGCGTACCCGAGGACGTCCTTGACGTGCACGAAGCCCAGCACACGGCGGGTGGAACGCTGCACCACGGGAAACCGGGATCGGCCGGTCCGGGTCGCCAGCACCTCCAGCGAAGCGGGCGACACGTCATCGGCCACCGTCACCACAGTCGACCACGGCTGCAACGCGTCCGCCGCGGTCCGTGAGTGCAGGGCCAGGGCACCGGTGATCCGGGCGTGCTCCTCGGCGTCGAGCAGTCCCTCGGTACGCGCCTGCGACACCAACCCGGCCAACTCCTCGGCGGTGAACACCGTCTTCACGGCCTCGCTCGCCTCGATCCGCCAGAGCGCCAACACCTGGCGGGCCGCCCACTTCATCGCCAGCAGCAGCGGCTTGGTGGCCACACAGAACGCCAGCATCGCCGGGCCGAGCCACAGCGCGGACACCTCCGGGCCCGCCAGCGTGATGTTCTTCGGCACCATCTCGCCGACCACCGTGTGCAGGAAGACCACAAGGCCCAGAGCCAGCACGAACGCCACCGGGTGCACCGCCCGTTCGGGCATCCCGACGGCGTGGAACGGCGACTCCAGCAGGTGCGCCAACGCCGGCTCCGCTATCGCGCCGAGACCCAGTGAGCAGACAGTGATGCCGAGCTGCGCGCCAGCGATCATCAGCGGGATCTGGTTCATCGCGGACAACGCCCAACGAGCCCGCTTCGACCCGGCGGCCAACGGCTCGATCACCGTCCGCCGGGACGCGATGAGCGCGAACTCGCTGCCCACGAAGAACCCGTTGCCCACCAACAGCAGCACCGTCACCAGCAGCTCAGCCATCGTTCTCCGGCTCCGCCGGGCGCAACACCCGGACCTGCTCGATCCGGTGTCGCTCCACCTCCACCACCGTGAACTCCCAGCCGCCCTCCTCGATCGCCTCGCCGGCCAGCGGGATGTGCCCGAGCCGGGCCAGCAGGAACCCGGCCAACGTCTCGTACGGGCCCTCAGGCAGCCGGAAGCCGGTCTGTTCGGCCAGTTCGTCGGAGCGCAGCACCCCGTCGACGAGCACCGTGCGCTCCCCACCCGGCACGGTCAGCCGTACCGGACCGGGATCGTCCACACTGGCCGGATCGAACTCGTCGGCGATCTCGCCGACCAACTCCTCGACCAGGTCCTCGATCGTCACCACACCGTCAGTGCCGCCGTACTCGTCGACAACGATGGCCAGGTCGGCCCCTGCGGCCTTCAAGGCGGCAAGCACGCCGTCCAGATCCAGGCTCTCCGGCACGAACACCGGCTCCCGGGCCACCGACCCGACAGCGGTCGACGACCGGGCCGACAGCGGTACACCCAGCGCGTCCGGCACACCGGCGACGCCGATGACGAGGTCGAGCGTCTCCTCGTACACCGGGAAGCGGGTCCGTCCGGTCCGCCGTGACTCCTCCAACAGCTCGGCGACGGTGACGGTGGCGCGCAGCGCGACAACGTCGACCCGTGGGGTCATCGCCTCGGCGGCCCGCTTGTCGCCGAAGCGGATCGTCCGGCGCAGCAGCATCGCCGTGTCCGGCGGCAGCGCGCCCGCCCGGGCCGAGATGGCGGCCAGCAGACCCAGCTCCTCAGGAGATCGGGCACTCGCCAACTCCTCCTGCGGCTCCACTCCGAGCGCCCGGACCAGCCGGTTCGCCGAGCCGTTCAGGCCGCGGATCAGCCACCCGAAGGCCCGGGAGAACGCGTGCATCGGCCCGGCGGTGGCCAGCGCCGCCGGCATCGGACGGGCCAGCGCCGCGTTCTTGGGCACCAGTTCCCCGAACAGCATGGAGATGAGCGTGGCCAGGGCCAACGCGAGGAACGGGGTGAACCTTTCGGTGCTGTCACCGGCGACGGGACGCAGCAACGGAGTGAAGATCCGGGCCAGGGCCGGCTCGGCCAGGTAGCCGGTCAGCAGCGCGGTGATGGTGATTCCGAGCTGCGCGCCGGACAGCTGGAACGACAGCTCGCGCAGCGCGACGCGTACCGTCCGGGCTGCCTCGTCACCAGCAGCGGCCCGCCGGTCGATCTCGGCCCGATCGACGGTGACCAGGGCGAACTCGGCCGCCACGAAGAACGCGTTGCCGACGGTCAGCAGCACGAAACCGATAAGCGGCAGCAGCGCTAGAACAAGAAGTCCGTCGATGCGCGTGATTGTGGCACGGGAGTGCCGGCGGCGGGTCCCCGCTAGCGTGGCGGCATGGACAGTGTGCTGCTCACCGACGAACTGGTCCTGCTCGCGTACGACGATGACGGCGCCAACCGGCTCGGACGCCCACACCTCGACTACGGCCTCGCCGGCGCGGTGTTGCTGGAACTGGCGCTCGCCAGCCGGGTCGAGGTGACGGACAAGCACCTCGTGGTGACCGATCCCGCCGCGACCGGGGTGCCCCTACTGGACGACGCCCTGGCCGTGCTGGCCGCCGCCGGGCGGCCCCGCAAGCCCAAGAACTGGATCGGCAAGCTGGCCAAGGGCCTGCCGGAGCGGGTGCTCGACGGGCTGGTGGACACCGGGGTGCTGCGCCGGGAGTCCGACAAGGTGCTGCTGGTCTTCCCGCGTACCCGCTATCCCTCGCCGACCGGCGCCCAGCCGGCGGTGGAGACGGAAGCCCGGGAGCGGATGGCGGCGGCGCTAACCGGCAACGGCCCGGTCGACGCCCGGACGGCGGCGCTGCTCACCGTGACCCGGGCGGTCGGCCTGGACCGCAAGCTCTTCCGCGAGCTGCCGAAGGATCGGGTGAAGGCCCGGATGGACGAGATCGCTGCGGGCGACTGGGCCTCGGCCGCCGCCAAGAAGGCCATCGACGAGATGCAGGCCGCGCTGATGGTCGCGACCACCGCGGCCATCGTCACCACAACTGTCAGCTGAACGAGCGGCGGCGGCACCGCAGGGTGCCGCCGCCGTCGTGGTCCAGCTTCCGCCGGGGGTACGCCTCAGCCTGCGGTCGGCACGGCCTCCGGCTCACCGGCCGGGGTCTCCGGCTTGACCGAGCGCAGCAGGACGGTCGCCACGTCGATCACCTCGACCTGCTCGCCGGCGCCCTTGCCGTTGACGCCGTCGCTGAGCATCGTCGAGCAGAAGGGACAACCGACGGCGACCGTCTTCGCCCCGGTGGCCATGGCCTCCTCGACCCGGTCCACGTTGATCCGCTTGCCGATCTTCTCCTCCATCCACATCCGGGCGCCACCGGCGCCGCAGCAGAAGGAGCGCTCGCTGTTGCGCGGCATCTCGGCGATCTCGCCTTCGATGGCGTCACCGAGGACCTCGCGGGGAGCCGCGAAGATGCGGTTGTGCCGACCCAGGTAGCAGGGGTCGTGGTACGTGACGCCGCCGTCGACCGGCTGCACCGGGGTGAGCTTGCCGGTGGACACCAGGTGGGCCAGCAGCTGGGTGTGGTGGACGACCTCGAACTCGCCGCCGAGCTGGCCGTACTCGTTGCCCAGGGTGTTGAAGCAGTGCGGGCAGGTCGCGACGATCTTGCGCTTGGCCTTTTCGCGGCCCTCGAACGCCTCGTTCAGCGTCTCCACGTTCTGCTGGGCGAGCATCTGGAAGACGAACTCGTTGCCGATCCGTCGCGCCGGGTCGCCGGAGCAGGTTTCGCCTTCGCCGAGGATCGCGAACTTCACGCCCGCCTCGTTGAGCAGGGTCGCCACCGCCCGGGTGGTCTTCTTGGCCCGGTCCTCGAAGGCACCGGCGCAGCCGACCCAGAACAGGTACTCGAAGTCGTCGACCTCACCCACCCGGGGCACCTCGAAGTCGAGGCCCTTGGTCCAGTCCTCGCGGGTGTTCTGCGGGGCGCCCCACGGGTTGCCCTTGTTCTCCAGGTTGCGCAGCATCACGCCGGCCTCGGACGGGAAGCTCGACTCGATAAGCACCTGGTAGCGACGCATGTCGACGATGTGGTCCACGTGCTCGATGTCCACCGGGCACTGCTCGACGCAGGCGCCGCAGGTGGTGCACGACCAGAGGACGTCCGGGTCGATGACCCCGCCCTCCTCGGCGGTGCCGATCAACGGCTTGTCGCCCTCGGCGAGCGACAGCACGTCCAGGTGGGCGAGCTGAGCCTGGGTGGCCTTCTCCTCGCCGGTGAGGTCCTTGCCGCCGCCAGCCAGCAGGTAGGGCGCCTTGGCGTACGCGTGGTCACGCAGGCTCAGCACGAGCAGCTTGGGCGACAGCGGCTTGCCGGTGTTCCAGGCCGGGCACTGCGACTGGCAGCGACCACACTCGGTGCAGGTGCTGAAGTCCAGTAGGCCCTTCCAGCTGAACTGCTCGACCTGGGCGACGCCGAACTGGTCCTTCTCCGGGTCGGCCTCCTCGAAGTCGAGCGGCTTGCCCTGGCTCGTCATCGGGCGCAGCGCGCCGAGGCCGGAACCGGCAGGCTTGGCCGGCTCACGCTTGAAGAAGATGTTGGGGAACGCCAGGAAGCGGTGCCAGGCGACACCCATCGTGACGTTCAGCGAGATGACGATCAGCCAGGTCATCGAGATCATGATCTTGATGGCGGCGGCGACGCTGACGCCGTCCTGCCAGTCGGGCAGGATCGCGCCGACCGCGTGACTGACCGGGGTGGCCCAGAACGGGAACTCGAAGTGGTCCGTGGCGACCTTGAAGCCCCGGATCACGAATCCGAAGACCAGGACCAGCAGCACGACCCACTCGACGAAGTAGCCCTGCCACATCGTGGAGCCGGTGAACCGGGACCGGCCGCCCGGCCGGTTGGGGCGGTTGCGCAGCCGGATCGCCATCAGCACCACGATGCCGACCAGGCCCAGCACGCCGATGATCTCGGTGACCAGGCCGAAGATCGTCCAGTGCCCGATGATCGGCAGGCCGCCGTCGGTGGTGGCGACCTCGAAGTACGCCTCCAGCACGAGCAGCGACAGCACGATGAAGCCGACCATCACGAACCAGTGGGCCGCGCCCACCACACCCCACTTGAACATCCGGGTGTGGCCGGCGGTCTCCACAAGCATGGTCTTGGTGCGGGCACCCTTGTCGGCGAACCGCTCCGGAGCGGGTTGCCCCAACCGGATGACGGCCGTCATCTTCATGACCGCACGCACCGCCAGCCACACCGCCACGGCGGTGATGCCGGCCGCGAGGATCGTGGTGACGATCTGGACGCTGCCCATCGAGTTGGCCTCCCCGGTGTGCTTGCGGTCGAGCAGTTCAGCGACCGGGGGCCGGTGTCAGGACGAAGCCGGCGTCGCGCCGCTGCCGTACCTGCGACCGGACCGGTCGATGACCTCGCTCCGCTCGGTCATGCAGTGCAGCCTACGCGCAAGGTTACCCAGCAGTAACGTGAGTCATCTCGCAGTAGGCCACGCCGCCTGCGGACACCATAGGGTGCCCCACCACCGCCTGCCGGACAGGGGCGCGTCGGGGTGACCTGATCGTCTGCGAAAACGCAGCGACGAACCGGCTCAGCGCCAGCGGGAGAGCAGCGCCAACGAGGCGACCATCGCGCCGAAGCCGACGGCGAGGTTCCAGTACTGCCAGGAGGCGACCGGGTACTGCTGCTCGGAGAGGTAGTAGACCACCAGCCAGCCGATGCCCGCGACGATCAGAGCGACAGCCGTGATCGGCAGCCACACCGGGCTAGGCTTGCGCGTCGACGCCGCAGTCGTCGGACGGACGTCCGTCGGCGGCGTGTACACCTTCTTCTTACGGACCTGAGACTTGGGCACGACGCTCTCCAGAGGGGTGACGACCTCGTCCGGCCTGACAACCGGGCGCGGAGGCGACGGTTCATGGCCAATAATGTTCGACAGCTAGCGTAGTCCGGATCGGCCGCTTGGACCACGAATGGGGTCAGGCCGATGCTCGGAGTGACCGAAAAATACGGGACTGTTCGCATCACCGGCCCAGCCGGCGCGGACCGATCCCCGACACGCGGAAGGAAGGCTCGGTGGAGTACACATCCGGCGCGGCCTCCTGGCAGAAGGTCCTCCGACGGGCCGTCGTCGGGCTGCTGCCCCGGCGGCAACGGCAACGTCGGTCAGGCTGGTCGATCGGCGTACCGCTGATCGCTGCCGCGGCGGGGCTGCTCTTCACGACCACCGCGACCACTGCCGGCGGCACCGCGCTGCGGGAGGACCGGCGGCCCCAGCTCAACCAACTCAAAGAGGAACGCCAGCAGCAGGTCGCCGCCAGCGAGCGCCGCGCTGCCGCGCTGCGTGACGAAGTCGAGCGACGCACCAACACCCTGGCCGAGTCGGACGGCCCGATCCAGGCTCAACAGGCCCGCGCCCAGCTGAACCTTCAGGCGGCCGGGTTCACCAAGCTCACCGGCACCGGCGTGACAGTCGAACTGAACGACGCTCCGCAGAACAACGAGACCCGCGCCGGGGCCAGCAACGACGACCTGGTCGTCCACCAGGGTGACGTGCAGGCGGTGGTCAACGCGCTCTGGGCCGGCGGAGCGGAAGCCATGTCAATCATGAATGTCCGCGTGCTCGCGACCAGCGCGGTACGCTGCGTCGGTAACACCCTGCTGCTACACGGGCGGGTGTACTCCCCACCGTTCAAGATCGTAGCAATCGGCGATCCCGCTGCCCTCCAGCAGGCCCTCGCCAGCTCTGAGGGAGTCCGGTTGTTCAAGGACGCTGTCGACGACTACCAGCTCGGCTACAAGGAGTCCGTCTCCACCGTGGAAGTCCCGGCCTTCGAGGACTCCACCGCCCTGCGCGCAGCGACGGTGCCCCGGTGAGCGGCCCGGACGAGCGGCGCGACGGGCGACACCGCGACCAGGCCGACGAACCGACCGACTTCCTGCCCAGGGTCAACCGACCCGCGACTCCCGGTCGACCTGAGGCGACTCCCGACCGACCCGCGACTTCCGGCCTCGCTGAGCCCACTCCCCGCCGCCCTGACCCGACTGCCGATCGACCTGGGCCGACTCCGGCCCGGCCGACTCCGGCCGGCAACTGGCCCGAGCCGGTGCTGCCCATCCGCCCTGGCACGACCCGCCCACCGGCAGCTCCCCGACCCCCGAACGCCGGCCCGGCACGCCCTGCGGACCGCCCCGCCGTAGCCGCACCGCCGCCCTGGCCCGGCGCCGCAGCGGCCAGCACAAGCCCGCACAGCGGGTCCACCAGCCCCGGTCCGCACGTCGCGTCCGCCGGCCCCGGCCCGCACGGCGGGGCCACCACGCCCGGCGGACACGGCGGGGCCACCACGCCCGGCCCCTACGGAGGTTCCGGCCGTCCCGCTGCCGGTGCTGACCGGCCGAGCGCATCCGCCGACCCGGGGCCGGTCCGGCCGACAGGTCCCATCCGCCCGCCTGCACCCGGCGTCGCGCCGACCAGCCCGCCGGCCGCCAGCGGCCCGTCCGGCGTACCGGCCGGTCCGGCTCTCTCCGGCGGCGGTCCGAGCCGGGCCGTGGGCGACGAGCCGACCGCGTACCTTCCGAAGGTCGGCCCCCGGCCCCCCCGCCCGACCGGGTCTCCTGGCGCACCTGCGGCCGCGGCCGGTCGCGGCCCGGACCCGGCCGCCGACCCGGGTGCCACCGCGCTCATCCCCGCCGTGCCCGCCAGGCCCACGCCCCGGCCTCCGGCCATGGACTCCACGGCACTGATGGGTGCCGTGCCCCGCACCCCGACCACCGACGATCCGGCCGGTACGGACGACAGCTCCGCCGAACCGCCCCGCCCCCGGCGCGGCGAAAAGGTGGTCCAACTCCGGCCGCACCAGACCGGCGAGGGCTACAAGAGCGTCTACTCGGAACTCACGCGTCCGTCGCTCGGCTCCCGGATCCGCACCGGCATCCGGGTCACCGGCGAGGTGCTGATCACCTTCGGCCTCGTGGTGCTGCTCTTCGCCGGCTACGAGATCTGGGGCAAGTCGGCAATCGTCGACGCCCACCAGAACGACCTCAGCAACGAGCTCGCCCAGGTGTGGGCCCCGACCGACGACCCGACTGTCGCTCCGTCCGCCGGCCCGAGCGTCAAGCCGTCCCCTCCGGTCCGCGGCAAGCCGCTCGCCGGCCTCTACATCCCCAAGCTCGACAAGAGCTGGGTGGTGGTCGAGGGTGTCACCCAGGCCGACATCAGGTACGCCCCGGGCCACTACCCGGCCAGCGCGCTGCCCGGCCAGGTCGGCAACTTCTCCGTCGCCGGCCACCGCAACCGTGCCACGTTCTGGCGGCTTGACGAGCTGAACGAGGGCGACGCGATAGTGGTCGAGGGCAAGACCGAGTGGTACGTCTATCTGGTTTCGCAGTCCCGGATCGTCAAGCCGACGCAGGTCGAGGTGGTGGCCCCGGTGCCCGGCCAGCCGGACAAGAAGCCGACCAAGCGGATGCTCACGCTCACCACCTGCAACCCGAAGTTCGACAACTACCAGCGCCTGATCGTCCACGCCGAACTGGACCGCACCCAACCCAAGTCGGCGGGCCGTCCCGCCGAGCTGGGGGGCTGACCGATGTACGCGTTCATCTGGCGCAAGCTCCCATTCGGCCTGGTCGGCAAGCTGACCGGCTCGGTGCTGCTCGTGGCCGCCACCGTGGCCCTGCTCTGGTTCGTGGCCTTCCCCTGGGCCGAGCCGCTGCTGCCCTTCGACGACGTGCAGGTCGAGTCCGGCGTGCCTGCGGAGACGGGCGGCGGGGACGCGGTCACCGGGGAGACCCCGGCCGGCGACGAGCACGACCTGCCGTACGACACCGAGCAGAACAATCCCGCGCCGTCCTCCCCGAGCAGGTGATCATGCGCGTCCTGGTGATCGACAACTACGACTCGTTCGTCTTCAACCTCGTGCAGTACCTGGGCCAGCTCGGCGTGGACTGCGAGGTCCGCCGCAACGACGAGATCGACGTGGCCGAGGTGGGCCGGGTGGGTGCGGCGGGCATCCTGCTCTCACCCGGGCCGGGCAGCCCCGACCGCGCCGGCATCTGCCTGGACGTCATCCGCGAATACGCGGGCGAGCTGCCGATCTTCGGCGTCTGCCTCGGTCACCAGGCCATCGGCGAGGCGTTCGGTGCGACGGTGACCCGGGCCCCCGAGCTGCTGCACGGCAAGACCTCCGACGTACGGCACAAGTCGGTGGGCGTGCTCGCCGGCCTGCCCGACCCGTTCACCGCCACCCGCTACCACTCGCTGGCCGTGCTGCCCGAGACGCTGCCCGACGAGCTTGAGGTCACCGGCTGGACCGGCTCCGGCGTGGTGATGGCGATGCGGCACCGCACGCTGCCGATCGAGGGCGTGCAGTTCCACCCGGAGTCGGTGCTCACCGAGGGCGGCCACCTGATGCTCGCCAACTGGCTGGCCGGCTGCGGTCACCCGGAGGCGCTGGAACGGGCACCCGCGCTGGCCGCCGATGTCGACGCCCGCCGCCTGGCGGCGTTCGCCACCACCTGAACCGGCCGAGGTCACCTCGCGGGGCAGGTCAGGGCAGTAGCGCGTTCTGGACCGCCGGGTCCGCTGGCGAGCTGACCGCTGGCGCCCGGCCCCGGACCGCGTCCCACGCCGCCTTGCCACTGGCGAAATAGTCCCGGACCGACTTCTCAGCGAGCAGGGCTGCGCCACAGCCGTCGCAGCGAGCGGTTACGCCGTCGACGTCGAGGCCGATCTGCCGGCACAGCGTCACCGCTCGGGACAGGTGGTAGGACTGGGTGACGACAAGTGCCCGCTCGACGCCGTACACGTCGCGCGCTCGCAGGCAACTGTCGTACGTGTCGAGGCCGAACGGGTCGGCCACCACCCGCCGCGGATCGACGCCGAGCCCGGCGAGGTACGACGTCATCACCGCAGGCTCGTCACCCGAGGTGCCACCGCCGTCGCCCGACACGAGCACTACCTTGGCCCGCCCACTGGTCACCAGCGCCGCCGCGGTCTCCAGACGGCCGGCGAGCCGGTCGCCCGGACGTTGCCGGTCGGCCGCCACGGCGGTGCCCAGGACGATCACCACGTCGGCGGCCGGCGCGTCGGCCTCCGAGTGCAGGTGGCCGCGTGCGGCGAGCGTCGTCCACAGCCACGGAAGGCTGGCGAGCAGCAGCACGACGACACCCAGGATGGCCACGCGTCTGAGGCGTCGAGGCCGGCGGCCCGCCGGTCCGGCGGGGGTCGCTTCCGAGTCGGTCATGCCGATGCCCAGGTGTGCCTAGTCCTGGGGAAGTCGGGTCGGCGGGGGCATGAACGGCAGGCCGCCGCCGCCTCCGCTGCCAGGTGTGGTCGGCGTACCGGTCGGTGTGCCCGTCGGTGTGCCCGTCGGCGTCGGGTCGGTCTCCGGCTCCGGCTGACTTACCTTGATGGTCACCCTCGTGCCGGTCGGCTTCTTGTCCTTGGCGTTCGGGTTCTGGTCGGTGACCTTGCCTGCCTCGGCCGCTGGCACCTCCGGACCGTCCTGGGAAACCACGGTGAAGCCCGCGTTGCGGAGAACGCGGGTGGCTTCCTCCTGGCTCAACCCGACCACGTCCGGCACCTCACGGACCTTGCCGTTGGACACCGTCAGCGTCACCTGCGTGCCTTCGGGAACGCGCTGGCCCTCCGGCGGGTTGACGCTGAGGACCTCGTTCTGAGGTGCTTCGTTGTCCACCGTCTTGATCTCGTACTTGAGGTTCGCCTCGGTGAGGCGGGCGATCGCGCTCTCCCGCTTGCTGCCCTTGAGCCCCGCCGGAACCGCCACCTCCGGCTTACCACCGCAGACCTGGATCGTCACCGACGCGTTCTGCTTCAGCCGACCGCCGGGCGCTGGGTCCTGCCGGACCACGTTGTCCTGCGTGCAGTCGCTGGCGAACACCGGATCGCCCACCACCGGCTGGAAGCCGGCATTGCGGATCTCGGTGATCGCGGCGGTCTGACTCTTGCCGGTGAGGGTCGGCACCGCCTTCAGTGCCTCGTCCTGCTGCTGGCTCCAGAGCAGGGCCGCCACCAGGGCGATCACGGCCAGCACGCCCACCGCGCTGAACAGGGCGATCAGCCAGGAGGACGCCTTGCGCTGACGCGGGTCGCCGACCCGGGCCGGGATCTGCCGGGTCTGCGCCCCGCCGGCGGCAGCCGGGTAACCGCCCCCACCGCCGGCCGGTGCCATCGCCACCGTCTCGGCCTCACGCAGCACCGGAGTGGCGAGCACCGGTCGTCCGGCGGCGGCGCGGAGCAGGTCGGCCCGCATCTCGCCGGCACTCTGGTAACGGTTGAGCGGGTTCTTGGACAGCGCCTTGAGCACGATCGCGTCGACAGCCGGGTTGACGTCCGGATTGATGTCGCTCGGCGTCGGCGGCGTCTCGCGTACGTGCTGGTAGGCGACGCTCACCGGGCTGTCACCGACGAACGGCGGGTGCCCGCAGACCAGTTCGAAGAGCACGCAGCCGGCCGCGTACACGTCGGAGCGGGCGTCGACGGCCTCACCGCGCGCCTGCTCCGGGGAGAGGTACTGCGCCGTGCCGATGACAGCGCTTGTCTGCGTCATCGTGGTAGCACCGCTGGCAAGAGCCCGCGCGATGCCGAAGTCCATCACCTTGACCTGGCCGGTCTGCGTGAGCATGACGTTGCCCGGCTTGATGTCCCGGTGGATGATGCCGTGCCGGTGGCTGAACTCCAGCGCCGCGCACATGTCGGCGCAGATCTCCAGCGCCCGGCGGGGCTGAAGTCGTCCTTCGGCGCCGAGCACCTCCTTCAGCGTCCGGCCGTTGACGAACTCCATGACGATGAACGGCAACGTCTCACCGGTCGGCGCGGTCTCCTCGCCGGTGTCGTAGACGGCCACGATCGCCGGGTGGTTGAGCGAGGCGGCGTTCTGCGCCTCCCGACGGAACCGCATCTGGAACGTCGCGTCCCGGGCGAGGTCGGTCCGGAGCATCTTGATCGCGACGTCCCGACCGAGCCGGAGGTCGCGACCGCGGTGCACCTCGGCCATGCCGCCATAGCCGAGCAGCTCGCCGACCTGGTACCTGCCACCGAGCAGGCGGGCCTGCGCTGTCATCGCGTCTGTCGTCCTTCGCTCGTCGTCGTCCCGCCGTCGTCCGGCTGGATTCGTACCTCACGACGGTACGACGTCCGGGTCGCATCGTCGCGTCCGTCGAGCCCCAGCGCGCCGACCGTCACGGTCTGTGGAGCCAGCGCGCCGGCGGCACCGTCCTGCGACTGCTTCCGCAGGCTGTAGGAAATCACGCCGGAACAGATGAGGACCAGTACGGCCAGCAGGATGGCGAGGAACACCATTCCGGGCCGAGACCGGTTGGAGTCCGGCCCGGAGGGCACCGGACCGGCCTGGTGGACGTACGCCGGGGGGTGTTCCTGGCGGACCTGTGGCGGTGGCACCGCTGCGGCGCCACGGGGATAGCCGGCCGGGGCGGCCGGCGGTCGGGCGTAGGGAACGGCCGGCGCGACGGTGGTGGGGCGCAGTGGCTGGGCCGGCTGGACGGAGGTGGGGCGAAGCTGCTGGGCCGGCGGAACGGACATGGGGCGCGGCTGCTGGGCAGGCGGTACCGACATGGGGCGCGGCTGCTGAGCCGGCGGAGCCGAATTCGGCCGCTGCCCGGCGGGCGCCGGGCGGTGCGGGGCACCTGGCGGGCGCATCTGGTGCGCCTGCGGCACCTGGGCGCGGCCGGGTGCGGCAGGTGAGGCCGGCGCTGCGGAGACCGGCCCGGGGTTGCCACCGGCCCGGGCCTGCTGGGACAGCGCGGCCTTCAGCTGGCGGGCGACACCCGCGAGCGCTGCGGCGCTGGGCCACCGGGCAGCCGGGTCCTTCGCCAACGCGCGTTCCACCACGGCCCGGACCTGCGGCGGGATGTCGGCGGGCAGCGGCCGGGGCGTCTCCCGGACGTGCCGCATGGCGATGTCGAGCGGGTTGTCGCCCTCGAACGGCCGCCTTCCGGCGAGGCACTGGTAGGCGACGACGCCGAGCGCGTACACGTCGGAGGCGGGGGTGGCCACGCCGCCGGTGGCCTGCTCCGGCGAGATGTACGAGGCGGTGCCGAGCACCGAGCCGGCGGCGGTGAGCTGGCCGACCAGGTCGGAACGGGCGATGCCGAAGTCGGTGAGCACAAGTGTGCCGTTCGGCCGGACCAGCAGGTTGCCCGGCTTGACGTCGCGGTGCACGATTCCCTTCTCGTGCGCGGCGTGCAACGCGTCGGCGGCCTGCGCGACGAGGGCCATCGTCCGGGCCGGGGTGAGCCGACCGACCCGGCTCAGCGTGGACGACAGGGCGTCGCCCTCGACGTACTCCATGACCAGGAAGGCGATCTGCTGGTCGTTGCCGAAGTCGTAGACGTCCACCACGCCGGGGTGATTGATGGTGGCCATCGTGCGGGCCTCGCCGCGGAACCGCTCGGCGAAGTCCGGGTCGTCGAGCAGCGCGGGGAGCAGGCTCTTCACGGCGACCGTACGGCCGAGCACCTGGTCGGTGCCGCGCCACACGTCGCCCATGCCGCCGCTGGCGATCCGCTCGTCGAGACGGTAGCGGTTGCCGAGCTGGACGCCGGGGCTGAGCATGTCAGCGACCCCCGGGGTCGGCGATGGCGGCTCGCATTATCTGGCCGCCGATGCGTGCGGCCTCGGCGCTGCCGCCGCTGCCGGCCTGCTCCAGCACCACACACACCGCGGAGACCGGGTTGCCGTCCTTGTCCAGGGCGAAGCCGATGAACCAACCGTGGTCGGGGCGGTCCGGGGCGGACTGGGCGGTGCCGGTCTTGCCACCGACGGTGTAGCCGTTGATGGCTGCCTTCCGGCCGGTGCCGTTCTGCACCACGCTGACCATCATCTCGCGCAGGTCGGTCGCTACCTGGCCGCTTACCGGCTGGCGCAGCTCCCGGGGCTTGGCGGTGTAGTAGCTGGTGGTCCGGTCCGGAGCGAGCAACTGCCGGACCAGGTACGGCCGCATCTGGCTGCCGTTGTTGGCGACCGCGCTGGCGATCAGGGCGCCTTCCAGCGGGGTCATCCGGACGTTGTTCTGCCCGATCGAGGACTGGGCGAGCGCGGCCGGGTCGGTGCTGCCGTCGGGGTTCTGCATGTCCCCGGTCCGGCTGGCCGCCGTGGGCAGGCCGCCCTCGCCGAGGTGACCCACTGTGAGGTCTTCCTGCTCGAACCCGAACTGCCGCGCCTTCTCCTTCACGGTGTCGGCGCCGAGGCGCACCCCGAGCTGGGCGAAGCCGGTGTTGCAGGATTCGGTGACCGCGTCCATCAGGGTGACCTGCGACTCGGGGCAGATCGACGGAGCGGCGTTGCGGATCTGGCTGCCGGAGGTGGGCGGCGTGTAGCTCGACCCGGCCGGGATCTGGGTGGTCTTGGTGACGCCGTTCTCCAGGGCTGCGGCGGCGATCACGATCTTGAAGGTGGAGCCCGGCGGCAGTGTCTCGCCGAGCGCGCGGTTCTTCAGCGGACCCTCCGGGTCCTGCTCCAGCTTGTTGAACGCCGCGGTCGCCTCATTGGTGTTGTGGCTGACCAGCGGGTTCGGGTCGAAGCTTGGCATGGAGACCAACGCCTGTACGGCCCCGGTACGCGGGTCGATGGCGATCGCCGCGCCCTTCTTCGCCCCCACCTGGTTGTTGCGCAGCTGGTCGTACGCCACGTCCTGCGCCCGCTTGGAGAGCGTGAGCAGGACGTTGCCACCACCGGTCTCGTCACCGGTGAACAGGTCCTTGAACCGGTCACCGATCAACTGGTCGCTGGTGCCGGCCAGGAAGTCGTTCTCCACCTGCTCGATGCCCTTGTCGGCCAGGTTGACAGGCTTGTAGCCGAGCACGTGGGCGTACTTGGCGCCGCCCGGGTAGGAGCGCTGGAACTTCAGCTTGCCGGTGGTCTCCTTGCTGGTGGCCAACGCGGTGCCGCCGGCCTCGATGTTGCCGCGCTTGCGCTTGTAGTCGGCAACCTGGACCCGACCGTTGTAGTCGCTGGTGCGGTATTCGTCGGCCTTGTAGGCCTGGATCCAGTTGAGGTTCGCGAAGAGCAGGCCGAACAGGACAATGACGACGACGCCGACGCGGCGCAGGGGTGCGTTCACGGCTTGATCACCTCCGTGGGAGCACCGTGCAACTGCTCGGGCGGGCCACCCGTCGGTCGGGGCGCCTTGCCACCGCCACCGGTCACCGGACGGCGTGCGCCGTCGGAGACCCGCAGCAGCACCGCGATGAGCAGCCAGTTGGCCATCAGCGACGAGCCACCGGCGGACAGGAACGGGGTGGTCTGACCGGTGAGCGGGATGAGCTTGCTGATGCCGCCGACGATCACGAAGACCTGGAGGCCCAGGGTGAACGCGAGACCGCCGGCGAGCAGCTTGCCGAACGAGTCACGCACCGCGAGCGCGGCGCGCAGGCCACGCTCCACGATCAGCAGGTAGACCACGAGCAGCGCGGAGAGGCCGAAGAGGCCGATCTCCTCACCGATGCCGGCGAAGATGAAGTCGTTCTGCACCTCGGGCAGGATGTCCGGCTGGCCGCCGCCCGGCCCGGCGCCGAACAGCCCGCCCGTACCGAGGGCGAGCAGGCCCTGGACGAGCTGGTAGCCCTTGCCGTGCGGATCGGCGAACGGGTCCAGCCAGATCTCGGCGCGTACGTAGAAGTTGGCGAACGGCCCACCGACCGTCGAGCCGAGCACGTAGGCGAGGTAGGCGCCGCCGAAGAAGAGGATCAGACCGATCAGCAGCCAACTGACCCGTTCGGTGGCGATGTAGAGCGTCACCACGAACATGCCGAAGTAGAGCAGCGAGGTGCCGAGGTCCTTTTCGAAGACCAGCACCAGGACACTGATCAGCCAGACCACCACCACCGGGCCGAGGTCGCGCCCACGCGGGAAGTCGATGCCGAGAAAACGCCGGCTGGCCAGCGACAACACCTCGCGCTTGCGCACCAGGTAGTAGGCGAAGAAGACGAGCAGCGCCAGCTTGGCGAACTCGCCCGGCTGGATGGAGAAACCACCGACCCGGATCCACAGCTTGGCGCCGTTGATCTCGGAGATGCTGCTGGGCAGCACCGCCGGGAGCATCACGAGCACGATGCCGGCAAGCCCAAGCGTGTACGCGTACCGGGAGATCGAACGGTGGTCCCGCATGATGGCCAGCAGGGCGGCGGCGAGGATCACCGAGGCCAGCGTCCAGGCCAACTGCCGGCCGCCGATACCGGCGAAGGTGGCCAGGCCCTCCCGGTCGGCCGGTGCGGCCTCGCCCAGGTCGATCCGGCGCAGAAAGCCCACCCCGAGGCCGTTGAGCAGGGCCACCGCCGGCAGCAGTGCCGGGTCGGCGTACGGGGCGAGGAACCGGATCACCAAGTGCAGGCCGAGGAAGACCGCGCCGACCGCCGCGGCGGGCATCCAGAAGTCCGGGGTGACCGTGTCCAGCAGGTTCGCCTCGACGGTCGCCATGTACGCGGCCACGATCACCATTGCCAGCAGCAGCAGTGAGAGTTCGGCGTTGCGGCGCGACCGGGCCAGGCGTACGCCGGAATCCCCGCCCGTGGTGGCGGGCGAGGGTGCCGGTGTGGCCGCTACGGTCACGGGTGGGGTCCTTGGGATCTCAGCCGACGCTCACTCAGGAGACCGGCAGCCGGCCGGGTCGAGCCCCGGCGCTGTCGAGTCGGAGGGCGTGGCGTCGGATGGGGAGGTCAGATCGGTGGCCGCGATGGTCGGGCTTGCGCTGACGACCCCGTTGGGGGTCGCCGGCGCCCCGGCGCTGGGGCTGCCGTTCGGCTCCGGGGTGGTCCCGGGAAGGGCAGTTGTCGGCGAGGGCGACGTCGTGCCGCCCACCGCCGTCGGGTCGGGCGGGCAGATCGGCTTCAGGTTCGGGTTGGTCGGGGTGTCGCTCGTCAGCTCGGCGAGCTGACGCTCGGCGTCCGGCTCGCTCTTGGCCCGGATGCCCACCTTGACGGTGTCCTGAGCGGCGACGGTGAGGTCGTCCAACCGGGTGCCGCTTGTGCGGTGCACGGTGGAGAGGTCCATCCCGGCGATCTGCCCCTGGATGCCCCGGAAGACAGCGACCTGCCCTTCCTCGGTGGCACCCACGTAGTACTGGCGTTGGGTGTACGTCCAGCCGGCGAAGAGACCGCCGCCGATGATCACCAGGATGGCGAGCGCCATGGCGGTGGCCCGAACCGGCCGGTGCCTACGCTGCTCCGGCTCGTCGTCCGAGGACGCCGGCTCCTCCGGCACAGCTGGGCGCGGCGCGGAGAGCGCCGAGGCCCGGGCGGCAGGGGTCGAGTTGTCGGCGGAGGTGGCCATGCCCCGGTCCCGGGCGGCAGCGCCGCCGACGATCGGGGTCGCCTCGACGATGTCGTGGTCGGTGGCGTCGGCGATGATCACCGTGATGTTGTCGGGGCCGCCGCCGCGCAGGGCGAGCTGAACCAGACGCTCGACGCACTGCTGCGGGTCGGTGTACTCCCGCAGGGACTCACCGATCGTCTCGGCGCTGACCACACCCGACAGGCCATCGCTGCAGATCAGGTAACGGTCACCGGGCAGCACCTGACGCACCGAATATTCGGGGTCGATGTCCCGGCCGTCCAAGGCGCGGGTCAGCAGCGACCGCTGCGGGTGGCTGCTCGCCTCCTCGGCGCTGATCCGGCCCTCGTCGACGAGCATCTGGACGTACGTGTCGTCCTTGGTGATCTGGGAGAACTCACCGTTGCGCAGCAGATAGGCCCGCGAGTCGCCGATGTGGACCATCCCCAGCTTGCTGCCGGAGAAGAGGGTCGCCGTCAGCGTGGTGCCCATCCCCTCCAACTGCGGGTTGGCGTCCACCGTGTCGCGGAGCTGTTGGTTGGCGGTGCCCACGGCCGAACGCAACGCATCGACGAGGGCGTCCCCTGGGACGTCCTCGTCGAGCGGCGCCATGGCACCGATGACGATGTTGCTGGCGACGTCACCGGCGGCCATACCGCCCATGCCGTCGGCAACGGCGAGTAGCCGCGGCCCGGCGTAGACGGAGTCTTGATTGCCGTCACGGATCAGACCGCGGTCGCTGTGGGCCGCATAGCGCAGGGTCAGAGTCATGGCCGTAATTCGAGGGAAGTGCGGCCGATCCGGATCGGCACGCCGAGGGGGACGGGGGTTGGTCCGGTGACCTTAGCGCGATCGAGGTATGTCCCGTTAGTCGAGCCAAGGTCCTCGACGAACCACTGCCCCTCGCGCGGCACGAGCCGGGCATGCCGCGCGGAGGCGTAGTCGTCGGTGATGACCAGCGTGGAATCCTCGGCCCGACCGATCGTGATCTGCGCTTCGCCGAGGGTGATCCGGGTGCCGGCCAGTTGACCTGCGGTCACCACCAGTTGATGGGCCGCCCGACCCCGCTTCACCTTTGCTGGTTTGGCCGCCTGCTGCCCCGTCGAGGCACCGACCGCTCGTGGTGCCGCCACCAGGCGACCGGACCGGGCTCCCGCGAAGAGGTCCCGACGGATCACACCGACCACCGTGAATACGAAGATCCACAGGAGGATCAGGAAACCGAACCGGGCGACGGTGATGACCAGTGCCGGCAAGGCGGCTCAGCCGTCCACGCGGAAGGTCAGCGTCGTGGTGCCGAGCTGGACCATGTCACCGGGGTTCAGTGCGACGGCGGAGACCCGCTGCCCGTTGACCATGGTGCCGTTCGTGGAACCCAGGTCGGTAAGCACGACCTGGCCGCCGTCGAAATCCAGCCGGGCGTGTCGCCGGGAGATGCCGACGTCGGGCAGGCGCAGGTTCGCCTGGTCACCGCGACCGATCACCGTCGACCCCATCTGGAGGGGGTACGTACGGCCGTCGCCGGAGACCAGCCGCACGTTGCGGCCACCACCGTGCCCGGGCGGCGGACCGTAGCCCCCGCCCTGGTCGTACGCGGGATAGGCGGGCGGGCCGGCGTCGTAGCCGGGCGCCGACACCGGGGCGACCTCGCCGCCGGTGTAGACCTCGGCGGTGACCCGGAACATTCCCGTGTCCAGCCCCTCGCCCCGCTCGATCTCGACGATCACGTCGCCGTAGACCGTCCAGGCCTGCTCGCCGATGAACTCCGCCTGCGACTGGGCCAGTTCCTGGGCCAGCGCGGCGGCATACGGTGCGAGCCGACTGTGGTCGAACGGCGAGAGATCGATCACGTAGCGGTTGGGCACCAGCGTCCGCCCACCGGCCAGGATCGCCTTGTGCGCCTCAGCCTCCCGCTGCATGGCATTGAGGATCTCCACGGGGTGGACCACCCCTTTGAAGACCTTGGCGAAGGCCCCTTCGACCAGGCCTTCCAGACGCTTCTCGAAGCGTTGCAGCACGCTCACCGGCTCCTCCTCGGGTCCCGAGGACATGATGGTATCCGGCCGGCGCGCGCGCAGCTCACACGCCGCTCGGCCCGCCTGTTACCGGCCTGTTCGGAAGGGCCGGGAATGCCGTGCTACTCTTTCGTCCGCCACGAACGGTAACCGGTCGTGGCGAGCACCCGGAACAGCCTAGTATCTCCGGGGTCCTGTTGGAGACAGCAGGCTCAGGGCGGCTAGAGTGGTCCGGGTTGTGCCACGGGGATGTGGCGGAATGGCAGACGCGCACGGTTCAGGTCCGTGTGCCCGAAAGGGCGTGGGGGTTCAACTCCCCCCATCCCCACCAGAGACGAGGGCTCCGCGGAATGCGGGGCCCTTCCGTCGTATCGGGGCGTGCCGGACATCACGCTATGCTCCGATGGATTCTGCCTCCGATGGACCAGGAGTGGCGTGTGACTGTCGCGTTGGTGACCGGCTCGGGTGGTCTGATCGGCTCCGAGGCGGTCCGGCACTTCGCCGGTCTCGGCCTGGACGTCGTCGGCATCGACAACGACATGCGCCGGTACTTCTTCGGCGAGGACGGCTCCACCTCGTGGAGCCTGGAGCGGCTGAGCCGGGACCTGGGTGACTCGTACACCCACTTCGCCGTGGACATCCGGGACCGCGACGGCCTCGAGCAGGTCTTCAAGAAGTACGGCCCGGACATCGCCGTGGTGATCCACAGCGCGGCGCAGCCGAGTCACGACTGGGCGGCCAAGGAGCCGTACACGGACTTCGACGTGAACGCCGGCGGCACGCTCAACATGCTGGAGAACACCCGGCGGCATGCGATCGACGCGCCGTTCATCCACTGCTCGACGAACAAGGTCTACGGCGACCGGCCCAACAGCCTTCCGCTTGTCGAGCTGGACACCCGGTACGAGTTGCCCGAGGACCACCGCTGGTACGAGGGCATCACCGAGGACATGTCGATCGACCACTCGTTGCACTCGGTCTTCGGCGCCTCGAAGGTCGCCGCGGACGTGATGGTTCAGGAGTACGGCCGCTACTTCGACATGAAGACCGCCTGTTTCCGGGGCGGCACGCTCACCGGCCCGGCGCACTCGGCAGCCGAACTGCACGGGTTCCTGGCGTACCTGATGCGCTGCGTCATGGAGGGCCGGACGTACAACCTGTTCGGCTACAAGGGCAAGATGGTCCGCGACGCGATCCACTCGCACGACGTGTTGACAGCGTTCGAGGCGTTCTTCCGGGCGCCCCGCTCGGCCGAGGTCTACAACCTGGGCGGCGGCCGGCACTCCAACACGTCCCACATCGAGGCGTTCCGCATCGCCGAGGAGATCACCGGCCGCGAGGCGCGGATCAACTACGTCGAGCAGGCCCGCACCGGCGACCACCAGTGGTACGTCAGCAGCATGGGACGCTTCGAGGAGCACTACCCGGACTGGAAGATCACGTACGACGTGCCGATGATCCTGCGGGAGATCTACGAGGCCAACGTGGACAAGTGGGTGCCGCAGTCATGACCGCACAGACCAAGCGCAACGTGCTCGGCGTCCTGGTCGACGCCACCGACTACACCTCGGCCACCGACGCGGTGGTGACCGCGGCGCACGAGCGGCGCCCGTTCGCGCTCACCGCGCTGGCCGTGCACGGCGTGATGACCGGCGTGCTGGACCCGCCGCACAACGCGCGGCTCAACTCCTTCGACATGGTCACCCCGGATGGGCAGCCGGTGCGCTGGGCGCTCAACCTGCTGCACAACGCCGGGCTCACCGACCGGGTCTACGGGCCGACGCTCACCCTGCACGTGCTCTCCCGCTTCGCCGACGAGGGACTGCCGGTCTACCTGTACGGCTCGACCGAGGAGACGCTTGCCAAGCTGATCCCCGCGTTGGAGCGGATGTTCCCGGCGCTGAAGATCGCCGGCGTGGAGCCGTCGAAGTTCCGTGCCGTCCAGCCGGGCGAGGACGCCGAGATCGCCGACCGCATCCGGTCCAGCGGTGCCCGGCTCGTCCTGGTCGGGCTCGGCTGCCCGCGCCAGGAGGTCTTCGCGTACGCCATGCGTCCGCTGCTCGACATGCCGCTGATGGCGGTCGGCGCGGCCTTCGACTACCACGCAGGGCTGCTGCGCCAGCCTCCGCCGTGGATGCAGCGTGCCGGCCTGGAGTGGTTCTGGCGGCTCGGTCTGGAGCCGAAGCGCCTCTGGAAGCGTTACGTGATCCTCAACCCCGCCTACCTGGCCCGGCTCGCCGGGCAGAAGACCGGCCTGTGGAAGGCCCGCCCGCCGGCCCCGGCCACCGAGCGACCGGCGACCTTCGCGGTCTGACGGCTTCCCGATTTCGCGTACGGCGCGAGGCCCCACCCGAGCGGGTGGGGCCTCGTGTCGTGCGGGGACCGGTCAGACGGTCAGGGTCCAGCTGTTGATGTAGCCGGTGTCGGCCGAGTACACGTCACGAACCTGGAGCCGCCACGTGCCGTCGGCGGCCTCGCTGGACAGGTTGACCGTGTACGTGGCGATCACGTTGTCGGCGCTGTCCGAGCCCGAGTTCTTCAACCGGTACGAGCTACCGTCCGGGGCGAGCAGGTCGATGACCAGGTCACCGCGGTACGTGTGCACGATGTTCACCGCCACAGTGGAGGCCGACGAGGCGCTACGGCCGCACCCGGAGATGGTGATCGTGCTGGTGACGGCCGACCCGGCGTCCGGGATCGTCACGTCGGTGGCGTTGGTGCCGGTGCAGCCGGTGGGCGGGGGCGGAGTGGTGCCGCCGCTGCCGACGTAGAGCAGCAGGTTCGGCGAGCCGCTGCCGGGACTGGTGACCACGTTGGGGGTGGCGTTGGCGACCAGTTGGTCCCGGACCTGCTGCGGCGTCCAGCTCGGGTTGGCGCTGGCCACCAGGGCAGCCGCGCCCACGACGTGCGGCGTGGCCATCGAGGTGCCGCTGATCGTGTTCGTCGCGGTGTTGCTTGTGTGCCAGGCCGACGTGATCGACGACCCGGGCGCGAAGATGTCCAGGCAGGTGCCGATGTTGGAGAACGACGAACGCGCGTCGGTGTTCGTCGTCGAGCCCACGGTGATGGCCTCGGCGGTGCGGGCCGGCGAGGTGTTGCAGGCGTTCGCGCCGCTGTCGTTGCCTGCCGCGAGGCCGTACGTCACACCCGACGCGATCGAGTTGCGAACCGCGGTGTCCAGGGAGCTGTTAGCGCCACCGCCGAGGCTCATGTTCGCCACGGCCGGCTTGATCGCGTTCTGGGTGACCCAGTCGACGCCGGCGATCACACCGGCGTTGGTGCCACTGCCGGAGCAGTTCAGCACCCGTACGCCGACGAGTTGAACGCCCTTCGCGACGCCGTACGCGGAACCGCCGACGGTGCCGGCGACGTGCGTGCCGTGCCCGTTGCAGTCGTCGGCCGCTCCGCCGTCGACAGCGTCGAAGCCGGAGGTGGCCCGGCCGCCGAAGTCGCTGTGGGCGAAGCGGATGCCGGTGTCGATGATGTAGGCGTGCACGTTGCTCGCCGTGTTCGGGTAGGTGTAGGAGCTGTCCAGCGGCCGGTTGCGCTGATCGATCCGGTCGAGACCCCAGGAGGGCGGGTTGGCCTGCGTTCCGGAGATCGACACGGTGTGGTTCTGCTCGACGTACGCCACATCCGGGTCGGCGGCGATCCGGGCCGCCGCCTTCGCGCTGACGGTGACCTCGAAGCCACGCAGCGCCGTACCGTAGGTGCGGGCGATCGACCCTCCGTGCCTGCCGGTCAGCCGCTTCGCGGCGTCGCCGACCCGGCTGCGGGTGACGGCGCTGTCCTTGAGGACGACGATGTAGCTGTCCTGCACGGCGGTGGCTCCGCCGGCCTCCCGGACCACGCCGACGGGCTCGGCGGCCAGGGCGGGGGTACCGACGGCCAGCACTGTCGCCGTCGCCACCCCGACCAGTACGGACCTGCGTGGAAGACCCATTTCCCTACCTCCCTCCGACCGGCGGCGAAACGCGGCCGCCGATCAACTCGATCGACACTTGCCGATCTAGCCGAGGGTAGATCGGCACGGTCGGCCAAAGAAACATGTCGAAACGTCCATCACCTTGATGGGATGACCCCCTACGGGGCGGGCTTCCGGGGCGAACCGGGGACCGGCCCGGATTCGCCGAGCGTCGAATCGGGAAAGACTCTCCGACATGGAAAGTCAGCTCGCCATCCTGTTGCCGGTAGCCGCCGTCTGGCTGGCCGCCGGGGTCCTGGCCGACCGACTGCCCCGGCTGCGCGACGCGAGCGCTCTGCGACGGCGTACCGGATTGTTGCTGGCACTGGCACTGACCGGCGTGACGCTCGTCGCGGCGGTGGCCGTCGGCGGGCTGTTCAGCGCCGGCACCGCGCCTGTCGACCGGGCCGCCGCCGCCCTCGCCCTCGCCACCGGGCCGGCGCTCGTGGTGGCAATCTGCTCCCTGCGGCGGATCCGCCGCCTCCGGGCCGGGGCCGGGGCGTTCGATACGGCACCCGGCACGCCCGCCCCGCACGGGCTGCGCGCCGCCGCAGCGCACCCGCTCGTCGGGTTGCCGTTGCAGGTGACCGCCCTTGCGACAATGCCCGCGGTGATCGCGGCGGCCGGCGCGGACCTCGGCGCGGAGCCCGGCGTCGCCGGGCCGGCGATCACCGTCGGCGCACTCGCGGTGGCCGCCATCGGCGTCCGGCACGCGCTCCGGCACAACCGGCTCGCCGAGCGGACCCAGCAGACCGCGCCACGCTCAGCGCGGGCGACCGGACCCCTGCACGTATAGCAACTCCAGGATCGCCCGGGTCGCCTCGAACCAGCGGTCCAGCCAACCCGGCGGCGGCACGCTGCCCTTCGGGGGCAACTCCATAAGCAGGCCACGCAGCAGCGGGTGGTCGGCCAGCGACGCGGTGGGCTCCACCGGCCAGCCGGTCGGCGGGAACGACGGCTCGACAAGCGGGTTCGGGTCCAGCGAGGGCAGCGAGAGCGGCGCATCGCCCGCCTCGGAGTCCGTCGACTCCCGGCCGCTCAACTCCTGCTCGGTCGAGACCACCTCGGTCAGTACGGTGTCCCGACGTGCCCCGCGGTACTTGCCACCGAACCGCTCCGGCTTGCCCGGACCGTTGGTGAGGTTGTCTGAACCGATCGTCGTCATCCGTCTCGCCTACCTCGTTCGGGTGCGGTCGGTGCGGCGGGTCGTGATCCAGCCGCCGTACCGACCGGTTCAACGAGGCGGACCCGCTGTGGCGACGGGAATCCCGGCGGAACCTCGCCCGCACCTGTCGATCCGGCGGCCGGACAGCCCGCAACCGGGGACGCGGAAGGTCCCCGCCCGGCCGGGGCCGGACGGGGACCTCAGCTGACCTCCGGGTCAGGACGCGCTCAACACACCACCCCTGGCGCCGGCGACGAAGGCGTGCCAGTCACCGGGAGCGAAGACCAGAGCCGGACCGGCCTTGTCCTTCGAGTCCCGAACTCCGACAGCCCCGGTCACGTACGCCACCTCCACGCAGTTGTCACAGTTCGGCCCGCTCTTCGAGCTCTTGAACCACGTTGCCTGCGTCAGGTCCACGGGGAACCCCTTGGTCGCCATCTCGGCTCCTCTGCCAGTTTTGCGATGTGTGCGACGGACTCCTCCGGACGAATGGCCGCAGCACGGATGTGATCGAAGATGAAGCTGTACTTCTGCAGTTCGTCGCTCTTCTCGAGGAAGAGCCCACCCGTGGCGTTCTCCGCGTACACCACATCCGGATCACCGGGCTCGGGGAAGCTGAGGATCGTGAAGGTCCCGTCCATGCCTGCGTGCGCTCCCACCTCGAAGGGCAGGATCTGTAGCGTCACGTTCGGCAACTCGGCCACTTCGACCAACCGCCTGAGCTGGCCACGCATCACCTCGTCCCCGCCCACCGGCCTGCTTACCACCGCCTCATCGAGCACCACCCACAGATCGACCGGATCGTCCTGGGTCAATAACGACTGGCGGCCGAGACGGACACGCACCCGCTGGTGCACCTGGTCGGCGGTGAAGTCCGGGCGGGCGGCGCGGATCATGGCACCGGCGTACTCCTCGGTCTCCAGCAGACCGGGGACCACCTGCTGCTCGTACGCCCGGATCGAACTCGCGGCGGCCTCCAGCCCGACGTACGCCCCGACGAGCACCGTGCTGTACGGGTGCCACCACCCCTTCTGGCGTGCCTCCCGGGCGATCTGCACGAGTTCGTCGCTCTCGGCGCCCACCACGCCGTAGATCCGCAGCATGTCCCGCACGTCGCGCGGCGTGGCAGTGGTGTGCCCGGTCTCGATCCGGGAGACCTTGGACGCCGAGCACTCCAACTGCTCGGCAACGACCTCGATGGTGATGCCTGCCGACTCCCGCTGCCGGCGCAACTCCGCACCGAGCCTCCGCCGCCTGATGGTCGGGCTGCGCCGCTCACTCATCGCGCGACCTCTGCGTCCGAGGCTTCCGCTGGTTGCTCGACCCCACTCGGGCTACCTCCGGTCGACGCGCCACTGGCTGCCGCCCGCCGGAGGCGCGACCGTCGACCGGCGGGCGTTCGCGGCGAGGGGTGTGGTGCCCGGCATCGGACGGCCGCGACGGCGAAACCGGCCCCTAGTGTGACGCCAGCACGCGTACGCCTTCAAGCAGCGATTTGCGTGTCGGACTCACGTATTGGCAAAAGTCGACGTGCAACTTGCATGAAGCACGTCACTGATGCACTCTGTCCGTATGGCACGGATCACTCAGCGTTCCGATCCGCTCTCCGGGTGTGGTGACCCGGGGCGTTGCTCGGGGCACGGGCCCGGCCAGCGACACACAGATCTGCCCCGGGGGTAAAGACCCCACCGCTGCAAGCCAGCCGGCTGTGGCGGTGGGCGCGGTTCCCGGAGGCGGTCAGGTGATGGTCGGGTGGCGGCACGCCACCAGCGGGTACGGCCCGACCACCGCCACCTCGCTCCACCGGCCCACGAGGCGCGACCCCGTCACCGGGCCATGACGTCCCCGAAAGTCACCGCCGGCGCCTCGCCGGCCGACCCTCCCAGGAGCCCATGTGCTTCCCCGCTCCGGTGACGTACTGCATGTGACTCGCGCAGCGAGTGTCCAGTTCCTCAGGCCCATCATGTTCCGGGTGATCAGGGTGCTGGAGTGGCCGACCTACGACGGCTGGCTCTGGCTCGACGGCTACGAACTCAACACCGCTGGCGACGCTGTCAACCGACGGTCGATCTTCGTCCAGCGGGAAGGGCTGCACCAGGTGCAGGCCGCACCGCAGCCCCGCCCGCACACCGTACGGGCCCGGCGGTCGGTCGCCCGTACCCCGGTTGCAGTTGGCTGACCAGCCCGATCCGCCGCCGGTGGGCGTGCCGTCGCCATAGAATTGGTACGCCCACCCCGGCACCGTTCCACCGCACGTCCAGGACCCTGAGCCTGGGATGGTTCATGGTCAATCAGCCCGCCATGCGGCGGCACCACCGCTCCCGTATCACCATTGCTCTCGGACTTCTCGCCCTGCTCGGGGCCGTGACCATCCTCGTGGTCCTGGCCCGCGACCCGGCGCTGTCGTCCACACGTCTGGTCACTCCGGTGCCGGCTCCCGAGATCACCGTGGTGGACTCCGACCCGGCTGACGACGCCGGCTGGATCGGCGCCGAGCCACCGGAGGGACAGCCCGAAACGACCGGCCCGGCCGCCGGCGTCGGTGCCGGCGGTCAGTCCGACAGCCAGCAGGAAACCACCGACGCGGCTCCGGCCCGGCACAACGCGACGGACGTCCGCCGCTCACTGTTCTGGTCCGGCCTCTTCGGCCTCACCATCTCGCTGGCCGGGCTCGGTCTGGTCGGCACCCGCCGCCGGATGTGGTGAGCGCCGGTCACGGCGTGCTCGTCGGGCTCGGGCTGGCTGAGCCGGTGCCCGTCGACGGCCGGCCCTGCGAGATCACCAGCAGCACCTCCTCGTCGGTCGACACGGACGTGCCCGCCTCCGGCTCGGTGTTCACCACAGTCCCCGGCGGCAACTCCGACGCCCGGTACACCACCCGGTAGGCCAGGCCGAGCCGGTCCAGCAGCCCTTCGGCAGTGGCCTGGGTCAGGCCGGTCAGCGGCGGCACCGGCACCTGCTCCGGCGGGGCGCTCGTCGGTGGGCTGCTCGGCGTCGCGCTTGTGGGCGCCGCCGAGGTGGGCGCGGCGCTGGTCGGCGCTGCCGAGGTGGCACTTGCCGACGGCAGCGACGGAGTCGGCCCGGGATTGTCGGGGTCGTCGTCCCGCGCGTCGAGCAGGACCCACACCGCCGCGCCGAGCAGGCCGGCGAGAAGCAGGGCGAGCACACCCCAGAGGATCGGCAGCCACCAGCGCCGGCCGCCCTGCTCTTCGACGTACCAGTCTCCGGTGGGTTCTGCCGGTCGGGGCGCATGCACCTCGGCGCGCCCGGACCACGGCGGCGTCGCCGACCGCTCGACAGGCATCCGCGCCGTCCGGTCGTCCGGCGGCCCCGCCCTGTCGATCGGCATCGTCTCGTCCGGCGACCCGGAACGCCCGGCGGCCGAGGTCCTGTCGATCGGCATGGTCTGGTCCGGCGACGCGTCGGGCTCCGGGGGCGGTAGGGCGTGCGTCCGGTCGTCGTCGGGCTCCCCGGTGGGCGGCTCCTGGCGGTCGTCGCTCATCGCACGTCCTTTCCCGAACCGGGCGGGCGGCACGGCCCTCGACCGCCAACCTAACCGCCCAGGTCGACCTGGGCCGGGATCAGCGACGCGAACCGCGTGCCGCAGGACGGTCGGCCGCACTCGCCCGACCGAGCGGTACGCCGGTGGACCGGCCGGGTCAGGGGGTGGGTTTCGTCGTCGGCTGGTCCGGCGCTGCAGCCCCGCACCAGATGCTCACCTCGTCGTTCCAGCGGGCCGGGCCGTCCTCGGCCGGGTCCTGCCGGCTGACCTCTCCGCTGCGCCCACTGCGGTAGCGCGGGTAGAGGCCCGCGTCGACCAGGTCGTCGGCCGCCTCGGCACACTCGTCGCCGACCACGTCGGGCACCTCGGCTGCCGGTGCCGGCCCGGTCACCTGAAGTTGCACGGTTGTGCCCCGGGTCACCTGGGTGCCCACTGCCGGCGAGGTGCTCTCGACGGTGCGGCCGCTGCCGGTGCCGAAGACGAGTCTCCAGCCCAGCCGCTGCTTGCGCAGCGTCTCGCGCGCCTGCTCGAAGTCGGTGCCGATCACCGGTGGCACGGTCAGTCCCGTCCCCTTGGTGGTGGCGGACGTCCGGGGTGCGGCGGGAGTGGTCCGGCCGGTGGCCGGTCGCGACGCGGTGGCCCGGTCCGTCGGCGTGGCGGTCGGGCTCGCCGCCGCCTGACGATCAGCCTGGGACGCGTCGCCCTCGCCGGCCAGCAGCCAACCGCCTGTCGCACCGACAGCCACGAGGAGTACGGCGACAAGCCCGCCGCCGAGCAGCACGCTGGCCCGGCCACCACCGCCGCCGCCCCGGCTTCCGGTGGAATCCTGCCGACCCGTGTCCGCGTCCGTCATACCGCCCACCGCCTCATCACCGGCGACCGTACCGTCTGCCGCCCAACCGTTGTGCCGACAGTACAAACCGGCGGGTCGCTGCGACTCGCCGCGTCGACGACGGGACGTTACGCTGCCCGGCATGGCCAGACGGGGCTGGGGAGTATCGATAGTGACCGCGGTCGGGGTCGCTGCCGGCGCGGGCGCGGCGCAGTTGGGCTTCGGCTACGGACTGGGCGTCATCACCTGGACACCCACCGACGCCGGAGCCAACGACACGGCGTGGGCGGACGGTCTCGCCTGGGCAAGTTGGCTCGCCGCCAGCTCGACGGTGCTCGGTGCGGTCTGCGCGCAGCGGCTGCACCACCGCTCCGAGCCCGCGCCGGCGACAAGCGTCGAGCCGACCCCCACTGCCGAGCCTGACCGTGCGGAGTCGACGGCGGTCGAGGTGGGCCGGACGACACCGGTCGAGGGCACCGACAAGGCCCAGGACCCACCGAGCACGAGGGCAGGCCGGTCGAAGCGGGAGTCCGCCCCGCGGCCCGGCGAACGGGACGGCCTGCTCCGCAGCCTGGCCTTGGCGCTGGCCGCCGGGCTGGGTGGGCTGGTCACCGTTCTACTGGTCGCCGTGCCGGCCCGGGTCGCGGTTGGCGCCGACACCAGCGTGCCGCAGCGGGTGGCCGCCCTGCACGCGACGCTGGGCATCCTGATCGGCGTCCTCGTCGCCCTGTGGGCGCTGCGCTCGCGTACCGCAGCCCTGAACGTCACCGCCACGGCCGCCTGGCTCTGGCTGCTCGCGGTGGTCTCGGTGGTCGACGGGGTACGCGTCGGACGCGGGCTGACCGGCGCCCAACTCGGCACCTGGCAGCTGGATCCGGACCACGCGCGGTACTGGATCGGAGGGCAGCTCTACTGGCCCGGCGCGCTGCTGGCGCTCGTTCCCGCGCTGTTGATCGGTGCGCTCGCCGCCCGCCGTGCCGCACGTGAAGGTGGGCATCGGGTCGGCGCGGCGGCCTCCGGCGCGGCCGGCCCGCTGCTCGTGGCGCTCGCCTACCTGACCACGGTGCCGCGCTGGGCGACGCTGGGCCCGGCGCAGTTCTCCACGCAGCTCATCGCCCCCTACGCGGTGATCGCCGGCATCGGCGGTTCGGTGCTGGTCGCCGTCCTCGCCGAGCGCGCCGACCGGCGTCGGGCCGCCAGCCGGGAGACGACCGCAGCGGAACCGGTGGACCCGGCAGCCGATGCCGGCCCGCCCCCGGCCAGCGGCACGGCTGCGGGTGCCGACGCTCGATCGACGTCGACCGTCGGGACGCTTCCGGTCGAGCCGTCGGGTGGGGTCCCCGCCGCGCACGACACCACCGCCTCCACCTCGCCGACGAGTCGGGCGACGCGATCCCGGAGTCGGGACAGCGCAGTGCCCCGGCCACGCGACGCCGAGGCATCCCCGACCAGGGGCAGCGCGGTTCCTCCGCGCCGCGAGGACGTACCCAAGGTGCCGGCGCCGCGCACGGACCCGGACCTTTCCGATCCGGCCGACGCCACCGGCGGCGAGCCGGCCGAGAGCCCCGCCCCGAGTGGCCGGCGTCGCCGGCCGACCCGCCCCGGCACCGACTGACCCGGCCAGCGGTGGGCGGCCTTCTCCTGGTGCGCGTGCACGACGACCGGACGGGGGTCGGGTCAGTCGACAGGCCAGGTGTGGACCGGCTCGTTGCTGCGCTGGAGTTCGGCGTAGCGCTGGACCATGTGGTGCAGCGCCGCTGTCCGGTCCATCCCCCGGCGTCGCTCCGCCGCCCAGACCGCCTCGGTCTGCCACACGGCACCGTTGCGGCCGGTCCGGCAGCGCTGCTCGATGATGCCGAGCAGCCGGTCCCGCAGCGCCGGGTCGACACCGAACCCGTCCAGGCCGGTGGCCGCGGTGGGCAGCAACTGGTCCAGCACCAGCTTGGTGACAGGTACGTCGCCGAGGCGGGGCCAGTGCAGCACCGCGTCCAGGCCGCGCCGGGCCGCCGCGTGGAAGTTCTCCTCGGCGGAGCTGAACGTGAGCTGACTCCAGATCGGCCGGTCCGACTCGGCCAGGCCGCGGGCCAGCCCGAAGTAGAAGGCCGCGTTGGCCAACATGTCGACAATCGTCGGGCCGGCCGGCAGCACCCGGTTCTCCACCCGCAGGTGTGGGCGGCCGTTCATGATGTCGTAGATCGGGCGGTTCCACCGGTAGACAGTGCCGTTGTGCAGCCGCAGCTCACCCAGCTCGGGCACCCCACCTGCGTGCAGCACCTCCACCGGGTCCTCGTCCTCACAGATCGGCAGCAGTGGCGGGAAGTAGCGGACGTTCTCCTCGAAGAGGTCGAAGATCGAGGTGATCCACCGCTCGCCGAACCACACCCGGGGACGTACGCCCTGTGCCTTCAGCTCGTCCGGACGGGTGTCGGTTGCCTGTTTGAACAGGGCGATCCGGGTTTCGGCCCAAAGCTGGCGGCCGTACAGGAACGGCGAGTTGGCGCCGACTGCCACCTGCACCCCGGCGATGGCCTGGGACGCGTTCCAGTAGTCGGCGAAGCTGTCCGGCGCGACCTGGAGGTGGAACTGGAGACTGGTGCAGGCCGCCTCGGGGGCGATCGAGTCGGTGTGCGTCTGCAACTGCTCGACGCCACGGATGTCGAGCTCGATGGCCTCACCCCGGGCACCGACGATCTGGTCGTTGAGCACCCGGTAGCGCTCGTTTGTGGACAGGTTGTCCTCCACCAGGTGGCCCTCGGTGAGAGTGGGCAGGATGCCGACCAGGACGATCTTCGCGTCGGACTTGGCGGCCCTTTCGTCGGCTCGGGAGAGGCTGCTGCGCAGGTCGTGTTCGTAGTCGGCGAAGCCGTTGCCCTCGATCAGCCGGGGTTCGGCGTTGAGTTCCAGGTTGAACTGCCCCAGCTCGGTCTGGAAGAGCGGATCGGCGATGTCGGCGAGGATCTCCTCGTTACGCATCGCCGGCTCGGCCGCCGAGTCGACCAGGTTGAGCTCGATCTCCAGGCCGGTCATCGGCCGGTCGGCGTCGAACCCGAAGTCGTCGAGCATCAGGGCGAAGACGTCCAGACATCGCCGGACCTTCTGCCGGTAGCGGACGCGGTCCTCCCGGGTGAAGGCGCCCTGCGAGACGTCCCTGCCCATTGTGTCCTCCCGACGCCGGCGCGGTCGGGATCCTGCCGTCCCGGAAAGCGCATTGTGAACCACCACGTTAGGAGCGCTCGCCTGGCCAGGGCCAGGGGCCTACGGCGGTGATCCGACGCCGACCGGAGCGAGCACGCTCGTGGAGCCCTCTGTACCCCGCCGACGACCTGTTCCACCTGCTGACGATGCGAACAGTTCGTGACAATTCACACGAACCTGAGACGACGCCGGGCCCACGCCGACGTACGGCGTGGGCCCGGCGTACCGGTGATCGGAGGGGATCAGGCCTGGCGGATGGCCTCGCCCTCGATCTCGATCTTGATCTTCCTGCCGACCAGCACGCCGCCGGTCTCCAGGGCGACGTTCCAGGTCAGGCCGAACTCCTCGCGGTCGATCTCGGTGCTCGCGGAGAAGCCGAAGATGTCCTGCCCGAACGGGCTGCGGCCGACGCCCTCGAACTCCACCTCAAGCTCGACCGGACGCGTGACGTCCTTGATGGTCAACTCACCGTTGAGGACGAACTCGTTGCCACGGCGGGACTTGACGCCGGTGCTGCGGAACTCCAGGGTCGGGTACTTCTCGACCTCCAGGAACTCGGGGCTGCGCAGGTGCGCGTCCCGGTCGGCCTGGGTGGTGTCGATGCTGGCACCCTGGATGGTAGCGACGACCGAGGACTGCAACGGGTCCTCGGCGACGGTGATGGTGGCGGTTGCCTCGTTGAACTCACCGCGGACCTTGCTCACCATCATGTGCCGGACGACGAAGCCGACCCGCTTGTGCGCCGCGTCCAGCACGTAGGTGCCGGGCGCCGGGATGGTAAGGCCGTCCCAGTCGCGGGTAACCGCATCGGTGCTGCTGGTCATGCTGGAGCCTCCAGGAAGAATTCGTTCAGTAGCCTAATGGCTGCTTGAGCAACTATATCTCTAACAATATTCCCCCTGTCAAGAACTGGTAGGATGAGCGAGTGACAAACGTGTTCGACGATCCTCGGATCACCGCCGTCGGCCTGCTCTACGAGGCGCATGCTGGGCTGTCGGCCCGGTTCTCCGCCCAACTGGAAGAGCACGGCCTGTCCGCTGTCGAGTTCGAGGTGATCACCCGACTGGCCCGCTCGCCGGGCAACCAACTACGGATGACCGACCTGGCCGCCCAGACCTCCCTGTCCACGAGCGGGGTGACCCGGGTGGTGGACCGGATGGAACGCGACGGGTTGCTCACCCGCCGTGCCTGCCCCAACGACCGCCGCAGCTCGTACGCGGTGGTCACCGCGGCCGGCATGCAGCGGCTCGACGAGACGATGCCCGGGCACCTGCTGATCATCGAGCAGTGGTTCACGGGTCAACTCGACCCCGACGCCCTGGCGGCACTGCTCGACGGCCTGCGCCGGGTACGGGACGCCGTACATCCCGGTGCCACCGCCGGCAGTGACGACGTCACGCCGGGGCACGAGCTTGTCGACATCGAGGAGCCCGACGCAACAGCCTGACCCGCCAGCCACTCCCGCCCAGTGAACCGCGCGGGAGTGGCGCCGACACCACCGGCAGAAAGACCGGCAGAACTGGCTTTACCACCGGACAAACCTCGTGAAGAGCATCTTTACGCCCAGGTGACGGTGGCAGGCTGACAGACACCGGGGATTCACCGGGGGGTGACGGCGCGGGCGGACAGCGAGGGGTAGCACCAAGGGGGCTTTTCGCCCGCGCCACTCCCGCCCGACGCGTCCCGCCGGTTATTGACCCGACGGCCCACTCCGGCCGGCCGTCAGCGCGTAGAGCAAGCCCGACTCCTGCGGCAACAACCGGATGCCGCTCTCCGCACAGACCCGGTCGAGACGATCGAGAACGGCCGGGTCCGCCGTACTCGCGGCAAGTCCCACCAGCGCCTCCACGACGTCCCGCCGATCGTGACCGGCCTCGACTGCGGCGGCGAACCACTCGGCCGCCAACTCCCGGTCACCCCGATGCAGGGCCAGATTGCCCTCGATCAACGCGCAGATGCCCGCCTCCGGCCCACCCCACGACAGCACTGCGTCCTCCGAACGTGGTCGCGGCGGCCCGGCCCGCTGCCCCCACCGTCGACCAGGTGCGGCAAGCATCGCCTCGGAGACCCCGGTACGCAGCTCGGCGAGCACCTCGGCCGCCTCAACGGCACGCCCGTCCTGAGCGAGCGCCAGCCCGACAGTCCCCAGCACACGACGACGCTGGCCCGGGTCACCCAACTCGAACAGCGCCGCCACCGCCCGCCGACCCTGGTCCACGGCATCCGCGTACCGACCCTCGAGGCGGGCGACCTCGGCCCGGTTGGCCCAGGCCAGCACCCGCAACCGTGGCTCACCGCCCTCGGCCGCGAGCCGGACCACAGCGGCCAGCCGACGGTGCGCCGCAGCCAGATCACCGATGCGGATCTCATGCCAGGCAAGGCTGTTCTGCGCCACCGCCATGTCCCGGGTACGCCCGTTGCGCGCGGCCAGCCGGAGCAGCGATTCCGCCTGCTCGCGGGCCTCGTCGTGCGCGCCGACGCTGGTCAGCAGCGCGCCCAGCACACTGCGTGCCTCCAGCTCGCCGGTCACGTCGCCCGCCTGCCGGAACAGGTCCAGAGCGGTCCGCGCCGTGGGCAACTCGTCGGCCTCCGCGCCATGCTCGGCAGCCAGCCGCGCCACCCCGAGACTCGCCCAACCGCGCAGGATCGGGTCCGCGTCGACAGTCCGCGGGTCGGCCAGCAGACGCCGCAGCCACTGCCGGCCGGCCACGTCTCGCCCCCGGAACCGCCACCAGCGGGTCAGGCAGGCCGCCAGTCGCAGCGCGGTCAGCGGATCGTCGGTGGCCGCGTGCGTCAGCGCCGAGCTGATGTCGCTTGCCGCCTCGTCCAGCCGGTGCACCGCGTCGAGCAGCCGGGGGCCGGCCAGGTCCCCGGCGGTGCGTGCCACCAGGCGGGCGATCACCTCCGCGTGCCGGCGCCGGAGGCAGGCCAACTCGCCAGCGCCGACCGCCTGCTCGACAGCGAACTCACGGACGGCGTCGAGCAGGCGAAACCGGAACGGGCCGATGCCCCGTACGCTCAACAGGCCGAGCTCGGCGAGCCGGTCCAGCAAAGGAACCGGGTCGATCGCCACAGTTCCTTCCTTGTCGGCCGCGTCGGCAAGCATCTCCTCGGCCAGCTCCACCGACCACCGGTTGCCGAACATGGCGAGCCGCCGCAACGCGTCCCGCTCATCGGGCGCGAGCAGCCGGTAACTGCTCGCCACGGCATCCCGCAGGGTGACCGCCACAGGCGTGCGGGTGGCATCGGTGCCGTACGCGCGGTTGGTGGTCGACTCGGGGGCGTCCCAAGCTGGGTGGGCAGCCGGATCGGCGGGGGTGGTCAGGTCGAGCACCCGGTCGCCGTACCGGTCGAGAAGCTCGGTGAGGTCGAGCAGCCGGCCCCGGGCGGCCATCAGCTCGATGGCAAGCGGCAGTCCACCCAGTCGGCGAACCAGCGCGGCCAACGCCGGCAACTCCTCGGGTGTGGGCGGCTCCCGGCGGACCTGGGCGAGCCGGGCGATGAACAACGCGACAGCAGGCCAGGAACCGAGCGTGGCCGGGCCGGAGTGTTGGGCGTCAGGCGGTGGCACCTCGAGCGGGGCCACCGGCCAGACCCGTTCGCCGGGCAGACCGACAGGGTGTCTCCCGGTGACGAGCACCCGCAGCGACGGCACCACTGTGGTCAGCCGGTGCAGCGTCTCGGCGACCGGGCCGGGGGCTCGCTCCACCGCGTCCATCACAAGCAGTGCCGGCCGGCCGGACAATCGGGCGGCAAGCTCCGGCAGTCGGGCCTCGCCCAGCACTGTCATCGTGCCGGCGAGCACGTCCGGCCCGTCCGAACCCTCCCCGACCAGCACACCGGCGACGCCGGCCGGGTACGCGCGGGCTGCCGCGTGGGCCACGGCCAGGGCGAGCGCGGTCTTGCCGACGCCCGCGAGCCCGACCAGGCTCACCAGTCGGGGGCCGCGCTCGGCGATGAGCATCTCGGCCACTTCACTGACGTCGCGGTCGCGGCCGATCAGGGCGACCGGAGGCGGGAGGGCTGCCGGTGCGGCGGACCGGACGGGTTCTCCTGTCGCTTCCGTGTCGCCGTCCGGCTGCGGAGGTTCACCAGCAGCGGCGCCCCGGGCCGCGCTCAGGAATGCCGCCCGGGTGGCTCCGGTCAGCTCCAACGCTGCGGCGAGCAGCTCGACTGTGGTGCGCTGCGGCCGGACCGACCGACCGCGTTCCAGGTCGCGTACCGTCCGCACGCCCACCCCGGCTCGGGATGCCAGCTCCGCCTGGGTCAGTTCGGCAGCACGCCGGTGCGTGCGGAGCAGCTCCGGCAGCCGGGTACGACCAGCCGGGCTCCGCGACCAGTCCGGATCCGGAGTCATGGGCACGAAGAGTACGGTTCGACGCCGACTGATGGCAGTCGACCGTCTGGCTCCCGACGCCCGCTCGCCGATACCCGACAGCCGAACGGGCAACTCGGCCTGGACAGGTGGCCGAACTGGTCGCCTCCGGATGCCGGCGCGGGTCAGAGGCCCAGATCGCGAGCGATGATCATGCGCTGCACCTCGCTGGTGCCCTCACCGATCTCCAGGATCTTGGAGTCCCGCCAGAACCGGGCGACCGGGTACTCGTTCATGAAGCCGTAGCCGCCGTGGATCTGGGTGGCCTCGCGGGCGTTGTCCACGGCGATGGTGCTGGCGTGCAGCTTGGCGATTGCGGCCTGCCGCTTGAACGGCTCACCGGCAAGCATCCGCGCCGCGGCGTCGTAGTAGGCCAGCCGGGCGGTGTGCGCCTTCAACTCCATGTCAGCGATCTTGAACTGGATCGCCTGGTTGGCGCCGATCGGCCGGCCGAAGGCCTGCCGCTCCTTCGCGTACTTGATCGACTCGTCGACGCAGCCCTGCGCGAGCCCCACGGCCAGCGCTGCGATGGCGATCCGACCCTCGTCGAGGATCCGCAGGAACTGGGCGAAGCCCCGGCCCCGCGCACCGAGCAGGTTGGCGGCCGGGACCCGGCAGTCATCGAAGGTCAGCTCGTGGGTGTCCGAGGCGGTCCAGCCCACCTTGGAGTAGCCAGGCGCCACGCTGAAACCGGGCGTGCCGGTGGGCACGATGATCGTCGACAGCTCCTTCGAGCCGTCCGGGTTCGTGCCGGTCACGGCGGTGACTGTGACAAGCGCCGTGATGTCGGTGCCCGAGTTGGTGATGAACGCCTTCGACCCGTTGATTACCCACTCGTCGCCCTCCAGCACGGCGCGCGTCTGGGTGCCGGCGGCGTCGGAGCCGGTGCCGGGCTCGGTGAGCCCGAAGCCGGCCAGCGCCTCGCCGCTGAGCAGCTTGGGCAGCCAGGTCGCCTTCTGCTCCTCGGTGCCGAACCGGTAGATCGGCATCGCGCCGAGCGACACCGCCGCCTCCAGGGTGATCGCCACACTGGAGTCGACCCGCGCCAACTCCTCAAGGGCCAGGCAGAGCGCGAAATAGTCGCCGCCCATTCCGCCGTGCTCCTCGGCGAAGGGCAGGCCGAACAGGCCCATCTTGCCCATCTGCCGGATCACCTCGTACGGGAAGGTGTGCTGCTCGTAGTGCTCGGCGATGACAGGGGCGACCACCTCGCGCGCGAAATCCCGCACGCTGGACCGCAGCGCCGCTTGTTCGTCGGTGAGCCGGAAGTCCATCTCAGTCCTCCTGTGTGGACGGCCGCTGTGCGCTCGTGACGCCGGCGGTCGCTGTGCGGGTGGTCGGGGATCAGACCGGGGTGACGCCGTGCCGGCGCCGAGAGAACGTACGGTCCTTCGTGCGTGCCGCCGCGAAGCGACGGATCAGCTCGGCGCGCAGGTCGTGCGGCTCGACGATGGCGTCCACCACAAGCTCGCTGGCGAGCCGTACGACGTCGATGTCCTGCTCGTACTCGGCCCGCTTGGCGGCCACGAAGGCGGCCCGCTCGGCCTCGTCCCCGATCGCCGCGATCTTGTTGGCGTAGACGGCGTTCACCGCCGCCTCGGCCCCCATCACCGCGATCTTCGCGGTGGGCAGCGCGATTGTGGCGTCCGGCTCGAACCCGGGGCCGGCCATGGCGTAGAGGCCTGCGCCGTACGCCTTGCGGACCACCACGCAGATCTTCGGGACTGTCGCCTCGGAGATCGCCGTGATCATCTTTGCGCCGTGCCGGATGATGCCCTGCTTCTCCACGGCGCTGCCGACCATGAAGCCCGGCACGTCGCTGAGGAAGAGCAGCGGCACGTTGAACGCGTCGCAGAGCTGCACGAACCGGGTCGCCTTGTCGGCGGAGTCGACGAAGAGCACGCCGCCCTTGAACATCGAGTTGTTGCCGAGCACGCCGACAACCTCGCCGTTCAGCCGGCCGAAGCCGATTGTCAGCTCCTTGGCCCAGAGCGCCTGGATCTCGAAGAACGAGCCCTCGTCGAGCAGGCCCTTGACGTACCGGCGCATGTCGAAGGCCTGCCGCTCGCTTGCCGGCACCAGCGCGGCCAGGTCGGCCTTCGCGGGCGCGTCGACCGCCGGGGCGGTCGGCGGCTGCTGCGTCCAGTTGGCCGGCAGGTACGACAGATAGGTCTTCACCACGTCGAGCGCGTCGGCCTCGGTCTTGCAGAGGAAGTGCCCGACGCCGGATTCGGCGGTGTGCACCTTGGCCCCGCCCATCGCCTCCAGCGTGGTCTTCTCGCCGGTGACCATCTCGACCATCCGGTCGGAGCCGAGGTACATGCTGGCGTTGCCGTCGACCATGGCGACCACGTCGCAGAACGCCGGGATGTAGGCCCCACCGGCGGCGCTCGGGCCGAACAGCGCGCAGACCTGCGGGATCGAGCCGGAGGCACGCACCTGGTTCCAGAAGATCTTGCCGGCGCCGCGCCGCCCGGGGAAGAGATCGACCTGGTCGGTGATCCGCGCGCCGGCCGAGTCGACCAGATAGACCATCGGGACGCTTGTGGAGTACGCGCGCTCGATGATCCGGATGATCTTCTCGACGGTGCGGGCGCCCCAACTGCCGGCCTTGACAGTTGAGTCGTTGGCCATCAGGCAGACCTGCCGGCCGTCGATGGTGGCGGTGCCGGTGACGACGCCGTCGGCGGGCAGCCCGTCGGCGAGCGCGTTGGCGTAGAGGCCGTCCTCGACGAAGGAACCCTCGTCGACAAGCAGCGCGACCCGCTCGCGGGCGAACAGCTTGCCCTTGGCGGCGTTGGCCGCGTGGTACTTGTCCGCGCCGCCGGACCGGGCCCGCTTGCGCAGTTGCTCCAGTGCCTCACCGTCGAGCGTCACGCCGACTCCCTCGCCGTACCGACCTGAACGATCGTTAGGCTATCGCATCCGCGCGCCCCTCGGCGACCCTCGCCATGATCAGGCGTTCTCTTGGGGTCAGACATTGAAAAGCGTTAATCTCTGGGGCTAGGCTCCTGACACCCCCTTCCGGATAGGAGTCAGCGATGACCTCACGACTCAAGCGGCTCGCGGTCGCGTCGCTCGCGACGGCGCTCGCCACCCTCGGCATCACGGTCGCCAACCCATCGCCCGCGTCCGCCGCCATGACCATCTGCTACAACACCAGCCAAGCGGGAAGCTACGCCAGCGTCGCCAACCAGGCCGCCACGATCTGGAACAACGCCACAGTCAACCTGACGCTCTCGGCGAACTGCGGCTCGAACCTGCGGATCTACCGGATCACCGGTGGCGGCTCGTACGCCGTGCGGACCAGCCTCGGCAACGGCCGGGTCTACATCGACACCCAGCAGGCCGCCCAGTACAGCGTGCTGCGGATCATGACCCACGAGATCGGGCACATCCTCGGGCTTCCGGACAACTACAACGGCAATTGCGCCCTCCTGATGTCCGGCGGCAGCGCTGGCACCAGCTGCACCAACGCGTACCCGAGCACCGCCGAGGCGAACCGGGTGAGCAGCCTCTTCGCCGGCACCTTCGCCGCCACCGAGCGCAGCGCCGACCGCGCCGGAGCGGACGTCTTCCAGGACAGCTGGCCGAGCATGCTCACCTCGGTGAGCTGACCTACCGAAACGACGGAGGGGCCGGCATCCTGCCGGCCCCTCCACCCTGTCGCGGCCCGTCAGCCCGGCATCGGCGTCAGTCGGGTACGCGGACCCGCCCGCAACACACCGGACGGCAGCTTCTTGCCGAGCAGCTCCTCGGCAAGCTCAGCCGCCTCGATCAGGGCTGCCAGGTCGATGCCGGTGTCGATGCCCATGTCGTGAAGCATGTGCACGGCCTCCTCGGTGGCCAGGTTGCCGCTGGCGCCCGGCGCGTACGGGCAACCGCCCAGGCCACCAACGCTGGCGTCGAACTCGGTCACCCCCAGCTCCAGTGCGGTAAGCAGGTTGGCCAGCGCGGTGCCCCGGGTGTTGTGGAAGTGCAGCAGCACCGGCACGTGCGCGTTGCGGTCGCGTACCGCTGTCAGCAGCTCGCGGACCCGACGCGGAGTGGCCATGCCTGTGGTGTCGCCGAACGCCACCCGGTCCGCGCCGTCGCGGACCACCCGGTCGACGATGCCGGCGACCCGCTGCGGGTCGATGTCTCCCTCGTACGGGCAGCCGAAGCTCGTCGCCACGATCACCTCGACCTGCGCGGAAGCACCGTGCAGCAGGTCGATCAGCTCGGCGATGTCGTCGAGCGACTCGTCAGTGGAGCGGTTGACGTTGCGCCGGTTGTGCGTGTCGCTCGCCGACAGCACCACCTCGATCTCGGTGAACCCGGCGGCCAACGCCCGCTGGGCACCCCTGCTGTTCGGCACCAGCGCCGAATAGCGCACCCCGTCGGCCTTCGTGGCCTGCCGCCACACCTCGTCGGCGTCGGCCATCTGCGGGATCGCCTTCGGGTGCACGAACGACACCGCCTCGATCCGGCGTACGCCGGTGCCGGAGAGCGCGTCGAGCAGCCGCACCTTGGCGTCGGTGGGGATCGGATCCTCGTTCTGCAGACCGTCCCGCGGCCCGACCTCACGGATCGAGACGGATTCTGGCAACTGGCTCATCGGTCACCTCGCTGTGACATCGGATCGGGACGGAGGGGCGGGTGCCACGCCGCCCCTTTGCACTGCTTCAACTGACGCACCACCGATCGTCCGGTATCCAGACATCCGGTGGTGCGTCCAGGTAAGCAGAGCCAAGGGCGGGGATGCCAGTGCCGCCGCGCCGGGAGGAGACAGCGCGGCGACCGGCCGAGGGTTCAGCGCATGCGGGAGACGATGGCCGTGTCGTAGGCACCGGAGAGGAACTCGTCGTTCTCCAGCAAATCGGCGAAGAAGGGCAGGTTGTTCTTCGGGCCGACGATCTGGAACCCGGCAACAGCGTCCCGCGCGCGGGCGATCACCTCGTCACGGCTGGCACCGCTGATGATCAGCTTGGCCAACAGGCTGTCGTAGAACGGCGTGACGGTGTTGCCCTCGGCGTAGCCGGAGTCCACCCGGATGCCCTCGCCGGTGGGCTCCACCCAGGTCGTGACCTTGCCCGGGCCGGGCAGGAAACGCTTCGGGTCCTCGGCGTTGACCCGCAACTCGATGGCGTGCCCGCGTGGCGACAACGCGTCCGGGTCGAACGTCGGCGCCAGGCCGGCGGCCACCCGCAACTGCTCCTCGACCAGGTCGACGCCGTAGACGTACTCGGTCACCGGGTGCTCCACCTGAAGCCGCGTGTTCATCTCCAGGAAGAAGAAGTCTTCGGAGTCAGGAACAGGGCCAGCAGCGTCCCGCTCGCGCGGGACCAGCAGGCACTCCACAGTTCCCGCGTTGCGGTAGCCGACTGCCTCACCGGCCCGCACCGCCGCCGCCAGGAGGCGGTCACGCAGCTCAGGGGAGACCGCCGGGGACGGCGACTCCTCGACCAGCTTCTGGTTGCGCCGCTGCACCGAACACTCCCGCTCGCCGAGCGCCACCACCCGGCCGTCGGCGAGGCCGAGGATCTGCACCTCGACGTGGCGTACCCGGGGGAAGAACCGCTCGATCAGCACCGAGCCGTCGCCGAACATCCGCTCGGCGAACGCGCGCACCTTGTCGTACTCGGTGCGCAGCGCACCTTCGTCGGCGGCCACGCCCATGCCCATGCCGCCGCCACCGGCGGCGGCCTTGACCATCACCGGATAGCCGATCTCCGCGGCGGCGGTGACCGCCGCGTCCAGGTCGGCGGCCGGGTCGGTGGTCCCGGGCGCGACCGGCACCCCGGCCGCCGCCATCAGGTTCCGGGCGTTGATCTTGTCGCCCATCGCGGTGATCGCGTCCGCGCCGGGCCCGACCCAGATCAGCCCGGCCGACTCGACGGTACGGGCGAACTCGGCGTTCTCCGACAGGAACCCGTAGCCGGGGTGGATGGCCTGCGCACCTGTGGACTTCGCGGCGGCGAGGATCGCCTCGGTGTTGCGGTAGCTCTGCGTCGGGTTCGGCGGGCCGATGAGGACCGCCTCGTCCGCCTCGACGACGAAGGGCAGGTCGGCGTCGGCCTCCGAGTACACCGCGATCGCGCGGATGCCGAGCCGCTTGGCGGTCCGGATGATCCGGCGGGCGATCTCGCCCCGATTGGCGACCAGCAGTGACTCGATCATGTTTCCTCCAAGTGTCCGAATGTCGGGACGCCTGTCAGGGAACCATGACCGGGCCGCTTCTGACGAGTCCGCTCAGGCGAGCAGCGCGGCGAGGGCGGCGTCGCGCAGCAACTCGGCCCGACGCTGCCGATCGACCTCGCCACCGAGGAACGGCGTCGAATTCATCAGGCCGAAAGCGGCGTGCGCCAGCACCCGTGCCTCACCGTCGGGCATGCCCGGGTGCAGCGCGGTGAGCACTGTCACCCACTCCTCGACGTAGAGCCGCTGGAGCCGGCGGATGCGCCGGCGCGGCTCCTCCGGCAGGCGGTCCAGCTCGTGCAGATGCAGCGCGATCACCGCCGGGTTGGCGAGCGCGAACTCGACATGGAAGTCGATAAGCGACTCCAGCACGCCGCGCGGGTCGTCCGGGTGCCCGGCGGAGCGTTCCCGCCCGCCAGCCAGCAGCCCCTCGCTGACCGGGATCAGCGCGGCGGCCAGCATCGCCTCCTTGCCGGCGAAGTGGTGATAGAGCGCCGGACCGGTGACCCCCGCCGCCGCGCCGATGTCGTCCATCGACACACCGTGGTAACCACGGGCGGCGAACAGACCGACAGCGATCTCCAGGATCTCGTCCTTGCGGGACCGGCGCCGGCCCGCACCCACCGCGCCCCGCGCCTGCTGCTCCACCTTCACGGGGCAAGCGTAGACCGCGAACCGCGCCGGTTGGTTACCGGTCAGTTGCGCCCACCGGCCGCCAGCCGCCCCTCGCCCGGCAGGGGCGGCCGGCGACGGTCAGTCCTCGTCCAACTGGTGCTCCGCGCGCACCGCGGCGGCCTCCGTCGGCCGGTCCAGCAGGTCCAACGCACGCGCCAGCAGCCAGGCCGTCTGGCGCACCGGCCGCGAGTCGGCAGGGAGCCCACCGAGCACGCGGCGCAGGAGCGGTTCGGCCTCCGCCGGCCGGTCCAGGCGTAACAACAGCTCACCGGCCAGGATCTCCACCTGGACGGCCTCACCGAACGCCTCGATCGACCGCAACCGGTCGGGCACGCCCGCGATGCGCCGCAGCGCCTCGTCCGGTCGCCCCTCACCGGTCAGCACCCGGGCGCCGACCTCGGCCACCATCGCCAGCTCGTAGGTCGCCGCCGGCTCCGTCCGCCCGGCCAGCTCCGCCGCCAGCGCGTCCACCAGCTCGACCGTACGTAGCGCCGCCTGCCGATCATCGGACCAGAACCAGGCGTACGCCTCCCGTCTGCGGGCCCGCATCTCGTCCAACCGCAGGTCGGCCAGCCGGTACGCAGTGGCGGCTGCGGCGAACCGCTCGGCGGCTGCGGCGTCCCGGTCGGCGTCGTAGAGGATCCCACCGGCCTCCTCCAGCACCTGCCCCCGGTGCGGGAGATTGTCCGGCCCGTCCAGGTTGTCGGCCAACTGGCCGAGCAGCGCCAGCGCCGGCTCGATCTCACCGAGCCCGGCATAGACACCGGCCAGCAGGTGCCGGCAGCGGTCCGCCTCCGACTGGGCACCCATCCGGGCCAGACCGAGCACCGCCTCCTCGGCGACCTCGGCCGCCTCGGAGAGCCGACCCACCGTCCGGTACGCGATCGCCAACTCCCAGCGCAGGAACGCGTCGCCCTCGGCGCCCCGCTCCACGCAGAGCGTCACTGCCTCGACGAAGTCGTCCACAGCGTCGGCGGCCCGACCGGCGGCGAGCAGCGCCCGAGCCCTGGCGACCCGCACCGGCAGCTCCGCTTCCGGCGGCGCCCACCGCAGCGCCTCGTCGCAGGCGACCACCGCCTCCGCCGGATGGTCGACCGTCCGCGCGTACGCCAGGCAGGCAGCCGTCCGCAACTCACCGACGCCCAACTCCTCGGCGATCCGGCGGGCCGCGTCGGCGGCGGCACGGGCCTCCTCGATGCGGTCCAACTGCTCCAGCAGATGCGCCCGGTGCAGCGCGATCCGGGTCGCCAGATGCTTGTCGCCGCCCGCGTCGGCCGGTGCCCGGCCGAGTGCCGCGAGGGCGTCCTCCCACCGTTCCCGGTGCAGCAACGCCAACGCCAGCCGGTCGTACCCGGCCGCCCGCTGTCCGGCGTCACCGAGCCGGTCGAGCACCTCGACGGCCTCCCGGACCAGCGACAGCCCCTCCTCGGCGGTCTCGTCGGAGTGCGTCAACAGCACGCCGAGCCGCCCGGCCACCACCTGGGCGGGCACCTCCTCGGCCGCCTCCCGGTAGAGCTCGAGCGCGGCGCGGTTGATCTCGATGGCGCTGTCGATGTCGTCCTCGTCGCCGCGCTCGGCCGCGCGCAGCGCCAACCGGCGTGCGGTAGTACCCGCCGGCAGGTCGGCAGCGCCGAAGCGGTCGTCGAAGGCGGCCAGCGCCGCCCGGAACGTTGCCCGCTCGTGCCGTCCCCAGCTCAGCTCCGCGAGATCCAGCAGGTCGTCCGGGCCCGCGTCGGCGGGCGGGTGCACGGCCGGCGGTTCGCCGGCCCGTACCTCCCTGCCCTGCTCACCGGAGGACGACGCACCGGTCTCCGCGTCGACCCCGGCCGGGCGGGCCGGGCGGCGGCGGACGCTCGCGGACAGCGGCAGATGCTCGCCGCTCGGCCGCACCGCGAGCCTCCTGGTGATCCACTCCGACTGGTGGGTGGTGCCGTTGCGGGCGTCGAAGCGGGCGGCCAGCCCGGTCGCGGTCTCGGCCAGCTCGTCGGCCAACACCGATGCCGGTACCTCGGCCGCCGGCCGACCCTCGGCTGCCCGGCGGTACACCGTCGACCCGCCGGCCTGGCGCAGCGCCGCGGCGGCGGTCGCCGCGAAGTGCATGGCGGCGGCCGGGGACGGCGGCCGGTCCAGCCAGTCCAGGTGCCGCTCGATCAGCTCGACCGCCCGCGCCTCGTTGCCGGTCAACGTGCAGAACTCGACATGGTCGCCGATGTCCCACAGGTCCGCGAGGTTGCCCCGCAGCCGCCGGTACGCCTCGCGGTGCGCGTCCCGCGCCGCCTCACCCCGCCCGGTCCGCAGGTACGGCAGGAGCAGCGCGGTGAGGATCGCCTGTGGCTGCTCGGTGCAGGTGAGCCGGCCGGCGAGCACCGGCTCGGCAAGCGCCACCGCATCCGCGTCCCGCCCCGTGTCGGAGAGGTAGCCGACCTGACTCGTCGGGTCACAACCCGCGCAGTCGGAGAGGTCGTCGCGGGGAGTGGTCTGCCAGAGCCGGTACCAGTGCGCGGCAGCCTCCGCGTCGCCCACATGGTCGGCCACCCGGAACCGGTGCTTGTGGACGGTCTGCAGGCTGTGCCCGCCCGCCCGGTAGCGCCGCTCCATGTCGTCGAGCACCGCGTACGTGCGGTCCAGTGGCACCTCGGGGAACTTCAGCAGGCCGGCCACCATGTACTTGAAGTGCCACAGCAACTGGTGCAGGTGCCGCTGGTGGTAGGGCTGCGGGTCACGATCGAATTCCGACAGGCACCAGGAGAAGGTCACGAACGACTTCGCCGGCTCCCCGCCGTAGACGTACCCGGTGGTGGCCTGCATCCGGGTGACGAAGGCGAGATGCCTGTCGTCGGCGGCGTCCACCCGGCGTAGCAACTGCTCCAGGGCGGCGATCTGCCCCGCCCCGTACGGCATGTCGGCGATGCCGCGCAGCACCCGCCACAGATCCTCGTCGCTCATGCTCACTCCCGTCCCGGCACGGCCCGGCCGAGCAGGCCGAGGAAGGAATCGTTCAACAGGGCGGCGTCGGCCGCGCGGATCGGATGGTGGCCGAGCAGCAACGCCTGCCCGTACAGCGCCTCGACGGCGAGCCCCACAAGCTCCGGATCGCTGAGCATGGCAACCCGGCGTACCAGCGGGTTGCGATGGTTGAGCACCAGTTGCGGGCGGTCCGGCGGGGCGGTCGCGGCGAGCGCATCGAGCACGCCGCCCCACAACTCGTCGGCCCGGTCCCGGCTGGCGGCGAGCTGGTCGTTGAACGCCGCCGACCGGCTGACCAGATAGAGCGCGGGCAGCGAAACCGGGTCGTACGCCCGGATGACCACCTCGCAGCCGGAACGCTCGACGGCCCGCTGCGCGGCGGTGAGGAACGGCCGCAACGCCAACTCCACCTGCGGGTCCAGTGCCTCGAAACGCGTTGTGAGATCGCTCGGCTCCAACCGCTCGATCAACACCGTGCGGTCCACAACCGGCAACCGCTCGATCAGCTCGGTGTCGTACGTGTAGCCGGCGTTCACCACCGCCAGGTCCTGTGCAGCGGCCACCGCGGCGAGCTGGCGGAACTCGTCGAGGCTCGCCGCGTAGCGGACCACGCCGTAGCGCTCCCGGAACTCGGCGAGGGTGAGCGTGCCGACGTTGGTGTCCATCGGCCACCACCTGTCGACAAGCCGCAGCATCTCGTCGTCGTGCAACGCCAGCGCCTTCACCCCGAGGTGATGCACCTGGAGGAACTCGGCAAGCCGGCGCGGTTCGTGCCGCGCCAACCGGACCAGCCAACCCCGGACCTGGTCGCCGAGCGCCTCCCGGGTCGCCGTCAGCAGGGTGTCCTCGTAGAGGGCCTCCCGGCTGGCGGTGGGGCGCAGTTCGGTCGCGTCCACGACGCAGTGCGCGAAGAACGCCCAGTCCGGCAGCAGCCCGTCGGCGGTCTCGGTGAGCAGCATCCGCTTGAGGTAGACCCGGTGCCCGGCCCGGGCCGCCGGGTTCACCGGGGTGGGCAGGATGAAGGCGACACCTGTCAGCCCGGCCTCCGGCACGGCGAGTGGTAGCACGTCGAACGGGTCCACACCGAGCGTCTCCCGGGCGTACCCGACGAGCGCGGCGCGATCCAGTGGCGCGCCGGGCGTGGTCGACCACGGCGGTTCGCCGGTGGTGGTGACCACGTCGCCGACCCGGACGGTGACCGGCAGCAGCGAGCCGAAGAGCCGCGCGAGGTCGGTGACCGTCGGAGTGGTGAACCACTGGTCGGCGTCGTGGCGGGGCACAAGCGTGACAGTGGTGCCCGGCTCGGCGCGGGCGGCCTCGGTCGGCGCCACGGTAACCGCGTAGCGGCCGTCGGCGTATCCGGTCCAGCGGACCGTCGGGTTGTCGTCGTGCCGGGTGAGCACGTGGATCTCGTCGGCCACCAGGAAGCAGGAGAGCAGGCCGATGCCGAACTGGCCGAGGAACTCGTGCCGGGAGAAGCCCAGCTCGTCGCGCTTCGAGCTGCGGCCGATGGTGGCCAACAGTTCGTGCACCTGCGCCTCGGTCAGACCGATGCCTGTGTCGTGGATCCGCAGGGTGCCGTCACCGGTGTGCTCCGGTGGTTCGATGCGGATCAGCGCGGGCGCTTCCGGGTCTGCGGCACGTCGCGCGGTGATCGCGTCCACCGCGTTCTGCAGCAGCTCACGGACGTAGACCCGTGGGCTGCCGTAGAGGTGATGACTGAGCAGGTCGACCACGCCACGTAGGTCGACCTGGAAGGTGTGGTCCACGCCTGGTTTCTCCCCGATCCCGGTGCCGGCGCTCACCGTACCGACGTTCACGGGCCGGCGCGGCCCCCCTTTTCGCCACCGGCGGCTTGACCCTCGACCCTGTTGAACCGGCACGGTCGCCGGCATGACCTCCTCCGCTCTGGGCCGGGACTTTCGGCTCCTGTGGTGCGCCGCTGTCTCGTCCCGGTTCGGCGACGCGCTGCGTACACCCGCTCTGGCCCTGCTGGCCGCGACGGTGACCCGTGACCCCCGGGTCATCGCGGCGGTCGCACTGGCCGGGCTGTTGCCGCCGCTGCTGTTCGGCCTGCTCGGCGGCGTGTACGCGGACCGCTGGGACCGGCGTCGGACCATGGCGTTTGTCGACGGGGTACGCGCGGTGGTGGTCGCGGCGCTTACGGTGGCGGTCGCCCTCGAACGGTCGCCCATCGCGGTGCTGCTTGTGGCGGCGTTCCTCCTCGCCGCGCTGGGGACGCTCTTCGACTCGGCCTCGTTCGCGCTGCTGCCCGTTGTGGTGCCGACGGCCGCACTGCCCCGGGCGAACGGGCGTCTCCAGGCCGGGAGCGCGGTTGCCGGCGGCTTCCTCGGCGCGCCGGCCGCTGGCGTCCTGTTCGCCCTCGCCCCCGCGCTCCCGTTCGCCATCGACGCCGTCAGCTTCGCCGTGGCCGCCCTGCTCGTGCTGGCTCTCAGCCCGCCTCCCGCCGTGGCCGCGGCGACCACTCCACGGCGCGGCTCGGTGTGGAACGAGATCGTCGAGGGAGTGCGATGGCTGCGAGGTCATCGGACACTGTGGCGGGTCACCCTGCTCACTGCCGCGAGCAACCTGGCGATCAGCGGCCTCCTGGCAGTGCAGGTGCTCTACGCGCTGGACGTACTGCGGGTGCCGCCTGCCGGGTACGGATTGTTCGTGGCGGGTGCCATCGTCGGCGGCCTGTCGGGGGCGCTCGGGGCGGGCCGGCTCGCCGCCCGGCTCGGCACCGTGTCCGCGCTGCGCGTGGTGCTCGCCGCGGAGACCGTCGCGCTGGTCGGGTTCGCGTTGGCCCGGCATCCGGTGCCGGGCGGGATCGCGTTGGCCGCCTTCGCCGCCGGCACCGTGGTGTGGAACAGCCTGTGGGCGTCGTACGGGCAGCAGCAGGTGCCGATCGGGTTACTCGGTCGGGTGGGTGCCGCCCAGCGGATCGTCGGTCTGCTCACCGCTCCGGTCGGGGCGGCGCTGGCCGGGTTCGTGGCCGCCGCGTACGGAACGGTGCCGGTGGCGGGCGGTGCAGCCGCTGTGTTCGCACTTGTCACACTGGCGGCGTGGTGGGCACTGCGGTCGACCGCACCGACGCCGACGGTCGCGCCCACCAGCGGCGGGACAGCAGCCCAGCCAGTGCCGCACCCGTCGCGTTGAGCAGCACGTCGTCCACTGACGACACCCGACCGAGGTCCAGCGCGTACTGGAGGAACTCGATAGTCAGAGAGCCTGCGGCACCGAGCAGGAAGACCCTGCTGACGCTGGTGAGGGCGGCGAAGCGTACCGGGGCGAAGAAGCCCAGCGCGGCGAAGACCAGCAGGTTGCCGACCACCTGCACCACGGCGGTCGCCGGTGGTGCGGTGAGCAGGTCGGCCAGGTCGCGCAGCGGCACCAGGTGGACGTCGCGGGGCGCGGGGCGCGGGGCGAGGGTCATCCACACCCAGGGCAGGGTGCCGGCGACGGCGCCCACCTCGGCGATGCCGCGTCGCCGTGCCGCGCGGTCGGAGGGTTCCCGCCGCGCGCGGGCGAGCCGCACGATGACAAGGACCAGCAGCGCAAGGCCGGCCAGCACGGTGAACAGCACGGCGCACCAGTCCCGCCAGACCTGATCCATCGGCGCAGACTAGCCCGGTGTCCGTTCCCTGTGGGACAGCCCGGACAGGCGCAGTGCGACATTCCGGCGGACCGGCGGCACTGCGCCGATCAGCCGGAGCAGCACGTCGCGGGCCGGCCGGCGCACCGGGGAGGCGGTGGCAAGCCGGGTCAGGCCGGCCGCGAGGCTCAGCACGTCCTCGGCCATCGGGCGCTGGCGGGCGCTGTAGTCGTCGAGCAGCGTCTCCGGGCCCCCGGCGAGCACGTCGGCCAGCGCGCTACCGGCGGCGACCGCGTCGCAGATGCCGAGGTTCATGCCCTGCCCACCGGCAGGGCTGTGGACGTGTCCGGAGTCGCCGGCCAGCAGCACCGGCCCGGAGCGGAAGGTGTCGGCGATCCGGTGGTGCACCCGGAAGCGGGAGCCCCAGAGCACGTCGGTCACCCGGTCGGGCCGCCGCGCCGGGCCGCGTTCGTCGAGCAGTGCCTGGAGGTACGCCCGGTCCGGGTTTCTCGGCGGCGTCGGCACGGCAGCGACGAGCCGGACCACCCCGTCCGGGAGGGGCGCCCAGACCAGCGGTCCGGAACGGGCGAGGAAGAGGGCCACCTCGTCGCACGGCAGCGAGCTGTCCACCCGCACGTCGGCGAGCGCGAAGGACTCCATGTCGCTGGGGCCTGTGAAGCCGATGCCGGCGGCCTGCCGAACGGTGCTGTGCAGGCCGTCCGCGCCGACCACGTACCGGGCTCGCAGAGGCTCCCCGTCCACCTGCGCGAGCACTCCGTCGCCGGTCCGGGCAAGGCCGGTAAGCCTGCTCGGTCGCCGCACCCGCACGCCGAGGTCGGCCAACTGCCCGGCGAGCACCTCCTCGGTGACGGCCTGGGAGACCAGCAGCGCGTAGGGAAAGCGGGACGGCAGGTCGTGGAACGGAACTCTCAGGAGCACCCGGTCCCGGTCGCGCACCGTGAAGCCCAGCGACCGCACACCTTGGGCGACAAGCGGCGCTGCGGCGCCGACCAGGTCCAGCACCTCGAGGGTGTACGCGTGCACGACCGCCGCGCGGGAGGTCATGGGCGGCTCGGCCTGTTTCTCGATCACTGTCACGTCGACCCCGCGGCGGGCCAGGGTCAGTGCGGTGGCGAGGCCGGTGGGGCCGGCTCCCACCACCAGAACGTCGGTGCTCATGGTCACCTCCGGATCGATTTGCCAACGATCGTTGGCAAACACTTGTTGGCAACGTTAGGGCCGAGGCCCGTTGAGTGTCAACAAGCGTTGGCATACAGTCGTTGACATGACAGCGCCGGCACCCCGGACCCCACCCCGCCGCTCGGACACCACCCGCGCGTCGATCCTGCGAGCCGCCCGGGAGCGGTTCGCTGCCGACGGGTACGAGCGGGCCACGATCCGGGCCATCGCCGCCGACGCGAAGATCGACCCGTCGATGGTCATGCGCTACTACGGCAGCAAGGAGGGGCTGTTCGCGGCGGCTGCCGAATTCGACCTCCGGCTGCCCGACCTCACCGCCGTACCGGCCGGGCAACTGGGCGAGACGCTGGTCCGGCACTTCCTCACCCGCTGGGAGGGCGACGAGACACTTGTGGCGCTGCTGCGGGCCGCCAGCACCAACCCGGGCGCTGCCGAACGCATGCGCGGGATCTTCGCCGACCAGCTCACCGCGGCCGTGGCCACCTTCGGCACCGACCCGGCGACAACAGCCCGACGCGCCGGCCTGGTCGCCAGCCAGATCCTCGGGCTCGCCTTCACCCGCTACATCGTTCGCCTGCCGCCCATGGTGGACCTGGCACCGGAGGAACTGGTTTCCTGGATCGCACCGACCCTCCAGCGCTACCTGACCGGAAAGGTCGAGAACTGACCCAACCTTTTGCCCCTCGCCATGCGTCTGCCAGGTGACGCACAGCGACAGCCGGGAGGGGGGCGGATGGCACCGACGGCGAACGACGGCCGCGACGGCTACCTCGCCTTCGTGGAGAGCCACCAGCACCGGCTGCTCCGCGCGGCGTACCTGATCTGCGGCAATCGACACCAGGCCGAGGACCTCCTCCAGGACGCCCTGCTGAAGCTGGCGCTGCGCTGGACCTCGGTACGCGACGGCGACCCCGCCGCCTACGTGCGGGCCATCCTCTACCGCGACGCCGTGTCCTGGTGGCGTCGACGACGCCGGGAATGGCTGAGCGCCGCGCCACCGGACCAGGCGACCCGCGACCGCGACGGCGCGCTGCGGTTGGCGCTGCACGACGCGCTCGGACAACTCCCGCCCCGGCAGCGGGCTGTCCTGGTCCTGCGCTACTACGAGGACCTGACCGAGGTGGCCACTGCCGAAGCGCTCGGCGTGACAGTCGGCACCGTGAAGAGCCAGTGCCACAGCGCCCTGCGCCGACTCCGCGAGGTGGCACCGGACCTCGCCCCGCCCACCCGAGCGCGCTCGGGCGACCTGGCAACCGGTGTGGAGGTGAACCCGTGAACGAACAGGACCTGCGACAACTGCTCACCGTCAGCGTCGAGAACGTCCTACCCAGCCAACCGGCGTCGGCAGGCTGGGATCGGGCACGGCGTACCCGGCGTACCCGGCGGGCTGTCGGCGCGGTCGTCATGGCCGTGGCGCTCGTCGGCGGCGGCACAGTCGCCGCGCTGCGCCCGTCCGCCAGCCCACCGCCGGGACACCCTGTGGCACCGACCGGCGAGCCGACCCACGCCGGTCCCGTGCAGCACCCACCGGCGGAGCTGACCTACCCACCCGATCCGCTGGCGCGGCTCGGTGACCAGGCGACAGTGCGGCTGTCCGAGCGTCCCGTCCAGCGGGCGCTGGCGCTGTACCAACCCCTTGACGACCAGTACCGCGCGGACGGCCCGGTCCGGATTCTCGGCGACGACGGCGTGGTACGCAGTCTCGACGTGGTGACGTTGGCGCCAACCCGGGACCGGGACGGCAACGAGGCGCCCGCCGCGAAGCCGGGTGCGCTGTCGCCGGACGGCCGATGGGCCGCCTTCGCGCAGACCAACGAGCTGATCATGGTCGACCTCACCAAGGCGGGCGTACGTCGCGTCCCGCTCGACGGCTACCTGGAGTTGGTGGTCTGGGCGAGCGACCGGGTGCTTGTCGGCGGCGACGGCCGGACGTACGCGGTACAGCGCGACACCGAGGCGGCGAGCACCATCGACGTGTCGGCCTGGGACCTGGCGGTACCCGACCCGGAGGCGGGGCGCGAGGCCGCGCTGATCGAGACGGATGGCCAACGGGACGGCCTGACGCTGCGCAGCCGGACCGCCCGCGAGGGTGCCCTCCGCTCGGAAGAACGCGTCACTGGCGAACTACTGCCCGCGCCCTACCAGGTGAACGAGTTCTACGGCCGGGGCTGGCTGCACGGCGACCGGGTGGCCCGCGCCGCCTGGATCACCAACGACCGGATCGACGGCGCCGAGGGAGTGGCGGTGCTGGACGCCCGCACAGGCGCGGTGGCCCACGTGCTCGACCTCGGCCGGGACCGGGCGAAGGGCTGCTGCGAGGTGCTGGGCTGGGACAAGCAGGGTGCAGTGCTGCTCCGCCTCGAACCGGCGGGCCTGGCACGGTGGCACCCGGAGACCGGCGAGGTCACCGGCGTGCTCCGCGACCGCGCCGGCATCGTGGCACTGGCAGGCTGACCCGCTCGTCCGGCCGGCTGGCGCGTGACAGCGCTCAGCCGGCCGGGTCGTCCACGCGTCCGCCCGCGCGGCGGGCTTGTTCAGGCGGCGATACCGCCGGGCTGGTCACCCTTCACGACAGGTGCCCGGACCAGGTTGCCCCACTCGGTCCACGAGCCGTCGTAGTTGCGCACCTGCGGGTAGCCCAGCAGGTGCCGCAGCACGAACCAGGTGTGGCTGGACCGCTCGCCGATCCGGCAGTACGCGATCACGTCGTCGTCCGGGCTGAGCCCGAGCTGGTCGGCGTAGATGGCCTTCAGCTCGTCGGCGGACCGGAACGTGCCGTCCTCGTTCGCGGCGGACTTCCACGGCTTGTTGACAGCGCCGGGGATGTGCCCGCCGCGCAGCGCGCCCTCTTGCGGGTAGTCCGGCATGTGCAGCATCTCGCCCGTGTACTCGCCCGGGGACCGGACGTCGACAAGCGGCCGCCCGACGGCGATGTGCGCCATCACCTGCTCACGGAACGCCCGCAGCGGCGCGTCGTCGCGCAGCGGCACCGGGTAGTCGGCGCGCGGCCGGTTCGGCTTGTCACGGGTCAACTCCCGCCCCTCGGCGACCCACTTCTGCCGGCCGCCGTCGAGCAGTCGCACGTCGACGTGGCCGAAGAGCGAGAACACCCAGAGGGCGTACGCGGCCCACCAGTTGAAGTTGTCGCCGTAGAAGACGACAGTGTCGCCCCGACCGATGCCCTTGGCGGCGCACATCTCGGCGAAGCGCGTGGCATCGAGGTAGTCCCGGGTCACCTGGTCGTTCAGGTCGAGGTGCCAGTCGACCTTGACGGCGCCGGGAATGTGACCGGATTCGTAGAGCAGCACGTCCTCGTCGGACTCGACCACGACGAGGCCCTCGTCGCCCAGGTGCTCGGCCAGCCACTCGGTGGTGACCAGCCGCTGCGGGTCCGCGTACGACTGGAGGCGGGGATCAGGATCGTTCGGCACAGACATGATCCCCAAACTACGCCGCGATGCCGCTCGGCAGAGGGCCATCGGGTGCGACGCGGCACACGTCGGGCGGACTCAGGCGCGACGGCGCGCGTCGGGTGGGCTCAGGCGCGTCGGTGCACGATCCGACCGGCGACCACTGTCACCAGGCAGGTGCCGTCGGCGTCGTGCACCGCCAGGTCGGCCCGGCCGCCCGGAAGCAGGTGCGGCGGCACGGGTGCGGAAAGCACGAGCAGGTCGCCACGGTCGACGGCGGCCCGCAGCGCCGGGTCGGTCAGGTACTCGGCCAGCGCCGCCGTCACCCCGTGCCGCAGCAGCGCGTGCACCCGCTCGCGCGGGGTGGGCGCCACGGGCAGCGGTCCGTCGTGCGTAAGCCCTGGCCCCAGCGTGCCGGGCCAACGGCGAACCCGCACACCGGCGTACGCCTCGATCAACTCGGCCAGCGGACCCACCGCCTCGACCCGGTCGCCACCGACAAGCACGGCGTGGCCCGGCACCGCCTCGCCGTCCGGGGTACGCCGCAGCAGGGGCGCGGTGTGCAGGGTGCGCACGTTCAGTCGACGATCGGCCCGAGCAGCGGGCGCTTCGCGGTGACTGTGTCGCCGGACGAACGGCCGGTGAGCCGTCGCTTGACCCACGGGGCCAGGTGCTGCCCGGCCCAGCGCAGATCCGCGGCGCGCGCGGCGAGCCACGGCGACGGGGCAGGGTGCGGCGGCACCATCAGCCACTCCTCGTCGCAGCCCACGCCGAGCGCGTTCAACACCTGCCCGGCGACCCGCCGGTGCCCGACCTCGCTCAGGTGCAGCCGGTCGGTGCTCCAGAGCATCGGGTTGAGAAAGGTGTCGTCGGCGTACAGGTCGACGAGGATGGCGCCGTGCCGCTCGGCGGTCTCACCGACAGCCTGGTTGAGCAGTTCCACCCGGGGGGCCACGAGGCGCTGGCCGGGAAGCCGGGCCATCACGTCGGCGAACCGGAAGAGCAGGACGTCCGCGCCGCCCGAGCGCAGTTGGCGAACCACGTCGTCGAAGCGGGTGACGATCCTTTCCGGGTCGAAGGTGCGGCGCAACACGTCGTTTCCGCCGGCCGCGAAGCTGATCAGGTCGGGCTTCATCGCCACCGCGGCGGGCACCTGCTCGGCGACCACGCTGGGAAAGAGGCGGCCCCGGATGGCCAGGTTCGCGTAGCGGAAGTCGGGGCCGGCCTCGGCTGCCAGCCGGGTCGCCACCAGGTCCGCCCAACCCCGGTAGGTGCCATCGGGGTACGCGTCGTCCATTCCCTCGGTGAAGCTGTCCCCGACCGCGACATAACTGCGCCAGCGCACCCGCGTCTCCCTCACGCCACCCCGTTGCTTGCGGCGACCAGTCTGTCACCGCTGACGCGACGGACGATGCCCCGGAGGGGCGACGTGGCGGACGTCATCCGTTCTGAGGATCAATGCGATGCCGGTCGGTGCGATGCCGGTCGGTGCGACCCGCCGGGAGCGCACCGGATGTGAGTCGACAATCCGGCTCGCGTCGGGTCGCCCCGGCTCGCATCCAGGGCTCACAATGGAGGGCCGGTCACCAGGCCGCGCAGCGGGAGGCCTAACTTGAGTCAGGCAAGCGAACCGAACCCCGCCGGGCCGGCCCCGGCGGACACCACCTCGCCACGCACCGCCCGGAGTCGCCAGATCCGCCTCGTGGGGCTCATTGTCGCGCTGGCCGTCCTGGTGGCGGCCCTTGTCCCGATCGTGCTCGCCGCAGGCCCCCCGACCCGCGACGAACTGCTCGAACAGGCCGGCATGAAAGGTAAGCAGCAGCTCGTCATCGGGGTGAAGGACGACCAGCCCGGCATCTCCCAGCGCTTCGGCAACAACGTCTGGAAGGGCTTCGACGTCGACATCGCGTACATGATCGCCGGTTTCCTCGGCTTCGATCATTCCCAGGTGCGGTTCCTGCCGATCGAAAGCGAGGACCGGGCCCGTCGACAGGCCCGCGACAACGACGGCTTCGTCACCGTCGACCTGGTCATCGCGTCGTACAGCATCAACGACAAGCGCGCGGAGGAGGGCGCTGTCTTCTCCTCCTCGTACCTGCACACCGAGCAGTCGGTGGTGACCTTGAAGAGCTTCAAGGGACAGGTGAGCAGCCTGGAGGACCTGAGCGGGCGGACGGTGTGCTCGCTCACCACGTCGACGTCAATCCAGCGCCTCGGTGAGGCCGGCGCCAAGCCGACAGGCCGTAACCGGATCAGCGAATGCATCCAGATGCTGTACGACGGCACGATCGAGGCGGTCACCACCGACGCGGCGATCCTCGCCGGCTTTGTCACCGGCGACCAGCCCGACGACAGCGGTCAACGCTTCCCGGTCACGCTCCGCAACGTCAAGCCGCTGCAGCACTGGGACATCGGCTCGTCTCCCCAGGAGAGATGGGGTGTCAACACCGGCCCCAACAAGGCGCTGCGCGACCTGGTCGACCTCGCGCTCTACGTCTCGGCCCACGACAAGGAGGACTCGACCTGGGAGGACGCGTACAACACCAACCTCCGCTGGCAGCAGGGATACAACCTCCCGCAGCCGGTCGCGGAACAGCAGCAACCCGAGGCGAGGAAGGTGGAGGTGCGACAGTGGCCGTGGGAGAGGATCGCGCTACCCGCCCCGGCGCACCCCGGATCGCCGGCAACCCCGCCAACGCGGGCCGTCCGCGTCGGATGGCGGGGGCGCGGCAGGCGCAGCAGTGGCTGCTGACCCTCCTGCCCGCGTTCCCCGTCCTGCTCCTGGTCCTGCGGCTGTGGCAGCTCAGCCGACAGGACATGTCCACGATGCTGCTGCTTGTGCAGTACGTCAGCCCGCTCGGCCTGCTCAGCGCCCTGTTGATCGCCCTGGTGTGGGCGTTCCCAGTTGTCGTGTTGACGTTCGGGGTGCTCGGCCGCCTGCTCCGGCTCAGCGCCCCTGACCGTTTCGACCCGGAACGGTCGCTGCTGGCTTCCCTGACGGCGCGTACCCCTGGTTGGGTGCTCACCGCAGCGGTCGCGCTGGGGGCGCTCACCTGGCAGCTCCGTTTCCTACCTGCGCTGCTGATGCTCGGTTTGTGGCTGCTCGCGCTGCGCACCCGCTACCTGCACCCGCAGGAACCGACGCGGATCCTGCTGGTCAGCGTGGCGCTGCCGCTGGCGGCGGCGGTCCTGGCGTACAGCCTGCTGGGTCCGGCGATCTGGACGGCGGTCCGGGAGGGCGAGTGGGCAACCGCCGCGCTGCTGGCGGTGCCACCCGCCACCACCGTGCTGGTCACCGGCCCGATCCCCGGCTGGATCGCCCCGGCGCTGACCCACGGTCTGGCGTTCACTGTCGCCGCAGTGCTTCCGCTGGTGATGGGCGCGGTCTTCCTCCGGGTGCCGCTGCTGCCCACCGCCGCGATCGAGGTGGCGCCGAAGGACGCGGTCGGGACGCCGCGCACGGAGGCCCCGGACCGAGCGGCGAGCCCACCGCCGGACCTCACGGCTGCCCCGCCGCCGGCCGCTGGAGCCGGTTCGGAGGTGGTGCTCGGGGCGCTCATCACAGTCACCGACACGTCGACAATCGTGCTGGACCAGACCGCCGGCGTGCGGTTCCTGCCGAACGGCCAGGTCCAGTCGCAGGTTCTCTGCCCACAGGCGGCAGCGGCGCCCTACAGCCTGGTGTCGGTACGCGGCTGGCCGGTGGAGGAGACCGCCCTTGAGTGGATGATGCCCCGACGACCGCTCACCGACCCGGACATGCGCTGCGCGGGCCGCCTTCCCGGCACCGGGTGAGCTGAATCCGGGACGCCCGGCGGCGACAGGAGGGACCGGCCACCCCCGTGAGCGGCCGGTCCCTCGTCGTACCCGGTGACGTCGCACCGGTGGCTCAGCCCAGCAGGCCACCCCGCGGCCCGCCGGTGGGCACCGCCGCGTCGGCCCGCACCCGGCCATCGGCGGCGTACCGGACCAGCCGGTACGCCGGCGCGTCGTCGGACGGCGTCGCGGTGTTGATCTGGACCACCAGGTCGCCATTGGCCGGAACGACAGCGCCGACGGCCTGTCCGTGTCCGGTCGGCCTGGTCCAGGTCTGGTCGAGCGGCGCCAACTCGGTGGCCCTCCCGCCTGCGGTGTCGACCCGGTAGTTGCGGAACTGCCAGCCGCAGGCACACCCACCGACGCTGGGCACATGGGTGCTGATCACCACTGTGCGGCCGTTGCCGGAGATCCCCGCCACCCCGTCGATGACGAGGCCGGTCGGTACGCGCGGGCTGATCGCACGCCACGCACCACGTTCGCTGCGGATACGCACCGTCCGGTCGGTGAACTGGGCGATCCATCCACCGGCCGCCGTCGGGCAGCTCGCCTGCCGGGTGGCGAGCACCTTACGGCCGGTGCCGTCGGCGTTGACGGCGACAAGTGTCCAGTCCTTCTCCCGGCCCAGGCCGTAGAGCACCCGCCTCGAGTCCAGCCAACCTGGCGCGCAGGTCTGCTGGCCCTGCGTCGGGACAGCGCGCTGCTTCGTGCCGGCGAGGTCGCTGATCACCAGCCGCTTTGCGGACGCCTCCATCCAGGCGGCCCGTCGGCCGTCCGGCGAGACCGCGATCTGCCCGGCCGCCACGCCGTTGCCGGGACGACCCGCCCGGACCAACTGCCAACTCCCACCCGGGGTACGCCGCCAGATCCGAGCCGGGTCGTTCTGCTTCTTGCCGTACTCCTGGGCGGTGTACCAGGTCAGCTGCGGCCACTGCGCCGAGCCGGCGGCGGGGCGGGTCGGTGCGGCGACCGGGGCCGCATCCGCCACCGGGCCGCCCGCGCCGCCGGCCGAGGTGTCGGCGGTCACGGGTACGGCGGTGCCGGTCTCGGCCGGAGCGGCAGCGCCGTCCGTGCCAGCGGTGCCACAGGCCGCAGCACCGAATGCCAGGCACAGCAGCGCTGCCGTACCGACGAGCGCGCGGGAACGGGAGGTGGACTGGGTGAGCGGACCGAGGTTCATGACGATGCTCCTGTAAATGGTCTGACCGATCGGGACACCAGCCAAGACGAGTCCCCTGCGGTGGCGAGTTGCCGTGCTCAAGGGCTGCTATCCGACAGTCGGATCCGCCTGGACCGGCAACCATTTCCGGTGGTCGTCAGTCCACGACGGCGAGGATCTGCATGTCCTTCAAAGCTGCGGGCTCGGCGGTCTCGGAGAGCTTCTTGCCGTCCTCGGCCACAAGCAGCAGGGCGTATCCGCTGCCGGCCTGGACGCGTACGACCATCGAGCCGTCGGGTTGGAAGTAGACCTGCCGCAGAGTGCGCCCGCCCAGCGGCAACGCGACCTGCTTGCCGCTGCGGGTGTCGAGCACGGCGTTGACCCAGAGTTCACGAGCGATGTCGCCGGCGTCCTCGCTGGCCTTCCTCCGGTGCAGGGCGATCCGGGAGCCGTCCGGCGAGAGGCTGGCAATGTCGTTGCTACGCCAACCGTCCAATGTGAAGCCCGGGACTGTTCGCTTCTTCGCGCCATCCTTGTCGTAGAGCGTGACACCAGCGTCGACGGTCATGGCGATGCTTCGACCGTCCGCCGACCACAGGGCGTGACAGCCGCCCGGCTGCTCGGTCCACCAGTTGACCTTTCCGCTGTCACCGCGGGTGTCCAGCACGCCGTACCGGCCGCCGCCACCCATCGCCTCCACCGCGCGGAACAACAGGTGCCGGTCGTCCGGCGACCAGACCGGGGTGAGGCACTGGGCATCGACGTCCGAGCGCAGCTGCTGCTTGTCGGAGCCGTCCGCGTTGGCAACGAAGAGGGTGCCGCCCTGGCCGCTGTCGTTGCTGGTCACCCAGGCGATCCGGCGGCCGTCCTGCGAGACACTCGCGGTGTTCAACGCCGCGATCGTGGGCAGTGCCAGCAGTCGTACCGGGTTGTCGCCGGGGTGCCAGGACCGCAGGTTCGTCGTCTTCGCGTCGGTCACCTCCGCCGGGCCGTAGAAGAGCTTGCCGATCTCCGCCGTCGGCGCGTTCGTGCCGGACCCTCCGCTGGGCGGCGAGCCTGGCGCGTCGCTGGTGCTGGTGGACGGCGTCGTGCTGGGCGTCGGAGCCGGCGTCGCCGTGACCGACGGGGGGTCGGCGGGCATCGGCGCGGGGGACCGGTCCGGGCGGATGGCGAAGGCGGTACCGGTGGCCACCGCGACCAGCACCAGCGCGGCGGCCGAGGTGGCCACCGCCCGCTGGATGCCGAGCCGACGGGACGTGCGCAACGTACGGTCCCGCAGGTCGACCGCTGTGACCTCGTCGGCAAGTGCGGCCAGGTCGAGCCGGAGACGCTTGTCGTTCATCGGGCGTTTCCTTCCAGGACGTACAGCTCGGCGAGTTCGGGTGCGACCGCGCGCAACTTGGCCAGTGACTTGGCTGTCTGGCTCTTGACGGTGCCGACGGTGACGCCGAGCAGCTCCGCGGCCTCAAGCTCGGTGCGGTCCTCGAAGAACCGCAGCACCAGCACGGCCCGTTGCTTCGGCGAGAGCTTCGCGAGCGCCGCCCGGAGGGTGAGCCGCAGGCTGGTCTGGTGCGCGTGGTCCGAGGCCGAGTCGCCTCCGCGTGGCTCGGGCAGGTCGCCCGGCATCGACTCGGGTACCCGGCGTCGGCGCCACCAGGACACCTGCAGGTGGTACATGGTCTTGCGGGTGTACGCCTCGGCGTTGCCGCTGTGGTGCAGCCGGCTCCACGCTCGGTGCGTACGGGCCAGGGCCGACTGGACCAGGTCCTCGGCAAGGTGCTGGTCCCCGGTGAGGAGGTACGCCGAACGCAGCAGCGCTGGCGTGCGGGTACGGACAAACGAGTCGAACTCACTCAGCAGAGGGTCCACACGGGCCAATCCTTCGGGTAGTGGTGGTGGTACATGAAGGAGTGATGCCTCTCCAGACGTCGCCCCGGGCAACAGTGGTTGCCGTTCCCGACAGGCATTTTCGGCAGTGCTGCCCGCTCGGGCCGACCGGTCGGTGACGCACCGGCGAATAGGGTCGCCGGGCGTGCTGCCACCGCCCTACGCTGCGCCCATGCTGCTGCGTATGTCGACCCTGTTGTTGCGGACCCTGCGCGAGGATCCGGCCGACGCGGAAGTGCCGAGCCATCGGCTGCTGCTGCGCGCCGGTTACATCCGCCGCGCCGCATCGGGCGGCTACACGTGGTTGCCGCTGGGCAAGCTGGTGCTGGACCGGATCACCGAGGTGGTGCGGGGCGAACTGTTCGCGATCGGCGACCAGGAGGTGCACTTCCCGGCGCTGCTGCCCGCCGAGCCGTACCAGACCAGCGGCCGGTGGGCGGAGTACGGCGACGACATCTTCACCCTCGCCGACCGGCGCGGCGCCGAGCACCTGTTGGCGCCCACCCACGAGGAGATGGCGGCGCTGCTGGTCAAGGACCTGTTCACCTCGTACCGGGACTTCCCGGTGACGTTGTTCCAGGTGCAGACGAAGTTCCGCGACGAGGCACGGCCCCGGGCCGGTCTGCTGCGTGGCCGGGAGTTCCTGATGAAGGACGCGTACTCCTTCGACCTTGACGACGAAGGGCTGCGGGAGGCGTACGCACGGCATCGAGCGGCGTACCGGCGGATCTTCGACCGGCTGGGCCTGGACTACACGGTGGTGCACGCGATGTCCGGCGCGATGGGCGGCTCGGCGTCGGAGGAGTTCCTGGCTACGACACCGGTCGGCGAGGACACGTTCGTGGGCTGCGCGACCTGCGACTACGCGGCGAACACCGAGGCGGTCGTCACGCGGGCACCGGCGGCCGGTGATCCGGTCGCGCAGCCTGCCGTCGAGGTGCACGACACCCCCGAGACGCCTACGATCGCCAGCCTCGTGGAGTTGGCCAACGCTCGCCGGCTGGCCGGCCGGGACGACTGGACCGCCGCCGACACCCTCAAGAACGTCGTGCTGACCGTGCGGCAGCCGGGCGCCGAGCGGGCCGAACCGCTGGTGATCGGGTTGCCCGGTGACCGGGAGGTCGACCTGAAGCGGGTCGGTGCCGCCCTGCACCCGGCACAGGTCGCCGTCTTCGACGAGTGGGCCGACCATCCTGAGCTGGTACGCGGCTACATCGGCCCGCAGGGGCTCGACAAGCTGGGCGTCCGCTACCTGGTCGACCCGCGGGTGATGTCCGGCTCGGCGTGGCTGACCGGCGCGAACGAGCCGGGTCGACACGCGACCGGCGTGGTGTCCGGGCGGGACTTCACACCGGAGGGCACGATCGAGGCTGCCGAGGTACGCGCCGGTGACCCCTGCCCCGACTGCGCCGACGGCGAGCTGACCATCCGGCGGGGCATCGAGATCGGGCACATCTTCCAGCTCGGTCGCCGTTTCACCGACGCGTTCGCTGTCGACGTGCTCGGCCCGGCGGGCAAACCCGTCCGGCCCACAATGGGCTGCTACGGCATCGGGATCTCCCGGGCGGTGGCGGCGATCGCCGAGCAGCACCACGACGACCGGGGGCTTCGCTGGCCAGCGGCAATCGCGCCGTGCGACGTACACCTGGTGGTTGCGGGTAAGGGGCCGCAGCTCGACGCGGCGCTGGAGCTCGGCGGACGCCTCGCCGCGGCCGGCGTGCGCGTGCTTGTCGACGACCGGACGCACGTCTCGGCCGGTGTGAAGTTCACCGACGCGGAGCTGATCGGCATCACGCGCAGCGTCGTGGTCGGCCGCCGCCTGACCGACGGGTACGTCGAGTTGCGTGCGCGTGTCGGCGACGACCGCGTGGAATTGCCGTTGGACGGTCTGGTGGAGCGCATCGTCCACGAAGTACACAGCGAACGTGGGAACCTGGGTGTAGCCGCCAGGTGACGGGGGTACGGCAGTTCGATCGGGCGGAAAAGTCTTCGGAGGAGCTCATGGCCGGTTACCGGGTCAGTGATGTGATGACCAAGCAGGTGGTCTATCTGCCGGTGGAGACCACCCTGGACGAGGCGGCCAAGGTGATGAAGGAGGCGGACATCGGCGACGTGGTGGTCACCGAGGGCGCCACTCTCGCCGGCATGCTCACCGATCGCGACATCGTGGTCCGGGCTGTGGCCGAGAACAGTTCACCGGCGTCCACCACCATCGGCTCGATCATCACCCGCGAGGTGGTCATGATCGAGCAGCACTGCACGGCTGGTGAGGCGGCGACGCTCATGCGGGACCGGGGCATCCGGCGGGTGCTCGTCTGCGACAGCGACCGCAAGCTCGTCGGGATCGTGTCGCTCGGCGACCTGGCCATGCAGCTCGACCCGACGAGCGCTCTCAGCGAGATCAGCGAGCAAACCCCCACCGTGTAAGGAAGGGCCCCTTCTTAACGCCTCGGGTATAGGAAGGGGCCCCTCCTAACGGCGGTAGCCTCGACGCATGGCTGACATGCCGGCCCGACTGGCCGAGATCGTCGACGAGTTCGCCGCCGCGCCGCGCGACCTGGTGCTGGAGATGCTCCTGGAGTACGCGGACGTCGTCCCACCACTGCCGGACGACACCGTGCGTGAGGGCATGGAGCAGGTGCCGGAGTGCCAGACGGCGTTCTTCCTGCGCGCCCAGGTGACGCCGGACGGGGTCGTCGACACCCTCTTCGACTGCCCACCGGAGGCACCCACCACGAGGGCGTTCGCCGGGATCCTCGCCGAAGGGCTGGCCGGCGCGAGCGCCGAGGAGGTGCTGGCCGTGCCGGACGACCTCTACCAGCGGATGGGCCTGGCGCAGGCGATCAGCCCGCTACGCGTACGTGGTGGCACGGCGATCCTGGGCCGGCTCAAGCGGCAGGTGCGGGAACAACTCGGCTGACCTGGCGGTTACCACCGATCATGGAGATCGAGATCTACGCCGACGTCGTCTGCCCGTGGTGCTACATCGGCAAGCGGCGGCTGGATGAGGCTCTGGCCCAGTACGAGGGCGAGGTGACGGTCCGCTACCGACCGTTCCAGCTCGACCCGTCGCCGGTGCCCGAGCCGCGGCCGACTGTGGAGGCGATGGCCGCGAAGTTCGGCGGGCCGGAGCGGGCGCGGCAGATGTTCGACCATGTGACCCAGATCGCGGCCGCTGACGGGCTACGACTCGACTTCGACAGCGCGCTGATCGCCAACACCTTCGACGCGCACCGGCTGGTCTCGTACGCCACCGACCACGGTCGGGCCGCCGAGATGGTCGAGGCGCTCTACCAGGCGCACTTCCAACAGGGCGTCGACGTCGGCTCCCGGGAGGCGCTGGCCGCCATCGCCGGCGGTATCGGCCTGGACGCCGCCGACGCGCGCCGGTTCCTCGAATCCGACGAGCGCGTCGCCGACATCACCGCGCAGTTGGCCACCGCCCGGGACCTGGGCATCAGCAGCGTGCCGACATTCGTCCTGGCCGGGAAGTACGCGGTTTCCGGCGCGCAGGAGACGCAGACGCTGCTGGCCGCTCTCGCCGAGGTCGAGCAGCGGGAGTCCGCAGCGAACTGACCCCGCACGCGATGTTTCACGTGCAACAGTATCGACAGGGGTCGCTGCTCAGGCAGGCTTGGCCAGGCCCTCGACGACCTGCGCACCAGGCAGGGCGCCGAGCGCCGGCCCCGGCAGCGCGATCTTGCTGTGCCGTACGCCGGACCCGATGATCACGTGCGGCGTGGCGATCACCCGAGCGTCGACGAGGATCGGCCACTGGGCCGGCAGCCCGATCGGCGTGATGCCGCCGTACTCCATGCCTGTCAACTCGACCGCGTCGTCCATCGGGGCGAAGCTCGCCTTGCGTACGTCCAACGCCCGCCGGGCCACCCCGTTGACGTCGGCCCGGGTGGTGGCCAGGACGACGCAGGCCGCGTAGCGGACCACACCTTCACGCTTGCCGGCCACCACCACACAGTTGGCCGACACCTCCAGCCCCACCTCGTACGCGGCGCAGAAGGCCGCCGTGTCGGCGAGATCGGCGTCGATCGGCGCGACAAGGACGCTGTCGACGTCCACCGGCGCCTCGGCGGGCCACTGGGCGATGGCCTCCGCCACCGGCGCGGCGAGCAGGTCCAGGCGGGCACGGGCCTGTTCGGTCTTCAGCGTTCCCATCACGGGTGCGATCCTCGCACCTGCCGTGTCGGGTTGCCCGCCGACCTCCGAGCCGTCCCGCGACGCCACCTGGTCGGGCTGCACAGGACCGCGACTCAGCTGCCGGAGAGGAAGGCGTTTTCGCGCATGAAGGTGCGGTCGCGCGAGGCGGCCAGCTCCTCGGCGCGACGGGCCTTGGCCCGATACAACTCCAGATCCTCCAGTGCGTGCCGGACACCGACCCGGATCACGCCGTAGAGGAAGACGAAACCAGCGACGTAGAGCATCACGGTGATGACGACAGCGAACATGGCGTCACCGTAAGGCGAACGTGAACGGCTGTCGGTCTCATTTCCTGCCGGTTCCCCCGTACGTGTCGGCGAGATGGTCGGCCCAGGTGCGTACGCCGTGCGGCAGGGCGTCGGTGAGCAGACCACCGGCGCGCAGCTCACGACCGAGCCGGCCGGGAATCCGCACCGGCAGCAACGGTCGGCGTACGCCCCGGGCCTCCCGCCAGGCGCGGGCCGCCTCGTCGAAGCGGAGCACCTGCGGCCCGCCGTACTCCTCGATTCCACCGAGCGGGCCGGCGACCAGCCGGGCCGCGAGCCGGGCCGCCACCTCGCCCGGGTCGACCGGCTGGGCGAGGACCGCCCGGTCGCCGATCACCGGGCCCAGCCGCGAGCTGGACGCCAACAGGTCGTCCAGGAACTGGGGGAACTGGGTGGCCCGCAGCACCGACCACGGCACCGGACCGGCCGCGATCACCTGCTCGGCGGCGAGCTTGTTCCGGTAGTACGGGATCGGCACCCGATCGACGCCGACGATCGAGACGTAGACCAGGTGCCGGACGCCGGCCGCGGCGGCTGCCACCACCACCCGACGGGTGCCCAGCACGTCCACCTGGTGTGTCCTGCCCCGGGGCGAGGACGCCAGGTGCAGCACCGCGTCCACCCCCGCCACCGCCTCGGCCACGCCGTCCCCGGTGGCCAGGTCGGCGACCACCCACTCGACGTCGGAGCCCTGACGCGCCCGCCGGCCGGTGGCCCGTACATCCACCCCGTCCTCGCGTAGCCGAGCCAGCGTCGGCCGACCCAGATGACCACCCGCCCCGGTGACAAGCACCTTCATCGTCGTCTCCCGTCCCGCCGCCATCCACGGCCAACACCGAGCCACCCGGCCCACGGCAGATGACGGCAGTAGAGGGCGACACGTGACCGGGGTGTGCGCCGCCTCACCCCGGGCGTACCAGGTCCAGCACTGTGAACAGCGCGAAGAACGCGATAAGCGCCTCGTTCACCACCCAGGCGTGCCCCTCGGACCACCGCCGCACTGCCGTCAACACCCGGGTCGCGCGACGCCCGAGCAGCAGCAACGCCAGCAACGGCAACGCCAGCAGGAACACTGTGACAAGCACGAACGGCAACAGATGCCACCACGGCAGATCGTGTCGGGCAACGCTCGCTCCGACGGCGGCCATGGCCAGGTCGTCGGTGGGTGCCACCACGACGAGCACCACACCCGCTCGCAGCGCCCAGCGCGGGTCGCCGTGCCCGACGCTGCCCAGCCACCCGGGTGGGCCGGCCCGGTTCCGACGCACCCAGACCAGCACGGCCAGCACCACCAGCAGGACGAGCACCACCACGTCGATGACCCGTCCCCGGTCGACGCGGCCCGCGACGGCGCTGGCGTCGGCGGTCAGCCCACCCACCCAGCGGGTAAGCAGCCAGCTCGCCGTCACCCCGGCGGCCACCACCAGTCCCACACCGGCGAGGAAACCAAGCGACGCTGCCCGGGGCCGGTCCGAAGAGGCGAGGAAGACCGCCACGATCAGCTTCGTCCCGGCGGCCACCACCACGGCCAGTGGCAGGACGGTCAGGAAGCTCATCGCCCGCCATCCTCCCGGCCCGGCCGCCCGTCACAGCGTCGAATCCGCGCGGATCACCCGCTTGGCCGCGTACGTCCGACGACCACCCGGCCGGCCAGCAGCGCACCGACCAGCGCCAGGCCGCCGGCCACCACAAGGGTCACCGTGTAGCTACCCGCACCCGGCGCGCTTCCGGCGGCCAGCACGGCACCGGTGAGCGCCAGCACGGTCGCCGCGAAAAGCGCGTCGCCCAGTTGCAGAGAGGAGCTGTTGCGGCCCTGCTCACCGGGTGCGGACAACTCAAGGGTCAACACCGACAGCGACGGATAGAGCAGACCCATACCCACACCTGCCGCGGCCCAGCCCAGCACCAGCACTGCCACCGGCACATCAGGTTGGACAGCGACCGCCACCAACGCGATGCCGACAGTGATGAAGGTCAGCCCGGCCCGAGGCAGGCTCGCCCGGGAGGCCGGCACCGGGACACGTCCCTGCACCCAGGAACCCACCGACCACGCCAACGCCCCCACGGTGAGGACCAGCCCGGCAGCCGTCGGCGAGAAACCGCGCTCCCGGGAGAGCAGCAGCGGGATGACCACCTCGGCGCCGACGAAGGCCGCCGACGCCAGGCCCCGCAGACCGATCACCGTGGGCAGCCCTCGGGCGGCCCGCAGGAACCCGGCCGGCAGCAGGCGGGGAGCGCAGACCAGCAGACCGGCCAGGGCGATGATGACGAGCACCACGGCGGCCGCGCCGCGCTGCTGTCCCCCGATGTGCAACAGCGCGGCGCTCACCCCCGCCCCGCACGCCCAGGCGATCCGGGCCACCGCCCCCGCCGGCACCCGGCTCGCGGCCGTGGCGCCGAACGACCGCAGGCCCGGGTGGATCAGCAACACCGCGGGAAGAGCCAGCGCCGGCACCGCCAGGAACACCCAGCGCCAGCCCAGGTGCTCGACGATCAGGCCGGCCAGCACCGGGCCGACAAGCGACGGCACGACCCACGCGGCGGCGAACGCCGCGAAGATCCGCCGATGCAGATCCTCCGGGTACGCCCGAGCGACGATCACGTACAGCGCCACCGAGAGCAGGCCCGAGCCGAAGCCCTGCACCACCCGGCCGACGACAAGGAACCCCATGAGCGGGGCCGTTCCGGCCACCACCAACCCGACGACGAACCAGCCGACGCCGTGCCACAGAGGTGCCCGGGGTCCTCGGGCATCGCACCAGATGCCGGACACCACCATGCCGATCACGCTGGCGGCGAACGCACCGCCGAACGCGATCCCGTACAGGGCGAGACCGTCAAGGCTGCGCGCCACAGTCGGCATCGCCGTACCGACAGCGAGCGCCTCGAACGCGATGAGCGAGATCAGCGCGACGCTGCCCACTGTCATGGCCCGCAGCCGAGGTGCCCACAACCCGGGCTCCGGCGAAACAGCTGTGGCGGTCACCGCCGAGCCGCCGTCGGAGCGTCGATCAGGCACGGGCGCGGGTTCGTTCTGCTCGGCATGGTCCAAGCCTGCGACCTCAACCCGAATTCAGGTCAACCGGGAGTGACCCGACTCTCGCCCGCCATCCACGGCGAGATTCCCCTCCTCGCGGGGCATAACGGATGCGACGTCGGGAAGCCAGCCCTTCCGGATCCGAGGCAGCGGGAGGGCACGATGGCCGACGGCAGAACCAGCAGCGGCAGGGAGCCGGGCGGGCACCACTGCAGCCGTACGCCTCGATGACGGCGGTGGGTCGCGCCGCCGGCCGTCTGCTGCCGTCCGTCAACGTGCCGCAGCTGGTCGGCGCGGCTTCGCGCACCGTCGGCGCGGCTTCGCGCACCGTCGGTCCGACCGCGACCCGGCTGGCCCGGCTGACCGGCCTGACCCGCCGCAAGGTCCGCTCTCGGCCCGGCCGGCACCACATCGAGGTGCACGGCGTCTGCCAGCCCGGCGGCGACAAGCTGGCCCGGCAGGTGGAGAGTGCGTTGGAAAGGCTGCCCGGGGTCGTCTGGGCACGCGTGAACGCGCCCTCGGGTCGGGTGGTGGTCGCGGTGCAGGCACCGGAGCCGGACCTGGGCGACCTGATCACGACGATCGAGCGGACCGAGCGGACCTGCGATCACGACCCCGATCCGGACGTCCCACCGCCCCATCCGCCAGAGGAGGGGCCGCGTACGCCACGCACCCTCGGAGCGCTCGCCTCCGACGTGCTGGGCCTGACCATCTCAGCGGCGACCCGGATCCTGCCGCTCACACCAGTGCCCGGTGAGGTGGTCGGACTCATCGGCGCTGTCGACCTGCACCCGAAACTGCACGCGCTCGCCGACCGGGGACTCCGCTCGGACCCGCGCGCCGAACTGCTGTTTCCGCTCACCGAGGCAGTGGTGCAGGGCCTCACCGGAGGCTGGATCGGCATCGTCCTGGACGGCGCACAGCGGATCGTGCAATGGGGCGAAGCCCGGGCACAGCTACGCGCCTGGGAACAGGCCGAACCGCGGTTGACCGGCGCACCGGACCGGGCCAGCGCGCGGTGGCACCCCGACGAACGCCCCCGACCGAAGCCGGATGGTCCGATCGAGCGGTACGTCAACGGCATGCTGATCGCCGGCGCGGCGGGAGCGCTGGCGGCCGTACCGATAGTCGGGCACAAACGCGCCGGATCGGTGGGCCTCTCCGCGCTGCCCAAGGCCCCCGGCAGTGGCCGCGAGGGGTACGCCGCGCAGCTCGGCCGGATCCTGGCCCGCCGGGGCGTGATCGCCATGGACCGCAGCGTGTTGCGGGAGCTGGACCGCATCGACACGCTGGTGCTCGACGCCGCCGTACTCGGCTCCGACCGGGGGGTCCTCGCCGACCTGGCACCGCTGCCCGGAGCGGACGTCGACCAGGTGGCCGAGCGGGCGTTCGCGCTGTTCGACCCCAGCGCGCCGGGCGCGTCGCGGGAGGTCGACGGCTGGCGACTCGGCCCGCTGGAGCAGCTGCACGCCGAGGACCCAGGCGACACCGCCGACAGCGGCCGGTTGCGCTCGGCCGGCGGCCAGGTGCTCGGCCTCGCGCACGGTGACCGGCTGGCCGCGCTGCTGCGTGTCGAGCCGGAACCCGCACCGGGCGTCGACGGCCTGCCGACCGCCGCACGGCACGCCGGGCTGCGGCTGGTGGTCGCGGGAGCGGACGACGAACGGTACGGCTTCGCCGACGCCCTGCTGCCCGGCGGTGATCAGCTCGCCGAGTCGGTGCGGACACTGCAACGCGACGGCGCGGTGGTGATGCTGGTGTCCGGCAACCGGGCAGGGCTCGCCGCCGCCGACTGTGGCCTGGGTCTGAGCGGGCCGGACGACCTGCCACCGTGGGGCGCGCACCTGCTGGTCGGCACCGATCTGCGGGTGGTGGCCCTGCTCGTGGAAGCGGCCGGGGTGGCCCGCCGGATGGCCGGGCAGAACATCCGCCTGGCGATGGCCGGCACCGGTCTCGGCGCACTGGGCGCCTTCACCGCCCCACGGACCCAGCTCCCCCTACGCGCCCTGGCTTCAGTCAATGGCGCGGCGGCGCTCGCCTTCGCCCACGGCGTGTGGCGGGCCGGCCGCGTGCCGGACCAGACGGACACTCCGGCACCGGTGGCGACAGCCTGGCATCTGATGCCCGTCGACGCGGTCCTGGACCGGCTCCACACCGGCCCGGACGGTCTGAGCAGCGCGGAGGCGTCCCGCCGGCAGAGCGGACACGGTACGCACGACAACAACGCCCCGGCCGGCGGGCTGCTGCGCGCCTTCGTGGACGAACTGGCCAACCCGCTCACCCCGGTGCTCGCCGCCGGGGCGGTGCTCTCGGCCTCGTTCGGGTCGCTCGTCGACGCCGCCCTGGTGGGAGGCGTGGTGGGCGGCTCCGCGCTCGTCGGGGCGGTCCACGAACGCAACACCGAACGGTCACTTGCCGAACTGCTGTCCCGCTCGGCGGTGACCGCCCGGGTCCGCCGGGACGGCACCGAACGGGTGGTCGCCGCGGAGGACCTGGTGCCCGGGGACCTCATCGCCCTCGAATCCGGTGACTCGGTACCCGCCGACTGCCGGGTGCTCGAATCGGTGGGGCTGGAGGCCGACGAGTCGTCGCTGACCGGCGAATCGCTGCCGGTGGCCAAGACCGACCGACCGGTGGTCGCCACCGCCCTCGCCGACCGGCACTCGATGCTCTACGACGGCACCACTATCGCCGCCGGGCACGGCACCGCTGTGGTCGTGGCGACCGGCGCCGACACCGAGGCAGGGCGCAGCATGGCGCTCGCCCGGCAGGCACCTCCGACCAGTGGGGTGGAGGCTCGGCTCGGTTCACTGACCAAGGCCGCCATCCCGTTGGCAGCCGGTTCGGCGATCGCGGTCGCCGGCGCGGGACTGCTGCGGGGCGTACCCCTGCGGGAGACGGCGGCGACCGCCGCGAACCTGGCCGTCGCGTCGGTGCCGGAGGGGCTGCCGTTTCTGGTAAGCGCGGCGCAACTGGCCGCCGCCCGACGGCTGGCCGAGCACGGCGCCCTGGTCCGCAATCCGCGCACGATCGAGGCGCTGGGCCGGGTGGACGTGCTCTGCTTCGACAAGACCGGCACCCTCACCGAGGGCCGGTTGCTGCTCGCCGGGGTCGGCGACGGCGCCGGTGACCGGTACGCGTCGGTGGACCGGCTGGACGACCGGCTGCGGTTGACGCTGGCGACGGCGCTGCGGGCGACGCCCGCGGCGGCCGATCCGGAGGAGCTGGCGTTGCAGACCGACCGGGCGGTCCGGCGAGGTGCGACCACTGCCGAGGTGGTGGAGCAGATCGGCGCCCCCGGGTGGAGGGCTGCCGGCGGGCTGCCGTTCGAGCCGTCCCGCGGCTACCACGCGAGCGTCGGGGAGACCGACGGTCGCCTGTTGTTGAGCGTCAAGGGCGCACCGGAGACGGTGCTGCCGCGCTGCGCGACCCGCCGTGTCGACGGCCACCAGGAGCCGCTGGACGACGCCGGACGCGCCGAGCTGCACCGGATGCTTGCCGACCGTGCCGGCGCGGGACACCGGATCCTTGCCGTCGCTGAATGCACAGTGACCAGCCCGGACGTCACCGACGACCAGGTCCGGGAGTTGACCTTCGTCGGCTTCCTCGCCATGGCCGACGGTGTCCGGGAGAGCGCCGCGCCGGCCGTACGCCGGATCCGGCAGGCCGGCGTGCACGCCATCATGATCACCGGGGACCACCCGGCCACCGCCGAGGCGATCGCCGCCACCATCAGCGAGCACGACGAGCAGCGGGTCGTCACTGCCGGCGAGCTGGACCAACTTGACGACGAGGCACTCGCCGAACGGCTCGCCCGCACGGACGTGGTGGCCCGCTGCACTCCGGCGCACAAGGTACGGATCATCCAGGCCCTGCAGAAGTGCGGGCGGACCGTGGCCATGACCGGCGACGGCGCCAACGACGCGCCAGCGATCCGGCTCGCCGACGTCGGTATCGCGCTAGGCCAGCGGGGCACCCCGGCCGCCCGAGCCGCCGCCGACCTCGTGGTCACCGACGATCGACTGGAGACCATCATCGCCACCCTGGTCGAGGGTCGGGCCATGTGGTCGTCGGTACGCCACGCGCTCAGCATCCTCGTCGGCGGCAACCTCGGAGAGATCGCGTTCAGCGTCCTGAGCGCCGCCGCTACCGGCCGATCCGCCCTCACCGGGCGACAGCTCCTACTGGTCAACCTCCTCACCGACCTGGCACCGGCGCTGGCCATCGCCGTCCGCCCACCTGCCGCGGGCAGCACCGACAGCCTGCTCCGGGAGGGACCGGACGCGTCGCTCGGAGTGACCCTCACCCGGGAGATCGGGCTGCGTGCGGCAGCCACCACACTGGGCGCGACCACCGGATGGACGCTCGCCCGGTACACCGGCCGCCGGCGGCGGGCCGGAACTGTCGCCCTCGTCTCCCTGGTCGGCACCCAACTCGGCCAGACCGTTCTCGCCGGAGGCACCAGCCCCATGGTGCTGGCGTCCACGGCGGCGTCACTGGGTGTGCTGGTAGTAGTGGTACAGACACCAGGGCTCAGCCAGTTCTTCGGCTGCACGCCGCTCGGGCCGGTCGGCTGGACCATCGGGGCCGGATCGGCGCTCGGCGCCACCTTCGCCAACGGCGCACTCACCAGGCTGGTGGAGCGCCTGCCGTCCACCGGCGACCGGCAACCACCGAGCGAAGGCTCGGAGGACTGATCGCCGTTGCGCCGCTTGGGCGCAACCGGCTGGGGTACCGCAGTCGGAGGAGGTGGACACAGTGGCCGAGCATCCACAGGTGACGTTCATCGGAACCGCGACGACACTGCTGCGGATCGGCGGCTTCACCCTGCTTACCGACCCGAACTTCCTGCACCGGGGCCAGCGCGCGTACCTCGGAAAGGGTCTGTGGTCGCGCCGACGCACGGACCCGGCGCTGCGGATCGCCCAGCTTCCCGCGCTGGACGCCGTGGTCCTGTCCCACCTGCACGGCGACCACTTCGACCGGGTCGCCCGCCGCGAACTGGACCGCCAGCTGCCCATCGTCACGACGCCCGCAGCGGAGCGCAAGCTACGCCGCTGGGGCTTCCGGGCCGCCGAGGGCCTGCCCACCTGGTCGTCCCGGGAACTGCACCGCGACGGTACGACAGTGCGGCTGACGTCCATGCCCGGCAAGCACGGCCGGGTGCCCTGGACCTGCTGATGCCCGACGTGATGGGCACGATGATCGACGTGGAGCGGGCGGGGCGGCGCGAGTTCCGGCTCTACGTCACCGGGGACACGTTGAACCGGCCCCTGCTCACGACCATCCCCGAGCGCTACCCGGACATCGACGCGATGCTGATCCACCTCGGCGGCACGAAGGTCGCCGGGATCCTGCTCACCATGGACGCCCAGCAGGGCGCCGACCTGGTGGAGCTGATCCGGCCGAAGCTGACAGTGCCGATCCACTACGACGACTATCCGGTGTTCCGCTCCCCGCTACGGGACTTCGTCGACGAGGCCCGCCGTCGTGGCTGGGTCAAGCAGGTACGCACCGTCGCCCGTGGCGAGACCGCCCCGCTCAACGCGTCCGCCTGACGGACGGCTCCTTTATCCCGCTGCCCGAAACGGATCGCGGGCCGGCGCCTGCTCCGCCCAGCAGAGGCCGCCGCGGAACTCCACACCGGGGATGCCGTCGACGAGACCGCTGATGTCCACGACATCAGCCAGGGAACTGGCAAGGTCGGCCCGCAACTCCTCGACGGCGGATTCGAGGTCGTCTTCCTCAGTGGACCAGTCGATGTCGGCGGCCCGAAGCTCTCGCACGGCGAGAGCGCTGACCGCCGCGGGATCGGTCACGATCACCTCCAGCCGGCAGTACACCTGCATCGTCACTGGTTTCTCTGTCATCCATTGATCATGCACTCCGGGCCCACCGAGACCGGAGACGGGCCGGCTCAGGCGAGAAACCAGCCAAACACCGGTGCGTCGTCATAGGTGGATCGGGCATCCCACGCCTGCTCCCAGGTGTCGTCATCGGCCTGAGCCCCGAACTGGCTGGCCTCCGCACGCACCTGAGCTGCCTGCTCGGCGGTGCCCTGTCCTGCCATCTGCAGTCGCCCGTCAGGCTGCCTCAGCCATCGATCGGATTCTCGGCAACAGGAGACGGCGCGAGCGCTTGGCTGTGCTCGACACCGAGATCAACCAGGGAAAGTGCTTGTGGAGCCCCGGGGACTCGAACCCCTAACCCCTGCCTTGCAAAGATCGAGCCCGTTGTCGGCTGGCGTCGGCTGGTGCGACTGACCTGCTCAACTCGTCGGTTGCCGTCGCTCGTCACCCACGCCTGTCGGCCAGCTTGGCTGTACCAATGGCTGTACAGCCCAACGGACGTGCGGCCCCGCGGGCAGCGGCCATCACCGGGATGCGGCCGACTTAACGTTCATCAGCTCAAGCACCTCGTCGCTGAGTCCGTGGATCGCGATGTCGTCACGGTGGCTCTCCCACCGTTCGCGGTCGAGCACCAGGTTGATCTGCTCCTGGCGGGCACCGTCGAAAGCCCGGATTGTGGTGCCGTTCGACTGATAGCCAAGCGACCACGAGACTCCCAGCGACGGCGCGTTGGTGGACCAGGCGGCGGACTCGGCGCGATCCGCTCCCAGCCCGGCGAACGCGAGGTGCAGGATGGCGCCCCGCATCTCCTTGCCGTAACCACGCCGCTGGAACCGCCGCGCGATCCATGACCCCGTCGAGACGGTCTTAGTGATCCCGAATTCCTGCGCGCCGATCTCCTGCACCCCGACGCACGCGCCATCGGCCTTCACAGCCATTACCAGGTTCCATCTGCTCGGCCGCCAGTCCGCTAGGGACGCCCAGTAGTACCGCAGGAACGACCACTCGGCCTGGGGTGACGGTCCCGACTCCCATCCCGCTACGGGCGATCGCGCCAGAAAGCGGCTCTGCGGATCGTAGATGCCGGCTGCCGCAAGGATCGCCAGCTCGGCAAGCTCGCCCTCACCCGGTACAGCCAGCTCAAGCACGGACGTCGTCACCCGCAGACGGCGCACGGGCCAGATCTCGGCCAATGTCATCCGAGCATCATGCCCTGTCCTGCCGTCTGCCGTCGCCCGAAGGTGTTGGCGATCCTTCATGATCTGGCTCGCGATGGGAACGGGCTGAACCGCCCTTACGTCCTTCGCGAGCATCCTCGCTTCTGCTGCCACACGGTGGGCCTCAGAGCCATCTCCGCCGTGAGTCCCACACACCGTGGAGTGGGCCAGGGGCCAGGGTGTCAAGGTGGAGCGCCCTACCGGACGAACGACCTTGGCACCCTGGCCCCTGGTCTGCTCGGCTCTGCCTGGGACTCATGGTGGAGATGGCGACCCGCGCAACCATCGACTACCGCACCGTCCGGACGGGCCTCCCCCATCTCTGTCGAAGATCCCCCGCCCGGAGGGCAAACAGCTCTTGCAATCCGCCAGCGTGGCCGGCTGGCCCGGCCGATGCCGGCCGGAGGTCGCCAGCAGGCCGGGGCCGGGCCGGCGCGGCCCGCTTGCGGGCCGCCTTGATCTGATAGAGGCCAATTCGGCAACTAGACCGGCCCTTCATACCTCGTTCCGGCAAGGGTGGCCCAATTGAAGCTCGCGTTGCTGTTGAACGTCGCCCTGTCGAACCAGGCGTCGCCGCTGAACGTCGCCCTGTCGAACCAGGCGTCGCCGCTGAACGTCGCCCTGTCGAACCCGGCGACACTGCCGAACGTCGCCGTGGTGAACACGGCGATGCTGTCGAACGTCGCCTTGTCGAACCCAGCGTCGCCGCTGAACGTCGCCTTGTCGAACCTGGCGACACTGTTGAACGCCGCTTCGGCGAACCCGGCGCTATCGCCGAACGTCGCCTCGCCGAACCCGGCGGCGCCGCCGAACTTCGCCTCGCCGAACGCGGCGACACTGCCGAACGTCGCCGCGGTGAACACGGCGATGCTGTCGAACGTCGCCCCGCCGAACCAGGCGAGGCTGTTGAACGTCGCCTTGTCGAACCCGGCCTGGCCATCGAACGTCGCCTTATCGAACCCGGCGATGCCGCCGAACGTCACCTCGGCGAACCAGGCTTCGCCATCAAATGTCGCCTCTGCGAACCCGGCGATGCCGCCGAACGTCGCCTCGCCGAACCCGGCGAGGCCATTGAACGTCGCCTTGTCGAACTTGGCGTCGCCGCCGAACGTCGCCCTGTCGAACCTCACCCCGTCGCTGAACGTCGCCTTGTCGAACTTGGTGATGCCGACTAAGTGGGTGTTGGTGAAGGTGGCGTTGTGGAGGTGGCAGCCGGTGAAATCGAGATCGGTGAGGACGGCTTCGGTGAGGTCGAGGGTCACCTTTGGGCCCCAGTAAAGGGGATGGGGTTGCTCTTCGGAGGTTGTTGGTCGTAGGTGGCGGGCGAGGATGCGTTGGGCGGCGAGGCGGACTTGGCGTTCTTCTCGGGGGTCCACGGTGAGTTTGTCGTTGTCACCGGTGGCGTCCGTCGGCGCGGCGGGAGCGGGGCTGTCTGCGGGTGGTTGCTCGCCGGCGTCCTGGGTGGGTTGGTTGTCGGGTGGGGTGTAGGGCATGCGTAGGTAGGCGCAGATCACCTCGACGATGCTCGGTCGGTGGGCGGGGTTGTCTTGGGCAAGGCGCTCCAGGGCGTACAGGCCGGCGAGGCGGACAGGGGCCTTGTCGGAGCCGAGTTGGTCGGCGGCTTTGACATACAACTCGGTCACGCGCTTTTCTCCGGCGTCGTACTCGGTGGCCTGCTGGGTGCGTTCGGCCAACTGCTGGCGGCGGAACGCCAGCAGCAGCGCGAACGCGGCGGTCACCGATGCGCCGATGGTCAAGCCGGTGCGGATGGACTCCACCCGCAACTGCGCCCGCTGCACCTGATCGCCCACCGTCGGCACCGAACCCTGCAACCGACCGACCGCGACCCAGGTGACCACTCCCACCAAGACGGCGCCGGCCGGGATCACCCACGACCGTAAGGGCCGCACCTGCCGATCCGGCGGCATCGGCGCGGCAGACACCTCATGCTTCCTGCCGTCCCGCCGCCACAGCAGCACCCCCGCGACCAGCACCGTCAAGCCGCCCGCCACTGGCAGCAGCACCCGCCACCCGGATGCCAGGACGCCCCACCACGACTGGGGGACCATCACTAGCGCGACCGACAGCAGAACCAACCCGCCGACCGCCATCAAAGCGACACTCAACCGTCTCGTCACACTGCGAATCGTGCCCGTACACGACAACCCCGTCGCAGATCAGCTGACGGATCACAGCACCGCGCCGCAGCGGCGGTACGATGGCGCACATAGAGTGCGGGTCTTTCCTCGGGAGGTTGCGATGTTTGCGCTGGTAGTCCGGTTCGATCTCAAAGATGAAGATGCGGCGGCGGGCTTCGACCAACTCATGGCAGAGACGCTGCCAGGCATTCAATCTCTCGAACCAGGGACGCTGGTGTACGCCACGCACCGGGTGGAGGGTGAGCCGCTGGCGCGGGTCTTCTACGAGGTCTACCGGGATCGTGCGGCCTTCGACGAGCACGAGCGGCAGCCGCACACCCTGCGGGCTCTGGCTGAGCGTGAGCAGTACCTGTCGGGAGTACGTGTGGAGTTCTTGGAACCGATGGGCATCAAGGGTGTGGCCTCGTGAGCGAGGACCCGAGCGCCGAGCGTGCGCTGGGGCGGCGGATTGCACTGCACCGTCAGCGGCGAGGGCTGTCGCAGCGGGAGTTTGCCCGTCTGATCGATCGGTCCGAGACGTGGCTGTCCCAGGTTGAGCGGGGCGCTCGAAAGATCGACCGGATGACGGTCCTTGAGCGTCTCGCCCAGGTCCTCGATGTGCCGCTGTCAGAGCTGGCCCCTGAGGCTCCGGTGATCGCTGCCGTGCACGAAGAGCCACAAGCCGCAACGGAGCTGAGCCTGGCGTTGAGTTCAAGTCACGCCTTGGCCGCCGTCCTCAGGACAGAACCGCCTCCCGTCGATATCGACGAGCTGTCGGATCGGGTCGAGCGAGCGTGGAGCCATACGCACGCGTCGGAGGTCACTCAGGTCGGCGAGCTGCTTGTGCAGTTGCTGCCGGATCTAGAGAGCGCGGCTCGTTCCACCGAAGGGGAAGGGCAGCGGGCCGTCTATGCGGCGCTTGCTCGGGCGTACCACGCCTGCGCGGCGGTGCTTTCCACGATTGGCGACTCGGGGGCTGCTTGGGTCGCAGCGGACCGCGCGATCGCTGCCGCCGAGCGTGCGGAGGACGTGCTCCTCATGGGCGAGGGCGCGTTTCGGCTTACGTTGGTATTCCAGGCCGCGCGACGGCTAGACCGGGCGCACCAGACCGCCAGTACAGCCGCAGCGGCCCTAGAGGACCGCGCGGACGTTGGCGAACCAGGAGCCTTGTCGGTGTCGGGCGCGCTGCATCTCCAACTGGCAGTCGTGGCGGCCCGGCAGAACGACGCCGAGCGGGCGTACCGAGAAATTGAGGCAGCGCGACGAGCTGCGGAACGCCTTGGCGAGGACCGCAACGACTACAACACGGAGTTCGGTCCCACCAACGTCGCGCTTCACGAGGTGGCTGTCGCGGTCGAGTTGGGCGATGCCGGCCTTGCTCTGCGAACTGCCGCCACCCTCGACCCATCAGGGCTCTCGCCTGAACGGCGGAGCCGGTACCTCATCGACATCGCTCGCGCCCATGGTCAGCGTCGCAATCTGGCCGCCGCAGTGGAGGCGCTGACGCAGGCCGCCGATTTGACGCCCGAGCGGGTGGCGGCACACCCGCTGGCGCGTGGGCTTGTTGCAGATCTACTGCGGATGGACCAGTCAGAAGATTCGGACCTGCGCGCGCTCGCCGAGAGGTTCGGCATGCGCTGACATCGAGGCGCCGCCTCTGCTCATAGTCACCACCACAAGTCGCCCGCTGCTGGCCCCTGCGCCAACGGCGGGCGACTTGTCTGTTTTCCCGTTCTCCGCATCCACCCGCACTCTAAGTATTGAGCCACACTAAAAGTACGGGTACCGTCCTTTGTGTGCGGCAAGGCCACACGAAGCGCCAAGTGCCGGCGACTGGCCGGCGGCGACTGAGAGGACGTGGAACCGATGGCGATTCCCAACACGATCAAGGTCCCCGTGCCGTTCGAGTACGTGTTCCCGCAGGGTGCGCTGTGCCTGGGTGTGGAGCCGGTGACGGACTTCGACAAGCGCGGCCAGGGCGACGACCAGGCCCGCGATAAGGACACGGGCGAGCGGCTGTGGGTGGTCAAGGTCCTGGACCTGGACCCGGAGGCGGGGAAGTTCGGCGGAACCAAGGAAGTCAAGGTGAAGATCGCCGCCCCGGTGCAACCGGTGCCGCCGGCGTCGAAGATCCCCGGCTACCCGCCGGCGGTGACGTTCACCGACGTGACCCTGACGCCGTACGTGGACTCGCAGCGGTGCAAGGGCTCGGGGAAGTGCCGGGCGCGTCAGGCGTGGTCAGTCCGCGCCGGGGCCATGACCGAACCCGCCGCTGTGAAGCAGGCGGCCTGACCAGATCTGGACGCGCGGGGCGGGAATCGTCTTGGCGGAGGAAGCCCGCCCCGCGCATCACCCGTTCTCCATGGAAGGAGTTGGGCTGATGCCCACGCTAGCTGACGCTGCCCGCATCGTCGGGAACCCGCGCCCCGCCCCCCACCGCCGCACTCACCGCCGCACGGTGATGCGCCTCGCCGGTCCCGGTATCCAGGCCGCCCGCGAGGTCTACACCACCGTCCCCTCCGACGCGGTCCGCGTGGCCGCACTGGTGGAGATCGCCGCCGCCGCTGCCGCTCTTGCCCGCACGGTAGTGAAGCTGCGCCACCTCGACCCGGACCTGATCGCCCCGCACGTCTCCGACCGCGTCGACCTGCGCGCCGTCCTCGGTCGGGGCCGGTGGCTGCCGACCATGACCCGCCACGTCCCCGCCCCGGAATCCGGACCCGTGAACCTGGCCGCGCTGCTGCCGACCCGGACGCCGGTCCGCCGCCGGGTCGTTCGCCGCGGTCCCGGTACGCCGGGGCAAGCCGCCCTGTTCGCCGCTGCGGGTGGGGAGGGCTGAGCCGTGCCGCTGGTCAACGTGATCCGGGGCGACCGGATCGACTCCGCTCCGATCAACGTCCGTACCCCGTTCATCCGCATCCCCATGTGGCTGGCCCTGACCTGGTGGACGCTCAAGGCCCTGGCCCGGTTGGTGTTCGTGGCGGTGCGGTTCTGGTACGTCACCGTCCCGGCGGTGTTCTTCGCCTGGCTCTACGGCCGGTTCGGGTGGGCCGGTCCGGTCGGCTTCGTCGCCCTGGTCGCCGCCGTCGCCGCCGGTTGGGCGTTCGGGCACCGGCCGTCGTTCCTGCGGTTCGGGTGGTGGCCGGTGCTGTCCTGCTACCGCCGGATGCTCTACCGCCGTAAGTGGATGGCGGCGATGGTGACCGCCAAGCTCGCCGTGTCCTTCGACGGGCACACCGTCCTGCCGGTGCTGCGGCGGGTGCGCTGCGGCGGCGGTGTCGACGTGGTGGTCGTGCGGATGGTGACCGGGCAGATCCCCGACGACTTCGCCCGCGTCGCCGAGAGGTTGGCGCACACCTTCGGTGTCCGGCAGGTCAAGGCCGCGCCCGGCCCGCGCCCGGATGTGGTGCTGCTGCATCTGTTCCGCGGTGACCCCCTCGCCAAGCTCGTCCGCCCGCTGCCGGTGCCGGCGGTGCCCGAGTTCACCGCTCTGCCGGTGGGCAAGCGTGAGGACGGCGACGGCTACGAGCTGCGCCTGTTCGGCACGCAGGTCCTCGTGGTGGGCGCGACCGGGTCGGGGAAGGGCTCGGTGATCTGGTCGGTGGTCCGCTCCCTCGCCGCCGGGGTCACCTCCGGGCTCGTGCAGATCTGGGGCCTGGACCCCAAGGGCGGCATGGAGTTGGGCATGGGTGCGCCGATGTTCAGCCGGTTCGCCCGCAAGGACTACACGGCGATGTGTGAGCTGATCGAGGAGGCCGCCACCGTCGCCAAGGACCGCGCCGGGAAGCTCTACGGCCGCACCCGCCAGCACACCCCGACCCCGGATGAGCCGCTGATCGTCCTGGTGATCGATGAGCTGGCGAACCTGACCGCCTACCTCACCGACCGGCAACTCAAGGACCGCATCAAGGCCGCCCTGTCCATCCTGCTCAGCCAGGGTCGCGCGGTCGGCGTGCACGTGGTCGCCGCGATCCAGGACCCCCGCAAGGAGGTGCTGCCGTTCCGGGACCTGTTCCCAACCCGCATCGGCCTCCGTTTGGCTGAGGCGGCTCAGGTGGACCTGGTGCTTGGCGAGGGGATGCGCGATCGCGGGGCGCTGTGTGACCGCATTCCGCAGTCCCTGCCCGGTGTCGGGTTCGTGGTCATCGACGGTGACCCGACCCCGATGCGGGTCCGCTTCTCCTACCTCAGCGATGACGAGATCCGCGACATGGCCCAGACCTACGGCCGGCTTCGCGTGATTGACGGCGAGATCCTGGACGGTGCCGCATGAAACCCCACCCCACCAACACTCGCGCCGACCGCATCGAGGGCCTGGTCCTCGTCGTCATCCTGCTCATCGTCGCCGGCTTCGCCGGGGCCGCGTCGTTCACCCACGTCAAAGACTGGACCCTCGACAACTCCCCGGCAGGCACCGGCGAGTGGTTCGGCTGGGCCAACGCCGTCATCTCCGAACTCATCCCCGCCGCCGCGCTGCTGACCATCCGCCGCCGACGCCGCAGCGGCGGGCCGATCGGCTACCCGATGTTCCTACTCGTCGCCGCCGTCGCCCTGTCCTTAGCCGCGCAGCTCGCCGTGGCCAAGCCCGGCCTGTCCGGATGGCTGCTGTCCGCCGTGCCCGCGCTGGCGTTCATCGGCCTGTCCAAGCTCGTCCTGTCCACCGCCCCCACCCCGACCCCCGCCGACAACGTGCCGGCCGGACCGGTCGAGCAACCCGCCCCGCCGGCTTCTGCCCCCATCGCCGCGCCGCCCGCGCCCGAGCCCGTCGCCCTGGTGCCCGTCCAGCCGGTCCGCCCGGCACCGGTCGCCCCGGTGTCGCCGGCTGCGTTCACCCGCCGCAATGGCGCCTCTCTGACCGGAGAGGTGACCCGATGACCATCGCCCCGACGCTGCCCGGCCTCGCGCCTGCCACCATGGAGGGTCCGAGACCGGGCTCCCGAGCCGCCCGGATGCTCATGCCCCGCTCGGTCGACGTGGTCAAGGACCTCGCCACCGACTACGGCGTCTGCACCCGCCCCGTCTCCCTGCGCCGCACCGACCTCGACTCTGGACAGACCGAAGTCATCGACATGCCCTGCGGCGCCACCCAAGAGGCCAAATGCCCCGCCTGCGCCACCCGCGCCCGCCGGCTGCGCCAGCAGCAAATCCGGGAAGGCTGGCACCGCGACGAGGAACCCGACCCCGGCCCGCAACCCGCCACCGACGCGCAACGCGGCCTGATCGTCGCCCGCGCTCACCTCGAATTCGCCCGCGACGAAGCCGCCCGGATCTCGCAGTGGGATCAAGTCGCGGACCTGGACGACGCAATCGAGGAGCTGGAAAGCCAGATCACCACCGAAGGCATGCGCGGCCGGCCCGCCCCACCGCACGCCACCGAGGACCAGGAGGACGGCGACGGCAAGCGGCGGGTCCGCTCCACCAAGCGGCGGCAGGACGCCCCGGACCTGCCCCGCCTGCCGGTCGAGAACCGAACCGTTGGGCGGACCTTCGACGGGCGCGGCGGGATGGTGTTCCGGCCGTCGATGTTCCTGACCCTCACCCTCGGCTCCTACGGCCGTGTCCACTCCGACGGGACACCGGTCGACCCGAACAGCTACGACTACCGGCGTGCCGCCTGGGATGCGGTGCACTTCCCCCGGCTGCTCGATCGGTTCTGGCAGAACCTGCGCCGCGCGGTCGGCTGGAACGTCCAGTACGCCGGGGCCGTCGAGCCGCAACGCCGGTTGGCCCCGCACGCGCATTTCGCCATCCGGGGCACCATCCCTCGGGCGCTGGTGCGTCAGGTTGCCGCTGCGACGTATCACCAGGTGTGGTGGCCGTCCGTCGACGTGCGGGTCTACGAACCGGGGCAGGCGCCGCAGTGGGACGCCGATGCCGCCGGCTACACCGACCCGACCACCGGGCGGCTGCTGCCGTCGTGGGATGACGCCCTGGACCTGGTCGACGCCGACCCCGACGCCGAACCCGTGCACGTCGCCCGCTTCGGTGTGCAGGTCGACGCCAAAGGCGTGCTCGCCGGCACCAAGGACGCTGACCGGTGCGTCGGCTACATCACCAAGTACCTCACCAAGCAGGCCACCGACTGCCACGACGTGACCACCGGCCGGCAGCGGGCGCACCTGGAACGGCTCTGGCAAGAGCTGCGGCACACGCCGTGCTCGGAGCGGTGCGCCAACTGGCTGCTCTACGGCGTCCAGCCCAAGAGGGCAAAGCAGGGCCTGCGACCCGGCAACTGCAAGAACAAGGTCCACAAGCGGGAAACCCTCGGCATCGGCGGGCGCCGCGTCCTCATCTCCCGCCAGTGGTCCGGCAAGACGCTCACCGATCACCGGGCCGACCGCCGCGACTGGGTGAAAGCCCTTCTGGGTGTCACCACCGACGCCGACACCGCGCCGGCCGGTGGCGAGCAACGGCATGCGTGGGAACTCGCCAAGCCAACCGACCCGGACGTGGCGCCGCTAGGGCATCGGGTCCTGCGGGCGATCTCCGAACGCATTCAGTGGCGCGTCCAACTCGACGCCGCAAGACGCGCGGCCAACCCGCCCGATGTTTCGGCAATCACCTCACGTCAGTCCGCAGGGCAGGAAGGGACCGGAGCATGAGTGAGCGGAAGAGCGTTCGCCCGGCTGAGGCTGCGGCCCTGCTCAGCGTCTGTCGGGACACCGTGTACGTCCTGATGCGATCGGGGCGGCTGCGTTCGATCAAGGCGGGTCGTGCTCGGCTGATTCCACTGTCTGCGCTGGATGAGTTCTTGGCGGCGGATGAGGAGTTCGCGGCATGACGGGCCGGCGTCGGCGTTCTCATGGTGAGGGCTCGGTGTACGAGCAGCGGCCGGGCGTGTGGGCTGCCGTGGTCGACCTCGGTTGGATCGACGGCAAGCGGAAGCGGAAGTACGTCTACGCCAAGAGCGAGGCTGAGGCAGTCCGGAAGCGAGACGAGCTGCGGCGTCAACTTCAGCTCGGCGTCGACCTCAGCGCACAGCCTCGGACCCTCGAAGCCTGGTTGACCGAGTGGCTGCGAGACGTGAAGGCACACGATGGCACCCGGCCGTCAACGCTGGTGCGCTACCGCCTGGCCGTGAGCAAGCACCTCGTGCCGGGCCTGGGCCGGGTGAAACTCGACCGGCTGACGCCTCGCGATGTGCAGCGGTTCCTCACCGGGCTGCGCGGCAAGCTCGCACCGGCCAGCATCATCAAGGTGCACGCAGTGCTGCGCGTCGCCCTGGCCGATGCCGAGCGGATGGACTTGATCCCGCGCAACGTCGCCAAGGCAGCCAAGCCACCAGCCCTCGGCAGAACCGAGCGGCGCGCTCTGACCCCCGAGGAAGCCAAGACCCTGCTGTCGGTGCTGACCGGGGACCGGCTGGAATCGCTGTTCGTCCTGGCGCTGGCGACCGGGCTGCGGCGGGCTGAACTGCTGGGCCTGCGGTGGTCAGATGTCGACCTGCCGGGAAGGGCGCTGTTCGTTCGGCAGACGCTCCAGCGAACGGATCACGGGTTGGAGTTCGTGCCACCGAAGACGCACCGGTCGGCCCGTCCGCTGCCGCTGTCGACGCTGGCTGTCCGGGCGTTGGAGGCACAGCGTGTGCGCCAGGCTAAGGAACGGCTCGCGGCCGGCGAGGTGTGGTCGGATCTGGGCCTGGTCTTCGCCAGCACGATCGGCACGGCGATGGAGCCGCGGAACGTGAACCGGCGCTTCGAGCAGCTCCGCGCGGCGGCCGGGCTGGACTGGCTGCACCTGCACGACCTGCGGCACGCCTTCGCCACGTTCATGCTCGATCAGGGCGAGGAACTGCGGACGGTGATGGAGCTGCTTGGGCACTCCACGATCCGGATGACGGCCGACACCTACGGCCACGTTCTGCCGGCACGCGCTCGTCAGGCTGCCTCGGCCATTGACCGGATTCTCGGCCAGGAGGGGACGGCGTGACCGGCTTGGCTGTACGGATGGCTGTACTCGGACCGAGGTCAACCGGGGAAAGTGCTGGTGGAGCCCAGGGGACTCGAACCCCTAACCCCTGCCTTGCAAAGGCAGTGCTCTGCCAGTTGAGCTAGGGCCCCGCGGGTGGCCGTGACAATCGCTCGTCGCGGCCGGATGTCAGCGCAGGTCAGGCGAGGTGGTCGCCTCGTGCCACAGCGCGCGCTCGTCGTTGGAGGCCTTGACCTTGTTGTAGACGACGGCGGCCACGCCGACGACGCCAGCCAGGATCAGCAGCTTCTTGAACATGGGGCGACCCCTTGCGCTCGACTACCGTCGGACGACATGCGGTGGGGCTAGCTGGAATCGAACCAGCGACCTCAGAGTTATCAGCTCTGCGCTCTAACCGACTGAGCTATAGCCCCGCGTTGCGACGAGCAAGATTAACCCATCCGCTCAGCTGGCCCCAAATCGGGGTCCAGCCCCGCGAGCCGGGCCATCGACACCTGGAAACCTACCCGAGTACGAGACGCCGGAGCGACCGCAATTACGCAGCGCCCCGGCGTCCCGGTCACTCAGTCCCGCTCGGCGAGCGTCAGCTCGATGCCACCGACCAGGTCGGCGCAGACGTTGTAGACGAACGCTCCCAGCGTGGCCAGCGCGGTGAACAGCACCACGTTGACCAGGCCGATGAGCGCCGAGCTGAGGATCACGCCCTTGGCGTTGATCTGGAAGCCGCTGGTGCTCTGCCCACCGCCTGCGTTCACCAGGTCGCTGAGGCTGTCGTTGACGCTCTGGAACACGCCCATCGCGTCCAACGCCAGGTAGAGCACCGAGGTGGCGACCACCACCACGATGAAGAGCACCACCGAGACGGCGAACGCGAACTTCATCACCGACCAGGGGTCGATCCGCTTGAGGTTCAGCCGTGCCCGGCGCGGCCCGCGGGACGCCGCCGAGCTGACTGAGCTACGCGCGGCGCGTACCGCCTCACCGACGCGAGCGGCCCCGACGGCGGACGCGTTACCGATGCCCGGAGGCAGGCCGCCACCGCTCGCCGGGCGGCCACCAGCGGCGGTACGCCCCGGATCCGGCCGGGTCATCCCCGGGGTGATCCGGGGCTGGGTGCCGGTGGCGCCGGTCGAGGACGCCTGGCCGGGGCGGGTGCTGATCGGCTGAGTCGTCGTCGGGCGAGCCGAGTTCGCGGCAGACGCCGCCGGGGCTGAGCCGGCGGACGTCGGCGCCTCGGTGGTGGGTTTCTCCGCCTTGCTCTCGCCCGATCCACCGTCGTCGCCAGGCTGCTCCGGTGGCGGCGTCATACCGGGAGCCCTTGTGAATTTCGGGGCAGGCGCGTCGGCGGGAACCGTGGCCCGGCCCACGGCCGCGCGGCCGGTCGCTGGTGTGCCGCTCTTGGCGGCCTCCTCGTCGACCGGGTTGGCCGAGGTCCCCGTGTTCCCCGACTTCGCCTGTGTCTCCGTCATTCAACTAGTCCTGTTCGTCAGGCTCGTCGGCATTGCGAGCAATCGCCACGATAGTCACGCCGTCCGGGAGGTCCATCAACTTGACCCCCATTGTGTTCCGGTCACGTGTACGGCGTACAGGCTTCACCGGAGTCCGGATGACACCACCGTTGCTGGTGATCGCGAACAGCTCGTCGTCCGGGTCGATCACCACCGCACCGACCAGACCACCGCGCCGTTCGGTGATCTTCGCAGTCAGCACGCCCTTACCTCCCCGGCCCTGCACCGGGTATTCCTCGATCGGGGTACGTTTCGCGTATCCCCCGTTAGTGGCCACCAGGACGTCCAAACCGTCCCGAACGACCTCCATGGCCAGCAGGACGTCGTCGTCCGTGAAGCGCATGCCGATCACGCCCGAGGTGGCCCGACCCATCGGCCGCAGCGCCTCGTCGGAGGCGTTGAACCGGATCGCCTGTGCCTTCTTGGAGACCAGCAGCAGGTCGTTCTCCGGTGCCACAAGCGCAGCACCGACCAGCTCGTCCTCATCGCGCAGGTTGATCGCGATGATTCCGCCGGAACGGTTGGAGTCGAACTCCTCGAGCCGCGTCTTCTTCACCAGGCCGTTCTTCGTGGCCAGTACCAGATAGGGGGCTACCTGGTAGTTCGGGATTTCGATGATCTGCGCGATCTGCTCGTCGGGTAGGAAGGCGAGCAGATTGGCCACGTGCTGGCCCTTGGCTACCCTACTGGCCTCCGGCAGCTCGTACGCCTTGGCCCGGTAGACGCGGCCCTTGTTGGTGAAGAACAAAATCCAGTCGTGGGTGGAGCATACGAAGAAGTGGCTGACAATGTCGTCCTGCCGCAGCGTGGCGCCGCTGACGCCCTTGCCGCCACGCCGCTGTGAGCGGTAGAGATCGACCTTCGTCCGCTTCGCGTAACCCGTTCGGGTGATCGTGACGACCACGTCCTCCCGGGCGATGAGGTCCTCCATCGAGACCTCGCCGTCGAACGGAATGATCTGCGTACGCCGGTCGTCGCCCCACTTCGCGACGATCTCGCCCAGCTCCTCCGAGACGATCCTGCGCTGCCGCTCCGGCTTCGCGAGAATGTCCTTCAGGTCGGCGATCTCGATCTCGAGCTTGGCCAGATCGTCAACGATCCGCTGCCGCTCCAGGGCGGCGAGCCGGCGCAGCTGCATGTCGAGGATCGCGGTCGCCTGGATCTCGTCGATCTCCAGCAGCCGGATCAGGCCCTGGCGGGCGTCGTCCACGGTTGGCGAACGCCGGATCAGCGCGATGACCTCGTCCAGCGCGTCGAGGGCCTTGCCGAGACCGCGCAGGATGTGCGCCCGCTCCTCAGCCTTACGCAGCCGGTACGCGGTCCGCCGGCGGATCACGTCGATCTGGTGCTCGACGTAGTAGCGGATGAACTGGGCCAGGTTGAGCGTGCGCGGCACCCCGTCGACCAGGGCCAGCATGTTGGCGCCGAACGTCTCCTGAAGCTGGGTGTGCTTGTAGAGGTTGTTCAGCACGACCTTGGCGACCGCGTCGCGCTTGAGCACGAGCACGATCCGCATACCGGTACGCCCGGAGGACTCGTCACGGATGTCGGCGATACCGGCGAGCTTGCCCTCCTTGATCAGCTCGGCGATGCGCTCGGCCAGGTTGTCCGGGTTGACCTGGTAGGGCAGCTCGCTGACGACCAGACACGGCCGACCCCGCTTGTCTTCCTCGACCTCCACCACTGCGCGCATCCGGATCGAGCCACGACCCGTGCGGTAGGCGTCCTGGATGGCCGTCGTGCCGACGATCAGACCGTGGGTCGGGAAGTCCGGACCCTTGACGATGCCGAGCAGCGCCTCGAGGGTCGTCTCCTCATCCTCTTCCGGGTTTTCCAGACACCACTGGACCGCCGCGCCGATCTCCCGCAGGTTGTGCGGCGGAATCTTGGTGGCCATGCCGACCGCGATGCCCTCGGAGCCGTTCACAAGCAGGTTGGGGATCCGCGACGGCAGGATCGTGGGCTCCTTGGCCCGGCCGTCGTAGTTGTCCTGCAGGTCGACGGTGTCCTCGTCGATGTCCCGCAGCATCTCCATAGCGAGGGGGTCGAGCTTGCACTCGGTGTAGCGCATCGCGGCGGCCGGATCGTTACCCGGCGAGCCGAAGTTGCCGTTGCCGTCGACAAGCGGGTAGCGCAGCGACCAGGGCTGCGCCATCCGGACCAGCGCGTCGTAGATGGCCGAGTCGCCGTGCGGGTGGAACTGGCCCATCACGTCGCCGACGACGCGGGAACACTTCACGTAGCCGCGGTCCGGACGGTAGCCGGAGTCGAACATCGCGTAGAGGATCTTGCGGTGGACCGGCTTGAGCCCGTCCCGGACGTCCGGCAGCGCACGACCGACGATGACGCTCATCGCGTAGTCGAGGTAGGAGCGCTGCATCTCCACCTCGAGCCCGACCGGTTCGATCCGGTCGTGCGCGACCACCGCGGCGATGGCCTCGGCGGGGACCTCGGGCTCGTTCGGTGTGGACTCGGGAGAATCGGTCACTGTATACCCTTATCAGACTCAGAGTCGTTTTCGTGCTGTGGATAACCGCTGTGGATACCGGCCAAGCTGTGGATAACTCTGTGGACCGGCGGATCGGTCGGGTGCGCCCGGCCGATCCGCCGCAGTCCGTCAGATGTCCAGGAACCGCACGTCCTTGGCGTTGCGCTGGATGAACGACCGGCGGGCCTCGACGTCCTCACCCATCAGCACGCTGAACAACTCGTCGGCGGTCGCCGCGTCGTCGAGAGTGACCTGACGCAGGGTACGCGTTGCCGGGTTCATCGTGGTTTCCCACAGCTCGGGGTAGTTCATCTCGCCGAGGCCCTTGAAGCGCTGGATGTCGTCCGGCTTGGCGTTCGGCTTCTTCTGCTGGCGCAGCGCGATCAGCCCGTCCCGCTCACGGTCGGAGTACGCGTACTGGGCGTCGTCGCCCTTCTTGTTCCACTTGATCTTGTAGAGCGGCGGGGCGGCCAGGTAGACGTGGCCCATCTCCACAAGCGGACGCATGAAGCGGAACAGCAGCGTGAGCAGCAGCGTCTGGATGTGCTGGCCGTCGACGTCGGCGTCGGCCATCAGCACCACCTTGTGGTACCGCAGCTTCTCCATGTCGAAGTCGTCGTGGATGCCGGTGCCCAGCGCGGTGATCAGCGCCTGGACCTCGTTGTTCTTCAGCACCCTGTCGATCCGGGCCTTCTCCACGTTGAGGATCTTGCCGCGGATCGGCAGGATCGCCTGGGTGCGCGGGTCGCGGCCCTGCTTGGCCGAGCCACCCGCCGAGTCGCCCTCGACGATGAACACCTCGGACTCGCGGGGGTCCGTTGACTGGCAGTCGGCGAGCTTGCCCGGCATCGAGCCGGACTCCAGCAGAGACTTGCGCCGGGCCAGCTTGCGCGCCTGCTGCGCGGCGATCCGTGCCCGAGCCGCCTGGGAGGCCTTCGTAATGATCATCTTGGCCTCGGCCGGGTTGCGGTCGAACCAGTCGACCAGCCGGTCGTTGCAGACCCGCTGCACGAAGCTCTTCACAGGGGTGTTGCCCAGCTTGGTCTTGGTCTGACCCTCGAACTGCGGGTTGGCAAGCTTGACCGAGATGATCGCCGCAAGCCCCTCGCGGATGTCCTCGCCGGAGAGCTTCTCGTCGCCCTTGAGCAGCTTCTTGTCGGTGCCGTACCGGTTGACCACGCTGGTCAGCGCGGAGCGGAAGCCCTCCTCGTGGGTGCCGCCCTCGTGCGTGTTGATCGTGTTGGCGAAGGTGTAGACCGACTCGCCGTACGACTCGTTCCACTGCATGGCGATCTCGAGTGACATGCCCTCCTCTTCGGCCTCGAACTCGACCACGGTCTTGTGGATCGGGCTCTTCGAGGCGTTGAGGTGCCGGACGAAGTCGGCGATGCCACCCTCGTAGAAGAAGGTCACCTCGCGCTGCCGGCCGTCCTCCTCCTCGGCCACCCGCTCGTCGAGCAGGTGGATGCGCAGGGCCCGGTTGAGGAAGGCCATCTCCTGCAGGCGTCGGTAGATGGTCTGGAAGTCGAAGTCGACGGTCTCGAAGACGTCCGGGTCGGGCCAGAAGGAGACCGCCGAGCCGCTGCGGTCGGTGGTCTCGCCCTTCTCGAGCGGGCTGGGCTTGGAGTTCTGGTACTGCTGCCGCCACACGAAACCGGACTTGTGGATCTCCACAGCCATCCGGGTGGAGAGCGCGTTGACAACTGACACGCCGACGCCGTGCAGACCGCCGGAGACCGCGTACGCCTTGCCGTCGAACTTGCCGCCCGCGTGCAGCACGGTCAGGGCGACCTCGACGCCGGGCTTCTTGAGCTTCGGGTGGAGGTCGACCGGGAAGCCACGGCCGTTGTCGGTGACGCGTACGCCGCCGTCGGCGAGCAGCACGACGTCGATGGTGTCGCAGTATCCGGCCAGCGCCTCGTCCACCGCGTTGTCGACGACCTCCCACACGAGGTGGTGCAGACCGCGCTCGCCGGTGGACCCGATGTACATACCGGGCCGCTTGCGAACGGCCTCCAGCCCTTCGAGAACGGTGATCGACTCTGCGCCGTACTCCTGCTTGTCCTGCGCTGCCACCCTCGGCCACTTTCTCGCGTCGTCCACGCCGGAAAGGGGCGCGTCGGGCGCGGGTTCGGCGGACAGGACGCGACGTCGGCGCGCGGACCGATGCCGGAGATTTCCGGACAGTGGGTCGAACGCACCGGTCGCCGCGGTTGCCCGCGGATCGCGATCGGCTCGACCCGACGTGGAGAATGATCCTGGGCCACCGGCCCCGTCCCGCACTCCGCACCGGGTCTTCGTCTCACTGTCAATCCTACTGTGCGCGGGGGACAGAACCGCCACTCGGCACCCTCAACAGGGCGGCTCAGATGTCCATAGCCGGCAGAACCCCGTTACCCACGACTCCCCCCACACGCCAGGCTCCGATCGCACGCGCCGCCGCCGGACGGGTTGACCCGCGGGCGGGCGGGTCGGGGGTCGCGGTCGGATCTCGGGTGTCGTAGGTTTGCGGCGCTCCGGAAGCGGCCTTGATCTTTACCGGCCGGAACCGGGACGATCGACCCGATCGTCCCGACACGTGCTCTTTAAGAGGTGACAGATGGGGCTGGACAACGTCGCGGTGCACTGGCCGCGGACCGGCCGCTTCTACGATCCGGTCGCGCCGGCCGAGTTCGTCGACTTCGGCGAGATCGTCGACGTACCCGGGATCTCGGCGCCGACGGCGGCCCTGGCGGAGCTGATCGCGAAGACCGGCACCATCCGCGCGACCGCGTACACCGAATTGGTGGATCTCCTGCTCGGCCTTGAGGGTGTGTTGTATGCCACAGACGCTGCGGCCGAGGACGAGGACCCGGTGATCGATCCGGACGGGTGTGCCTGGATCGCGGCCGGCATCGAACGGTTCGTGGCCGGCCATCGCGCCTACGGCGAGGCGGTCACCTTCGAGTCGGTGAGCACCGTGCTGCGTTCGCTGCTCGGTGACGGTCGCCTCGCCGAGCAGCAACTGCGGTGGCTGGAGAGCCGGCTGGACGCGATGCGCGACGAGAGTGGCGATCCGCCGCAGTGGAACTTCACCTGCCCCGAGTTGGGGGTGTTGGCGGCGTTCTACAGGCGCTGCGCCGATCGCGGCTTCGCCGTCTACGCCGATGCCTGACCGGGCGCCTCCGAGGGCTGCTCGCCGCCGGGCCGGTTGGCCGCGGTGATCACCTGGGTGAGCATCGCGTGCAGGTGCTGGAGGTCCGAAACCGGCAGCCCGAGCCGCCGCACGATCTCGGCGGGGATCAGCTCGGCCTGGCTGCGCAGGGCGGCACCGCTGGCCGTCAGGGTGATGGCGAGGCTGCGCTCGTCGGCGGCGTCGCGCTCACGGCGCAGGTAGCCGGTGGCTTCCAGCCTCTTCAGCAGGGGTGACAGGGTGCCCGGGTCGAGCTGCAACAGCCGGCTCAGGTCGCGGCCGGACAGCGGGGAGTGCTGCCAGAGCGCCAGCATGACCAGGTACTGCGGATGGGTCAGTCCCATCGGCTCCAGCAGCGGCCGGTAGACGGCCACCACGCTGCGCGCCGCCACCGACAGGGCGAAACAAACCTGCTGCTCCAGGGCCAGCGGGTCGACGTCCTCCGGCCGCTCGCTCATCGGTTGCCCTCCCCACGCATGGTCATTATCGTAGCGATCATTGGTGCACCAACCATTGGTAGCCCAATTACCTGTCGGGCGCGGCGAGAGAAGGCGACAGATGGCTGAGAACGGTGCGGCCCCCAAGTCTCCGGGCGAGGGCGGCCGGTTCCTGCGCTGGACCTTCCGCAACCTCGCCGGCCCGGCCGACGGTGTGCAGGGTGCGGTCCAGGGCGGCTCGACCGAGGCCCGCGAAGCGTGGAAACGCGACCTGGCCGAGCGCAAGCGCTACACCCAGGAGCAGCGCGAACGGAAGCGGGCCGCCCGCGAGGCCGGCCGGAACCGGGGAGGGTCGGCTCAGCCGTAGGTGTCCCGTGGCCCCCGGCCGCGTACCCGCCGCGGGCCCTTCGACCAGGACGGCGCGGCCGGGCCGTGGATGTGCAGCTTGCGCACCACGTTGTGGCCCACCTCCTGGGCGATCTGCTTGAGCAGCGAGCCGGCCAGCAGGCGCAGCTGGGTCGCCCACGCTGTCGAGCGCGCCTCCACTGTCAGCTCGCCGTTCTCCAGCTTGACCGGCCGGCTGTGCTGGGCGACCTCCGCGCCGACCACCCGTTCCCACGCACCGAACACCGTGGCCTCGGCCGCCGGCTGCTGCCAGCCACGCGCCTTCACGAGCCGGTTCAGCACCGCGCTGAGCGGCTGCGGGTCACGCGGGTCGGGACCGGGACCGGAGTAGCCACGCAGCCGCCGCCCCGAGCCGCCAGCACCGTCGCCACCGCCGCCCGAGGGGGTACGTCGTGCGCGGGCCGCAGCCTGCCGCCGGGACAGCGCCGCGTCGAGGACCGCACGGGCCAGCTCCGGCCCGCTCGCGGCCTCCGCCTGGCCGCCGGCTCCGCCGTCCGCGGACACCCCCTGGGTACGCGCGTTCGTGGCGTCACCGGCGCGCCGGTCGGTCCGGCCCGTGTCGTCCCCGTTGGCGCGTGGCTCATTCGACACGGCGTACAGCCCCCTCGCCGACCTGGTAACGGGTGCCGCGCAGGGCGGCCGGTACGTCGTCGTCCACAGCACAGGTGACGAGCAGCTGACTCGCTCCGCCGACAAGCTCGGCCAGCCGCTCCCGGCGCCCGGTGTCCAACTCGGCGAAGACGTCATCGAGGATCAGCACCGGTTCGATGCCGTCGGCGCGCAGCAGATCGTAGCCGGCCAGCCGCAGCGCGAGGGCGAACGACCAGCACTCGCCGTGGCTGGCGTACCCCTTTGCGGGCAGCGGGCCGAGGGCGAGGGCCAACTCGTCGCGGTGCGGGCCGACGAGGGTCGTGCCCCGTTCGATCTCGGCGGACCGTGCGGCGGCCAGCGCTGTGGTCAGCGCCTCGGCCAACGCGGCCCGGTCCAGTGTCGGCTCGGTCAGCTCGATCGAGGGCCGGTAGGCGATGCTGGCCGCACCCCGGCCGGCGGCCACCGCGTCGTACGCCTTGGCGACGTGCGGGGTGAGTGCCGCGACCAGCTCCAGCCGGCCGGCGAGGAGTTCCGCGCCGTGCTGGGCCAGGTGGGTGTCCCAGACGGCGAGGGTGCCGAGGTCGCCGCCGCGGGACCCGCCGGTCTTGCGGGCCAGGTACGCGGTGCGCAGCAGGGCGTTGCGCTGCTTGACGACCCGCTCGTAGTCGGCACGTACGCCCGCGTAGCGGGGCTGCCTGGTGACCAGCAGGTCGTCCAGGTAGCGGCGACGCTCAGCCGGATCACCCCGGACCAGCTCCAGGTCCTCTGGGGCGAAGAGCACCAGACGCAGGGCGCCGAGCACGTCACGGGCACGTCGTGCCGGAGATCTGCCCAGCCGGGCACGGTTGGCCTTGCCGGGCACGATCTCCAGCTCGACCAGCAGTTCCCGCCCCTCGTGTGCGACAGCGCAGCGGATCACCGCCGAGGAGGCGCCCATCCGGACGAGCGGCGCGTCCGTGGCGACCCGGTGCGAGTCCAGGGTCGCCACGTAGCCGAGCGCCTCGACGAGGTTGGTCTTGCCGACGCCGTTGGCGCCGACCAGGACGTTCGCCCCCGGTTGGAGGTCGACGGCGACCCGCTCGTAAGAGCGGAAGTCGACAAGTTCCAGCCGCTGGACGTACACAGGGTGTGGATACCGCTCAGCGCTTGTGGACGGCGTGGCCGCCGAACTGCTGGCGCAGCGCGGAGACCGCCTTCATAGCCGGTGAGTCGTCCTGGCGGGACGAGAACCGGGCGAACAGGGAGGCGGTGATGACGTTCAGCGGCACGGCGAGGCGGACGGCCTCGTCGACAGTCCACCGGCCCTCGCCGGTGTCCTCGGTGTAGCCGCTCAGCTCGGCCAGCTCCGGGTCCTCGTCGAGGGCCCGGTCCAGCAGGTCGAGCAGCCAGGAGCGCACGACGGTGCCCTCCCGCCAGGACTTGATGACCCCCGGCACGTTGGTCACCAACTCGGAGGCGGCCATCAGCTCGTAGCCCTCGGCGTAGGCGTGCATGAGGCCGTACTCGATGCCGTTGTGCACCATCTTCGAGTAGTGCCCCGCGCCGACCGGGCCGGCGTGCACGAAGCCGAACTCACCCTCGGGCTTGAGCGCGTCGAAGATCGGCATGAGCCGGTCGACGTGCTCCTGGGAGCCGCCGACCATCAGGCCGTAGCCGTTCTGGCGGCCCCAGACGCCGCCGGAGACACCGACGTCGATGTAGCCGATGCCCTGCTCGTTGAGCCGCTCCGCACGCGGAGCGTCGTCGCTGAAGCGCGAGTTGCCGCCGTCGATGATGATGTCGCCCTCGCCGAGCACTGCGGCGAGCTCGTCGATGGTGGCGTCGGTGACGCCGGCGGGCACCATGACCCAGACAGCGCGCGGCGATTCGAGCTTCGCCGCCAGCTCGGCGAGGTCGGCGGCGTCGCTCAGCTGCGGGTTGTGGTCGAAGCCGACCACCTCGTGCCCAGCTGCCCGCAACCGCTCGCGCATGTTGCCGCCCATCCGGCCGAGTCCTACCAGGCCGAGCTGCATCTGTTCCTACCTCCGTGGATCTGGGTGTTGCTGGGCGCGATCAGCGGGACACGCGGATCGGCATGATGAGGTACCGGTACCCCGGAATGACCTCGCCATCCTCGCCAGCGGGCGAGATCACCGCGGGTTTGAAGGCGTCGACGAACGAGAGCATGGCGGTCTGGGAACCCAGGTTTGCCAGGCCGTCGATGAGGTACTGGGGGTTGAACCCGATGGTGAGTGCCTCACCGGTGAAGGTGGCCTCCATGGCCTCGCTGGCCCGGGCCTCCTCGGAGCCACCCGCCTCGACCACCAGACCGTCGGCGCTGAAGCTCAGCAGCACCGGGGTGGTGCGCTCGGCGACGAGCGCGACCCGCTTGACCACCTCGATCAGGGTGCTGACCGGCACCCGGGCCTCGGCGTTGTGGGTGGCGGGGAAGAGGGATCGCACCGGCGGGTAGTTGGCGCCGTCGAGCAGGCGGCTTGTGGTGCGTCGGGTGCCTCCGGCGAGACCGACCATGCCCTCGCCGGCTGCGCCCTGGGCGAGGGCGAGGGTGACCTCGCCACCGATCGGGCCGAGCGCCTTGGCGGTGTCGTTGAGGGTGCGGGCCGGCACCAGTGCGTTGATGCTGACGTCGGGGTCGTCGGGACGCCACTGGATCTCACGCAGCGCCAGCCGGTACCTGTCGGTGGCGAGCATGGAAAGGGTGCTGCCGGAGAGTTCGACGCGGACGCCGGTCATCATCGGCAGCGTCTCGTCACGGCCGGCGGCGACCGCCACCTGGGCGACGGCGGTGGCGAACGCGGCCGCGTCCACCGTCCCGGCGCTCTGCGGCATCTCGGGAAGCGCGGGGTAGTCCTCCACAGGCATGGTCGGCAGGGTGAACCGGGCGCTGCCGCAGACCAGCTCAAGGTGGGCACCGACCGCAGCGATGTCCACAGGCTTGGCCGGCAACGCCTTGGTGATCTCGGCGAGCAACCGGCCGGAGACCAGCGCGGCACCGTCGGCGTCACCCTGCACCTCGACGGTGACCTGGCTGGAGACCTCGTAGTCGAACCCGGAAACCCGCAGGTTGCCGTCGGTGACGCGCAGCATCACCCCGGCGAGCACCGGTACGGATGGCCGGTTGGGCAGGCTCTTCGCGGTCCACGCCACGGCCTCGGCGAGCGCGTCGCGCTCCACTCGGAACTTCATCAATGCCTCCGCGTCGACGTCAGCGACAACTCTCTCATGCCGACCGCTGCCTACCGTCCCGCCCGACCGTGCGGGTACCCATCGCACCTTAGGGCGCGGGGGCATCGGCTGTGCGCCCGACCCCATGGATCGTGTCGATGCTGACCGGCCTGTCCGGCAGCGTTCGGCCCGATCCACAGAAAGCCCAACGGTGATGATTGGTTTTTGTTCTCTTAGAAGAGATAACTCATCGTCTTCATCGCACCTGTGCAAACTGTGGAGAACTCAAGTTCGCGCAGCTCAGACCGGTTATCCACCGGTGATTTAGCTGTGGAGAACCCGGGGTACAACCGCCTCGTCTGTCCACAGCCCGGCGATGCCCACCGGTTGTCCACCGTTGTCCACCGGTTGTCCACCGGTAATCCACCGACTTTCTCCCCATGCCTGTGGACAGCCGGGAAGATCACCATTGTGGTTGTCCCCAGAACCTTCAACAGCCCGTACACAGGTCGACAGTCGCCGGTGGATAACCTCGTGGTTGTCCCCAGCCGTCCACAGCGTCGTACACAGGGTTTCTCCACAGCCTGTGGGTAACCGGCGGAGCGCGGACCGTAGTTATCCACCGACGGTGGATAACGAGCTGTGGACAACGAGTGAGCAACGAAGCGGACACGGCGTCGATCCTGTGGTCTGCACCATGTCGAGGGTCAACCCGAGGCCCCTCACGGGAGACGAAAAGCGCGCGAGGCGGGCGCCGCGGAGACGGGTCGGTGCCCCGGTGGGGACGAAAAAGAACGCCCGACCGGATCTCCGGCCGGGCGTGTCCCGGGTACGCGTGCCGCCGTACCCCTCAGGTGTTCTGCTTGATCCGGTTGGTCAGCTCGGCGATCTGGTTGTAGAGCGAGCGGCGCTCGGCCATCTGCTGCCGGATCTTGCGGTCCGCGTGCATGACCGTGGTGTGGTCCCGACCGCCGAACGCCTGCCCGATCCGGGGCAACGACAACTCGGTCAGCTCCCGACACAGATACATGGCCACCTGGCGGGCGTTGACGAGCACCCGGGATCGGGACTGGCCGCGCAGGTCCTCCAGGCTCACCCCGAAGTAGTCGGCAGTGGAGACCATGATCTGGTCGGCCGTGATCTCCGGGCCGGCGCCGTCCGGGATGAAGTCCCGCAGGACCTCCTCGGCCAGCGACAGCTCGACCGTCGACCGGGTCAGGCTGGCGAACGCGGTCACCCGGATCAGCGCGCCCTCCAGCTCCCGGATCGAGTTCGACACCCGGGAGGCGATGAACTCCAGCACGTCCGGCGGGGCGTAGAGCCGCTCCTGCGCCGCCTTCTTCTGAAGGATCGCGATCCGCGTCTCCAGGTCCGGAGGCTGGATGTCGGCGAGCAGGCCCCACTCGAAGCGGGTCCGCAGCCGGTCCTCGAGCGTCGCCAGCTGCTTCGGCGACCGGTCGGACGTGATCACGATCTGCTTGTTGGCGTTGTGCAGGGTGTTGAAGGTGTGGAAGAACTCCTCCTGCGTACGCTCGCGGTTCTCCAGGAACTGGATGTCGTCGATCAGCAGGATGTCGACGTCGCGGTAGCGGCGCTGGAACGCACTCGTCTTGTCGTCCCGGAGCGAGTTGATGAAGTCGTTCGTGAACTCCTCGGTCGACACGTACCGCACCGACCGCGCGTTGCCGAGCGTCGTGGCGTAGTGGCCGATGGCGTGTAGCAGGTGGGTCTTGCCCAACCCGGAGCTGCCGTAGATGAAGAGCGGGTTGTACGCCTTCGCCGGCGACTCCGCCACCGCGACGCTCGCCGCGTGGGCGAAGCGATTCGACGAGCCGATGACGAACGTCTCGAACATGTACTTCGGGTTCAGCCGGTTGCCGCCGGTGTCGGTCCCGGGCAGTCGACGGTCGTCGCGGCCGCCGGTGCGGTGATCCACCCCGCCGCGGCCGGGCCCGCTGTCGGTTCCGCCGTCGCGGGGCAGCGGCCGGATCACGTGCTGGTCCCGGGGCGACCCGGCGTCCTCGCGGTAGCGGGGTTCGTAGGGCCGGGTGTCCGGGCCTGGCTGATCCGGCCGGGCGGGCTGGTCGTCGTAGCCGCGCCGGTCCGACCCCGCCCGGGGCGGAGACCGCAACGGCTCCACGAACGCGGCGCTGAACAGCGCCTCCTGCCCGTCCCTGCTGGCCGGGATAAGCCCGGACCGGTGGCCGTCGACAGCCGTCGCGGGCGGCGGACCGGCCGGTGCCGGCGGTACGGCGGGGTCGTGCCCCGGCTGATGCTGTTCGGGAATGGCGTCGGCCGGGGGCCGTCCGGAGTGCCCGTCGTCGAACGGACCGGGCAGCGGAATCTCGCCATCGGTCGATCCCGGCTCGGGCGCGCTGCGGTAGACGGTGCCGGCCGGGCGTCCGGTGGCGTCCTCGGCCACCCGCACCGTCACCGCCACCTGGATGGGCCTGCCGAGCCGGCGGGTCAACGCCTCGGTGATCGCCGGGCGCAGCCGTGACTCGATCACGTCCCGGGTGAAGGCGTCCGGAACGGAGAGCAGCGCGGTGTCCTCGACGATCGCCCGTAGCCGGGTCAGCCGGAGGTATGCGCGCTGCTGGGCGGAGATGATCTCGTCGGCGAGCTCGTCGGTCGCCGCTAACCACACCGCGGCAAGGTCGGTCGTACCGGCCACCGTCGTGCCACCCCCTCGCCTCTGCTCCCGGCCGCCGCTGTCTGCCAGCCGGCCGTCCCGGGCCCGCCCCGTGCGCGGGTGGAACATCACCCACCCGGACGACTGACCAGTGGGTCGTCCACAGGTTATCCACAGCCTGTGTACCGACCGATTGTGGGCCGCCCGGCGGACGCGGGTGGGACCTGCCCCCTGCCTGGCCGGGCGCTGAAGCGGGTTCACCGTGCCGAACGATTCACCGGCGTGTCCGGTCTTGCCTGCGCGCGACGACCGGAGCTTCCGACGCTCACCGCAATCGGGCACGGTAACAGCGTTGTCCCTGCCCCATCAACCGGCGACGCGGCAGCGACCTTGTCGGCATCAGCGAAAACCGCCCCTTCGGTCCCGGGCGCGTCCTCGACGGCGCCGCTGGGGATGTTTGACGGTCATTGCACCCCTGCGTAGGCTGGAGCGGCTGCTCTCTCGTCCTCTGCTAGGGTGATGGGTGTTTGCTGCCCACGGTCGCATCCCCGCGTCGCCGAGGTCCCGTTCCGCAGGGCAGCACCGATCGGTGGTCACCGTCGAGGTGGCCTGGACCACCCCACGACCCCGGCGATTCCGTCGCGCGGGGCGCGTACGAAAACGGAGAGCCTGACGTGAGCAAGCGCACCTACCAGCCGAACAACCGCCGGCGCGCGAAGACCCACGGCTTCCGGCTGCGCATGCGCACCCGTGCCGGCCGTGCCATCCTGTCGAGCCGTCGCGCCAAGGGTCGCACCACCCTGTCGGCCTGAGCCGACCGGGCCGGTCCGGGGGACGTGGGCAGTCGTGCTGGCCGCTGCGCAGCGACTGCGGCGCAGCACTGACTTCGCCGCAGCGGTTCGCGGTGGCCGACGCGCCGGACGAGGTGCTGTCGTGGTCCACCTGACAGTGCCGGCAACCACCGACCCCACCACATCGACCTCGCCGAAGCCGGTGCGGGAAACCGGTGCGGAGCAACCCTCCGCGCCGGCCCGCGCCGGCTTCGTCGTGTCCAAGGCGGTGGGCAACGCTGTCGTCCGCAACAAGGTCCGGCGTCGACTGCGTGCGCTGGTCCGGGAACGACTGGCCGCCTTGCCCGCCGGCAGTACCCTGGTCGTCCGGGCGTTGCCCGCAGCAGCCGAGGCCTCATATCCCCGGCTCGCCGCCGACCTGGACGCCGCCGTCGCGGTTGCCCGGTCGCCCCGAGAGAGGCGGTCCCGTTGAGCAGCGACAAGACCGCCGCCGCGTCCCCGATGTCAACCGGTGCCAAGGTGCTGACAGCGCCTATCATCGCGTACCGTCGGTGGATAAGTCCGGCTCTGCCGGCCCGCTGCCGGTTCTACCCGTCGTGCAGTGCGTACGCCCAGGAGGCGGTGGCCACACACGGCGCGCTCCGGGGAGCCGCGCTGGCGGTCCGGCGGCTGTTGCGCTGCCACCCCTTCCACCCTGGTGGACATGACCCGGTGCCGGAGCCGGGCGGTCGCCGCCGTGTCGATGTGACTGGAGCACCGAATTGAGTCTCGACTGGATCTACTACGCGATTTCGTGGATCCTGCTGACCTGGCACTCGGCCTGGGACGCCGTCGGGGTGCCCGTCGGCGCGGTGATCGGCACCAACTTCGCCTGGATCCTGGCGATCGTCTTCCTGGTGGTCACCGTCCGGGTGATCCTGTTCCCGGTCTTCGTCAAGCAGATCAAGTCGCAGCGCGCGATGCAGGCTCTTCAGCCCAAGGTCAAGGAGCTGCAGGAGAAGCACAAGGGTGACCGGGAGACGCTCCAGAAAGAGATGATGGAGCTCTATCGGAAGGAAAAGGCCAACCCGCTGATGGGCTGCCTTCCGATGTTCCTCCAGATCCCCGTCTTCCTCGGGCTCTTCCACGTGCTGCGCCGTCTGGACCCGGCAAAGCAGAGCAAGGAGCTGTACGGCTGGACTGCCAGCCAGTTCGACAGCGCGTCGAACGCGAAGATCTTCACCGCACCGATCGCCGGCAAGTTCGGGTCCACCGCCGACGAGCTGGCCCGGCTCGGCGCCAACGGCACCACGGTCAAGGTCATCGCCGGTCTGCTGGTCCTGATCATGATCGCGACCACCTACCTGACCAGCCGTCAGATGATCCTCAAGACCGGCTGGGCCGAAGACCCGCAGCAGCGGATGATTCAGCGACTGATGCTCTACGGCATCCCGGCGTCGCTGCTGATCTCCGGCGCGATCTTCCCCATCGGTGTGATCATCTACTGGGTCACGAACAACCTCTTCACCCTCGGCCAGCAGCAGTGGGTGCTGCGCAAGTTTCCCCCGCCGGTGACCGCCAAGAAGACCACCGCTCCCGCCGCCGGCCGCAACCCGGTGCAGCCCACCAAGTCCGGTGGCCTGTTCGGCCGTGGCAAGTCGACCCCGCCCGCGCCGGTCAAGGCCGCCGCGCCCAAGGTGGCCGGTCCGAAGCCGGGCGCCAAGCCGGTCAACCCGAAGAAGAACCGCCCCGCCAAACGGCAGGGCTGACCCGTACGGGCCGTCGTCGGACCACCGGCGACGGCCCGATCCGCACCGTGCAGCCGCCGGATGGCCGGCGCCGGGCGGAACCGGCCGCGCACGACGCGGTCACGGGCGACACTGCCCGTACAGACGTGCCCGCGGGCACCGGCGACCTCCCGCCGGCCCCGGGAAACCAGCGGACCCGACGGTCCAGCCGAGCGAGTACGGAGATGAGACCGTGACCGAGACCAGCATCCCCCGCGTCGAGCAGCACCTGGACGAGGAGGACACCGCGCCTCTCGCAGCAGACGGGGACACCGAGGCCGACGAGTCGGAGGCGGACGACGACACCCCCACCGCGGGTGGCCGCGAGAAGAAGGCCGCGGGCGAAGGCGAACTGTTCCGGCAGAGCGAGATCGCGGCGGACTACGTCGAGGGACTGCTTGACATCCTCGACTACGACGGCGACATCGACGAACTGGTCGCCGGCGGCCGTCCGGTCGTCGAGGTGGTCGGTGCCCGACTGCAGAACCTGGTGGGTCAGCGCGGTGCCACCCTGGAGGCGCTTCAGGAGTTGACCCGGCTGGCCATTTTCCGGCAGACCGGGACCCCGAGCCGCCTGCTGCTCGACGTCGGCGGCTACCGGGCGACCCGACGCAAGGAACTCGCCGCCGTCGCCAAGAACGCGGTCGAGAAGGTCAAGGAGTACGGCGAGCCGGTCCGCCTGGAGGCGATGTCCGCCTTCGAGCGCAAGTGCGTCCACGACGTCGTCAACGCCATGTCCGGAGTGGCGAGCGAGTCCGAGGGCGTCGAGCCGAACCGCCGCATCGTCGTACGGCCGGTGGACTGACCGGGTGACCCACGACGACCCTGCGGCTGACGCCGTGACCGGCCCGGGCGGTACGCCGCCCGGGCCGTCCGCTGTCCGGCCCGACACCGATCCGAAGAGGTACGACGAAGACGGCGGCACCCCCGCACCGGACGCGCATGTCGACGGCCCGTCGCCTGCCGACGCCGCACTGCCGCCCGAGTTGGCTCCGGCCGCGCTCACCCTCTTCGGTGATCGGCTCGACCTGGCCGCCGCGTACGCCGAACTGCTGGTGACCGACGGCGTGGTCCGCGGTCTGATCGGCCCCCGGGAGGCGCCCCGGATCTGGGAGCGCCACCTGCTCAACTGCGCGGCGGTGGCGGAGTTGATCCCGGCCAACGCGACGGTGCTCGACGTCGGCTCCGGCGCCGGCCTGCCCGGGATGGTCCTGGCCATCGCACGCCCCGACCTGACCGTCACCCTGATCGAACCGCTCGCCCGGCGGACGTCGTTCCTGATCGAGGCCGTCGAACAACTCGGCCTGACCAGGTCGGTGCGGGTGTTCAGGGGCCGGGCCGACGAGGCCGCCAGCGGATCGGCCGATCGGTACCCGATAAGCGGAGACGTGGTGACCGCCCGTGCGGTCGCACCTCTGGACCGGTTGGCGACCTGGTGCCTTCCCCTGGCGGTACGCGGTGGACGGCTGCTCGCGCTCAAGGGATCGTCCGCCGCGGCGGAGGTGGAGGAGCACGCCGACGTCGTGACGCGGCTCGGTGGCGGCGAGGCGACAGTGCGCCTGTGCGGCGTCGAGGTGATCGACCCGCCGACCACCGTCGTCGAGATCGTCCGTGAACGCGTTGTCGGCGCACCCCGCCCGGCCGCCAGTAAGCGCGCCCGTGCCGGACGCGCACGCCGCCGCTGATCGTTGCGCCATCGGGCGTCCGGTCAGTGGGTTGCCTCGTTGTACCCGTACGGATGGAACGAGGGAATGAGAACCCGACGTGGACCGGCCGCGCCCGTCCGCCGTAGGCTGACCGCGCGTCGATAGTGTGGAGCGGCCGACGGACGTCGCGGACTCCGACCGCTCCCAAGGGGCCGTACGCCCCGGGGTGCGAGCGCGGGTGCGGGCCAAGTTGACCGAGGCGCGGACCGACCATCCGAAGCGGGCAGGGATGACAGGTGCATGACGACGGCAGGTACGACGATCCACGCGTGACCGGGTCAACCAGCGACCCTGTTTCACGTGAAACCGACTACCCGAGCTGGTCGCCCGGTGCGCCCGGGTCATCCGCTCCCGTGGAGGGCGGCGACCCGCCGGTATCGCGGGACGAGCCGGCGGGCCAGCCGGCCCCGGTCGAGCCTCCGACGGCTGGTCGTCGGACACCGGAAGGGCCGACCCGACCGGTGAACGCCCCCGAGGTGCGGCCGACGTCCGGACGGCGGAACACTGCTGCGGCGGTGCGCTTCGAGCCCGCGGTCCCGCATCAACCCACCGCTGCGGCACCTCGGGACGCCACTGTGGTCCCCGAGGTGCCGGCTGAGTCGCTGACTGCGGCCACGTCCGATCCCACGTACGTTTCACGTGAAACCCCGACGCGCGAAGAGGATGACCCACCCTTGGCTATGGAGGCGATGCGCGCCGTGCAGATCCTGAATCCCAGTGGCGAGGTGACAATGCCTCGGCCGGACCGGACCCGGGTCATGTGCGTCGCCAACCAGAAGGGCGGCGTGGGCAAGACCACGACCACTGTCAACCTGGCGGTGGCGCTCGCCCTGCACGGCAACCGGGTGCTCGTGGTCGATCTCGACCCGCAGGGCAACGCCTCTACCGGCCTCAACGTCCCGCACCACACCGGCGTCCCCGACGTCTACGACTGCCTCATCAACAGCGTGCCGCTGTCCGAGGTGGCGCAGGCGGTCGAGGGGATCCCGAACCTCTGGTGCGTACCGGCCACCATCGACCTCGCCGGTGCGGAGATCGAGCTGGTGTCGGTGGTGGCGCGGGAGTCGCGCCTCGACCGGGCCATTACCGCCTACCCCGGCCAGTTCGACTACGTCTTCATCGACTGCCCGCCATCGCTCGGGCTGCTCACTGTCAACGCCCTGGTCGCCGCGCAGGAGGTGCTGATCCCGATCCAGTGCGAGTACTACGCCCTGGAAGGGCTCAACCAGCTGATCAACAACATCAACCTGGTACGCCAACACCTCAACCCGAAGCTCGACGTCTCCACGATCCTGCTGACCATGTACGACCGGCGTACCCGGCTGGCGGACGCGGTGGAGCAGGATGTGCGCAACCACTTCGGCGACAAGGTTCTCCAGGCCGTCATTCCCCGCAACGTCCGGGTCTCCGAGGCGCCCAGCTACGGCCAGTCGGTGATGACCTACGATCCCGGTTCGCGGGGCGCGACGAGTTACTTCGAGGCAGCCCAGGAGATCGCCGAGCGGGGCGTCAAGGAGCCGGTGGGCCGGAATGCGTAGTGCGGACAAGTTGCTGGGAGGCTTGGCATGAAGAACCGTCCTCGGGGCGGTCTGGGACGGGGCCTGGGGGCGCTCATCCCGACCGGGCCGGTGCCAGGTGCCGCCGGCACCGTGACGGCCGAGCCGGAGAACGGGCATGTGGACGTCAACGTTGACGACGGCCCGGCGAACTCCGCCGTGCCGGTTGCGCCCGTCAGCGCGCCGCCCCACCAAGCGGAGCCCGCCCTCAGTCCGGTGCCGGGCGCCCGGTTCGCCGAGATCCCGGTCGACGCGATCCTGCCGAACCCGAAGCAGCCCCGCCAGGTCTTCGACGAGGAGGCGCTGGAGGAGCTGAAGACCTCGATCCAGGAGGTCGGTTTCCTCCAGCCCATCGTCGTCCGGCAGCTCGACGGCGAGAAGTACGAGCTCGTGATGGGCGAGCGGCGCTGGCGTGCCGCCCAGGCCGTCGGGCGGGACAACATCCCGGCGATCGTCCGGGACACCCGCGACGACGCCATGCTCCGCGACGCGCTGTTGGAGAACATCCACCGGGCCAACCTGAACCCGCTGGAAGAGGCCGCCGCCTACCAACAGTTGCTTGAGGAGTTCGGGGCCACCCACGAGGAGTTGGCTCGCCGGATCGGCCGCAGCCGTCCACAGATCTCCAACACCATCCGACTGCTGAACCTGCCGGCGCCGGTGCAGCGTCGGGTAGCGGCGGGCGTCCTCTCTGCCGGCCACGCCCGCGCACTCCTGAGCCTCGACGACCCGGAGGCACAGGAGCAGTTGGCACTGCGAATTGTGGCCGAAGGGCTGTCGGTGCGAGCCACCGAAGAGGTTGTCGCGCTGGCGCTGAACGACGGGCCCGCAAAGACCCAGGCAGCGAAGCGCCGAGCGAAGCCGCACGCACCTGCCCTGTCGGATCTGGCCGACCGGCTGTCGGACCGCTTCGACACCCGGGTAAAGGTCGACATAGGTCGGAGCAAGGGCAAGATCACGATCGAGTTCGCCACCGTGGACGACCTCGAACGGATCGTCGGGATCATCGGAGTGCAGCAGGAAGGCTCCGACGACTGATCGCCCTTCGCCTACGGCCGCGCTCCCTCGGGTAGCGCGGCCGTTCTGCGTCTGGCCCCGTTTCACGTGAAACAGACGAGCGGCCTCTCTGCGCGGACCTTGCCGGGCGCAGCGTCGCTCGACAGCTCGGCCCGTTCCGCGTCCCGCTTGCCGGCTGGTTGCGGCCTTGGCGGCCGTGCCGTCCTACACCTTGCGCACCGTCCCGACTCGACGCGCTGTCTTGTCGTGTCGTGTCGCGTAGCTCTGCCCGCGCCTCGCGCCTCGTGCCCGCGCCTCGTCGCGCCTCGTGCCTCGCGCCCGCGCCCCGCGCCCCGTGCCCCATGCCCGCGCCCGTGCCCCGCGGCCCCACCCCATGCCCCGTGCCCGCGCCCCGTGCCCGCGCCCCGTGCCCGCGCCCGCGCTGCATCACTCCGGGGACGCCCACGCCGCCCTGCAACGGCCCCGGCCCTATGCCGCCTCGCAAGTCCCTAGCGTCCTGACCGCGACGACACTGCGGCACAACGGGGAGGTCCGCCGGGGTGAAGCTCAGGGCGGAGTTGACCTCTGCGGCTCTAAGGGCGCTCACGGACGACGTGCCGTACCCGGAGGCGCCTGGCGAGGCCGAGATGCCGGCAGCGGCCCGCTGAGAGGGCGCGCGAGGCACCCGGTTGCCGCCCCGGGAACTACTTGTGGGCCAGATGACTCCTTGGCGCGGCCGTTTCACGTGAAACGCCGCCACCTAGAGTCGGAGATCGACTCGGCTTCCTGGAAATTGGGGTGTCCCGCTGCCAGTGACACCCCGATTTCCAGGAACCCGTGTGGATCAAGCTGGCGCTCGACCATCCGCCTCACCGGGAGGCAGCTCGTGCCGCAGGGAGTCCGTCATCGAGGGCTTCTGCTCTGCGCCGACCGGCACCGGTCCGCGCAGAGCACGTAGCCAGAGGCTCACGTACCTGGACGAGGTCACCGTCGCCACAAAGAGCCACGGGTGTGCCGGCCCAGCCGGGTGGCGGGGCACATGGATTAGCGACAGGCCGACCTGTGGACGGCAACCCGTCGACCCGGCCGGCCTTGACGGCAGAGCTGAGCGCGACTCGGCACCCCTTCAGCGGCTTGGCGTGACCGCCATCCACCACTCCACAGAAACGTCATCTGCGCCGGCTCGCCACAGCCCGATCGCAACGACCGAGCGGCGGAAAAGTTATCCACACCCTTTGTCCACAGGCACCCCCCGTTTCACGTGAAACACCGCGTGGACGTGGGTGCTGGCCTGTGGATGACGGCCTGTGTTCGTCGTCTCGGCAGCCTGTGGATATCGCTTCGGAGGGGTGTCGGCGACGCATCCGCCGATCGACGCGAGGTACTGATCTGGAGGTTCCGGAACGATCAAACAGGTAGGGACATGGGTGCCAGACTCGGTTAGGGTCAGCGTCGTGCACGACACCCCTCCCTCAGTCCCGGACTTCACCCAGTGGCCCTCGTTTCCCTTCGAGGGTGACCTCCGTGTGAAGCAGCTCGACGACCCGGTCCCGGTCGAACCGCCACGCAAGGGCGAGGGCCTCCGGGAATGCACCGCCTGCAACGCTCCCGACGACGCGTACATCTGGGTGGGAGAGCGCTGGCGGGTACGCGCCATGGATCGCCCCACCGGTCTGCCCATGGTGCTCATCCTGGAATCGCGGACCCACCTCGATCTAGGTGATCTACCGAACCTGCTCGCCGCCGAACTCGGCGTGATGACAGTTCGCCTGGAACGCGCCATCCGGTCGCTGGACGGGGTGGCGCGGGTGCACGTCAACCGTTGGGGCGACGGCTCCGCTCACCTGCACATGTGGTTCCTGGCTCGCCCGTACGGTCGGCTGCAGCTGCGGGGAACCTTCCTGTCGCTGTGGGATTCGATCCTGCCGCCGATCTCCGAAGATCAGTGGCGGGAAAACCTGGCGCTCGTCGCCGCCTGGCTCGCTGAGTTCGGCGGTCGGCCGCTGGCGGAGCCGCCACGCATCCAGTGGCAGGCGCCATCGAGTCTGCTTGCCCAGTCCGAAGCTGCGCACGCCGCTGCGGCCCAAGAGGAGGCCGTCTCGGTGATCGAGGCGGCAGAGGAGATCCCCGAGCCGGCAGTCGAGGACAGCTCGAACGCCGACCTTACCGACGGCGATGGGGAGGACGGGGCACCCTCCGTCACCGCTCCGGCCGCGATCGACATCGAGCCGCCACCCGCGTCCACTGTCACCGCCGACCACTCGGCCGGCGAGCAAGTAACCGGCCCAGCCGAGCGAGTGGTCCGCCCAGCCGAGCAAGCAGCCGGTCCAGCCGCGCACGCACTCCGCCCAACCGAGCAAGTAACCGGCCCAGCAGGCGAACAAAACGTCGAGAAGAACGCCGGGCAGGACGCCGAGTCAGCACCCGGTCCCGGCCCGGGAGCCACGCCCGCGACCACTTGAGCCCCACCCGCGACCGCACGAACCACGCCGCGACCACTTGAACCACGCCCGCGACCGTGCCAGACGCCGCCGCCCCGACAACGACACCTCACTTGACGTACGACCCGCCCGCTGATCATCGACCTGTCAGGCGGGCGTCGGCACCACACCCGTACACCCTCACGGGCAGCTCGGCAGCTCGGCAGTTCGTCGTTCGCGATACCCGCATCGGTCCGGGTGGCCGGGTACGTAGCCGCGCTACTTGGCGGCCATCGCCCTCGCCAAGCTCACCGCTGCTCACCCTGGACCGGGTCCGCCACGTGCCGTGTCGCGGGTCAGGTCGCGCGCTGGGCAGCGGTGCGGGTCACCATCGAGCCGAGGAGTCGACCGAAGTCCAGACCGGCGGCCTGGACGGCGAGCGGCAGCAGTGACGTCTCCGTCATGCCGGGCGAGACGTTGACCTCCAGCACGTGTGGCTGGCCGGCGGCGTCCACGATCACGTCGACCCGGGACAGGTCCCGTAGGCCGAGCGCGGTGTGCGCGGCGAGGGCCACGTCGGCCACCGCGGCGGCCACCTCCGGCTCCAGGCGGGCCGGGGCGTGCCAGGTGGTCCGTCCGGCGGTGTAACGGGCGGCGTAGTCGTAGACACCGTTACGCGGCACGATCTCGACCGGCGGCAGCGCCTGCGGCCCGTCACCCAGATCGACAACGGAAACCGCCACGTCCTTGCCGGCCACGTACCGTTCGACGAGCGCCGTCGAGTGGTACGCGAAGCAACCGACCATCGCGGCCGGGAGTGACGCGGCGTCCCGGACCACGGCGGCGCCCAGACCCGACCCGCCCTGCGCCGGCTTGACCATCAGAGGCAGGCCCAACCGGTCGACGATGCGGTCCAGGACGGCGACCGCGCCCAACTCGGAGAAGCGGTCGTGCGGCAGTGCCACCCAGTCGGGGGTGGGGATGCCGGCTTCGCGGAGCACCGTCTTGGCGGAGGGCTTGTCCCAGGCGAGTCGGGAGGCGCGGGCGTCGCAGCCGACGTACGGGATGCCGCACAGGTCGAGCACTCCCCGCAGGGAGCCGTCTTCGCCGCTCGCCCCGTGCAGGGCGATCACGACGGCGTCCGGTGGGTCGGCGGCGAGGGCGGGCAGGAGCGCCACGTCGGCGTCCCGCAGCTCGGCCTCGACCCCGACGGCACGCAGGGCGTCGATCACCCGGCGGCCGGAGCGCAGTGAAACGTCACGTTCGTAGGAGAGGCCCCCGGCGAGTACGAGCACCCGCAGGTCGGCCGCGACAGCGGAGTTGGTCACGGCGAGGCGCTCGACAGCGGTCGTACCCATTGCGGCATCATGCCAAGTCGGGCCCCGGCACGTCGGAGCCGGGCCGGCCACGACGGCCCGCAGTGCCGCTTACTGCGCCGAAGACGCGTCGCGTCGCGATCTCCTGCTCCATGACGCCGGCGAGGCGGCGGACGCCCTCACGGATGCGCTCCGGCGGCGGGAAGCTGAAGTTGAGCCGCATGGCGTCGGTGCCCGTGCCGTCGGCGTAGAAGCCGGTGCCGGGCACGTAGGCGACCCGCGCGGCGATCGCGCGCGGCATCATGGCCTTCGAGTCGAGCCCGTCGGGCAGGCTGGTCCAGACGAAGAGGCCGCCGGCCGGCGTCGTCCAGCTCGTGCCCTCGGGCATCAGGTCGGCAAGCGCGTCGAGCAGGGCGTCCCGGCGCTCGCGGTAGACCTCGCGGTAGACCTTCAGCTGCTCCCGCCACGGCATCGTGCTCAGGTAGGTGGCGACGGCGGCCTGGGCGTAGCCGCTGGGACAGAGGATCTGCGCCTCACTGGCGATGACCAGCTTGTCGCGGACCGCGTGCGGGGCCAGGATCCAGCCGACCCGCAGCCCTGGGGCGAAGGTCTTGGAGAACGTACTGAGGTAGAAGACACCGTCGCGGCGGCGGGCCCGCAGGGGCGCGGGCGCCTCACCTTCGAAACCCAGTTGGCCGTACGGGTCGTCCTCGATGACGAGCAGGCCGGCCCGTTCGCAGATGTCGAGGACGCGTTCCCGGCGCTCCTCGCTGAGCGTCACGCCTGTCGGGTTCTGGTAGGTGGGGATGGTGTAGAGGAACTTCACCCGCCGGCCGGCGCGGGCCAGGTCGGCGATGGCTGTCTCCAGGGCCTCGGGGATCAGCCCGTCGGCGTCCATCGGCACGTGCGCCACCTGCGCCTGCGCGGCCTGGAAGACCCCGAGCGCGCCCACGTACGTGGGGCCTTCGGCGAGCACCACGTCACCGGGGTCGAGGAAGAGCCGGGCCACCAGGTCGAGAGCCTGCTGCCCGCCAACGGTGACCACCACGTCCTCGGGTGAGGCGCCACACGCGGCGTCGATCCCGGAGAGGGACATCACCTCGCAGATCCGCTCGCGCAGCTCGAGGGTGCCCTGGCCGATGCCGTACTGGAGGGTGGTCACGCCGTGCTCGGAGCCGAGCCGGCCCAGCATCTCGCCCACGGCGTCGAGGGGCAGCGCGGCGATGTAGGGAGCGCCACCGGCGAGTGAGACGACCTCCGGCCGGCTGGCCACTGCGAAGAGTGCTCGGATCTCCGAGGCGGTCATGCCGCGTACACGCCGGGCGTACCGGTCGGTGTAGTCGTCGAGCGTCGTGCCGGTCATGACCTCACCTCGATCGCTGCTCGGGTGGCTCCCGCCCCGGGTACCCCGCCCACTCGTGACCATGGGGGCTGGAGGCACCGATTGTCGATCGTAGCCCGCCTGGGCCCGCATGTCGGCCTGCAGTGACGGACCGACCACATCCCGGACGCCCGCTGCCGTCCCCCGGGGCGGTGGGTATCTGCGCGTCCCCTCCCGTACGGTCGATCAGCGGCGTACGATCGCTCGTCGGGGGCAGGAAGGCGGCGCTGTCGTTCCGTGCCGGTCTCACCACCGAGCCTATTGTGGGGATGCGCCATATGTCGCGACGTCTGGTCAGCCTGACCCTCGACACGCTTGAAGATCTTCCTCGTCCCTGCCGGCAGTGCGTCTACTGGGAGCTGGATCCGGTCTCCGCCGACCGGGCCTGCGCCGCCGGTGACCCCGGCTTGGAGAAGGAGGCGTGGGTCTCCCAGACGCTGCTTGAGTGGGGTTCCTGCGGCAAGCTCGCGTACGTCGACGGCATGCCTGCGGGTTTCGTGATGTACGCGCCGCCCGCCTACGTACCCCGCTCGATGGCCTTCCCGACCTCTCCGGTCTCGGCCGACGCGGCGCTTCTGATGACCGCCAACGTGGTCGCCTCGTTCTCCGGCGGCGGGTTGGGCCGGATGCTCGTGCAGGGTGTCGCACGGGATCTGACCAAGCGGGGGATCAAGGCGATCGAGGCGTTCGGCGATGCCAAGTTCGGTGACGCGGACGACCCGGCCGGTGGTTGCGTGGCGCCGGCCGATTTCTTCCTGTCGGTCGGCTTCAAGACCGTACGTCCGCATCCCCGCTTCCCCCGCCTGCGGCTTGAGCTGCGTACCGCGCTGAGCTGGAAGTCCGACGTCGAGTACGCGCTGGAGAAGCTCCTCGGCTCGATGAGCCCGGAAACCCTGCTGCGTCCGGTTCGACCGGCACCGGCCACCCGCTCCACCGCCGGCAACTGAGGGGTCAGTCGACGACGGTGCCGGCGGTGACCACCGCCCGCAGTTCGCTGACGTCGATCGAGCCGGTCGGCACGTCCCGTTCGATCGGGAAGTACATGCGCTGCACCGCGGCCACGATCGCCTCTACCACCCGGTCCCGGAAACGGGGGTCGACGAGCCGGGCGCGGTCCGTCGGCGAGGTGAGGTAGCCGACCTCCACCCGTACCGCAGGCATTCGCGTGAGCCGCAGCAGGTCCCACGTCTTGGCGTGGGTGCGGCAGTCCCGCAGCCCCGTCCGGGCGACGATCTCCCGCTGCACCAGCCCGGCCAGCCGCTCGCCGGTCGACGAGGTGACCCCGTTGTCGGTGCCGTAGTGGTAGGTCGCCACTCCTTCCGCCTCCGGGTTGGCGTGCCCGTCCAGGTGCAGCGACACGAACACGTCGGCGCCGAGCGAGTTGGCGAGCATCGCCCGCTCGGTGTCCGGCAGGCACTTGTCAGGCGCGGGACCTCGGGTGAGCTGCACCCGTACACCGGATGCGGCTAACCGTCCCTCCAGCCGACTCGCCAGGTCGTGGACCAGATCCGCCTCCGTCCAGCGCAGCGGGCCGTCCGGCACCACCATGCCCGGGTCGGTGCCGCCGTGCCCGGGGTCGATGACCACCGTCTTGCCGACGAGCGCCGGCCCGGACTGGCGGATCGCGTCGGACTCGCGGAGCCACTGCGGGCGCCCGCCGACGACCTTGCGGCCGATCCGGCGCAGGGCGTTCATCGTGTGCGGGCCGCAGGAGCCGTCGGGGGTGAGCCCGACCTCCCGCTGGAACTGCGCCACGGCGCGGGAGGTCCGGATGCCGTAGATGGCGTCGGCGCGGCCGACGTCGTACCCCATCTCCAGCAGCCGTTCCTGGAGCGAGCGGACGTCCTCGCCGGTGAGCGGGTCGGGCACCGCGTGGTAGAGGGTGCGGGCGCCGAGCCGCCACCGTGCGGCTTCGAGGGCACCCCAGGTCTCCGTGCCGACCCGGCCGTCGACGCTGAGCCCACGGGACTGCTGGAATGCCCGCACCGCGCGCTCGGCGTCGAGGTCGAACTCGTCGGTCTGCGGACCGGCGGCGAGCAGGTCGAGACCATGCAGGATGGTACGGATCTCCGTGACCGCTGGTCCCCGGTCACCGGGTCGGATCGGACGCACGCTCGACCCCCTCTGCAGGAAGCTGGCTGGCCGGGCGGCCCAGGCTTGAGGTTATGCGTTCCGGGGCGGCAAGGTGGCTCGGGCCGGAAAAACGTGGGCCGCGAAGACAGCGAACCCCGCACCCAACGATCGGGTACGGGGTTCGGTGGCTTTTCTACTGGTCAGAGGGCCGATTCGATGAGCCGAACCAGCTCGCCCTTCGGCTTGGCGCCAGCGATCGACTGCACGGGCTGGCCGTTCTTGAAGACGGTGAGCGTCGGCACGGACATGACCCGGTAGGCGCGTGCCGTCTCCGGGTTCTCGTCGATGTTGAGCTTGACGATGCTGACCCGGTCGCCCATCTCGCCGGCGATCTCCTCGAGCAGCGGCGACACCTTGCGGCACGGACCGCACCACTCGGCCCAGAAGTCCACCAGAACCGGCTTGTCTGCCTGCAACACGTCAGCGACGAAGCTCTTGTCGGTGACCGCCTTGGTATTTCCCACTATGCCCTCCTCCGGGATGTATTTCCTGTTTCAGCTGAGCGTCGCGATGAACCGCTCGGCGTCGAGCGCGGCGGCACAGCCGGTGCCGGCCGCGGTGATCGCCTGACGGTAGGTGTGGTCGACCAGGTCGCCTGCGGCGAAGACGCCGGGCACGCTCGTCCGGGTGCTTGGCGCCTGGACCTTCACGTACCCCTCGTCGTCCATCTCGACCTGGCCCCGGAAGAGTTCACTGCGGGGGTCGTGACCGATGGCCACGAAGACGCCGGTGACGTCCAGCACCTTGGTCTCGCCGGTGTGCACGTTGCGGACCCGTACGCCGGTGACCTTGCCGTCGGCGCCCAGGATCTCCTCGACGGTGCTGTTCCACTCGACCTTGATCTTCTCGTTGCCCAGCGCCCGGTCCGCCATGATCTTGCTGGCCCGGAACGAGTCGCGCCGGTGGATGATCGTGACCGAGTCGGCGAAGCGCGTGAGGAAGCTGGCCTCCTCCATCGCCGAGTCACCACCGCCGACGACAACGATGTGCTGGTTGCGGAAGAAGAACCCGTCGCAGGTGGCACACGAGGAGACGCCGTGGCCGAGGTATTCCTGTTCGCCCGGCACGCCCAGCGGACGCCAGGCCGAACCGGTGGAGAGGATCACCGCGCGGGCCCGGTAGGCGGTTTCGCCTACCCAGACGGTGCTCACGGCGCCAGCGCCGGCATCGCCGGTGTCCGCCAGCTCGACGCGGGTCACGTCGTCGGTGAGGAACTCGGCACCGAAGCGCTCGGCCTGCTTACGCATGTTGTCCATCAGCTCGGGGCCGAGGATGCCGTCGGCGAACCCGGGGAAGTTCTCCACCTCGGTGGTGGTCATCAGCGCGCCGCCGGACTGCACGCCCTCGATGATCAGCGGCTTCAGGTTGGCGCGGGCCGCGTAGACCGCCGCCGTGTAGCCGGCCGGGCCGGAGCCGATGATGATCAGGTTGCGGACCTCGTCCACTGCCGTCTCCCGAGTTGTGTGTGTTCGGCGTCGGCGCGCGCACCGATGCTGATCCAAGTGCCGACGGGTGGCGCGTGCCGGCAACTGACTTCCAGAACGTCATCGTACGAAGTGGGGATTCCCGAGCCGGGCATCCGGTGGGTCAGGTCACGTGGACGGTTATCGCACCGATGACCGCGGATTCACCCTACCCGCGCTGAATACCTGCCGTCCGAGCCGGACCCGGGGACGCCGCACTCCGGGCCGCTCACCCAGGCCCAGCGGGCACCGGCAGTGTCGGTGAACCGGATGACCAGCGCCTGCTCGCCCTGGAACTTGGCGTAGTCGAGCACCTCGACCACCAGCGGAGCCGACCCGTGTTCGGCCGCCACGTCCGCCAGGCAGGCCGTGAGCGCGGCCTGGTCGGTGAGCCGGGCCAGCTGGTCCGTGCCGTCCGGAGCGGGCCGGCGCCCTTCCTCGGCGTCCACACCTGGCTGCGCGCCGGGCCCCCCGGAGGGCTCCTTGAACGGACGGGCGGTCACGGCGCTGCCCGTGGACTGTCCGAGGGTCTGCGGGGTGTAGTCGGTGCCGCTGCGCAGCGGCGGCCCGGTGGTGCGCGCCGCCCCGGCCCCCGCCGCGGCTTCGGGCGCGCTGGCAGGGCGGTCCATGGCGCTGGTGTCGGCGGTGTCGCCGCCGTTCCCCGACAGCTGGGTGAGACCCAGTCCGACCGCGACGACGGCGACCGCCGCGACGGCCACCGGAGCGGCACCTCGGACCCACCGCCGCTGTCGACGCTGTCGACGCCCCGGCCCGGTGGGAGTGCTCCGCCCCGGCTCGGCCGGCGCGGAGCCGGCGGGCCGGCGACCGCCCTGCGCCGGCAGAAGCACCGGCGTCGCGGAGCCGGCAGCGGGCTCCGGCGTGCTTGTGGGGTGCTCGATCTCGTACGGCAGGGGACCTGCCGCCGCCAGCGCCGCGGTGAGTCGATCGGCGACGGCTGGCGGCATCTCCGGGGCTGGCTCGGCCCACCGGGCCAGGTCCGCGTGGACCTGCGTGATCGCGGGCGCCAGCAGCGCGTACGCCTGTGCCCAGGCCGGGTCCGCGGCCACCAGTCGGGCGACCTCCGCCTCCTGCGGAGTGCCGTCCAACGCCCCGCCGAGGTAGTCGGCGAGCAGGTCGTTGTCGACCTCCCTGAACCCCTCGGTCGTCACGAATCCTCCTGGTTGGCGTCCCGCCGGTACCGGCCCGACCCCGATCCGACGCCCTCGGACGGGCGTGGGTTCCCCGCCGTGACGCCCGGCACGTCCGTGTTCGGGTCTGCCGAAGTCCGAGGCACCGTCGACGCGGCCGGTCGGAGATGCCCGAGCAGCACCGCCAGGCGCGCCCGACCGCGAGCGCACCGGCTCTTCACAGTCCCCTCGGCGACACCGAGGATGCGGGCGACCTCCGCCACGGGGTAGCCCTGCACGTCGACGAGCACCAGCGCGGCGCGCTGCTCGACGGGCAGCGCGGCGAGCGCCTCGCGGACGACCAGCGCGGTGTCGTGATCGTGTGCCGGTGCGGCCGGCTCGACGCCGCCGGTGCCCGACCCGTCCACGGACCTGATGCCGTCGGGCAGTGGCACTGTGGGGTGCGCCTGTCGGCGTCGGATCCGGTCCAGGCACGCGTTCACGACGATCCGGTGCAGCCAGGTCGTGACGGCGGAGTCGCCACGGAAACGCGCGGCGGCACGGTGGGCCGACAGCAGGGCGTCCTGAAGAGCGTCGGCGGCCTCCTCGCGGTCGCCGATCGTCCGCAGAGCCACCGCCCAGAGACGGTCGCGGTGCCTGTGGAACAGTTCGGCGAAGGCGTCCCGGTCGCCTGCGACATGGGCGCGCAGCAGCTCAAGGTCCGTCGCCGCGTCGCGCCCGTCCATCACCACCGCCGGCGGAGACGGTACCGGGCTCGTGCTGCCCGGCTCACGAACCCTGGACCGTAATCTCCTGCACCCCGAGTCGGAAACCGTCCTCATCGCCGCTGGGCGGCAACTCGGTGAACCAGAGCAGCAGGTAGCGGTACTTTTCGTCGGCGTTGAAGCCGTTGAACGTCATCGTGGTGCCGTCGTGTTCCTTCAACACACCGATCTCGGTCTTGTAGTTCGCCACCATCTGCTTGTCACCGTTGGAGCTGGAGGGGTAGCCGGCGGTGCCGGCGAGCAGTTGGGCGGTGGCGCCTCGACCGGAGAGCACGGCCTGCACCGACTTCACAGTGTGCGGCGAGCCCAGGTCCAGCCAGACACCCATGCCGGACTTCAGGTTGCCGTACGTGGCGTTCGGGTAGCGGTCGGTCTCCCAACCCTTGTCGTTGTCGCCGTCGATGATCTTGTCAGCGCCGCCGAGCTCGTCCCGCTTGGTGCTGTCCGGGTCGACGATCCGGATGCCCTGTACGGCGAGGTTGCGTACGGTGGCGGCGGCCGGGGTGGCGTCACCTGCCGGCGCGCTCGCGGAGGGCGTGGCACCGGCGGTGTTCTGCGGATCCTCGTCCTTGTCGCCGAGCGCGCTGATGCCGATGAGCAGACCCACAAGGGCGACCGCCAGCAGGCCGGCGATGCCGATGGCCACCTTGCGACCACCCGCAGCGGCCAGCGGGGACGGCTCTTCCCCGGTGTCGGCGGCGAACCGCAACGGCCCGCTGGTGTCGAGGTAGTGCTCGTCCTCGGCAGGTACGTCCAGTCGGGCCAACTCGGCGGCGAGCACATCGGACGAGGGCGGGGCGATCTCGGCGTCGAGAAGATCCATCGTCAGGTCGTCCAGGTACGCGGGCACTCCGGCCCGGACCTGGCGGGGGGCCGCGATCGTGCCGGCGGCGTCCCGGACGGCGTCGGAGATGGCGGCACGGCCATGGCCTGCTGTCGCGCCGCGCAGCGGTGCCTCGGCGTGCGGCCAGTGACCGGTCAGGGCGAAGTAGAGGACGCCGCCGACCGCCCGGATGTCGCTCTCCTGGCTGTCGTCGCCGTCGGTGCGCGCGTCGGCAAGGACCACGCGACCCTCGTCGCTGATCATGACGGTGCCGGGGTGCACGTTTCCGTGCACCATCCCGGTGGCGTGCACGGCGGCGAGCGCGCTGGCGACGGCGTTGCCGATGGCTGTGGCGCGGGCCGGGTCCAGAGGGCCCTCGGCCGCGAGGTCACGCAGCGACTGCCCGTCGACCCACTCCCGGACCACGTACGCCCGGTCGGCCTCGTCGATGGCGTCGTACACGCCGACAAGGTTGGGGTGGATGACCCGGCTGGCCGCGACGGCGGCCTGGAGCATTTCGGTGGCGGAGTCGCCACCCGGGTAGCGGAGCACCACCGCGACGGGGCGGCGCAGGATGACGTCGACCCCGCGCCAGACCAGCCGACCCGCGCTGTCGTTGTTGATGTGCTCGACGAGTTCGTACCGCTCGGCGAGGATCTCACCGGCCGTGGGAGCACCGAAGGTCATTACCGGCGGAGCGCTCTCGTCCGCCTCCTGACCTTCGCCGACCTGGGTCACCCGTCCTCCCTCGGTGATCGTGTCGATCGATGGACCCGCACTGCTGGGCATGTGGCTTCCCGCTCTGCCGTCGAAGGAACCGGCCGACCGGTGTCGACGCCCAGCGTCGGCGCCGCCGCACCCGTCGAGAGCGACCTTACCCGGGTTGCCCGTCTCTCCGACATGTCATCTTCCCGCCGTACCCAGCGGGGTGCCGGGAGTCGGAGAAGTAGTCCGGTTACGACCGTTGTCAGCCACGTTGCTGGCACATGTACTAACCAATCTACGGCTTCACCGCAAGTGATCGACGGTGGGGCCAGGCCCGGTCGGCGCGTCCCGCAGGGGGTCGGGTTCCCCCCGATCGGGCGACCACGCTCATCCGTACGGTTGGTTATCCACAGGACTATCTGGTTGCTGGCCGGCGAATCGCGGAGTTATCCACAGGTGCATCCCCAGGCTGGTGATCCGCAGTCACGGTCGGTATGTCACCAACTTGTTGTGATCGTCGGCTGACCTTCAGCGACCGAGGCGGCGGCGGACCATGCCGACCACCTCGGTGATCTCCCCGATCCGCAGCACCATCGCCAACCCGAGGTACGTCCCGCCGATCACCGCGCCGCCGACAACGAGCTGGACGATCGCCTCCAGGCGGGTCGGCGTGTCATCACCGGGCAGCAGCTTGACCACCAGCAGGCCGACAAGTGCCGAACCGAGTGCCGCCGCCGCGACCCGGCCGCCGGTCCGCATGATCTCGCCGAGACCGATCCGACCGACGCGCGGCCGGAGCAGCCACGCCGAGCCGATCGCGGCAGCCAGATACGAGATCGCGTTACCGATCATCATTCCGGCCCCGGCGAAGCTCGCCGAGAAGGCCACGAAGAGCACGATCTGCACCCCGATCCGGAGCGCCACGATCGGAATGTTGATCAGAGCCGGGGTCCGGGTGTCGGGCAGCGCGTAGAACGCGAAGGTGAAGAGCTGGCTCACAGCGAACGGAACCAGCGCCAGCGCCGCGGCGAGCAGCACGATCGAGGTGGCGGTGGCGTTGTCCTCGTTGAACGCGCCGAACCGGAACAGCGTGAACGCGATAGGCGTGGCCAGGACGGCGTAGCAGACCGCGATCGGGGCCAGCACAGCGGTGACAGTGCGGGTGCCCCGGGAGAGGTCGGCCGCGAGATCGGCGTACCGGCCGTCGGCGGCCGCCGCGCTCATCCGGGGCATCAGCGCGGTGATGATCGAGACGGCGATGATGCCGTGTGCCGTCATCAGCAGGAGGAAGACGTTGTTGTAGATCAGCGGGCCGGCCGCGTTCTCCTTGCCGGCCCGGTTCAGCAGGTTGAACAGCACGATCAGGCCGATCTGGCTCACCGCGACGTAGCAGATCATCCACGCGCCGAGCCGGCCCAGCTCGCGCAGCCCGAGCGCACGGAAGTCGAAGCGCAGCTTCCAGCGGAAACCGACCTTGCGCAGCGCCGGCAGCAGACCCGCCGCCTGGATGGCGACGCCGAGCAGGGTGCCACCGCCGATCAGCAGCACCCGGCCGGTGGTCATGTCCCCCGGCTGGACGATCTCCGCACCGAACACGGCGATGTAGAGGCCTGCGGTGCCGATCACCACCAGGTTGTTGAGGATCGGCGCCCACATCGGGGCGGCGAAGTGCCCCCGGGTGTTGAGCACCGCGCTGATCAACGCGCTCAGCCCCGAGAAGAAGATCATCGGCAGCATGAGGCGGGCCAGCGCCGTGACCAGCTGCGAATAGTCGCCCGTCGACTCGCCGCTGCCGTAGAGCCAGGTCAGCGGCGAGGCCAACGCGACAGCGAGCACGGCGGCCACGCCGAGGGCGAGCACCGCGAGGGTCAACAGCCTCTGCGCGTACGCCTGGCCGCCGTCGGCGTCGGACTTGCGGCGGCGTACCAGCACCGGAATCAGCACGCTCGTGAGAACGCCGCCGAGCAGGAACTCGTAGACCATCCCGGGCAGGATCTGCGCGGTCGTGTACGCGTCGCCGACCAGCGCGCCACCGAGCGCCGCCGCGATGACGAGGTTGCGCAGGAAGCCCGTACCCCGACTCACCAGGCTGCCGATTGCCATCACCGCGCTGTTTGTCGCGGCGCTCGCCTCGGCCACCTGCTCCTGCGGCGGGGCTGTCGATTCCATGGCCGGCTGGTTCAGCGGCTCGGCGGAGATGAAGGTGGCGCCGTCGTGCGGGCGCCCACCGGCTCCGGGCCCGCCGTCGCGCGCGGCGTTCGCGCTGCGGTAGAGCCCGCCGCTCATCTCCAGCCTCCCAGGGGTACGTCGAGCCGGGCACCGACCCGCACGCCACAGACCTTAGTCAACCCCCGCCCATTACCCGCGCCCGGCGGATCGGATCGCACGTCGGCCCGATAGTCTGGCGATCCCATGTCCGAAGCCTCCGCTCCCCACACCGCTGACCGCCGCGAACTCACCGCCGCGCAGCGCAACGCCGTCGCCGAACTGCTGCGGGTCTCCCCGGTCGCCGACGAGTTGGGCCGCCGGTTCGTCCGCGCCGGTCACGAGCTGCACCTGGTGGGCGGTTCGGTGCGGGACGCCCTGCTCGGGCGGCTCGGCGACGACCTGGACTTCTGCACGGACGCGCACCCCGACGAGACGCTGCGGATCATCAAGGGCTGGGCCGAGTCGATCTGGGAGACCGGCCGGGAATTCGGCACCATCGGCGCCCAGCGCGGCGGCCTCCGGCTGGAGATCACCACCTTCCGCGCCGAGTCGTACGACCAGGTCAGCCGCAACCCGGTGGTGGTCTACGGCACGAGCCTCGACGAGGATCTGCGGCGGCGTGACTTCACCATCAACGCGATGGCTGTCAGCCTGCCGGAGCACCGGTTCACCGACCCGCACGGCGGGCTTGGCGATCTCGCGGCCAAGGTGATCCGTACTCCCAGCACCCCGCGCGAGTCGTTCGGCGACGATCCGCTGCGGATGCTGCGGGCAGCCCGGTTCGCCGCCCAGCTGGGCTTCGCCGTACATCCGGACGCGTACGTGGCGATGACCGAGATGGCCGCCGACCTGGACCGGATCACCGCCGAGCGGATCCGTGACGAGTTCACAAAGCTGCTCTGCGGCGTCGACCCGATCGCTGGGCTGCGGCTGCTTGTCGACACCGGGCTTGCCGAGCGGTTCCTGCCGGAGCTGACCGGTCTGAAGCTGGAGATCGACGAGCACGCCCAGCACAAGGACGTCTACGAGCACACGCTGACTGTCGTCGAGAACGCGGTCTCGTTCGAGGAGGAGGGCTGCGACTTCATCCTGCGGATGGCCGCCCTCATGCACGACGTGGGCAAGCCGGCGACCAAGGCGGTCGGGTCCGACGGCCGGGTCAGCTTCCACCATCACGAGGTGGTCGGCGCCCGGCTGACAAAGGCCCGGATGAAGGCGATGCGCTACCCCAAGGAGATCACCGCGAAGGTGACCGCGCTTGTCGCGCTGCACCTGCGCTTCTACGGGTACGGGCGCGGCGAGTGGACCGACTCGGCGGTGCGCCGCTACGTGGCGGACGCCGGTGACCTGCTGCCTCGGCTGCACAAGCTGACCCGCTCGGACTGCACCACCCGCAACCGCCGCAAGGCTGCCCAGCTCGCCGCCGACTACGACGCGCTGGAGGACCGGATCGGCCGGATCGCCGCCGAGGAGGACCTGGCCCGGGTCCGCCCCGACCTGGACGGCAACGCGATCATGGAGTTGCTCGGCGTACCGCCGGGGCCGGTGGTCGGTAGGGCCTGGAAGCACCTCAAGGAACAGCGCCTGGAGCACGGCCCGCTGGACCGCGACGCCGCCGAGGCGGAGTTGCTGCGTTGGGCCCGCGCCGAAGGCCTGATCAACTAGCCGGCTCTCGCCGCCCTACCGCGCAGGAAGACCTTGGAGGGAAGCCGCCCCTCCGGGGGCAGTTTCCTTCCAAGATCTCTCAGGTACGCAGGCGGGCGCCGCCCCCGAACCAGGAGCGGCGCCCGTCGGCGTACGTCGTCAGCGGGTCTCGACGGCCGACCCGTCCACCGCTGCGGAGCCCTTGCCGGCTGCGGTGCCGTTGGCGACAGCGCTGGACGCCGAGCCGAGCCGCGCCAGCAGGCCAGGCAGGTCGATGCCGGTCAGGTCGCTGCCGAGCTGAAGACCCTGCGCCACGTTTCCGGCCACCGACTTCGTCAGCGACGACGCGCCGTCGGTGGAGATGACTGTCATCTTGTCGATCGCACTGATCGGGGCGCTGGCCGCCTCGACCACCTGCGGAAGCACCTTGACCAGCAGGTCCAGCACCGCCGCCTCGCCGTACGCCGCGAACGCCTCGGCCTTGCGCGCCATCGCGTCCGCCTCGGCCTGCCCACGGGCCAGGATGGCCGCGGCCTCGGCCGTACCCTCCCGCTCGACCGCCTCGGCGATCGCGGTACGTCGCCGCTGCTCTGCCTCACCTTCCTTGGCGCCCTCGATCGCGTTGGCCTCGGCCAGCGCGGCCCGGCGGGCCCGCTCACCTTCACCGGTGAGCCGGGCCTGCTCGGCGGATGCCTGCGCGGCGGCGATTACCGCCTGCCGCTGCGCGTCCGCATTGAACACCGCCGCGTTGCGGGCCGCCTCGGCCTCCTGCTCCACCTTGTACCGGGCGGCGTCGGCCGGCTTGCGCACCTCGGTGTCCAGTTGACGCTGCTTGAGTTCGGCGTTGCGCTCGGCCACCTTCTGCTGCTCGGTGAGGATTGCCTGGTCCCGTTCCGCCTGGGCGAGCGGCCCGGACGCCGCCGACTTCGCCTTCGCCGCGTCGATCTCCGCCTGGATGCCAGCCTGCTTCAGCGCCAGGTTCCGGTTCGCCTCGGCGATGGCCTCCTCGGCGAGCAGCCGCTCCTGCTCGGCCTGCTGCCGCGCCCGCGCCTCGGCGATCGCCGCGTCCTTGAGCACCCGGGCCGCCTCCGGCCGACCCAGGTCCTGCAGGTACGAGCCCTCGGCCAGGATGTCCTGAAGCTGGAAGGTGTCCAGCACCAGCCCCTGGTTGGTCATCGAGTGCTCGGCCTCCTCGGCCACCGCGTTGGCGAACGCCGCCCGGTCCCGGATGACCTCCTCGACGGTGAGCCGGCCGACGATCGACCGCAGCGCGCCGGCCAGCACCTCCCGGGTGAAGTTGTCGATCTCGTCCTGCTGGTGCAGGAACCGCTGTGCCGCCGCCCGGATCGCGTCCTCGGTCCCGCCTACCTTGACGATCGCCACGCCGTTCAGGTCGGCGCGGATGCCCTGCTTGCTCACCGCGCCCCGGATGCCGACGTCGATCCGCCGGCTGGACAGGTCGAGCGACTGGAGCTTCTGCACCACCGGCAGCACGAACACCGAGGCACCCAGCACGACCTTCTGCCCGGAGTTGTCGGTGGACCGGCCACCGTCGGCGGTCTGGGTGGTGCGGCCCTTACGGCCGGTGACGATGAACGCTTCGTTCGGCCCAGCCACCTTGATCCGGGAGAGGACGAAGAACACCAGGACGAGAACGAGAAGAACGGCACCGCCAACGGCGATCAGCAAGGGCATGAAGAAGTCCTGTCTTCGAGGAGGAGTCAGTAGGTCTCGACGTGCACGCTGGTCTCGCTGAGCGCCTGCACGACGAAGACCTGGGCGCCGACCGGGATCGGCTGGTCGGCGCGGGCGTTGAGTTTGACCGGCTGGCCGGCGACGCGTACGCGGACCTCGCCGTACCCGTCGACCGGCACCGGAGTCACCACCAGGCCGAGCGCGCCGACCATGTCGTTGCGGGTGGGAGTGGGGTCGGTGCGCATGTTGCGCGCCGCTCGACTCAGCCGGGACGCCAGCCACGCGGTGGGCACGGCGGCGACCAGGCCTGCGGCCGCCGCGCCAGCGATCATGCCCGGTGTACGTGCACCGAGCAGTTCGTTGGCGATGGCCCCGCCGAACCCGAACGCGCCGGCGAAGCCCGCCACCGCCTCGGTCGAGGCCGGCCCATCCACGTCAGCGTGCCCGAAATGCCACAGTTCGGTGCCGAGCAGGGCGAGCACCAGCACCCCGACACCTGCCGCGCCGATGAGGAGAAAGATGAGCGTCCCGGTGGCCACGACCTGCACAGTATCGATGGTGTGCAAGGTCGACTCTGGTCCGGGACGAGGTCAGCCGGAGACGGGGGGACAATGGGCGGATGCGCTGGACCGTGCTCGACTCTCCGATCGGCGAGTTCTCCGTGGCCACCGACGGCACGAGCGTGTGCGGCACGCACTTCGGCCGGGTCGACGCTGCGGCCGACGAGCCCGCCGACGCGGTGTCCCGGCAGGCTGTCGCCGAGTTGCGGGCGTACTTCGCCGGTGAGCTGACCGCCTTCACCGTCCCGGTGACGGTTCCGCGTGGCTCGGAGTTCGAGCGGGCGGTGTGGCGGGAGATGACAGACATTCCGTACGGCGAGACGTCGACGTACGGCGACGTGGCGCGTCTGGTCGGCGATCCCGGGGCGGCACGGGCGGTCGGGGTCGCCTGCAACCGCAACCCGGTCCCGGTGATCGTGCCGTGTCACCGGATCGTCGGCGCCGGCGGCAAGCTTGTCGGTTTCGGTGGTGGCCTGCCCCGCAAGGTCAAGCTGCTGGAGTTGGAGGCCGGCGTCGCGCTGCGACACACCTGGGCTATTGGCTGACGCTCACCGAACAAGGGCTATACAGCTTCGGTATGGCCTTCACGCTGACCCTCCAGCCCGAAGTCGAACAGCGCCTCAAGGAGCTTGCCGAGGCCGAGCAGCGTTCGATGCACAAGACTGTGGAAGTGGCGATCCAGGCATACCTGGACCGTCAAGACCGCGACGACTGGACCCGCCAGGCGACTCGGAAGGTGTTCGCTGAGGACGCCACGTTGTTCGAAATGCTTGGCGATCGGTGACCCAGGCTTGGCCGGACGCCGAAGATCTACGGACCCTTCTCGCGGAGTGGACCGGGCCGGAGAGCCGAGTACGTGACGCGGGGATCCTCGTCGCGGCGGCGCGCTGGTCAGTGGCGAGGTCGATTCCGTCCACGAGTTGGCGCTGAGGCTTTCGCCGTACCTGGAGATGTCGAGCTGAACGCGTCGAGGGCCGGGTCCGTGCGGACCCCGCCCGCCACCGTGCTGTGTGTCAGCCGGCTGTGTCTTATAAACAAAACGCACGGGATAGTCAAATTTCGCTGCCGACCAATG
>NZ_JBNCNZ010000003.1:315197-492681 GCF_049847245.1 Micromonospora sp. DT68
CGTGTGGGCGTTGCGCTTTTCCCGTTAGTGGTTTTGGTGGCGTTTACCGCGTCGGGGCCGGGGTCGGGGGGCCCCGGCCCCTCGACGGTGCTGTGTGTCAGCGGGTCAGCGCTCGACCTCGCCGGCGATGAACTCCTCGACGGCCTGGTGGGCGTCGTGGTCGGCGTACTGCACCGGCGGGGACTTCATGAAGTACGACGAGGCCGACAGGATCGGGCCGCCGATCTTCCGGTCCAGGCCGATCTTCGCGGCGCGGACGGCGTCGATGATGACACCGGCCGAGTTCGGGGAGTCCCACACCTCGAGCTTGAGCTCGGCCATGAGCGGGGTGTCACCGAACGAACGACCCTCCAGGCGGATGTACGCCCACTTGCGGTCGTCCAGCCACGGCACGTGGTCCGACGGGCCGATGTGCACGTCGCTCTTGCTCATCTCGTGCGGGATCTGCGAGGTGACCGACTGGGTCTTCGAGATCTTCTTCGAGACCAGCCGCTTGCGCTCCAGCATGTTCATGAAGTCCATGTTGCCGCCGAAGTTGAGCTGGTACGTGCGCAGCAGCTCGACGCCGCGGTCCTCGAAGAGCTTCGCGAGCGCGCGGTGCACGATGGTGGCGCCGACCTGGCTCTTGATGTCGTCACCGACGATCGGCAGGCCGGCGTCGGTGAACTTCTGCGCCCACTCCGGGTCCGAGGCGATGAAGACGGGCAGGGCGTTGACGAACGCGCAACCGGCGTCGATCGCCGCCTGGGCGTAGAACTTGGCAGCCTGCTCGGAGCCGACGGGCAGGTAGCAGACGACGACGTCGACCTGCGCGTCACGCAGCGCCTGCGTCACGTCGACGGCGGTGGCGTCGGACTCCTCGACGATCTCGCGGTAGTACTGGCCCAGACCGTCGAAGGTCGGACCGCGCTGCACGGACACGCCGGTGGGCGGCACGTCGCAGAGCTTGATGGTGTTGTTCTCGCTGGCGACGATCGCCTCCGCGAGGTCCATGCCCACCTTCTTGGCGTCGACGTCGAACGCCGCGACAAACTCAACGTCAGAGACGTGGTAGTCGCCGAAGGTGACGTGCATGAGACCCGGGACGCGGTCGTTCGGGTCGGCGTTGCGGTAGTACTCGACGCCCTGAACCAGGGACGAGGCGCAGTTACCCACACCGACGATGGCGACGCGGACGGAGCCCATAGCGTCTGCCTCCTTCTTCTCTGTCACGGCCGCTCTTTCCTGGTATCTCCAGGTGGAGGCGGGCTGTTGTCTTCTCGTCGGCCACCGGCCGTCCCCGTTTGCGGGACCGTCGGGGCTCGGCCGGAGCGCTCGTTGGCGATGAGCTCCTCCAGCCAGCGGACCTCACGCTCACAGGCGTCAAGGCCGTGGCGCTGCAGTTCCAGGGTGTAAGCGTCGAGGCGCTCGGCCGCCCGGCCCAGCACGTCGCGAAGCCCTTCGCGACGTTCCTCGATCTTGCGGCGGCGACCCTCCAGAATGCGGAGTCGGGTCGCCTGGTCGGTGCGGGCGAAGAACGCGAAGTGCACCCCGAAGCCCGTGTCGTCGTACGTCTCGGGCCCCGCCTGTGCGATCAGCTGGGCGAAGCGTTCCTTGCCCTCCGCGGTGATTTTGTAGACCACCCGACCTCGTCGGCTGGTCAGCGCGGGAACCTCCTCGGCGGTGACGGGTGTCTCAGCGGCTTCGGTGATCCACCCCGCCGCCTGGAGCCTGCGTAGCGTGGGATAGAGCGAGCCGTAGCTGATCGCCGCGCGGATCGCCCCGAGCTTGGCGGTCAACTCCTTGCGCAGCTCATAGCCGTGCATCGGAGATTCCTGAAGCAGGCCGAGGATGGCGAGGTCGAGCATGGGCCACCCTCTCTTACCTCTGGCGCCGAGCGGTAACCGCCGCGATGTATCGGACCGATACATCGCACGTTAGCGGGTCATCGAAGCCAGGGCAAACCCTCGTTCCGGGATCCTGCCGTCACGGATCGTGACGATGGTCGCCTGGTCCGGCCGGACCGCGTACCCTTCTCCGCATGCGTACGCAGCGCCAGGTCGTCGACTACTCGCTTCAGAAGCGAGCAGTGCTGCGTGAGCTTCTGGCCGGCCGGGTCGGCACGTACGACGTGTGCGACGCGTCGCCGTACCTGAAGAACGCTGCACGGTTCCACGGCGAGCCCACCGACCTGCGCTGCCCGATCTGTCGCAGCGAGAATCTGACCCTGGTCCACTACATTTACGGTGACGAACTCAAGCAGTCCGCCGGCCAGGCCCGGACGCTCACCGAGCTGCCCGTGTTGGCGATGACACTGCGTGAGTTCCAGGTCTTCGTGGTGGAGGTGTGCCTCGGCTGTGACTGGAACCACCTCGTCGAGCAGTACCTGCTCGGCCGGGACGGTCTCAGCGGCGACGGCGCTGACGAGCAGGACGTGGCCAGCGCCGAGGGCGCAGGTCGACGGAGGCGAGAGGCGCAACGGTGATCTCAGGTGGTTGGACCGGCCCCGGGGCCGTGGACGTGACCCGGGACGGCCAACCGCTCGTTGGTCCGATTGGCCCTATTGATACAGCAATGGACCCAGTGAACCGGCACCCCCGTGCCGGCGTCCCGGGTGAAGCAACTCACGGCAACCCGGTGGCGGCGCAGCAGCGCCCCACCGCGACCGGCAGGGTGTGAGGAATGAACTCGTACGGCGATCCCAGTTCTGCGCGCGGGCGGGCCGAGTACCCCGGCCCGGACGGTGACCCCGGACCGGGCGCGGACGACTCGTACCGTCGACCCGGCGGTGACTCCCGCGCGGGCGGCTGGTCCGCTCCCGAGCCAGCGGCACCTCCTGGCAGGGCCACCGTGACACCGCGGGCCGCCGGTGGTCGTGCCTCGGTGGGCGGCTCGGCCTCGGTGCCGCCACGCGGCGTCGCCGCCGGATCCGCCTCGGTGGGTTCGGCCACGCCGGGCCGCAGCGGCCGGGCCTCCGTGCCGGTTTCGCCGGCCCCTGGTGCGGCCGCCGGCCGTGCCGGTGCCGGCCGGGCCTCGGTGCCGGTCTCCCCGGGCGCACCTTTGGGCCGTGCCGTCGTCGGCGCCGCCTCCGTCGGTGCGGCTTCGGCAGGCCGGGCCAGGGTCGGTACGGCGTCGGTAGGTGGCCGTGCCGCTGTCGCCCGGGCGAGTGTCTCCCCGGTCTCCGGTGGCCCGGGTGGGCCAGGTGGCCCGGGCGGGCCGAACGGTCCAGGTCGCGGTGGCCGGGGCGTTCGCGGGGCGGGCGATCCGAGCGGGGCGGCCCGTGCCAAGAAGCGCAAGCGGATGAACCTGCTGATCGCGGGGTTCGCCGTCTTCATCATGCTCGCGGGCGTCGGCGTGGTCGGCTTCACCTACTACTCGACAAACGTGGTCATGCCCAACGAGATGCCGTTGCCGCTGTCCACGACCGTCTACGCCAAGGATGGCAAGACCCAGCTGGCCAAGCTGGGCAGCGAGAACCGCACCTTCGTCACCATCAACCAGATCCCGGAGCACGTGCAGCACGCGGTCGCCGCAGCCGAGGACCGGAACTTCTACCGGCACTCCGGCGTCGACTACAAGGGCATCGTCCGGGCTGCGTGGAACAACGTCTCCAACGGTGACAAGCAGGGTGCCTCGACGATCACCCAGCAGTACGCCCGCAACGCGTTCGAGAACCTCAAGGACGACACGTACGGCCGGAAGGTGAAGGAGGCAATCCTCGCCTCCAAGCTCAACGACACGTACAGCAAGCCCGAGATCATGCAGCACTACCTGAACGTGATCTATTTCGGGCGGGGTGCGTACGGCATCGAGGCTGCGGCGCAGACCTACTTCGGCAAGTCGGCGCTCAAGCTCACCCCGGCCGAGGGCGCGGTCCTGGCCGCACTCATCAAGCAGCCGCAGGCGACCGAGACCCATCGGGGGTACGACCCGGCGGTCAACCCGACGGACGCCAAGACCCGGTGGGACTACGTGATCGACGGGATGAAGAAGGAGGGCTGGCTGGACCCCGCCACCCAGCTCGAATACCCGAAGGCGCTGCCGCTGAAGAAGGACGGCGTCGGCTTCGGCGTCAAGAGCCCTCGGGGCAACGTCATCAACTACGTCCGCCAGGAGATGGACCAGATGGGTCTCTGCTCCGACAGCGGCGCGGAGGGCAAGGTCAGCTGCGTCGACGCCCTACGGGACGGCGGCTACCGGATCACTACCACCATCGACCCGAAGTTGCAGGCGGCCGCCGAGAACGTCGCGATGCAGTCGAAGAAGGGCTCCGAGCTCAACGACCAGCCCAAGAACCTGATGGCGGCGGTCGTCTCGATCGACCCGAAGAAGGGCCGCGTGCTCGCCTACTACGGTGGCGACAGCGGCGCGGACTTCGACTACGCCGGCAAGAACACCGACAAGAACGGTGACCTGACCGGCGGTCACCAGCCGGGTTCTTCGATGAAGGTCTACACACTGGCTGCCGCCATCGAGGCCGGCATCTCGGTCAAGTCGCACTGGGACCCCACGCCGTACAAGCCTGAGGGCTCCGCGGTCGCGATCGGTAACGCCGGCCGTACCAACCTCAAGTGCGGCAAGTGGTGCACCCTCGAAGAGTCGACGGTCCAGTCGTACAACGTGCCCTTCTACTGGGTCACCGACAAGATCGGTGCCGGGAAGGTCGTCGACATGGCCCGGAAGGCAGGCGTGACCACCATGTGGGGCGTCGACCCGCCGCAGGCCTTCGACCTGTCGAAGAAGGGACCGAACCCGTTCGACAACTACACGGGTTTCGGCAAGTACCCGATCACGGTGTTCGACCACGCCAACGCAATGGCCACGTTCGCCAACGACGGCAAGTACATCAAGGCGCACTTCATCATCAAGGTGGAGCAGCAGGACAAGGACACCGGCAAGTGGAAGGTGGTCGGCAGCGAGCGCATCAAGCCGGAGCAGCGGATCGACAAGAAGATCACCGATGAGGTCACCGGTGTCCTGAAGCAGATCCCCGGCCCGAACGGGCTCTCGCTCGATGGCGGCCGCGCCGCCGCCGCCAAGACCGGCACCTGGGAGTACGACCGTAAGGACAACGCCCACGCGTGGACTGTCGGTTACACCCCGCAGATCGCCACAGCGGTCTGGGTTGGCAGCCGTGATCCGAGGAAGCCCCAGATCCGCCTCGCCGGCGGTAAGCCCATCGGCGGTTCGACACTGCCTGGTCCGATCTGGGAGAAGTACATGAACACCGCTCTCAAGGGGCAGGACGAGGTCTCCCTGCCCAGCGTCACAGGCGAGGGCGACGTTGACGCAGGCAACGGCAAGGAGCCGGTGGCTCCTCCGCCGACCCCCGGCCTGCCCGGCGGACCGGGTGGACCCGGCGGGCCTGGCGGCGGGCAGCCCTGTGACCCGTTGACCAACCCGTTCTGCCCGCGTACCGACGGCAACGCCGGCGGCGACACACCGGGGAGACCCGGGAACGGCGGAGGCGGCGGAAACGGTGGCGGGCTGTTACCCGGCCTGCCACCGACCCGGGACTGACCCACCCCGCACGCGACGCCGCCGCCGGCCGGACGACCTGTCCGACCGGCGGCGGCGTTTGGCGTACCCGGACATCTCCCGCGTTGGGGCGGGACGCGCACCCCCGTCGTACGGCAGGATGCCTTTCCATGAGCACCCAGTCGACGCCCGGCATCGACGACGCCGGAACCACCGACCACCCGTCCCGGTCCGATGGGTTCGTCCGCGGCCTCTCCGGCGCCATCGGCGGGCCGCTCGGCGACCACGCGACGGCACTGGACCAGCCGGCCGGCTCCGAGCGTCGGTTCTGGACCGCCGCCCGGATCGTCCTGGCACTGGTCTGCCTCACGCTCGCGCTGCACTGGGTGCAGAAGTCGCCCTGTCAGGACGGCGCTTGGCAGAACAACGTCCAGTACAACCGGTTCTGCTACACCGATGTGCTCGCCCTCTACTACGCCGAAGGGCTCAACGAGGGCAAGGTGCCCTACCGCGACCACCCCGTCGAGTACCCGGTGCTGACCGGCTACTTCATGGGTGCCCTTGGCCTGCCGGTGCACGCGATCGGCGACGGCGACCCGACAATCAACCAGGCCCAGTGGTTCTACAACCTCAACGCCCTCGTGCTTGGCGCGCTCGCGGTCGCCACCGTGGCGGTGATCCTCGCGTTGCGCCGCAGACGACCGTGGGACGCGGCGCTGTTCGCGATCGCCCCGGCGTTGCTGCTCACCGCCACCGTCAACTGGGATCTGCTCGCCATCGGGCTGGCCGCGTTCGGGCTGCTGGCCTGGGCACGGCGGCAACCGGCGGTGGCCGGCGTGCTGCTCGGCCTCGCTGGCGCGGCCAAACTCTGGCCGCTGTTCCTGCTGGGGCCGATCCTCATCCTGGCGCTGCGGGCCAATCGTCTCCGCGCCGCGCTCACCGCCATCGGCACGGCGGTCGTCGCCGTGGTGCTTGTGAACCTGCAACCCGCGCGGGCGTACCCGGAGAACTGGGGCCGCTTCTTCGAACTGAACACCACCCGGCCGATCGACTGGGGCACGCTCTGGTACATCGGGCGCTACCTCGACGGCAAGATCGGCAACGATCCCGGCCGGCTCGGCCCGTTCGAGTGGCTGAACGCCAACATCCCAACCCTCAACATCGTTTCGTACGCCCTGTTCGGGCTTGCCTGCCTCGGCGTGGCGGTGCTGGCGCTACGGGCACCACGCCGGCCCCGGCTCGCCCAGCTCGCCTTCCTTGTGGTCGCCGCGTTCCTCATCTTCAGCAAGGTCTGGTCCCAGCAGTTCGTGCTCTGGATGCTGCCGCTGATCGTGCTGGCCCGGCCGAAGTGGGGCGCCTTCCTGGCCTGGCAGCTCGCCGAGGTCTGCTACTTCGTCGCCTTCTACGGTGAGCTGCTCGGCGCGGCGACCAGCCGCCCGGTCTTCCCCGAAGGGGTGTTCGTGCTTGCCGCGTCGCTGCGGCTGGGCACCGTGGTGGTGCTCTGCGTGCTGGTCATCCGGGAGATCCTGCACCCCGAGCAGGACGCGGTACGGGCCACCTATGACGACGACCCGGACGGCGGCGTGCTCGACGGCGCGCCGGACGCGCCCTGGCTGGACCGCTGGCGCCGCCGGGAGGGCAATCCCGTGCCGGAACCCGAGCCCGCAGTCACCACCTGAGCCGGGCCCCGGCCGTCGAGAGAGGGTTCAGAGCCGGTACACCACAGCGTCACCGACCTCCTGCCGACTGATGTCGAGCGACTCGACAGGTGCGTCGATGGTGATCTCCCATGGCGTGCCGACGACCTGACCGCGTAGCAGCACCACGGTGCGCACGCCCAACGTCCGCAGGTAGTCGACGCTGGTCTGGTCCGGGAACGACTGGCTCACCCGGCGGACGTCGTCGAGCTGGCGCGGGGTGAAGCCACTGCCGCCGTTGACCACATCGGGGAAACCCCTCGTCGACCAGAGCATCACGTGCTGGTCCTGGTTCTGGCTGCTGGGCAGCACCAGCACCGGGCCCTCGGCTGTGCGCATCGCCGCCGGTTGGGTCGGCACCACCTGGTGCGGCGTGGCGTTCAGGCCCTCGGCGATGACAAGCAGCAGCGGCAGCAGGGTGGCCAGCCGCAGCCACGGGCCGGGCCAGGACGGGATCCGCTGCGCGGCCAGCTCACGGACACGATCGGTGAGGGCGGTGACCGCGCCCGCCGCGAGCAGCGCGAGCAGCAACGTCGTCCAGAGCATCAACCGCCCCGGTGTACGCAGGGCGTTCCAGCCCGGCGCGTGCTCGAACAGCAGCCCATAGGTGAAGCCGCCGCCGAAGAAGCGGGTGCCCATCGCGAAGGCCATCGTCACCAGCACCCCGGCGAGCAGCAGCAACCGGTGCCGCAGCCGCCACACAGAGAAGAGCAGCCCGCCGGCGGCCAGCGCGTACAGCACGAAGCCCGGCAGCAGCGTCATCTCCGGGTGCCACGGCAGAGCCCCACGGGCACCCTCGTGCAAGCCACCCCAGATCCGCGATTCGGCAGGCGCCGTCACGAACCCGGACACCGGCGGCGAGTACATGCGGATGTCGTCGATCGACCGTTCGGCGTACGGGTGCAGCTCGGTGACCTTGAAGTACGGGTACGCCATCAGCAGACCCACACCGGCGAAGAACGCGCCGCCGACCAGGTCCGCGACGAACAACCGGCGACCGAACGGCAGCGCCCGACCCGTCCGGAGCCGCCGTACGACGAACAGGACCGCGGTGACCACGACCCCGCCGGCCAGGATGTACGCGAACGGCAGGCCGATACCGAAGCCGAGGCTGATCTGCCAGGCCGCCACCAGCCAACCGGCGTAGACCCAGCCGTCATGCCGCCGCTCGGGGCGGTAGCCGTACCGCAACGACCAGCCGTGCCCGCGCGCCAGCATGGCAAGGGCCAGTGGGATGCCGCCATTGGACAGCACGTGCAGGTGCCCGGCCTGGGCCAGCAGCCACGGCGCGTACGTGTAGGCGACCCCGGCCACAGCCGAGCCGATGCGACCCGCGCCCAACTGCCGGGCCAGCGCGTACGCCCCGAGCGTGGCGAGCGCGTGTGCCAGCACGAACATGATGTTGTAGCGCAGCACCGCGTCCTCGGGACCGCTGCCGAGCATCCCCGCCGGGGCGTAACCGAGCAGCGTGTCGGAGAACGCGAAGCTCCACAGCTCGGGGAAGAAGGTGTTGGACTGCCAGAGGCGCGCCGGTTCGGTCAGCAGGATGTGCCCGGACCAGGCCATCTGCCAGGCCTGAAGGCTCGGGTCCCAGTAGTCCTGCGGAAGCGTGTAGCGCGGGTAGCGCAGCGTCGGCCAGGTCATCAGCACGGCCAGCGCCGCGGCGGCCAGGCTCGCCAGTGTCCACTCGTGGACCAGGAACCGGCCGACCGCGCGGCCGACCGCCCGGCTGGCCCGGGTCAACCGGCTGGGCGTCGGCTCCGGCGCGGAGGCGAACGCGTCCCACCGCTCGGCCTCCACGGGCTTCGCCGTGGCGTCGGCCGAGTCCTTCTCGGCGACATCGGCGACCTTTTCGCCCGCAGCCTTCTCGTCTTCGCCCCCAGCCTTCTCGTCTTCGCCCGCAGCCTTCTCGTCGGCGCTTTTCTCGTCGGCATCGGTATTGGTCCGGGTCGCGGCGCTGTCGCCCGCGTCCGCTCCACCGTCGGTCTTGGTCGTGTCGGTCTTGGCCTCAGCCTCGGCCTTGTTCGCGTCCGTCACGCTCTCGGCGACGGCTGCGGTCTTGCCTGCGTCCGTTTCGCTTGTGGCCTCGGCTGTGCCGCCACCGGCCGTGCCTGCGGCATCGGTGGTCCCAGCTTTCCGCCTCCATGCCTTCCACCACCCGGGCTTACGGCTCCCGGTCGAGGTGGCGTTCTCGGCGTCGTCCTTACCCGAGCTTCCTCCGGCCGCGTCGTTCGTGGCGGTGCCGTCGTTCGTGGCGTCGTTCGCCGCGTTGGCGTTCGCGGTGCCGTCCGTGCTGGCGTCTTTCGCCGAGCCGCCTGTGCCGGTGGTTTCGGTTGCGGTGCCGTCCGTCGCGGTCGCGCTGCTCACCTCGGCGGCGCTGGCCTTGGCTCTGCCACCGCTGGCCTTGGCGGTGCTGGCACTCGTTTCGGCGGTGCCGGACTGGGCGTTGGCCTTGGCGGTGCCGGGCGGACTGGTTGGTCGGATAGGGGCGTCCCCGCCTGCGGCGGGCCGGACGTTCCCGGTCCCCTGCTGTCCGGTCGTCATGCTGCCGGGCGCTCCGTCCCGAGCTGCTGGCGGAGGAACTCGATATCAGCTGCCTGGCCGGTCACGCCGCCAGGCGTTTCGACGACAACCGGCGCCCCGGCGGCTCGGATCACTGCCACCACCAACTCCGGGTCGATCGTTCCGCCGCCCAGGTTGTCGTGCCTGTCCTGGCCGGAGTTGAACCCGCCCTTGGAGTTGTTGGCGTGCACCAGATCGATCCGCCCGGTGATCGCTTTGACCCGGTCGACCAGCCCGAGTAGTTCCTCACCGCCGGCGTACGCGTGGCAGGTGTCCAGGCAGAAGCCGACCTCGTGGTCGCCGATGGCGTCCCAGAGCCGGGCCAGCGCGTCCAGCCGGCGCGCGCACGCGTTGTCGCCGCCTGCGGTGTTCTCGATCAGAACCGGCACGCCGAATCCGCCGGAGTCGGCCGCGTACGCGAAGGTCTTGCGCCAGTTGTCGAAGCCGACCGCCAGGTCGTCCCCGGCGTTGACGTGCCCACCGTGGACGATCAGGCCCTTGGCGCCGATCGCGGCGGCGGCGGTCGCGTGCCCGAGCAGCAGCTTGCGACTGGGGATGCGGATGCGGTTGTTGAGGGTCGCCACGTTTATGACGTACGGCGCGTGCACGTAGAGGTCGACCTCGGCGGCGCGCAGCTGCTCGGCGTCCTCCCGAGGCTTGGGAGCCTTCCACCCCTGCGGGTCGGCGAGGAAGAACTGCACGGTGTCGGCGGATCGGGCAGATGCCTCCGCCAGCGGGTCGGTCGGGTCGACGTGGGCTCCGATTCGCATGGGAGCGAGCCTACGTCGCGCCTCCGACGGGTGCGGTAACGACCGGTGCGGTGTCGTCACCGGCCGGACCGACGATCGTTGATGAATTGAGCCGGCGACAAGCGTCCGACACCGCTGGTGGCGTGAGCGCCCCGGCCGGCAACCGGGGCCGGCGGCTCGACAGCGAGGGCACCCCGTCTCGCGGCCCGGCGGGACGGGGGCGACCCCTCCGACGCACGAGACGTCCACCGATGAAGATTCTCGGAAAATTGTGCCTTTTCCCCCAACAAGGGACGAGGGTCGTTGTATCGTCAGGTAACAACACGATAAAGCTCCGCGGGGCGTCTTCGATCCAACCTCATCGGTGTGGTCGTTCCTCCCCAGGTCCCACCCAAGGAATGCGGACGGGACGCCCCGCGGCCTCGTTGACGGGGGCTCGCCACCGACCAGTGCTGGTTGGGTGGTGGCCCCCGTCAACGCGTGCCGGCCGCTGCCCCGCCCGCCCCGGGCATGATCGTCCGGACCGGCTATCCTTGTCAGGTTGTCCGCGTCCGGCCGGGACCCCCCGGCGCGTGCGGCAACGACGCACGACCTCCTGCCACGGAAGGACCGTGGCCGCTTAGCCCACAGGAGGTGAGCACGTCTTGCGTCATTACGAGATCATGGTGATCCTCGACCCCAGCCTCGAGGAACGCACCGTCGCCCCGTCGCTCGACACGTACCTGAACGTGATCCGCACCGCGGGTGGCTCGGTTGAGAAGACGGACGTGTGGGGCCGTAGGCGCCTCGCGTACGAGATCAACAAAAAGGCCGAGGGCATCTACGCCGTCGTCGACCTGCAGGCTACGCCTGCTGCCGTGGCCGAGTTGGACCGTCAGCTCCGCCTCAACGAGTCCGTGCTGCGCACCAAGGTCATCCGGCCGGAGATGCGCTAACCATTCAACCCGGTTCGCCCGGATCAGCCTCCGCGACTCTGTCGTACGGCTCTGAGAGCCTGTACGACGAGACGCTGAGTGCGCGAGGAGATGGTCATGGCAGGAGACACCACCATCACGGTCATCGGCAACCTGACCGATGACCCCGAGTTGCGATTCACCCCCTCCGGGGCTGCGGTCGCCAAGTTCCGAGTCGCCTCGACGCCCCGATTCATGGACAAGGCGTCGGGCGAGTGGAAGGACGGCGAGCCGCTGTTCCTCGCTTGCACCGTCTGGCGGCAGGCCGCCGAGCACGTCGCCGAGTCGCTGCAGCGTGGCGCTCGGGTGATCGTGTCGGGTCGGCTGCGTCAGCGGTCCTACGAGACCCGCGAGGGCGAGAAGCGCACTGTCATCGAGCTTGAGGTCGACGAGATCGGCCCGTCGCTGCGCTACGCCACGGCAAAGGTGCAGAAGATGTCCCGCTCCGGTGGCGGTGGCGGCGGCTTCGGCGGCGGCGGTGGTGGTGGTGGCAACCAGGGTGGCGGCGGAGGCAACTTCGACGACCCCTGGGCTTCGGCCGCACCCTCTCCCGCGCGTGCCGGTTCGGGCGGCAACTTCGACGAGGAGCCTCCGTTCTAATGGCGCCGAGCGCCCGCGATCGCAAACCAGGAGCACGTGCAATGGCCAAGGCTGCGGCACTTCGCAAGCCGAAGAAGAAGGTGAACCCGCTCGACAAGGACGGGATCACCTATATCGATTACAAGGACACCGCGCTGCTGCGCAAGTTCATCTCCGACCGCGGCAAGATCCGCGCTCGTCGGGTGACCGGCGTGACCTCGCAGCAGCAGCGGCAGATCGCCCGTGCGGTCAAGAACGCCCGTGAGATGGCGCTCCTGCCGTACACGGCCACCACCCGCTGAGAGGAGGCACCGATATGAAGATCATCCTGACTCAGGAAGTGTCCGGCCTCGGTGCCCCGGGCGACATCGTCGAGGTCAAGGACGGCTTCGGCCGTAACTACCTGCTGCCGCAGGGCTTCGCGATCGCCTGGACCAAGGGCGCGGAAAAGCAGGTCACGGTCATCAAGCGGGCCCGTTCGGCCCGTGAGATCCGCGACCTCGACCACGCGAACGAGGTCAAGGGTCAGCTCGAGGGTCTCAAGGTCAACCTGAAGGCCCGCGCCGGCGACGGCGGGCGGCTCTTCGGCTCGGTCACCTCGGCCGAGATCGTCGACGCCGTCAAGGGCGCCGGCGGTCCGGTCCTCGACCGGCGCCGGCTGGAGGTTCCCGGTCACATCAAGTCGACCGGCACCTACCCGGTGAAGATCAAGCTGCACCCCGACGTGACCGCGTCGTTCAACCTGAACGTCGTTCAGGGCTGACGACCAGCCACACCACCACGAGGGCCCGCACCGAGCGATCGGTGCGGGCCCTCGTGCGTTCGACCACCACACAAACGCCCACGCGATGCGGCGGTGCCGTCAGCCGATCGGCTGACCGGTCACCGCACTGATCATCACGGTGGAGAGGCCACCGCCGACAACAGCGGCGGCGAGCGCGATGGTGGCCGAGCGCCACGTCGTGCCGACCCGGCGCAGCAGCGCCGCCACCACCAGACTGCTCAACAATGCCAACCCGAAGCGCGGCGAGCCGGCGAGCAACGACTCCAACGCCCGCGACCGCGCCGAGTCACACCCGCCCCCGCTGATGTCCGTGACACAGCCCGCCGGCGCCTGGGCGTCCAACGTCAACAACCACACGAAGATCAATACCGCAGGCACCAGGTAGCAGGCCGCGGTGTAGAGCAGCGGTCGGAAGGACCCACCGGGATCCGGGTCGAGCAGGTCGTCCTCCAGGCGCCGTGCCCAGCCGCCCGTCGCCACCGACTCGACCCGTCGACGCACCGACGCCGTGCCTACCGGCGACTGGCTCGCCCGGCGTCGCGGCACACCCTGAGGGGGTACGGGCACGCTGCGCGGTCGCGGAGCGGTGTAACCCACGACCGGTGACCTGGGCGCCGAGGTCGACGTGTCCATCCAGCGCGGGTCGTCCCCGGACAACCGTGTACCGGACCAGAACCCGTTGTCACGACTCGGCCATCCCTCCGCCGAGGAGCGGTCGGAGCGAGGTGGCAGCGTGCGGTCCCACTGGTCGTCCTCGACCGCCGACCGCTCCCACTGGCCGGTCTGGTCCGACCGCTCCCAGCCACCGATGCTCTCCGCCTGCGACCACTGCTCGCTCAGGTCGGTGCCATCAGCGCCGGCAGGCGGCCACGCGTGCACACCTGAGGCGTCCCACGGATCCACGGCGGGGGCGTACGACGGGTCGGGCTCTGCCGCCCGCTCCGAGCCGCGTTCCCACGGATCGACCGCCGGACGCGTCCACGACTCCTCAGCTGCCCGTCGGCTCCGCCGGGTGGGCCGGCTCACCTCCGGGCGGGTCGTCGGCTCCGGCGGGGCGTCATCCAGGTCGCCACCGGACCAGACCACCTGGGGGCGGCCGGCGGGCGCACGCCGGGGGCGACGGTCCGGAACCGCGCCGGAGACCGGCTCTTCCTCCGCCGAGTCGGCGCGCCGACGGCCCGCGTACCCCTGTTCCTGTGGACGGTCGAGCGTCCACTCCCGGGTGTGGTCCGAGTCGGGAGCCGCACCGATCGCGGGCTGCTCCCGCCAGGTGGTTTCGCCGGCCCACCGCCGGGCGACGGTCGGCTCGGGGCTTCGCCAGCCGGCACCGGAACCCGGCTGCTCGGGCCGTTGCCAGCCTGCCCCCGAGCCCGGCCGCTCAACCTCGGCGTCGTCGTCGGGGGCGGCATGCCGGCCACCGCCGTCGGCGTGTCGAACACCCGATTCCAGCGCCCACCGAGGCAGGTACGCGTCGACCGGCTCGTCCTGCCCTCGCTCCAAAGCGCGACGCCGACTGGAGGTGCGGTAGCGCGCATCCTCGTCGTACGGGTCGACCGGGGAAGGGGGCATGGGATCACCCCACGAGGCGGTCGGCTGGCGCTCGCGCGGGCTGCCCTCCCCGCGCTCCCAGTCCCGGTAACTCACGGCCGGAGTGTGACCCTTCTGAACCGAAAGCGTAATCCGCTGTCCAGGTGTAGCCGTTCGCTGGAGATAGTACGGGACGATCGTGGCACATACCCGACCGAAATATTCCCCTCCACAGGCTGGGGACTACGTATACGCAGGTCAGAGGCTTACGGCCCGGAATTCCCCAATGGTTATCCACAGCCTGTGCACACGCTGCGCACATGCTCGTCCACCGGCGTCCACAGGTTGTCCCGAGGCTTGTCCACCGGCCTTGTTGAGTCGCTGACCTCGGGGTCCGTATGGTTGGCCCTCGACCGCCGGCGCGATGGCCCCCGATCGACCGGCCCGGTCGGAGGAGAAGTGTCGTACCCCGGCGGTAGAGCTGGGGCCGGATCCGACGCAGTGGAGGGGGGACCCGTGTCGGTCACCGACGACATGCGGGCGGAGTCGCGCTCCGGCGGCGGCCAGCCGCCCGCGCAGCGGGACGGCCAGTTCGACAAGACCCCACCCCAGGATGTCGCCGCCGAGCAGTGCGTCCTCGGCGGCATGCTGCTGTCCAAGGACGCGATCGCCGACGTCGTCGAGATCCTCAAGACCAACGACTTCTACCGGCCGGTCCACGCCACGATCTTCGACACCATCCTGGACATCTACGGTCGGGGCGAGCCGGCCGACCCGATCACCGTGGCCGCCGCCCTTACCGACTCGGGCGACCTTGCCCGCATCGGCGGGGCCCCCTACCTGCACACCCTGATCGCCAGCGTGCCCACCGCCGCGAACGCCTCCTACTACGCGCGGATCGTCAGCGAGCGGGCGGTGCTGCGCCGGCTGGTCGAGGCCGGCACCAAGATCGTGCAGCTCGGGTACGGGACGGCCAGCGGCGGCAGCCGGGACGTCGACGACGTGGTGGACCTCGCCCAGCAGGCCGTCTACGACGTCACCGAACGTCGGGTCAGCGAGGATTTCGCGATCCTGGCCGACATGTTGCAGCCGACGCTGGACGAGATCGAGGCGGTGGGCGCGCAGGGCGGGATGATGACCGGCGTGCCGACCGGCTTCACCGACCTGGATCGGCTGCTCAACGGCCTCCACGCAGGGCAGCTGATCATCGTTGCGGGCCGGCCCGGTTTGGGTAAGGCGCTCGCGCTCGACACCCCACTGCCGACCCCGGACGGCTGGATCACGATGGGTGAGGTCCAGACGGGCGATCAGCTACTGGCGGCGGACGGCTCTCCGACCACTGTCACGCACGCCTTCGACGTGATGCACGACCGTCCCTGCTATGAGGTGGAGTTCTCCGACGGCACCGTCATCGTGGCGGACGCGGAGCACCTGTGGAAGACGACCAACCGAGCGAGCCGGCGGCAGGGCCCGGCACTGCGGAAGCGACACTGGCCGGAATCATCGCTGGCCAACCTACGTGCGGTCCGCAAGACGCTCGGCGCCGTGGGCAATCAGCCGATCACTCGCTTCGACACGATCGAGCGGGTCGGGCCGGAGTTCCGGCATGTCCTGCACACGGTCGCGCGTGAGGTCGGGTCGACCGGCCGGATCAGCCGCCCCATCGTCCGCAACGGCAAGACGAAGAACTGGACGGCGCCCGGCTACCCGGCCGGTCCGCTGGTGACAGCGCTTCTTGAACGAGCTGAGCGGGAGGTCAACGCAGGCAGCCGGGCCGACCATGATGGCGTCGTCACCACTGCTGAGATCGCGGCCACCCTGCGTACCGACACCGCCGACCGACGGCTCAACCATGCGGTACGGAATTGCGCTCCCATCCAACTCCCGGACCGTGAGCTGCTGGTTCCGCCCTACACCCTGGGAGCGTGGCTCGGTGACGGGCACACCGGTGCCAGCCGCTTCACCACCGCAGATCCGGAGATGCTCACGCACGTCGAGGCGGACGGCTTCGTCGTGCGGCCCAGCGGCCCGATGGTCTACACAATTCTGCTGGAGCCCTCGTCGGCTGCCCAGGCGAACGGTGTCTGCGTGGACTGTGGCGTTTCCACCAGGGCGTTGCGTGAGAATCCAGCGACCAGGAAGTGTGCAGGCTGCCGTCAGCAGAACGGTTCCTTCGTCGGGTTGTTGCGTCAGGTCGGGGTAGCGGCGGACAAGCACATCCCGGGCAGCTACCTGCGCGCCTCCGAGGCGCAGCGCCGGGCGCTGCTGGCTGGACTGATGGACACCGACGGCACCGTCGCCCCCACCGGTAACCTGCAGTACACGTCGACGTCGAAGCGGCTGGCAGAGGATGTACGCGAACTCATTGTCAGCCTCGGCTACCGCTGCACAGTGAACGTCAAGCCGGTACACGGCCGCACACGCGAGTCGTCGATCGCGTACACGTTGAACTTCTCCACCCCGGATGTCATCTTCCGGCTCAAGCGCAAACAGGATGCGCACGCCCAACGCCGTCGAACCACCTCCGACGTGCGGACGACCTCGCGGTACATCGTTGACGTTCGTCCGGTCCCGAGCGTGCCGGTCCGGTGCGTCACTGTCGACAACCCGGAGCATCTCTACCTGGCCAGCCGGGCGATGATTCCCACCCACAACAGCACGGCCAGCATGGACTTTGCCCGAAATGCTGCGATTCGTGCCAATCAGGCGGCCGCCATCTTCTCGCTCGAAATGAGCAAGGTCGAGATCGTCATGCGGCTGCTCTCCGCCGAGGCCCGGGTGCCGTTGCACGTACTGCGCAGCGGGCAGCTCTCCGACGACGACTGGACCAAGCTGGCCCGGTGCATGGGCGAGATCAGCGAAGCTCCGCTCTTCGTCGACGACACCCCGAGCATGAACCTCATGGAGATCCGGGCCAAGGCCCGCCGGCTCAAGCAGCGACACGACCTGAAGATGATCGTCGTCGACTACCTCCAGCTGATGACCTCACCGAAGCGCACCGAGAGCCGCCAACAGGAGGTCGCCGACCTCTCCCGTGGCCTCAAGCTCCTGGCCAAGGAGGTCGAGTGCCCGGTGATCGCTGTCAGTCAGCTCAACCGTGGCCCGGAGCAGCGCACCGACAAGCGGCCCCAATTGTCTGATTTGCGTGAATCTGGCTCAATTGAGCAGGATGCCGACGTTGTCATCCTTCTGCACCGCGACGACTACTACGACAAGGAGTCACCGCGGGCGGGCGAGGCGGATTTCATTGTTGCCAAGCATCGGAATGGGCCAACTGACACCGTGACAGTGGCGGCGCAGTTGCACCTGTCCCGGTTCGTGGACATGGCGATCGGATGACAGGTCCGACTGTCAACTGAGCAACGGAAACCAGCCCGCCGACTCGCCCAGCTCCAGCCGGTCCCGGTCGGTGAGCGGAAGCCGCCCGGTCGCCTTCAGCAGGAAATCGTGATCGTCCCAGGCGGTCGGGCGTACCGTGTCGTCGCTGAGAAGGCCGTCCATGGTGGCCACTGCGACGCGTACGGCCAGTGGACCGGGCGGCGGGGCGCCGGGCAGGTCGGGTGTCAGGTCGAGGTGGTGGACGACTGCCTCGGTGGTGAGGGTGGCGAGGAAATCCGGCACGCGCAGCACGTGGCCCTGGGTGCTCACGTACCCCTCGGGGTCGGCTGACGCGGCGGCGCGGACGGCTGCCGGGGCGGTCTCGGTCCAGAGCCTGACGATTCCGGTCGGACGGTCGAACGCGGCAGCCGATCGTCGAACCCACCAGGCGTGCCGGGACGCGTCAGCACCGTCGGCGGGAAAGTCACGCCAGTAGCTCACGTCGTCGCTGTCGGCGGGACCGGCGGCGGGGCTGGCCAGGGCGACCAGGGCGCGCTGTGCGTCACCGAGGACGTGCAGCAGCAGATCCGCGACGAGCCAACCCCGGCAGCGGGTGGGTCGTTGCAGGCCCGCGTCGTCCAGGCCGTCGACCACGGCGGTGATGCCGTCGTACGCCTGAGCCAGCGCCTCGGCCTGCGGGATCGCGGTCATGCGATGCAGCCTCGCACGTGCCGCACCACCCGCCAACCATCGACGGGGTCAGTGCCCGGGCCGACGCGTGGACCGGCCCGGGCAGGAGGTGTCGGTCGGGCTCAGCCGAACATCTCGTCGAGGAAGCCCTTGCGCTTCTTGCGCTTGTAGTGCCCGTGGTAGCCGTGGTGCTGCTGACCGTAGACCGGCGCCTGCGGGTAGCCGGGCGGGGGCGGGGGCGGCGGCACGGAGCCGTACCCGGGCTGGTGCTGCGCTGGGGCGTGCGGCGGCGGGTAGCCGCCGGGCTGCTGGGCGGGAGGCGGCGGCGGGCCACCGGCCTGCTGGCGGCTCCAGTTGGCCTCCGCCTCGAACAGCTTCTCCAACTCGCCGCGGTCGAGGAAGATGCCCCGGCACTCCCCGCACTGGTCGATGACGACGCCGCTGCGCTCGTACTGACGCATTTCTCCGTGACACTTGGGACAGGTCAGGCTCATCACCAGACGGTACCCGCTTTAGCTATGCGGTTGCTGTGAGCGCCTCGGTGACCTCGTCGTCGGAGACCTCGTGGAAGTCGTCGTAGTAGACGCTCACCGCTCCGAACTCCGGCGGGCGTTGGGCGCAGACGACCTGATCGGCCTCGGCTGCCAGCAGCTCGTACGCCTCCTGCGCGCCGACTGGAACGGCGACCACCACCCGGCGGGCGCCGAGCCGGCGGACGACCTCGACGGCGGCCCGCGCGGTCGCGCCGGTGGCCAGCCCGTCGTCGACGATCACGGCGGTCCGGTCGGTGAGGTCCAACGGTGGGCGGTTGCCCCGGTAGAGCCGTTCCCGACGTTCCAACTCGGCCAGTTCGCGGTGGTTGACCTCGGCTATGTCGTCGCTGCTGAGCCGGCTCGCCACCACGTCGTTGAGCACCTGCACGCCACCCGGGCCGACCGCGCCGAAGGCGACCTCCCGTGCCCAGGGCATGCCGAGCTTGCGGACGACGAGTACGTCCAGGGGCGCGCCGAGGCGTTCGGCGACGACCCGGGCCACCGGCACGCCGCCCCGGACCAGGCCGAGGACGACGACGTCCGGGTCGCCGACGAGTGCGGTGAGTCGGTCGGCGAGCACCCGGCCCGCGTCGTCGCGGTCGCGGTACGTGGTCATGCCTTCAGGTCTACGCCCTGCGGCGTCGTTCTGCCCGCCAGTTACACCGATGTGGCCCGACCGGACAGGTGCCCGGGTGCCGGTGCGGTCGGTTCGGTGATTGCCGGGCGGTGCAGTGCGGGTGCCCAGGCGAGCAGTGCCAGCGGGTACAGCAGGTAGCCGAACCGGGTGGACGGCATCAGGACGATCGCGGCGAGCAGCCCGTACCCGCAGATCAGCGCGGCGGAGACGGCAGTGCGGGGCGGGCGGCGGGCGAGCCGGACGGCGATTGCCAGGCCGGCCGCGACGAGCAGCGCGGCGGCGACCAACCGGCCGGCGGGCAGCGCGGAGGCGATCAGGTAGCCGGGGAACGGGGACTGGGCAGGGCTGGTGACCAGGCCGTGGCCGAGGGGGAAGCGCAGCACGTTCTCGATGAGCGCGTCGCGGTCGACCAGCAGGGCCGGGAGCAGGGCTGCGACGGGCAGTCCGACAGCGCCTGCGGCGACCCGGCCGCCGGCACGCCGGGTCAGGCCCCAGATGATCAGGACGAGGGCGATCGGCCAGGCGAACAGCTTCAGCGCGCCGGCAAGGCCGACAGCGATTCCGGCCCGGCCGGGCCGGTCGGCGGCGGCGAACGCGAGGGCAAGGAGGCAGAGGGCGAGTACGGGGAGGTCGTCGCCGCCGGTGGCGAGGGTGAGTGCGCAGACCGGCAGGACGGTGGCGGCCTGTACGCCCCGCAGCAGCGCGGCGCCTCGCGGGTGATCTCCGGCGGTGGGTGTCGAGGTGCGCAGGGCGTTCACGGCCAGGGCGAGTGCCAGCGCGGTGGCGACCGCGAACCACATCCGGGAGTCGGTCCAGGGGCTGTCCAGCAGCGCCCGGGGCAGGCCGAAGATCGCCATTCCCGGCTGGTAGGGGGTGTAGCCGAGGAGTTGCTCGCCCAGCGGCAGGGCGGCGATCGCGTCGCGCCCCAGGTACGGGGTGCCGTGGTCGAGCAGGCGGGTGCCTGCCTGTTCCACGACCAGCACCTCCTCCTGCGCCCGGTCGGTGCGGCCGGTGGCCCGCTCGAAGCTCTGCCAGATGACGGGCAGCAGAGCGGTGCTGGCCCAGGTGAGCCCGGTGACCGCCCAGCGGGCCGGCAGGCCGACCAGCCGGGATGTCGGGATGCGTCGACGCAGGAGAAGTTGGGCGACCACCGCAAGGGCCGCGACCAGGTATCCCACGGCGGCGACCGCACCCCAGGCCCGATGCGGCAGCAGGGTCGAGGTGACTGCTGTGATCGCTGCGAAGAGGGCCGAAGCGGTGTAGAGGCCGAGGTCGAGGGCGAGCCCGCCGGCGGCGTTGTCGAGCGTGCGCCAGCGACGTTGGCGGGCGGTCGGGGCTTCGGCGATCACGGGCGTCAGTCTGGCAGACCTCGCTGCTCACCCGGTTGTCCGCGTCGCCGCGGGACCTTCCGGGGGGTTCTGCGCGACCGTCAGGCCGGCAGGTGGGGAAGCTGGTCAGGGCGGGATCGGCCGCCCGGACGGCGGGACTGCGTCAGCCGGATCACCGCGCCGGTGTCGTGCAGCGGCGGCGCCAGAGCCCCGGGCCGGCCACCCGAACCCCGCTGCAAGGTGGCGAGCAGCGTGCCGGCGGGCATCGGCCGGGCGAACAGATGGCCCTGGCCGGCGACGCAACCGAGCTCCCAGAGGGCGCGTCGCTGCGGCTCGCTCTCGACGCCCTCGGCGACCACGTCCAGGTTGAGGCTCCGGCCCAGGTCGAGGGTGGAGCGGATAACGGCAGCGGCCTCCGCCGAACTCTCCATCGTCGTCACGAAACTGCGGTCGATCTTCAACTCGTGGACCGGGATGCGGGAGAGCAGGGAGAGCGAGGAGTAACCGGTGCCGAAGTCGTCAAGCGCCAGCCGGACGCCCTCGTCGCGTAGCCGGCTCAACACCCGGTCCACCACGTCGAGCTGACTGAGCGTCAACGTCTCGGTCAACTCCAGCACCAGCCGGTCCGGTGGCAGGTCGTGGGTGCGCAGGCGGGCCAGCACCGAGCCCGGGAACCGCGCGTCCAGCAGGCTGCGCGGAGACACGTTCACCGCGACCGGTATGTCGAAGCCGGCGTCCCGCCAGTTGGTCGCGGCGATCAGCGCCTGATCGAGGATCGCCTCGGCGAACGCCGGCAGCAGGCCGGAGCGCTCCACCGCCTCCAGGAAACGCAGCGGATCGATCAGGCCGTGCGTGGGGTGGTGCCAGCGGGCCAACGCCTCCGCGCTCGTCACCTCGCCGGTGCCCAGATCGACGATGGGTTGGAAGTTGACGATGAACTCGTGGTCGGCGACGGCCCGTGGCAATTCGCCGCCGAGGGTGAGACGGCCCAGGTCGGCGGTGTCCCGGGTCGGGGCGTACGTGGAGATGCGCTGCCCGGCCCGCTTGGCCTGGTACATCGCGACGTCGGCGCGGCGCAGCAACTCGGCCATGCCGCCGCTGGCCGGGGCGACGGAGATCCCACCGCTGGCCTCGACGCTGATCCGCATGCCGTCCAGATCGAACGGCTCGTGCAACGCCGCGAGCAGCGTCTCCGCCCGGTGCGCGGCGATCGCGGGGGCCGGCAGCCCGCGCAGGAGTACGGCGAACTCGTCGCCGCCGAGACGCGCCACCAGGTCACTGCCCTGGGCGGCGTTGCGCAGCCGATCGGCGACCTGCACCAGCACCTGGTCCCCGGCGGCGTGCCCGAGCGTGTCGTTGACCTCCTTGAAGTGGTTGAGGTCGATCAACACCAGCGCGGTCACCCCGTCGGCGTGCCGGGTGGTCAACTGTTCGGTGCCCTGATCGAGCAGGTGCCGACGGTTGGCCAGGCCGGTAAGCGCGTCGTGCGAGGCCGCGTACGCGTGTTCGTCGGCCACCCGGGCCAGTTCGGCGTACGCCTGGGCATTCCGGACGGCGGTGCAGAGGGCGGAAGCGAAGGTACGCAGCGTGTACTGCTCCCGCTCGGAGAGCTGCACCGGGCCCCGGAAACGCAGCCGCAGCATGCCGACGTCGACGGAACGGTCATGACCTTCCAGCGGCGCGGGGACGACGGTGCCGTCCACTTCGGTGGGCGTACCGGTCGCGGCGTCGAAGGTGATGCCGCCGGTGCCGCCCCGGACGGTACGACCGCCGTCGCGCAGCTCGATCTCGACCTCGTCGGCGGAGAACAACTCGGCCGCCTGGGTGACGGCGGTGGTGAGGACCTTGTCGAGGTCGACGACGTTGAGGGCGTCGGTGGTGCGGGCGAGGCGCTGCCACGCCTGCTGCTCGGTGCGGCCCCGGATGCGCGCGGAGTAGGCCAGGTGCAAGCTCAGGACCAGAGGTGGGACGGCAAGCAGAAGGCGAGGGTCTATCCGAAGGACGAGTAGCGTGCAGGCCGCGACAACGAAACGCACGGCGAAGCCGCCGAGCCGGAGGTCGAGATTGCTCCGAAACTGCTTCGCGATCTTGGTCCCGGACGCCAGCGCGATGACCGGGATGGCGAGCAGATCGTCCAGTAGGGCGGCGACCATGTAGGCGAGGGCCAACGGCACGATGAGGGACGCGGTGCCCGCCGGGGGCCAGGTCCACGTCGTCATCGCCAGTGCCGTGCCGGCACCCCAGGCCACGATCACGTTCTTTCCGATGCCGAATGCCAGCTTCATCGGCGAGAGGCGAATTGAAGCGAGAGCAATCCCGACCGCAGTGCAGAGCACCACGACCGAGGTCGGAGCAATGGCTACGCCGACGATGATCGCCGTATCGTTCCAACTGATCGACTGGGTCGTCGACCGGATCCGCACCCGGGCCTTGACCAGGGTCCCCAGCGCGATCACGAGGGTGATCATGACGAGCTTCGCCGCGTCGTTCACCGTCGCAGGCTTTGCTGAACTCAGCGCGGCTGAAAGCGATGTGACGACGATGGTTCCGGCCACAACGACGATGAGACCGACGAGCAGCAACAGCCGCCGATCGGTCTCGATCTCTCGTCGCTGAGGAAGGGTCACGCCCGCTCCCGAAGGACTGCTTCCACCGTGTTCGCAGCCTACCCCTCGGGCCTCAGAAGTTCCCGGGCCGAGTTTTCAGTTCCAGTCGGTGCCACGCATCGGGATGCCCCTCTCTTCAGCCGTGCCGTTGGATGACCTACCCCATGGGGTCTTCCTACGAAAGGCAGCTTAAGAGGAGTAAGGGCAGCATAGAAGTAATAAATGTCGGTATGCGCAACATTAGTCAAGCTGAGGCTTATTTATCACGTTCTGTCCATCGCCGCTAAACGGAGTGCGGTCGGTCTGCGGGTGCTGGATCCGGGGTCAGGCGACAACTGCGGACGCTATCCGTTCAAGTTATGGACGTGCTATTCCCCCTGAGTCTGGGTGAGTTACGGCAGATCCCTCATCCGAAGTTTGGCTGGGCGTAAGGGCGGGTTGGGCAAAGTTGGCACAGTCGGGGCGTCCGGCTGGGGACGAGCGGTGCAACTTGCTGCTGGCATGCTGCCGTAGTGGGTAGGCAATCGGCGTCTCCTAGGTAGATCCTGAGGTCGACGACCCGTGGCTCCATGCGCGAGCGGCGAGGCGTCCAAGGCCCAAGTCGTCAACTTCGTTGCGTGATTGACTGAATACCGGCGATGGCTGGAGCGGGGACGGGGTGGAGATTCAGGTTCTGGGTGGCCTTTCGGTGCAAGTCCCTGCCCGCACGTTGCGCCTAGGTACGCCGAAACAGCAAGCCATCTTCGCAATGCTCGCAGTTCAGCCGGGCCAACTGGTGACAGTGTCCGAGCTTGTCGATGAGTTATGGAACGATTGCCCACCGCGATCAGCGGTCGCGAATGTTCTCAGCTATGCCGCGAATCTGCGCCGGGCTTTCGAGGCTTGCCCGTCGGGCCGAGGGATCATCGTGCGGCAGCGGAACGGCTATCGGCTCGACGTACCGCCGGAGCTGATAGACATCTTTTGCTTCGAGGCGGAGCGGAGCGCTGGTCGGGAAGCCCTGACCGCCGGCCACCTGGACGAGGCTCGGGTGCTGCTCGGTCGCGCGGTGACGAGGTGGCAGGGCCCGATGCTGGCAGGCATCCCGCTCGGGCCAGTCCTGACCGCCCGAACCGTGGCTGCCGAAGACGAGCGCCTGTTGGCCACGGAACTCCTGGCCGATGTCCAGCTCCGCGCCGGCCGGGATGACCTGGCGATTCCGCTGTTGCGGGAGGTGGTGGCCCGCCATCCGCTCCGCGAACCGGCCTACGCCCTCCTGATGCGGGCGTTGTATGAGCGTGGCGATCATGCTGGGGCGCTCGTCGCGTACGACGAGATCCGGGCACGGCTGAGCGCGGACCTGGGGGTGGCCCCAGGGGGCGACATCGAGGAACTGCACCGCAGGATCGCCATCCCAGTCCCGACGCCGGTCGCGGTCGCCCAACCAGGACGCCCCGCATGGGCCATGCGCGACGCGGCGGGTGCAGCGGCAACTGAACAGACGCGCCAGCTCAAGCCGGTGGATCATCTGCCCCGGGCGGTCGCCGACTTCGTCGGGCGGGAAGACGTGCTGGCGCGGTTGCTGGCGGAGACACGGCGCGTCGAGGAACGAGTGCCCACCGTGCACATCATCGACGGGATGGCTGGTAGCGGGAAGACGACCCTCGCCGTCCACTTGGCCCGTCGGTTGTCCGCCCGGTATCCGGATGCCGTGCTGTTCATCGACCTGTGCGGGCATGGCGAGAAGAATCGGGTGGAGCCAGCGACCGCCCTGGTCACCCTGCTTCGTCAACTTGAGGTGCCGGTCGAGCAGGTTCCGGTCGAGTTCGAGGCCAAGGTGGAGTTGTGGCGACGGGAACTCGCTCGCCGGAGGTCTGTGATCGTCCTCGACAACGCCGCGAGCAGCGAGCAGATTCTGCCACTCCTGCCGACCGACCCGACCGCCGTTGTGCTTGTGACTTCGCGGCGGCGACTTGCCCACCCGGACGTCGCCCCTTCGCAGACGCTGCCGGTCATGAACCCCGAAGAGAGCGTCGACCTCCTCGCGCTCACTGTTGGTCGGGCTCGGGTCGACGCCGAGCCGGAGGCGGCCGCCGAGGTGGTCCGGCAATGCGGCCACCTTCCCCTGGCGATCCGACTCGCCGGCGCGAGGCTGGCCCACCGACGCAACTGGCGGTTGGCGGATCTCGCCGAGCAGATGACCGCTGGCGCGCCTGCGCTGCACCACCTGGCGCAGGAGGAGAGCACTGTCGCCAAAGCCTTCGCCGCCTCGTACGAACCTTTGCCGGAGCCGACCAGGCGAGTCTTCCGGTTCCTCGGTCTGTACCCCGGTAAGCGGCTCAGCCCGTCGGCCGTCGCCGCCCTGACCGGCCTGACGGTGACGGAGGCTCATGCGGCGCTCGATGGCCTTGTCGATCGGAACCTGGTGGAGGACCTGGACTCCACGCGGTACGGGCTGCACGACCTCATGCGCCAGTACTCCGTCGAGCTGTGCGTTCGCACCGACTCCCCGAGCGACCGGAGGCTTGGGCTGGGCCGGCTGTTCGACTTCGTGCTGGAGGCGGCCCTCAGGGTCGCCGACCTGCTGGAGCCCGGTGTCGTCAGAGCCCAGGTCACCCACGTCTGGTCCGGACATCCCGAACTGGCCGAGGCCCTCGGAGAGTCGACCGCTGAATGGTTGGAGACTGAGCGGACGGAACTGGTGACGATGGTGCGGTCAGCACACGAGGCGGGCTTCTATCGGCACACGTGGCAACTTGCGCGGAGCCTTTGGAGATTCTGCTACATCCGCGGTTACTACGAGGACATCATCCTGACCCACACTGCTGCGCTGGCGGCAGTAGAGGCAGCGGGTGATGTCGATGCGATGGCGATGGTGAACAACTACCTGGCTTCCGCCTACGTGCGAACCGGCGACAACCGCAAGGCGCTCGATCATCTGACCCGCTCGGTTGCTCTCTCCCGCGACTCCCGGGACGTGTTGAGCGCGGCGCGCTACCGCGCCAACCTCGCCGCGATTTACTGGTGGAGCGGTCAACTCACCGAGTCTGTGGAGCTTGGCTTTGAGTGCCTGCGTGACTACAAGGTGTACGGCAATCTCGGGGTCCCGATCCTGTTGCCGAACCTCGGCTTGGCACTCATGGCGCTGGGGCGCCATAAGGAAGCGTTGCAGCTTCATCGTCGCCACCTGGCCTGGGCGCGGACGAACTCCGACGAATTCCATCTGCTGAACGCGCTCAGCCACATCGGCACCGTACGAATCCGTATGGGCGACTTTCGTCAGGCGGCCCGGATCCTCGTGGCCTCCCTGGCCCTGCGCGACCGCACCGGCCACCGGTATGCCGAGGCGGAGGTGCACAACGACCTCGGCATTGCCTACCGCGGTCTTGGTCGACTGGTCGACGCCCAGCATGAACACGAGGTCGCCCGAAGGCTGTCGATCGCCTCAGGGGAACGGCACGTCGAGGCGGCGGCGTTGAACGACCTCGGGCGCACCCTGCGGGCGCAGGGGCGGGACGGAGAGGCGGCCGGGATGCACGAGGCGGCACTGCGGTTGGCGACCCGGATCGCGCACCCGTACGAGCAGGGACGGGCTCTGGCCGGGTTGGCCGAGCACTTCGCCGGCATCGATTCGGCCGAGGCCCGGCGACACTGGGAGCGGGCGCTGGCGATCTTCCGGCGGATGGGTGTGCCGGAGCGCCTCGAAGCCGAGCGCCGCCTTGCCGAGACGTAGACCACCAAAGCAGGGCGCTGAGCTGCGCAGACAGCGCTTATCGATTTCTTATCGCCAGCCTCGGTAGCTTCTGCCGCGTATCGGCGGACGGGGGAGGTTCTGCCCCTGGGGCAGAACCGGGTCGTCGACACGACGCCTGCTGCCAGGTTTCCCCAGTGGCCTCGGCGGCGGGTCGGTGAGGAAGGGGCGGCGATCCCGCGAGCGCGCTGACGCACCCGGCGACGTGAACGGGCCGCCGCTCCTTCCGAGCACCTTCACGTCGTACCGCACCGATAGGCTCACGCCGTGACCGAACCCGCGCAGCTCAGCCACGTCGATCGCGCCGGCGCGGCCCGCATGGTCGACGTCTCCGCCAAGCCGGTGACCGGCCGGTTGGCCGTGGCGGCGGGCCGCCTGCGGACGACGCCCGAGGTTGTCGACCTGTTGCACCGTGACGGGTTGCCCAAGGGCGACGCGCTGGCGGTCGGGCGGTTGGCCGGGATCATGGGCGCCAAGCGCACTCCGGAGCTGATCCCGCTCTGCCATCCGATCGCCCTGCACGGTGTCACAGTCGACCTGCGGCTGACCGCCGACACGGTGGAGATCACCGCCACCGCCCGCACGGCGGACCGGACCGGCGTCGAGATGGAGGCGCTCACCGCGGTGGCTGTCGCTGGTCTCGCCCTTGTCGACATGGTCAAGGCTGTCGATCCGGCGGCCTCGGTGGAGGCGGTCCGGGTGCTGCGCAAAGAGGGCGGCAAGACCGGCGAGTGGGTCCGGCCGGAGGACCGGCCGTGATCCGGGCGCGGGTGATCGTCGCGTCCAACCGGGCTGCTGCCGGCGTCTACGCCGACACCAGTGGGCCGCTGCTCGTCGCCGGCCTGCGTGAGCTGGGCTGTCAGGTCGACGACCCGGTGGTGGTGCCTGACGGTGAGCCGGTCGGCAGGGCTCTGGAAGATGCTCTCGACGACGGCGTCGACGTGGTCTTGACCAGCGGTGGCACCGGCGTCACTCCGTCGGATCGCACGCCGGACGTGACCCGCGGCCTGCTGGATTACGAGATCCCCGGCATCGCCGAGGCCATCCGCGCGCACAGCCGCGACCGGGTGCCGACCGCGGTGCTGTCCCGCGGGCTGGCGGGGGTGGCGGGCCGGATGCTGGTGGTCAACCTGCCGGGCTCGACCGGTGGCGCCCGCGACGGGCTGGCCGTGCTCGGGCCGATCCTCGGGCACACAGTCGATCAACTTCGCGGGGGCGACCATTGACCGGGCACCGGGGGTGCAGGCACCGGAGGTGCGGTGCCGTCCGCCCCGATAGGCTCGACCGGTGAGCACGGAAACCGCACCAACCGCGGACCGGATCGTCGCGCCCCCGCCGGCCGGGTGGGAGGAGGCACGGGCCCGGGTGTACGCGGTCGGCCTGTCCGCCGCGCTCCCCGCCGTCGCCCGGCCACTTGTCGACACCGACGGTCTGACCCTGGCCGAGCCGTTGACCACCCGCACCGACCTGCCCGCCTTTCCCACCTCCAGCGTGGACGGCTGGGCTGTGCGGGGCGACGGGCCGTGGCGCGTCGTCGGCCGGGTGCTGGCCGGCAACACTCCCGCCCCGCTCGGGGACGACGGCACGACAGTCGAGATCGCGACCGGGGCCATGGTGCCCGAGGGCGCCACGGCCGTGCTGCGCGTCGAGGAGTCCACGGTCACGAATGGCCTGGTCAGCGGCACTCCCCGGCAGACGCCGGAGTGGCGGCAGCCGGGCGAGGAGGCGTACGCCGACGAGGAGCTTCTGCCGGTCGGCACGCCTGTCGACCCGGCGGTGATCGGCCTGGCCGCCTCCTGCGGGCACGACACGCTGCGCGTCCGGCGGGCGCCGCGGGCCGCGCTGCTTGTCTTCGGCGACGAATTGCTCACCGCGGGCCCGCCCTCGGCGGGTCGGGTACGCGACGCGCTGGGACCGGCGGTCCCGTCGTGGCTGCGGCGGTACGGCTGCCAGGTCCGCCCGTCCGACGTGGTGGGTCCGGTGGCCGACACGTTGCCCGCGCACGTGGCGGCGCTGCGCTCGGCGCTTGCAAACGCCGACCTGGTCTGCACGACCGGCGGCACGATGCACGGCCCGGTCGACCACCTGCACCCGGCCCTGGAGGCGCTGGGCGCCGACTACGTGGTCAACACCGTGGCGGTCCGGCCGGGCTTCCCGATGCTGCTGGCACGGCTGGCCGGCCACGACGGTCGGGTCCGGTTCGTCGCCGGTCTGCCCGGCAACCCCCAGTCGGCGATCGTCGCGTTGGTGTCGCTCGTCGCCCCGCTGCTCGCCGGGCTCCAGGGCCGCTCGATGCCGGTGTTGCCGCAGGCCACGTTGGCTGAGGCGGTGCCCGGCCGGGGCAATCACACACACCTTGCGCTGGCCCGGTTGGACCGTGCTGCCGGCACCGCCCATCCGGTGCGGCACGTCGGTTCGGCGATGCTGCGAGGGCTCGCCGGTGCCGACGGTTTCGCCGTCATCCGGCCCGACACCAGCGGCGAGCCGGGTGACAGGGTGCCGATCGTGCCGCTGCCGCTGCTGCCTGGGGAGTGGGCGTCGTGACCGCACCGGTGATCACTTTCGGTGAGGTCACCGACCAGCCGCTCGACCTCGCCGCGCACGAGGCGGCGGTCGCCGACCGGCGGGCCGGGGCGGTCGTCTCCTTTCAGGGCGTGGTCCGCGACCACGACCACGGGCGCCCGGTGGTGAGCCTGGAATACGAAGGGCACCCGAGCGCCGCCCAGGTGTTGCGTGACGTTGCCGCCGAGATCGCCGCCGATCCCGACGTCTACGCGGTGGCGGTCTCGCACCGGGTCGGCCCGCTGGCGATCGGTGACGTGGCGTTGGTCGCCGCGGTGAGCACCGCGCACCGCGCGGCCGCCTTCGCGGCCTGCGCACGGCTCGTCGACGAGGCCAAGGCCCGGTTGCCGATCTGGAAGCGTCAGGTCTTCGCCGACGGCACCGAGGAATGGGTCAACTGCCCCTGACGGTTCAGCGGCGACCGTTGACGAGCGCGGCGCGGTTGAGGCGTTCCCCGTAGAACGCCGGCTCGGCGCCGGGCCGCCACGGCAGGGCAGCAACGAGCACGATCAGCGCGAGAGCCAGCGAGTTCTCCATGAGCGCGCCGAACAGGCCGTCCTGGTAGTGCGACTCCTCCGGCAGTTGGTGCTCGTACGGCCAGATCGGGGAGACCAGGAAGAGCAGGTAGAGCCCGACCGCCGCGACGCCGTGCCGCAGCCCGGTCAGTGTGGGGTACCAGATCGGTGGGCGGAGGCTGTTGAGCCCGGTCAGTCCGCCGAAAGCCGGACCCTGGCTGCTGCGCTGCGCCACGCTCCGACTCGCCTCCCGGCGGCGGACCGCCGCGTCGGCCAGCACGATGATCGCCGGGATCACCCAGACCAGGTGGTGCGTCCAGGAGATCGGGCTGATCACATTTGCGGTGAGGCCGACCAGAGTGAACGCCGTCAACTCGTCACCGTCGGCGCGGGAACTGGCCGCCCGTGACAGACCGAGCGCCAGGATCAGCACCGAGAAGGCGAACCAGAGCAGCCCCGGAGTCTCGATCGAGTCGTACAACCGGGCCAGCAGGCCGGCGAGCGACTGGTTGGGCGTCATGTCGGCCGCGCCGACCCGTTCGGTCTGCCACAACACGCTGCCGAAGTACGCCCGTGACTCGTCGCCGACGATGCCGAAGCTCGCCACTGTGACGCCGATTGTGGTGCCGATCGCGGTGGCCGCCACCCGCCACTGACGGGTGATCAGCAGGTAGGCGATGAACAGCGCCGGAGTGAGCTTGACGGCGGTGGCCAGCCCGATGCCGGCACCGGCCCAGGCACCGCTGTAGACGAAGCGCAGCAGGGGGCCGTCGGTCGCGGCGTAGTGGGTGCCCCGGCGTGAGCGCCACCGAAGCCCGATGAGGTCGGCCATGATCAGGGCGAACAGCAGGATGTTCACCTGGCCGTAGCCGAGGGTCTCCCGGCCCGGCTCGATGGCGACGGCGAGTGGCACCGCCACCGCCACTGTGAACCAGAGGGGCCAGCCCAGCCGGTCCACGATGGGTCGGAGCAGCCCGGCCAGGATCAGCGCCAACGCGGCGATGCTGGCGAGCGCGTTGACCATGCCGGCGCCGGCGATCGGAAGCTGCGCCATCGGCAGCATGACGAGCCCGGCGAACGGTGGGTAGGTGAAGCCGAGCGTGGTGCCGGGCGCGATGAACTCGTAGAGCTCGTGACCGCTCGCCCACCACACCACCGCGCCGTGGTAGATCTTCATGTCGAAGAAGTTGTACGGCCGCCCGAACTCGCCGATGGCAAGCCATGCGGCATAGGCGACGGCGGCCACGATGGCACCCCGTACGACGTTCCTGCGATCGATCCCACGCATCACGCGTTGAACTGGGGCGAGGCGGTCCGCCCGTCTACCGACAATCGTCGGCATGGCGTGGCCACCCCCGTACCAAGGTCGTCCTACCCGTCCAGGTCCTGCACGGAGCCTAGAACGGCGCCTCACGTCAGTGCCTCCCGCGTTATGCGACCGTGTCCGATCCCACACATGTTTTTGACATTTCCACCGCGTTAACGCCTAGCGGGTGGTTCAGGTAATTCGCGGCCTTAGCGGGGGTGGGAGGCAGCGGAGAGGTAGATCGACGCAGGTCAGCCGGGTAGGCGTCGGGCGGTCGCGGCGGACCGGACGGCGATCCGGGCCTCCCGCTTGGCCGTACGGACGGCTCGCTCCACGGAACGTCGAGAGTGACCGATGCGGTGGCCGGTGCGCCACCGCAGACCCGGCTTGCCCTCGGTGTCGGCTGCGGCGAGCAGTAGACCGCCGAGGAGACCGATGTTCTTCAGAAAGTGAACCTTGTTCGTGTCACGCAGGGATTGTTCGTCATCCTGGTTCCAGAAAGGATGCCCGGCGAGGGTCGTCGGCACGAGCGTGCCGGCGAGGACCAGCGCGGCGGGCCGCGTCAGCCGTCCGGTGGCGAGCATCAGCCCGGCGCCGAGCTGCACCGCCGCGTTCATGCGGATCAGCTGCTCGGTCTCGGTCGGGAAGTTGGGGTGCACCTTCTTCAGCAGCGGCGTCGCCCGCTCGGTCACCGGCGCGGCCTTCTGGGCGAGCCGCTCCGGAGCACGGAGGTTGCGGTATCCGCTGACGACGAAGATGCCGCTCAACATTGCACGGGCGAGGGAGCGTACGGGCGTCATGGATCAGTCATACCCCGTCGCGGCGTTCGCTACCCTGCCAACCGCCGGATCCGGATCGGTGGACGTGGACGCCGCGCGCCACGCCGATTTGAGCGACAGTCGCTGATGGACCGGCCACGACGGGTAACGTCGCGCGGGTGACGACGCTGCGCCTCCGACCCGAGGGTCCGGCCGACGCCGGGTCGGTGCGTCGGGTGCTGGCAGGCGCGTTCGCCAGACCGGACGTGTCGACACCGCCGGAGGTCGCCCTGGTCGACGAGCTGCGGGGCACCGAGGCGTGGCTGCCGGAGCTCGCCATGGTCGCGGAGCACGGCGGTGAGGTCGTCGGGTACGCGCTGCTCACCCGCGTACGGGTGCGCCCGGACCGGGGCGGCGACGCCCTCGCCCTGGCGCTGGGGCCGGTGGGCGTCGCACCCCACCGCCAGCGGGTGGGGCATGGCACGGCGGTGGTGCAGGCCGCGCTGGACGCGGCCACCGAGTTGGGTGAGCGGACGGTGGTGGTGCTCGGCGCCCCGGCCTTCTACCGGCGGTTCGGCTTCGGGCCGGCCGTCGATCTGGGCCTGACAAGCCCGTGGTCCGGGCTCGGCGAGCCGTGGCAGGCGCTTGTCCTGCCGCCGTCGACGAGCGGCGAGGCACCACCACCGCGAGGTGAGGTGCTCTTCCCGGCGCCCTGGTCCAAGGTCTGACGTCGGATGCGCCCCGGTGCTGTCAGGCCGGCTGGGTACGCAGGTACCGGCCGAAGTGCGGGACGGTGAAGGCCACGGTGCCGCGCTCACCGGAGTAGATGAGCCCCTTCTTGATCAGCGCGTCCCGGGCCGGTGAGAGGCTGGCTGGCTTGCGGCTGAGCGCGCGGGCGATCTCCGCGGTGGGCACCGCGGCGTCCATGTCGTCGCGCGTGACACCGCTGGACTCGCCGTCCACCAGGGACAGCGTGGCCATCGCCCGCATGTACTCGCGTTCGGCCGGGGTGGCCCGCTCGAACCGGGAGCCGAAGAAGCCGACTGCAAGTTCGGCCTCCGCTTCCGGGGCGGCGACCCGGACGTCGGCGGCGGTGATCGGGGAGCGCGGCGCGTGATCCCAGGTCGCCTTCCCGTACGCCTGCACGAAGTAGGGGTATCCGCCGGACTTCTCGTAGAGCAGATCGAGCGCTTTCTGCTCGTACTCCACTTCTTCGCGCTCGGCCGGCGCGCAGAGCGCCTGGTCGGCGGCGATCCGGTCGAGGCGGTCGATGCGCTGGTAGCGGAAGAGCCGCTCGGAGTATGACTTCGCGGCGCTGAGCACGGCCGGCAGGTGCGGAAGCCCGGCGCCGACGACGATCAGTGGCGCACCGATCTGGGACAGCTCGTGGCAGGCGGCGCAGAGCGCCGACACGTCCTCCGGACCGAGGTCCTGCATTTCGTCGATGAAGATGGCGATGCCGGTGCCCACGTCGCTGGCCACTGCGGCGGCGTCGCTGAGCAGTTCGACGAGGTCGATTTCGATGTCGCCGGAGTCGGCCCGACCGCTTGCGGCGGGAACGTCGATGCCGGGTTGCCACCTGTCGCGCAGCTTCGGGGACGCCCCGGCGCGCCCGACCGGTGCGGACCGCTGGGCGAACGCCTTGAGGACGCCGAGGAAGGCATCGATCCGGTCGGGCGCGCGGTGCCGGGGCGCGAGTTCGCGGACCGCCATGTGCAGCGCGGCGGCGACGGGGCGGCGCAGTGACTGGTCCGGACGTGCCTCGATCTTGCCGCTGCCCCAGAGGTGGTTGATCGCCTGCGACCGCAGAGTGTTGAGCAGGACGGTCTTGCCGACGCCGCGAAGCCCGGTGAGCATCAGGCTGCGTTCAGGGCGGCCCCTGGCGATGCGTTCCAGCACGATGTCGAAGACGTCGAGCTCCCGCCCCCGCCCGGCGAGTTCGGGCGGGCGCTGGCCTGCGCCCGGGGCGTAGGGGTTGCGGACCGGATCCACGCATCGCAGAGTATCGGCCCGTCTAGCTGCCAGGCTAGACATGGATAGACGGAGCTACCGGCGTGTCGGGGCCGCCGACAGGAGTCAGGGCCGTCGACAAAAAACTAGGGCTGTCTAGCGTCCACGCTAGACAGCCCTAGTTTTGTCAATCGCCTAGCGCTTCTTCAGGCAGAGCACGTAGTCGAACAGGTCGACAGTGTTGTCGTGCACGTAGTTGGCGGTGGCCTGCGGCGCAAGCGTCTTGCACCGGTCCCCGTCGGTAGTCGCCGGAATCCGCAGCAGCACCTGGTAGGTGTCCGGCCCACACGGCACCTTGCGCAGATCCGCATTGGCCTCGGTGCCGTCGTTGACCACGCAGTCGCCCCTGGCGAACTCCTCCCTGTCCGGCGACGGCTCGGCCGGTGACGGATCGGCCGGGCTCGGCGCGTCGCTGGGCAGCGCAGGCGGAACGACGGAAACGCTCGCCGACGGCGCTGGCGCTGCCTCGTTACCGCCGTCGGTGGCATTCCAGACCGCCCAGCCGGCCAGACCCAGACAGGGGCAGAGCACGAGCAGCGCCACGAGCGCCACGATCAGGGCGACCTTCCGGCCGGTCCTGTTCGCGGGCGGGGCCGGCGGCATCCCGTACCCACCGGGCGCCGGCGGCCCCCACGGGCCCGGAGTCGGGCCGGCGGGCGGGAACGGACCCGCCTGGCCCGGAGGAGCGACGGCCGGTGGGAACTGGCCCGGAGGCGGGAACTGGCCCGGAGGCGGGCCGGCGGGCGGGAACGGGCCGGGCGGCGGCTGGCCGGCGCCGGAACTCGGGGTCGGAGGACCCGCGTCCGAGGTCGGCGCAGGGCCCCAGGCGGCCGGTGGCGGCTCCGCGCCGGGCGAGGGCTCCCACCGGGGTACGGTCGGTGGCTCGCCGCCGGACGGCGGGCCCCACTGCTGTCGGGTCGGGTCCTCGTCGGGCGGCGGGCCGTAGGTCGTCATGTCATCCCCCGGAATCTGTGGGTTCAGCGCTGCTTGAGGCAGAGGACGAAGTCGAGGGTGTCCAACTCGCTGTCGAAGAAGTACCAGTTGGTGTAGCCCTCGACCTTGGCGCACTTGGCCTCGGCGTCGCGCTCACCGCTTGTCGCGCCATCGATGCGGCGCAGCACCTCGTACGACTTCGGCGCGCAGTCGCTGATCAGCAGCTTCGGTTTGCCGCCCGCAGGCCCCTCGTTGCGTACGCACTGGCCGACCTTGGCGAACCGCGGATCGGCAGACGACTCGGGTGCCGCGGCGCTCGGCGGCGGATCGGTCGGGGCGGGCACGTCCGCGTCGGGCTCCCCGGCGGCAGCCGAAGCAGTCGGGGTGGCAACAGTGGCCGGGTCGTCCGAACCGCGCAGGAACCAGTACGCGCCACCGCCGGCCACGAGCAGCAGCACGACGCCCAGAACCGCGATCAGCGGCCCCCGGCCACGCCTACCCGGTGCGGGCGAGGGATCGCCGCCGTACGGGTCACCGGCGGGCTGGTACGGCTCCCCGCCGTACGCCGGGCTCGCCTCGGCAGGCCGGTACGCGCCACCGTAGGGCGCGCCCGACTCGTAGGGCGCCGGGTTGCCGCCTCCGTACGCCGTCCCGCCGCTCTCGCCGCCGTAGGGCGTTCCGGGACCGCCGCCATAGGGCGCCCCGCGTTCGGCGCCGTAGGGCACCCCTGGGCCGCTGCCGTACGAACCGTCGCCGTAGGACCTCGGCGGTCCCTGCGGCACCGGTGGGTAGGACTCCGCCGCAGGTGGGTAGGGCTGGCGAGCCCGCTGTTCGGGTGTGTCGTCGGGTCGCTGCCCACGCCACGGGCCCCCGACGCCGCCACCCGGTGGTCCGTAGTTCGTCATGCCGCCCTCCAGGCTGGTGAGAGGCCGGCCACCAATGGACGACGCCGACTTCGAAGTCACCGTAGCGTGGTCCACCGATGACCTCATCCCCACCGAGTGCCGCACCAGGCCGCCGCGCCGATGCCGCACCGGCCCTGATCTGGACCGCGTTGATCGTGGTCTACCTGTTGTGGGGCTCCACCTACCTGGCCATCCGGGTCACAGTGGAGACGCTTCCCCCGCTGCTCTCGGCCGCCGGGCGTTTCGCCGCCGCCGCCCTGGTGCTGGCGGTGGTGCTGCGACTGCGCCGAGGGCCCGGTGCCCTCCGGGTGGACCGGCGGCAACTCGGCTCCGCCGCGCTTATCGGAGTCCTCCTGCTCACCGGCGGCAACGGCCTGGTGGTGCTCGCCGAATCCGGGCCGCCCGGGGTGGCGGTGCCCTCGGGGATCGCCGCGCTGCTTGTGGCGACAGTGCCGCTGCTCGTCGTGCTGCTGCGCTCCGCGACCGGGGACCGGCCACCGCTCTGGACGTTCGCCGGGGTCACGCTGGGCTTCGCCGGTCTGGTCCTGCTGGTGCTGCCCAGCGGCGGCACGGACGCGGTGCCGCTGGTCGGGGCGCTGACAGTGGTGGCAGCGGCCACCGCCTGGTCGATCGGGTCGTTCCTGTCGGGACGGATCCGGATGCCCACCGACCCGTTCGTGGCCACCGTGTACGAGATGGTCGCAGGCGCTGTGGCGCTGGCCGTCGTCGCCGCCCTCCGGGGCGAGCTGCGCGACTTCCATCCGGCGTCGGTAAGCACCCGATCCTGGCTGGCACTCGTCTACCTCATGGTGGCCGGCTCGCTTGTGGCCTTCACTGCGTACGTGTGGCTGCTGCACAACGCACCCATCTCGCTCGTCTCGACGTACGCCTATGTGAACCCGGCGGTCGCGGTGGCGCTGGGTGCGCTGCTGGTGGCCGAGCCGATCACCGGGCAGGTGCTGCTCGGTGGTGCCGTCCTCGTCGCCGGGGTGGCTCTGGTGGTGAGCACCGAACGGCCTCGACGCAAGAGCGCGGCTACACGATCGGGGGCCACGCCAGCGGGCGACCGGCGGTAGCCTCCGGTCCATGTCGGCCGCCGCGCTGGTGCCTGTCGCGTCGCTGGGTGCGGTTGTCGGTGGCGTCGTACCCCTGGTTGCGTGGCGCTTCACGACCGTGCCGCCCTCTCGGCGTGTCTGGGCCTGGCTCAGTCCGCCGCTCGCGGCGGCCGTGTTCGTCGGGCTTGCCGCCGCGCTCGGTGACGACCCGGCGCTGCCGGTCTTCCTCGCGGTGGCGGCGGTGGGGCTGGTGCTGGCCCTTGTCGACCTGGCCTGCCTGCGGCTGCCCGACCCGCTGGTTCTCGCCGCCGGTGCGGTGGCCCTCGGTGGCCTGACCAGCGCTGCGTTGCTGACCGGCACCCCCGGGCGGCTGATCGGTGCGTTGGTCGGCGCGGCGGTCGCCGGCGCGGCGCACGTGCTGCTGGCCGTGCTGCCCGGCTCCCGGCTGGGCTTCGGGGACGTGAAGCTCGCTGGCGTACTCGGCCTGCCGCTCGGCTGGCTCGGCCGGGATGCTCTGCTGGCCGGGCTGTTCCTGCCGCACCTGCTGCACGGTGCCGTGGTGCTCGGCCTGCTCGCCGCGCGGCGGGTCCGCCGGGGCACGCTGCTGCCGCTCGGCCCGGCACTGCTCGCGGGCGCCTGGCTCGCCACGATGATGCATTGACGCCGCCGCACCGGTCGAGCCCTGCCGCGCAGCCGGCACGCCAGGCGTCAGATCAGGCGGAGCTGGCGGTCCTTCGGGCGGCGCGGCTCGGTCTCGCCGAACCGTTCGAACAGGCCCGGGTCGATGGACCCGAGGAACGGTGACGGTACGCAGTCGCGCTCCACACCGTGCCGGGTGCGGCGGGCGGCGTGGCTGACGTACAGGCGGTCCTGGGCGCGGGTAAGGCCGACGAAGAAGAGCCGGCGTTCCTCGGCGACCGCGTCCTCGTCGGGTGTCGAGCCGGGCCAGCGCAGCGGCAGCAGCCCGTCTTCGGCACCGACCAGGAACACCACAGGGAACTCCAGGCCCTTCGCGGCGTGCAGGGTCAGCAGCGTGACCGCCTCGGCGCGCGGGTCGAGGGCATCCACCTCGGCGCCCGTGGCCAACTGCGACAGGAACATCTCCAGGTCGTCGCCGCAGCGGCGAGCCAGTGGGGTCAGCAGGTCCACGGCCGCGCGGACGTCCTCGGGGCGTACCGTGCTGGCGGCGCCGTCGAGGGTGGGCACCGCGAACCGTTCAGCGACGACCTGGCCGGCCAAGCGCACCCGGGCGGCGAGCGAACCGGCCAACCCGTCGGCGTGCCGCAACTCGCGGGCGATGGCTGCCACCCCGGGTCGGTCCCGCAGCCTGTCGTGCGAGCGCTTCTGCACCGGGATGTTGGCCCGGGCCAGGGCGTCCACGATCGGGGCGGCCTGCGCGTCGGTGCGGTACAGCACGGCGATGTCGGAGAACGACAGGGTGGTGGACCGGCCGTCGATCCGGCCCGAGTCCAGCGAGCGGTGGGACAGCCCGCCGACCAGTTCGTCGACGGTACGGACCACGAAGTCGGCTTCCTCGGCGACCGACGCCGCCGGGTAGCGGCCGACGAGCGGCGCCTCCGGGTCGAGTCGGGCCGGGTCCAGTCGCCGGCCACGCACCAGCGAGGACGGCGCGATGGCCTGCACGGCGGCGGCAAGGATGGGCGCCGAAGAGCGGTAGTTGCGGTTGAGCCGGACCAGCCGGGCGTCGGTGAAGTCCTCCGAGAAGCGCAGGAAGTAGCCGACGTCGGCGCCCCGGAACGAGTAGATCGCCTGGTCCGGGTCGCCGATCGCGCACAGGTTGCCGTCGGCGGGGCTGAGCAGCCGCAGCAGCTCGTACTGCACCGCGTCGACGTCCTGGTACTCGTCGACGAAGATCCACCGCCAGCGGTCCCGGTACCGCTCGACAAGCTTCCGGTCGGCCCGCAGCAGCTCCACCGGCAGGCTCACCAGCTCGTCCAGGTCGACCAGGTCCTGCTTACGCAGCAGCGCGACGTAGCCGGCCAGGTCGTCACCGGCCTCCGACCGGGCCGCCGCGCGCTCGCCGTCGTCGGCGATCCGGAAGCCGGCCGGCAGGCCCGCAGCCTCGGCGTTCTCCCGCAGGATGGTCAGCCCCAGCGCGTGGAACGTACCCACTGTGACGTCCTCGGCGACCGGGCCGAGCAGGCTGTCGAGGCGGTGCCGCAGCTCCTCGGCCGCCCGCCGGGTGAAGGTGATGGCCAGGCAGTGCTCGGGAAAGACGTTCAGCTCCGCGCAGAGGTACGCGATCCGGTGGGTGAGCGTACGGGTCTTTCCGGTGCCCGGTCCGGCCACGATGAGCAGCGGACCGCCGGGCGCGGACGCGGCAACCCGCTGCATCGCGTCCAGCCGGTCCAGCAGACCGGTGCCTACCTCCTCCATCCCCGCGAGCATCGGTTCGAACGGCTCGTGCGGCGAGGGCGGCGACGCGATCGGCGGAGCAGGAGGCGGTGCCGGAGCCTTCCGTTTCGGCTCCGCCTTCGCCGCCGCCGGGCGCTTGGCCGCCGAGCGGGCTGCCGGCTCCGTGGGCCGCCGCTGAGCCGGCACGGGTACGTCGAACAGCGTCTCCTGTGCCGCGCCGGCACCCGTTCCCAGCTCCGCCGGATCGAAGAGGGTGATGACGCCGTACTCGCCGTCGTAACCGGGCACCCGGCGTACGTCGCCGCGCCGCAGTCGACCGATGCCCTCCGCGAGCAACTCGCCACCGGCCTGGGCGATGTCCGGCAACGGAGTGGTGGTGAGGATCTCCAGTTCGGGGCCGAGCGCTGCGAGCAACTCGTTGAGCCGCCCCTCCACCTTCTTCGAACGCGCGCCCACCTTGTTGATCTCACCGAGGATCTCGGCGAGCGGCACCAGGTGGGTAACGTCGCGGGCGTGTGCCGGTCGGTGCCCGTCCGGGCGGTCGGCCAACTCCTCGATGCGGCTGAGGACGCCCACTGTGAGCGGCTTGCCGCACTCGGGGCAGCGCCCGTCGGCCGCCCGGGTGCGCTCCGGGGACCAGTTGACCCCACACAGCCGGTGCCCGTCCGCGTGGTACTTGCCCTCCTCGGGGAAGAACTCGATGGTGCCGGCGAGACCGTCGCCGGTCCGCAGCGCCTCCCGGATGGCGAAGTAGTCCCGTTCGGCCGCCAGCACCGTCGCCTCGCGGCCCAGCGCCGGTGGGGAGTGCGCATCGGAGTTGGAGACCAGTTGGTAGCCGTCCAGGCTGCCGACCCGCCAGTTCATCGCCGGGTCGGAGGAGAGCCCGGTCTCCACAGCGAAGATGTGCTCGGCCAGGTCGGCGTAGCAGTCGGCGATCGCGTCGAAGCCGGACTTCGAGCCCAGCGCCGAGAACCACGGCGTCCAGATGTGCGCCGGGACCAGGTAGCCGTCCGGGCTCGCCTCCAGGGTGATCTCCAGCAGGTCCCGGGAGTCCAGACCGAGGATCGGCCGGCCGTCCGAGCCGAGGTTGCCGATCCGCCCCAGCGCGGTGTTGAACCGGGCCACCGCCTCCAGGTCCGGCAGGTAGATCAGGTGGTGGACCTTGCGGGTGCGGTCGTCCCGCTTGTAGATGGTGGAGATCTCCACGCTCAGCATGAACCGGACGGCGTCCGCGTCGGCGGTGCCGGCGAGGCGCGGCGGCAGCCGGCGGGCGATGTCGCGTTCCGCCTCCGGGTCGAGGCGGTAGAGCCCCGGCTCGGCCGGGCGCAGCGTCTCCCGCAGGTGGTCGTACCAGGCGGGATGGGTGAAGTCGCCGGTGCCGAGCAGGGCGATGCCCTTGCGGCGGGCCCACCACGCGAGGTTCGGCAGCGTGAGATCGCGGCTGCACGCGCGCGAATATTTCGAGTGGATGTGCAGGTCCGCGACGAAAGGCGGGAAGCCACCGGGGGGTACGGCGCTGAACGGGGGCACGCCGCATCCTGTCACGTGCGCCATGCCGACCGCCTACCGCCACGCGCGGACGTGACGTCCGCTATGACGAGCGCAACTCGACAAGGGTGATCTGCGGTTCGGCGCCGACCCGCACCGGCGGACCCCAGAAACCGGCGCCGTTTGTCACATAGACCTTGGTGCCGTCGACCTCACCGAGGCCACTGACCACCGGCTGTTCCAGACGGACGGCGAGGTTGAACGGCACCATCTGCCCACCGTGGGTGTGCCCGGAGAGTTGCAGGTCGACGCCGTAGCGGGCCGCTTCCTTCGCTGCCACCGGCTGGTGCGCGAGCAGCACCACCGGGCGGCTCGGATCGCGATCACCGAGGGCGGCGGCGAAGTCCGGGCCAGCAGCGAGGCCGGTGCCCGTGCCGGACAGGTCGTTCACACCGGCCAGGTCGAGCACGCCGCCCCGGGCCTGGATCTCCTGCCGCTTGTTCTGCATGACCCGCAGGCCGAGCCGGTCCACCTCCTGGACCCACTCCTCCACCCCCGAGTAGTACTCGTGGTTGCCGGTGACGAAGAAGCTGCCGTACCTCGAACGCAGGTCACGCAGTGGCGCGGCGGCCGAGCCCAACTCGGCGACCGAGCCGTCGACCAGGTCACCGACGACAGCCACCAGGTCGGCGTCGAGTCGGTTGATCGCGGCCACGATCCGCTCGGTGTGCGCACGGCCACGCAGCGGGCCGATGTGGATGTCGGAGACGGTGGCGATGCGCAGGCCGTCCATGCTGCGCGGGAGCTTGGCGAGCGGGATCTGCACCCGGTCGAGTTGTGGCGGGCCGAGGGCCGTGCGGATGCCGTACCCGGTGATGCCGGTGGCGGTGAGGCCGGCGAAGATGGCCGCCCCGCGGGCCAGCAGCAGCCGGCGGGCCGGGTCGTGATCCGGTGCCCGCACGGCGGCGGCGGCCGGCGGCTCGGTGGGCCCGGCGGCGCCGACGAGCACCGGCTCGGGCGCCGCGGTGGTCGGCTCGGCGGCGGTCACGCGGCGGCGGAGCGCCAGCCGGGCCACAAGCATCGGCACTTCCAGCACGACGAGGACGACAAGCAGGTAGAACATCAGCGCGAGCCAGAGGTAGCCCGGCCAGGCGAGCCAGTAGAGACCGGCCTGCGTGCCGGCCATGGTGGCCGGCACGAGCAGCGCCAGCACAAGGGCGGCGATCCCGCCGACCCGTCGCCAGCGGCCCGGCGCGGTGGTGTCGCGGATCAGCCGCTTCCACAGGTAGAGGTGGATGAGGCCGGTGACCACAGCCAGCACGGTCACGAACCCGAGTACCGCCAACATCCGTGCGCCTCCCTCAGCCGCCCGCGAACGGGGGCAGGACATCGATCGTGGCCCCGCCGGGCAGGGGTGCCTGCCGATCATGACAGGTGACGCCGTCCACGAGGAAACTGGCGACCCGCAGGACGGCGGCGAGCCGATCACCGTGCCGCTGGACCAGGTCAGCGGTGAGGTCGTCGAGCGATCGGCCCGCGGGCGTCGTCTCCTCGGAGCGCCCGGCGGCGGCACGCGCGCCGGCGAAGTAGCGGACGGTCAGCTGGTCCTGGGTCACAGCTCAGCCCCCGATCGCTGACATCGGCCGGGTCGGCTGGAGGAACGTCGGGTCGTCGATGCCGTGGCCGGCACGCTTGCCCCACATCGCGGTGCGCCACCGCTGGGCCAACTCGTCGTCGGTCGCGCCGCCGCGCAGGGCCGCCCGCAGGTCGGATTCCTCGGTGGCGAACAGACAGGCGCGGACCTGGCCGTCGGCGGTCAGCCGGGTGCGGTCGCAGTCGCCGCAGAAGGGGCGGGTCACGCTGGCGATCACGCCGACCCGGGCCGGGCCGCCGTCGACCAACCAGGTCTCCGCCGGGGCAGCGCCGCGCTCGGCCGGGTCGGGGCTGAGATCGAACCTGGTACGCAGGGAGGCCAGGATCTCTTCGGCGGTAACCATCGTGGTGCGGTCCCAGCCGTGCTGCGCGTCAAGCGGCATCTGCTCGATGATCCGCAGCTGGTAGCCGTGGTCGACGGCGAAGCGGAGCAGCGCCGGTGCCTCGTCCTCGTTGACGCCGCGCATCAAGACAGAGTTGATCTTCACCGGGTTGAGCCCGGCGGCGGCCGCTCCGGCGAGGCCGACGAGCACCGCGTCCAGGCGGGGGCGGCGGGTCAGCTGCGTGAACCGGGCCGCGTCCAGGGTGTCCAGCGAGACGTTCACCCGATCCAGGCCGGCAGTGGCCAGCGCGGGGGCCAGCCGGTCCAGGCCGATGCCGTTCGTGGTGAGCGAGATGCGCGGGCGGGGCATGAGTGCGGCGACCGCTGCCACGATGCCGACCAGCCCGGGCCGGATCAGTGGCTCACCGCCGGTGAACCGCACCTCGGTCACGCCGAGCCGCTCGACGGCCACCCGGACCAGCCGGACGATCTCGTCGTCGGTCAGCAACTGCGGACCCGCGAGCCAGGGCAGCCCTTCGGCCGGCATGCAGTAGGTGCACCGAAGGTTGCACTTGTCCGTGAGGGACACGCGAAGGTCCCGCGCGACGCGGCCGTACCGGTCGACGAGGACGCCGTCGGTCGGCGGGGCGACGCTCACCTGTCGACCGTAGCGCGCTCGAACCCGCCCAGAGCGGCACCGGCGGCCTGGACGACCGCATCCCGGTAGCTGGCACCGAAAAGCGCCGTGTGCACGAGCAGCAGATGCAGCTGATGCAGGGGCACCCGGGCGCGCCAGCCGTCCGGCAGCGGCCAGGTCTCCCGGTAGGCCGCCAGGACCCGGTCCAGGTGGGGGATGCCGCCGAAGAGCGCCAACTGGGCGAGATCTGTTTCCCGGTGCCCGCCGTGCGCCGCCGGGTCGACAAGCCAGACCCGCCCGTCGGCACCCCACAGCACATTGCCCGGCCACAGGTCACCGTGGATGCGTGCGGGCGGTTCGTCCCCGCCGAACTCGCCGATCCGGCCGATGACCTGCTCGACCAACGCCGCGTCGGCACCCTCCAACGCGCCACCGTCGACCGATCGACGCAGGTAGGGGACGAGTCGACGCTCGGCGAACCACGTCGACCACTGCCGGTCGTCGACGGTGTTGTCCTGCGGGAGCGCCCCGACGAAGCCGGGCCAGGACGCACCGAAGGCCGGCGGACCGGCCCGGTGCAGGCCGGCCAGCTCCCTACCGAACCGCTCGGCCGCCGTGGGCGTCGGCTCGCCGGGCTCCAGCCAGTCGAGCGCCAACAGGTCGGGCAGCGCCACGATCACCTCGGGTACGCCCACAGCGCCGGCCTCCCGCAGCCAGCGCAGCCCGGCGGCCTCGCTGGCGAAGAAGCCCTCCGGCGACGGCTGGTCGGCCCGCTCCGGCCAGGACTTGGTGAAGATCGAGTGGCCGTCGTCAAGGGTGAGCCGAGCGGCGGCGCAGATGTGCCCACCGGCGACAGGCGTCTCCCGGATCCGCTGATGGGTCAGGAACGTCGGCAGGTGTGCCGGGTGCGCGCGCAGGTACGCCAGGTCCATCAGCGCACGGTAGCCGCTGCCCATGACGCCCGGGTGCACGCGACCACATCGAGGCATACGTGATCGACGATTACCAGGCCAAATACGCTGCGTAGCTGTGGATAAGCCGCGTGTCATCCACAGGGGCGGCGCAGCCGGGTGGCCGCCCCGCAGGCTGCCGACATGACCTCGACCGAACGCCCGCAGCTCGCCGTCCGCTCACCCGCCGACCTGCTCGCCGCCGTGCCGTACCTGCTCGGCTTCCATCCCGCCGACAGTGTGGTCGCTGTGGCGCTGCTCGGCCGGCAGATCATCTTCGCCGCCCGCGCCGACCTGCCCGACCCGTCCACCGATCCGGTCGACCAGGCCCGGCACCTCGCCGGAGTGATCCACCGCCAGGGCGCGGAGGCCGCCACGGTCGTGGGTTACGGGCCGCCCGACCGGGTGACCCCGAGCGTGGACGCCGTCCGCGCCGCCCTGACGAATGCCGGCCTGGACGTCCTCGACGCGCTGCGGGTGACCGACGGTCGATGGTGGTCCTACCTCTGCACGGAGGCCGACTGTTGCCCACCCGAGGGTCGGCGCTACGACCCGGTGGCAAGCCCTGTCACCGCGTCGGCCGTCTTCGCCGGCCAGGTGGCGCTGCCTGACCGGGCCGCCCTCGTGGCGCAGGTCGCTCCGGTTCAGGGCCCCGCCCGGGACGCGCTACGCGCCGCCACGGTCAGGGCCGACCGGCGACTGGCCGACCTGATCGAGCGTGCTCCCGCCAGTGATCTGCTCGGCGGTCGGGCGGTGCGCTCCGCCGGTGCGACCGCGGTCCGGGAGGCACAGCGCCGCCAGCGTCGCGACGAGCTGCTCGACGACGACGAGGTGGCCTGGCTGTGTCTGCTGCTTACTCACCTGCCGGTCCGCGACCACGCCTGGGAACGCACCGACGGCCGTGACCGGGACATCGCTCTCTGGACCGACGTGCTGCGCCGGGCCGAGCCGGAGTTCACCGCCGCGCCTGGTGCGTTGCTGGCGTTCGCCGCGTGGCGAGCCGGGCAGGGTGCGCTGGCGGCCGTCGCGCTGGAGCGGACGCTCGGCCTGCACCCGGACTACTCGCTCGCACTGCTCCTGGACGACCTGCTGCGGCGCGGCGTGCCCCCGTCCGAGCTGGACGGCTGGCCCTCGGTCGGGATGCCGGGGGTGATCCGCCCCCGCAGGAGGCGTCGGCGTGGCCGTAGCTGACCGACCTTTGACCCGAAGCGTGACCACCAGCACCATCCCGGTCCGCGCCGAGCACCGTCAACAGCGTCACCAGCGGCGGTGTCTGCTGCGTCACTTCGGCCGGCCAGCCTACCTACCGATAGGTAGGTTGGATTTCATGACCGCCACCTCAACGATCTCCGTCAGCGACCTGACGAAGTCCTACGGCACCCGGAACGCACTGAATCGGCTCTCGCTGACGGTCGAACGTGGCAGTCGTACCGTGGTCCTCGGTCACAACGGGGCGGGAAAATCCACCCTCCTGGAGATCATCGCCACGCTGCGCACCCCGACGTCCGGCACCGTCACCGTCGAAGGCCACGACACTGTCACGCACGCCCGCGAAGCCCGCCGACTCATCGGGCTGACGCCGCAGGCCAACGCACTGGACCCACTCGCCACCCCAACCGAGGTTCTCACCTTCCAAGGTGTCGCCCTCGGGCTCGACCGCACTGTCGCCGCACGCCGTACCCGGGATCTTCTCGAACTCTTCGGCCTGGAGGACCAGCACAGGACACAGATCTCGAAGCTGTCCGGTGGAACGCGCCGTAAGGTCGACATTGCCGTGGCCCTGGTCTCCGAACCCCCGATCGTGATCCTCGACGAGCCGACCACCGGCCTCGATCCCCTCAGCCGCCTCGAGTTCTGGAACGAGCTGAGGCGACTCAACCGGAACGACCGGACCCTCCTGATCTCCACCCAGGATCTCCACGAGGCCGATGTCCTCGCCACCGACGTAGTGGTCCTCCGCGACGGCGCCGTCACCGCGCAGGGCTCCCCGGAGTCCTTGAAACGGTGGGTCGGGGAACGCACCCTGACCCTCGGGCTGACTGACGAACCCACCACGCGGACGTTCCTGACCTCCTCGCGTGCCCCGTTTCGCGCTGAGACCGACGAACCCCGAACGGTGCGGCTCGCGCTCTCCGGCGACCCGGAGGCGCTGAAGACAGCACTTGACGACATCGGCCGGTTCGCCGGCGGAATCGAGGAGTTCCGCCTGACCGAACCCTCGCTCGACGACGTCTTCGTCGCCCTCGCCGCCCGCGGACGCGGGCCCGACCACCTCCGGTAAGGACGCCACACGTGAGTCTTCTCGACATCTCTCTCGTTCCCGCGCGCAGGACCGCGCTTCCGGTCGCCGTCGCCGCGACCAGGCGCTGCACCCGCGTCGTCCTGCGTTCTCCGGCCCTCCTGGTGGCCCCTGTCGCACAGTCGCTGTTCTTCCTGCTCATCTACTCCGGGCAGCTCAGCACCGTGGGCAGCGGCTATCTCGCGGGGGGCAGCTTCATCTCGTTCCTGCTGCCACTGATCCTGCTCACCGGAGTGGCAACCGCCGCCGGTACCGCAGGGACCCTCGTTCTACGCGATGTCACAAGTGGTTACCTCGATCGACTTCGGTTGGCGCACGGCACCGCCACGCCGTTCCTCCTGGGTGCCGTCATCGCTGCGCTCGTCGCCGTCATCATCGGAATGCTCACCACGATCGTCGGGGCGGTGCTCATCGGCTACCGGCCCGGGAGCTGGGCGGGGGTGACAGCCATGATCGTCCTGATGCTCGTGCTCGGCCTGGGCATCGCCCTGCTCAGCATCGCCGTCGCGATCCGGTCGGGCTCGGCGACGAGCACCAACCTTGTCACTCTCGCAGTGTTCGGGCTGTCGTTCTTCACAGGGGTGTTCGCTCCGCTGGACGAGCTCGCCGGTTGGATGCGCGTGATCGCGACCGTCAACCCGCTCACCTACGTCGTGGACACCGCCCGCCAGCTCGAGAGCGCTGCCGCGCTCTCGGCCGCGCCAATTGCTCTCACCGCACTCAGCGCGCTTGTCGTCGCTGGAGTCGCCGCCTGCGTCCTGGCCGTCAACCACGCTCGGAGGAACCGATGACCGCCACAGCAGACACCCGGTCGCAGATCCTGGACGCCTTCAGCCAGCAGTTGGCCGCCGTGGGTTATCAGGGCGTGTCCCTGGTCGCAGTAGCGCGGACGGTGGGCATCCAGAAGCCGTCCATCTACCACCACTTTCCCGGTGGCAAGGAGGACCTCTACGCGGCAGTCGCGCTGAGGTTCGTCGAAGACCTCCGTGCCCGCCTCGCGGCGGCGCTGACGACCGAAGGGACGCTTGAGGAGAAGCTGCGGACGCTCGCAGTCGTGTCGGCGGAGCACTCCCCCCGGGCCATCTCCTTCGAGCGGCGTGTCTACGACGCGCTCGACCTCGTCTCCGAGGAGACACGGACCGACGTGTCGCAGCGGTACGTCAGCGGCGTCCTCAACCCGGTCGCCGAGCTTTTTCGCGCAGCGGTCGAGGCCGGAGACGTCACGGGTGATCCCTGGTTCCTCATGAACGCGTTCCTCCACCTCGTACGCGCGACCGACCTCGCTCAGGAACCTGACGGCAGCGCCCAGCTCGTCGCGCTCTTCCTCGACGGCGCTCGGGCGCCCGGGGCTGTCCGTCGAAGGATGTAGCTGACGTTCGTTCCACGGGTCGAGTTGTCCGACGTGGCGTCGCAGCAGACTGATCAGGTGCCTCTCCGAAGCGAATGCCCCACGTGAGCGTCGCGCTGCTCCTGACGCTCGCCGGCCTGGCCCTGGTCGACAGCACCAGCATCGGCACCCTCTTCATCCCCGTCTGGTTACTGCTCGCGCCCGGGACGGTGAACGCCCGGCGGATCCTCGTCTACCTGGGCACGATCACCCTGTTCTACTTCGCGGTCGGGCTGTTGCTCGCCGTGGGCGGCAGTCGACTGGCCGACGTCCTCGGCGGAGCGCTCGACAACAGGCCGGTGCTGTGGGCTCAGCTCGTGCTCGGTGTGGGGCTGTTCGCGCTCAGCTTCCGCTACGACGGCAAGCGACGCCCGCGCGGTGGTGGGGTGCTGCGGTGGCGGGATCGGGTGACCGCCGGTGACTCCTCGGCGCGCTGGCTGGTGGGGTTGGCGCTGCTCGCCGCGCTCGCGGAGGTGGCGACGATGCTGCCGTACCTCGGCGCGGTCGGCCTGCTGACCACCTCCGGGCTCGGCGCGGCGCAGATCGTCGGGCTGCTCGCAGGCTACTGCCTTGTCATGGTGGTGCCGGCGGTGCTGCTGCTGGGGGCGCGGACAGCGTGGCCGAAGCTGGTCGAGCCGGTGTTGGTACGGCTCAACGCCTGGATCGTGCGGCACTCCGGCGGCATGCTCGGTTGGATCCTCGGCATCGCCGGTTTCCTGCTGGCCCGCGACGCCGTGCTCCGGCTGGGGCTGCTCGACGAGCTGGTGATCAGACTGTGACCCGCTCGGGACGGGCGTAGACGTTCATCGTGTTTCCGCGCAGGAAACCGACAAGCGTCATCCCCGCCTCCTCGGCCAGTTCGGCGGCGAGGGTGCTCGGGGCGGACACCGCGGCGAGCAGCGGCAGCCCCGCCATCCACGCCTTCTGGGTCAGCTCGAAGCTGGCCCGGCCGGAGACGAGCAGCAGGTGCCCGGCCAGCGGCAGCAGACGTTCCCGCACCGCCCAGCCGATCACCTTGTCCACAGCGTTGTGCCTGCCCACGTCCTCCCGGAGCACCACCAGGTCGCCGGCCGGGGTGAACAGCCCGGCCGCGTGCAGCCCGCCGGTCCGGTCGAAGCCCCGCTGGGCAGCGCGCAGACGGTCGGGCAACTCGGCCAGGACGGCTGCCGCAACGGTGAGCGGGTCCGCCTCGACCGGGAACGCCGACCGGGTGCGGACTGCGTCGATGCTGGCCTTGCCGCAGACCCCGCAGGAACTGGTCGTGTAGAAGTTCCGGGACGGGTCGGTGGTCGGTTCCGGCACGCCGGGGGCGAGCACCACGTCCACCACGTTGTACGTGTTCGGCGTCTCCGCGCCTGCGCAGAGCTGGGCGGTCAGCACGTCGTCGGTCGACCGGATCAGCCCTTCGGTCAACAGGAATCCGATGGCCAGGTCCAGGTCGTCGCCGGGGGTGCGCATCGTGACGGCGAGGGGTTTGCGCCGTCCGGGCCCGGCAGCGCCCACCCGGATCTCCAGCGGCTCCTCCACCGCCAGGTTGTCCGGCCGGCGGACGGAACGGCGGCCGTCGGCTGCCGCGCCCAGGTCGATCCGGAGTACGCCGCGTCGGTCAGTCGCCCGTCCCATCCCGCAATCCTGCACCCCGCGCCGGTACGCCCGCACGCGTGCCGGGCATCGGGCACCCGCAGTGACCGCCGACAGGGCTCCGACACGACCGCTCAGGGATCGGGCTACCGGCAGGCACCGCCGGTCGGCGGCGATCCGGCTACCGTGACCGGGTGGGGACGTACGCCGCCGTGGTGCTCGCCGGTGGGGCTGCCCGCCGGATGGGCGGGGTGGACAAGACCGCGCTCCCGGTCGGTGGCCGGTCGATGCGCGACCGGGTGCTGGCGGCTGTCGCCGATGCCGCGCCGCTGGTGCTCGTCGGTCCGGCCGACGTGGTCCCGCCCGGTGTGCGGGTCACCAGGGAGGATCCGCCCGGCGGGGGGCCGGTCGCCGCGACGGCGGCGGGGCTTGCGTTGCTCGATCCCGACACGGCAGTGGTCGCGCTGCTCGCCGCCGACCTGCCGTTGCTCACGAGGGCTGCGCTCGGCGCGTTGCTGAACCACCTCGACGGCAACGGAACCGCTCCGCCTGGTGACGGCGCTGCGCCGGATCGCACAGGCGCAGCCGGTGGCGAGCAACGGCCGGACGGGGTGTGCTTCGTCGACGAGTCCGGCCGGCGGCAGTCGCTGTGCGGGGTGTGGCGGGTGGCCGCACTGCGGGCCGCGCTGGCGCGGTTGACTGTCGAGCGGGACGGGGACCTGGCCGGTGCGTCGGTCCGGGCTCTGCTGGCCGGCCTTGTCGTGCGGGAGGTGCCCTGGTCCGTCGACGGCCCGCCGCCCTGGTTCGACTGCGACACTGACGAGGACGTCCGCCGGGCGAAGGAGTGGGTGCGATGACGGTGCTCGACGACTGGGTAACGGCGGCGTGCGCAGAGGTGGATCTGGACCCCGCCCAGGTGCCGGTTCCGGCGGTGCTGGATCTTGCCCGCGACGTCGCTCACCAGGTGTTGCGGCCGGGCGCGCCAGTCACCGCGTACGTGTTGGGGTTGGCGGTTGGCCGGGGCGCCGACCCGGCGGACGCCGCGGCCCGGCTCAGTGCGCTCGCGGCCAACTGGCCGGTCGCGCTGGGCGGCGACCCGGCCGACCCCATCGCGCCCACCGCCCCGGTCGATCCCACAGTCTCCTGACCGCCGTTGTCCGATGCCGGTCCGGATGGATTCGGCCTCCGGAGGGCGTGGGTAGGGTGTTCGGAACGGACGGAGGCGATCATGACGGCTGACCACCCCTCGGCGCCGGACGGTGAGCTGCCCAGCGGTACGACCGAGCACGGGGAGTCGATTCTGCTCGACGAACCCAGCACCACCGACCTGCGGGCCAAGGTGACCGAGGCGTGGCAGGAGTTCGCCCGGATGCTCGCCCTGCGGCTGCGGGAACTCCCCGTCGGCGCGCACCTGGAGTTGACCCTGGACCCCACGGCCTCCGGCACTGGTGACGCCGTCTACTCGATAAGCGTCGATGTGGCCGGCGACGGCGGGCTATCGGCTCGGGCGGTCGGCAACGCGGCACTGCCGCAGGGCTACCGGTTGGACCGCGCCGCCGTGGCCGACATGGTGGCGCTGGGCTGGTCGCCGCCCGGGGTGGTGCCCGGGTCCGGCGGCTCGTTCGGGCTGGACGGCACGACGGCGGAGGCGGCCCGGATCGCCCCGTTGCTGTCCCGGACGCTGCGCGACGTCTACGGCGCCCCACACCCGGCCTTCCTCGTCTACCTGGTGCACGACGCCGAGGGCGAGCCGTTGACAGTGGGGCCGCTGGGCACCGCGCGCAGCGAGTTCGGCCCGGACGCGGACGTCGAGGGCGACCTGGAAGAGGCGTTGGCCGAGGCGGCCGCCGCGCAGGTGGAGCGGGACGACGTGCTCGACCTGGCCGAACGCGTACGCACAGTGGTGTCCACGATGCTGAAGTCCGAGCCCGACCGGTTGCAGATCGACTCGGACGGCGACATCAACATCCGTGCCGGTTCGGCGATGGTCTTCGTGCGGGTGCGCGACAACCCGCCGCTGGTGGACGTCTTCTCCCCGGTGCTCACCGAGGTCGAACCCACCGAGCGGCTCTACGTGAAGCTGTCCGAGCTGACCAACCGGATGCCGATCGGTCGTCTCTACTGCGCCGACGACACGGTCTGGGCGTCCATCCCGGTGTTCGGCCGCAGCTTCCAGGCCACCCACCTGATGCTGGCGGTACAGGTGATGACAGGTCTCGCGGACGAGTTGGACGACCGGTTGCACGGCGAGTTCGGCGGCAAGCGGTTCTTCAGCGAGGGCGACAAACCGGTGCGACGCGAGGACTCCGAGCACCGCACCGGCATGTACCTCTGAGCGGTTCAGGCCACGTCCAGCAGGGTCTTGCCGACTGTCGCGCGCGCCTCGATGGCGGCGTGCGCGTCAGCGGCGCGTTCCAGGGGAAAACGCTGACCGATGAGCGGCCGTAGCTGGCCGGTCGCCGCGCCCGCCAGCGCCTGATCGGTGTACGCCCGCATCCGTGCGGGCGGCGCGTCGGATCGGACCAGCGTGATCTGCCAGGCTGCGGCGTCCTCCGCCGACACCGGCGACCACTCACCGCTTGCCAACCCGAAGCTGACCATCCGGCCACCCGGGTCCAGCAGCTCGAACGCCGTCCGGGCGGTCGGCCCGCCGACGCCGTCGAACACCACGTCGACTCCACCCATCGTGTGCCGGACCTGGTCGGCCCAGCCCGGCAGGCGGTAGTCGACCGCCAGGTCGGCACCGAGGCCGGGCAGCAGGTCGACCTTGCGTGCGCCACCGGCAGCACCGACCACCTGTGCGCCGGCGCTCGCCGCGAGCTGCACGAGCAGGCTGCCAACGCCGCCCGCCGCCGCCTCCACGAGCACCCGGTCGCCGGGGCGGACGCCGGCCGCCTCGACCAGCAGGGTGGCGGTCCGCCCGTCGGCCAGCAGGGCAACCGCGTCGTCCAGCGCCAGCCCGGCCGGCACCTCGAAGGGCGCGGACGCGTCCACCACCGCACGTTGCGCGTACCCGCCGGAGCCGCCGGTGGCGCTCACGACCCGGCGGCCGGTCAGCGCGGGATCGACGTCCGGCCCGACGGCGGCGATCACCCCGCCGACGCCGTTACCGGGGATCAGCGGCGGGGTGACCTGGAACGGTCCGGGCCGGCCGGCGCGTAGCTGCGTCTCGATGAATGTGATGTTCGCGTGCGCGACGTCGATCAGCACCTGACCGGGGCCGGGCGTCGGGTCGGGTGCCAGGCTGGGCACCAGCACCTCGGGGCCGCCGAACTCACGTAACCAGATTGCCCGCATGAGATCCCCTCGATCGTTGCGGGCGTCGCCGCCCGCTCGAAGGGCAGTCCAGCACCTCAACGTGGGTTGAGGTCAATGTCAGCGGGTGGACGGGCCGACACCGGGGGACTCGGCGAGTCGGGACAGCACGATGGTGCTGCGGGTGGACGTCACGAACGACTCGGCGCGAAGCCGTTCCAGCGCCGCCTCCAGGTGGGCGATGTCGGCGGCGCGCAGGTGCACGAGAGCGTCCGCCTCGCCGGAGACGGTGTAGGCGCCGACCACCTCGGGGTGCCGGCGTGCGGCCACGCCGATCTGCGCGGGGGTGGTCCGGCCGGCGCAGAACAGCTCGACGAACGCCTCGGTGGTCCAGCCGACGGCAGCGGGGTCCACGACGGCGGTGAACCCTCTGATCACGCCTGTCGCGCGTAGCCGGTCCACCCGACGCTTGACCGCTGGGGCGGAGAGTGACACCCGGGTGCCGATGTCGGCGTACGACGCACGGGCGTCGGCGACGAGCAACGCAATGATCCGCTGGTCTACGGCGTCTATCTGCAACGTTCCGCCTCTGGGAAGCAATGGTTGTGGCTGTTACCAAAGTTCTACGGTACCTACTCTTGGTGACCGTGAACCAGCAGCGACTGCCGCGAAAGCGGACATATCTCATGTGCTCGCCGGAGCATTTCGCGGTCGAGTACGCGATCAATCCGTGGATGGACGTGACCACCCCGGTGGACAGCGAGTTGGCCGTCAAGCAGTGGGACCGGCTGCGCGAGACGCTCGTCGGCCTCGGCCACGAGGTGCACGTGCTGACGGCCGAGCCGGGCCTGCCCGACATGGTCTATGCCGCCAACGGCGCCTTCATGGTGGACGGCAGCGTCTACGGCGCGCGGTTCAAGCACGAGCAGCGTGCCGCCGAGGCCGCCGCCCACCACGCCTTCTACGAGACGCAGGGCTGCCGGTTCATCGCGCCGAGCGAGACCAACGAGGGCGAGGGTGACTTCGCGTACGTGCCAGAGGCGCATGGCGGGCTCATCCTTGCCGGGCACGGCTTCCGGACCGAGATCGCGGCGCACGCCGAGGCGCAGGAGGCGCTGGCCCGCCCGGTGGTGTCGCTGCGGTTGATCGACCCTCGCTTCTACCACCTGGACGTGGCGCTCGCCGCTATCGACGACTCGAACGTCGTGTACTTCCCCGGCGCGTTCTCCGCGGCCAGCCAGCGGGTCCTCACCCAGCTCTTCCCGGACGCGGTGGTCGCCGATGACTCCGACGCGTTGGCCTTCGGGCTGAACCTGGTGAGCGACGGCGCGAACGTCGTCCTCAACAGCGAAGCCACCCGGCTGGCGGGCAAGCTCAAGGCCGCCGGCTACACACCGGTTCCGGTCGAGTTGGCCGAGCTGAAGAAGGGCGGCGGCAGCGTGAAGTGCTGCATCGCCGAACTGCGGCACTGACCCGTTCGCCACCGCGTACGTCAGGGGCCGGCCTCCCGCGCGGGAGGCCGGCCCCTGATCGTGCTCCGAGGGGCGTTCAGCCCAGGGTGGCCAGCTCGTTGATCAGCACGTTCGAGGTGGCCTGACCGTCGCGCTGCACCTCCCGCAGGTACCACTTCTGCTGGGGGGTGCGTGGCTGGTTGAACTGCCAGATCCCGCGCGGGCTGTCGATCTGACCGATGCGACCCAGCGCCAGGTTGACCTGCTGGGGCGACGGCGACCCGCCGGTCAGCTGGATGGCCTGGTCGAGCACCTGCGCCGCGTCGTACGACGCCATGGCGTAGGTGGTGGGCGTGAGCTGGTGCTTCTTCCGGTATGCCGAGGCGAAGACCCGGTTCGACGTGTTGTTCAGGTCGGCCGAGTAGTTCAGGGCGGTCTGGATGCCCAGGGCGTCCTGGCCCAGGCTCTCCAGTACGTTGCCCTCGGTGAGGAAGCCTGGCGCGTAGACGGGCCCGGAGAACTGGTCGCGAAGTTGCTTGATGAACTCCACGGCGGCCGCGCCCGCGAAGAAGCAGAAGACCGCGGTTGGCTTCTTGGCCAGCGCCTTCTCGATGTCCGCCACATAGGTGGTCTTGTTGGGGCTGGTGGTGGGGTTGGTGTTTGTCACCGGGTCGGCGATGCGCCTGTCGGTGGCGCCGAACTCCTGCCGGAAGCCGCGCACCACGTCGGGGCTGCCCACGTTCTCCGGGACGATGATCGCCACCCGGCCGTTCGCCGGCAGCTGGTCGCGCAGGTAGCGGCCCAGGGCCCGGCCGGCCTCGTCAAGCACGTACGACGTGCGCCAGATGTAGACGACGCTCTGGAGGCTGCTCGGCGAGGCGTTCGAGCCGATGAGCGGGACGCGGGCCTCCTCCACCGTGTCGCGGATGCCGACCATCACCGACGAGTTGACCACCCCGGTGAGCGCCAGCACGTTCTGCTTGAGGAGTTGGTCGACGGCGGCCTTGCCGCTCTTGGCGGTCTCACCTTCGTCGGCGATCAGCAACTCCACCGGGTGCCCGCCCAGGCGTTGGTCGTGCAGGTCGAGGAAGAGTTGGAAGCCGTTGGCGATGTCGTCGCCGATGGACTTGACGCCGCCGGACTTGGGTACGATCAGACCGATTTTGATCGGGCTTCGGTTGGTGGTCGGCTGGCTGTCGGTGTCGGAGCCGCACCCGGCGGCGAATCCGGTGGTACCGAGCGCGGCCAACAGTTGGAGCGCCCGCCTGCGATTCATCTGCGACACCGAGTTCCTTCCAAGGAGCGTTTCAGGGCAGAACACGCCCCTCCGGCGTTCTACCTGCTCAACGACGCTGCGTCAATGGTTAATGATCATGGTGCAGTGAGCGCAAGGCATCGAGAACCCGGGGCCAGGCTGCGGACTCCGGGTCGATCAGCCCGAAATGCTCGGATCCGGGCAGCTCAATAAGGGAAATATCGGACCCTGCGGTATCTGCCGCTGTGACAAAGTCCCGGCTCATCGCCACCGGAACCTGAAGGTCTGCAGACCCGTGTATCACTACTGTGCGTGTTTGCGTGGGCACCAACAATCGCGGGTCGGCCGCTGCGTACCGGTCTGGAACCTCCGCCGGACCGCCGCCCAGCAGCGCGGTCACCGCACCCGCGTCCAGATCCCACCGGTACGCCTCGACCAGGTCCGCCACGGGGGCCAGCGCGAGCACCGCGCGTACCGTCGACGGCGCTGTCGCTGCCACGTACAGCGCCAAGTGACCACCGGCGGAGTGACCGACCACGATCGGGGCGCCAGCACTGACCCGGCCGGGCAACGCCTCGGCGGCCAACTCCGGCAGCGCCGCGATCCCGGTCAGCGCGTCGGACAGCGTCCCCGGCCAGCCGCCGCCCGGCTGACCGGTACGCCGGTACTCCAGTTGGGCGACCGGATATCCGTCGGCGGCGAGCGCGGCGGCGAGTGGACCGGTGTGCCCCCTGTCGTACTCGGCCCGCCAGAAGCCGCCGTGCACCACGACGACCAGCGGCCGGGCCGGGCCATCCCCAGCCGGAAAGCGCAGGTCGGCCACCTGGTCCGGGTGATCGCCGTAGGCCACCGTCCGGTCCGGTGCGGGCGCGGGCCTGGTCAGCACGTCGCGTGGGTCGGCAGGCATGGCGCGACGGTAGCGCGTCCCGCCTGGGTGGCGTGGCCCCGGGAGTTGGTCCCGGGCGGCATGGCTCGCGCGCACTGGGTAAAGATGGACCCATGACCGAAGCGCACTCCGCTGGACAGAACGATGAGCCCGGCTCCGACGACTCCGGCCACTCCGGCACCGTGGTGGTGGTCGGCGCGGACGGGCGGCCGATCGGCACGGTGCAGACCGAGGAGGGGCAGGGCGAAGACCCGACCCGCCTGGTCGAACAGCCGGCCAAGGTGATGCGGATCGGCAGCATGATCAAGCAACTGCTGGAGGAGGTCAAGGCGGCTCCCCTTGACGACGCCAGCCGGCACCGCATGCGGGAGATCCACGAGCGCTCCATCGTCGAGCTCAAGGAGGGCCTCGCCCCCGAGCTGCGCGACGAGCTGGAGCGGATCTCGCTGCCCTTCACGGAGGACAAGGCGCCGAGCGAGGGTGAGCTGCGGATCGCGCACGCCCAGCTCGTCGGCTGGCTGGAGGGCCTCTTCCACGGCATCCAGGCGGCCCTGGTCGCCCAGCAGATGGCCGCCCGGGTGCAGCTGGAGCAGATGCGCGGCGGCCGGCAGGCACTGCCCAGTGGCCCTGGCGGTCCCGGCGGGATGGTGCCCGGGATGCCGGGCATCGGCCAGCCGGCCGGCGGCGAGGGGCACAGCACCGGCCAGTACCTGTAATCGGCGCTCAGCCCACCTCGAAGATCTTCTCCAGGTACGCCGCCACGCCGTCCTCCGAGTTCGCCGACGTCACCTCGTCGGCGACCGCCAGGACGGCGTGGTGCGCGTTCGCCACCGCCACGCCGCGCCCGGCCCAGGTCAACATGGGTACGTCGTTGGGCATGTCACCGAAGGCCACGACGTCCGCCGCGGCCACGCCGAGCCGGTCGCAGTACCAGTCGAGCCCTGCCGCCTTTGTCACCCCGGCAGCGGAGATCTCCACCAGCCCGGACGACGACGAGTGCGTCGCCTCGGCGAGCCCCGCCACCGCCGAGGCGATCAGCGCGGCGAACGCGTCCGGGTCCTGCTCGCCGGCCCGTGCAAGCAGCTTCACAGCAGGCAGGGACAGCAGCTCTTCCGGCGTCTCGATCGGCCGGATGCCGTCGGGGTCGACGTCCCAGCGCAGCGGGTAGTGCGTCTCGTGACGCATCTCCCGGCTGTCCAGGATCTCCACGGCGAAGCTGATGCCTGGCACCTCGGCACGTAGCCGTTCGGCCACCTCGGCGAGGTGCTGCGGAGCGAGCGGATCGGCCCGCAGCACCTCGTCGCGCACCGGGTCGTAGACCACGGCGCCGTTGGCGCACACCGCCGGCAGCGGCTGGGCCAGCTGTTCGTACACCATTTTGAGCCAGCGGACCGGACGGCCGGTGACAAGCACCACCGGCGTGCCCTCCGCTACGAGCCGGGCGAGCACGCCGGCGGTGCGGGCGCTTACCGTGTGGTCGTCGCGGATCAGCGTGCCGTCAATGTCGGTGGCGACGAGTCGAGGGGTCTCTCCCATCACCGGGACAGTAGTCGGTCCAGGTAGACGGCCACCCCGTCGTCGTCGTTGCGCAGGGTCACCTCGTCGGCGATGGCGCGCACCATCGGGTGCGCGTTGGCAACCGCCACCCGGGACCAGCCGGCCCACTCGAACATCGGCAGGTCGTTGGGCATGTCACCGAAGACCAGCACGTCACCCGGGTCGACACCGAGGGTCTGTGCGACAGCCGTCAGCCCGGACGCCTTGTCCACGCCGGGCGGGCAGATCTCGATGAAGCCGAGCCCGGCCTGGGTGAGTGTCGCGATGTGCGGCGGGATGACCTGCCGGGCCACCGCCAGCAACTCGTCCACGTGGTGGTCGGCGGTCCGCGCGAACGCCTTGATCACGTCACCGGAGAGGCACTCCGCGCGGCTGCGTGCCTCGAACCGGTCCTGGTAGGGCCAGCTCGCGTGGTAGTCACCCCACAGCGGGGCGTCGTGCTCGTCGGACGCCTCGACCATGACAGTCAGCGGGCCGGCCGCCGCCTCCAGGTCGGCGAGCAACTGGGCGACCACCTCGCCGGCCAGCCGCTCGTCGCGGAGCACCACCGGGCCGGTCGGGTCGCTCTGGTCGACGACCCGACCGCCACCGGCCATCACCAGGAAGTCGGCGGCCCGGATGTCGTTGCGGGTCAGCTCGGTCAACCGGGGGCCGCGTCCGGTCGCGGCGACGACCGGAATTCCGGCGGCCCGCACCCGGTCCAGCACCCCATGGGTGTACGCGGAGACGGTCTCGTCGCTGCGAACCAGCGTTCCGTCGAGGTCGGTTGCGATCAGCTTGGGCAGTCCCGGGCGGGTCATCGTTCCTCCTTCGCCCGCCGCCGTCGCAGCCTGCCGTACGGTCCTGGATCGAGACCCGGCGTGACGGCGGGCAGCAACCGTACCTCGCGTGAGCGGTCGCAACCACGGCTTCCAGGCGAATCGGGAACCAACGGGCGCCCTACCGTCGGTGTCGCCGAAACGGCAGGTCAGGCGGGTGCACCCGGACCCGTCGGGGTCAGGGCGCGCAGCTCAGGCCGGAGGTTGGGGGTGCGTGAATGGTGCCGCCGACGTGACGGTCAGGTCGGCCGGCGCGGGCAGGCCGTCCTCCGGGGTCGAGGCCCGGTCCCGGCGGCGGCGCCAACCGCGCTCCGGTGGCCCGTCGTCGGGGTGGTCGTCGGCAGTCGGCCCCGCCTGCACCTGCTCGGGAGCGCTCGGGGCCAGCCGCAGGGCCGCCCCGAGCAGCACGCAGGCGACGAACGCCATCACCAGACCGCGGCCGTACTCGACCCGGAAACCGTCCTGCGGTGCGTAGAAGTAGGTCCGCTGACCGCTGTCGTTAAGCGTCGCCGTGGCTGCGATCAGCAGCGCCAGCAGGGCTCCGGCGAGGGCGAGCCCCATCAGCCGGGCGTTCTGCCGGACCGACGCCGTGCCCCGCAGCGCCAACGCGACGGTGCAGACCAGGCCGAGAAGACCCACCAGATAGCCGACCCCGAAACCGCCGATGTCGGACACGCCGGCCGGAACGTCGATGGTGCTGGCCCCGACCGGCCCGCTGTTGGGCAGGGTCATCACCAGCCACTCGCCGATCAGCGAGGCGACCCCGGCGACCGCGCCGAGCCCGGCGAGCAGCAGGGGCAGCCGGGGGTCGCGGGTGAAGCCGGTGAGCGACAAGCCGAAGCGTCGACGCTCGGTGGGCTCGTCGTCGCCACCCCACTCGATCACGCTCGGCCCGTCGGACGGGTCGCCCTGGCGGGGGATCGGCAGCTCATCGGACATCGGCCATCCTTCCGCCGGTCACGGGCCTGCGTCGAATCATGGCACAGAGCGAGTGGCTGGTCGCGTTGGCGAAGTCGCCCACGCCGAACCGCGATCAGGTGACAGGGATCGCAGGGCGGGCGTCGGTGCCGGTCGGTCGCTCGGCGGTCACCTTTCCGCTAGCGTTCTCCTCATGCCAATCCGTACCGCTTCCGCACAATGGCAGGGCAATCTCACCGAGGGTTCCGGCACGGTCCGCACCGGTAAGGGCGGCCTGTCCGGCAACTACTCCTTCAAGTCACGCTTCGAGGAGGGCGAGGGCACCAACCCCGAGGAGCTGATCGCCGCGGCACACGCTGGCTGCTTCTCGATGGCGTTCTCGAAGGGCCTCGCCGACTCCGGCTCGACGCCCACCTCCGTCGAGACCACCGCCAAGGTCCACCTGGACAAGACCGACGCCGGGATGACCGTGACCCGGATCGACCTGGAGACCGTCGGCCAGGTGCCTGGGATCGACGAGGCCGAGTTCCAGAAGCTCGCCGAGGCCGCCAAGGCGAACTGCCCGATCTCCCGCCTGCTCTCGCCGGGTGCCGAGATCACCCTCACCGCTCGCCTGGCCTCCTGAGGCGACGGACCTCTACCCCGTACGTTCACGGAGGGAGCCTCCGCCCGACCGGGCGGCCGCTCCCTCCGCGAGCGCGCGGGCATCGCGCCTTCGCCGCCGGCCCTCGATCAGGTCCCGCGGCGTGACCGGGCCGGTCGGCCGGACGTCGGGCACAATGGTGGAGTGCCGGTGGAGATGACCCGCGAGCGTTTCGAAGAGCTGGTCGGTGACGCCCTCGACGAGGTGCCCGGCGAGCTGCTCGGCCTCATGAACAACGTCGTGATCCTGGTCGAGGACGACCCGCCGCCCACCGAGCCCGACCTGCTCGGCCTCTACGAGGGGCACGCGCTCACCGACCGGGGCTGGGACTACGCCGGCGTGCTGCCGGACCGGATCTTCATCTACCGCCGCCCGATCCTGCGGATCTGCGACAGCGACGAGGACGTCGTCGACGAGGTGGCCGTCACGGTGGTCCACGAGATCGCCCACCACTTCGGCATCGACGACGCACGGCTGCACGCGCTGGGCTGGGGCTGACCCCGCGCTACGGCCCGCCAGCGGTACGCCGCTCGGCTGATGGTCCGTGCTTGCTGGAGTCGCCTACCGTCGGTGCAGCAACCGCGACCTTTCAGGAGGCACCCTCATGCGCAGCGAGCTGTTCTCCGCCGAGAACCTCGAGAAGGAGTCCGCGCAGCCCGGCATGCGGCTGCAGAGCTCCAAGATGTTGAAGATCGAGCTCAACGGTGAGGCGATGGCCCGGGTCGGGTCCATGGTCGCCTACCAGGGAAACGTGCAGTTCCAGGCGTTGGGCTCGGGCGGGCTCGGCAAGTTTCTCAAGCAGAAGCTCACCGGCGAGGGCGTCCCACTGATGAAGGTCACCGGCCAGGGTGACGTCTTCCTCGCCGAGTTGGCAAAGGACGTGCACATCATCGACCTGGAGCCGGGCGACGCGCTCTCCATAAACGGCTCCAGCGTGCTCGCCTTCGACTCGACCCTCCAGTACGACATCAGGATGGTCGGCGGCGCCGGCATGACCTCCTCGTCGGGCCTGTTCAACTGCGTCTTCAGTGGGTACGGCCGGATCGCCATCACCACCAAGGGCACCCCGGTCGTGCTCAACGTGGACGCCCCGACCTATGTCGACCCGCAGGCAGCGGTCTGCTGGTCGGCAAACCTCCAGACCGGCTACCACCGCGCCGAGCAGCTCGGTCTCGGCACGCTGCTGGGCCGGCGCACCGGTGAGGCGTACACGATGAGCTTCGCCGGTCACGGCTTCGTGGTGGTGCAGCCGTCCGAGGAACCGCCGGTCAGGGGCAGCGGCGAGCAGCAGCAGGAGGGCGGCCTGCTCGGCGGCCTGCTGAGCTGACCCGATCGGTTGGCTGGGCGGGCGCTTCAGTCGTGCGGGGTCGCCAGCCCAGCCCAGCCCGCCAGCCCAGCCGGGTCAGGTCAGCTCGCCGGTGCGCAGTCGGGCCAGCCAGGCAGCCGCATCGGCGTAGTCGACGTCGGAGAGACCGGCCGGTGCCGGTACGGGTCGTTCTCCGGCTGTCTCGGCCCAGCGGTGCCGGGGATAGGAGCCCAGGAAGCGGACGTCGGCGCAGACCCGGTGCAGCCCCTGCAACGCCTCGCCCAGCCGCACGTCGGCCACGTGCCCTGTGCAGTCCAGGAAGAAGACGTACCGACCCAGGGCCTCGCCGGTCGGCCGGGACTCGATGCGGGTCATGTTGACCCCACGGACGGCCAACTCCATGAGCACCGTCAGCAGCGCACCGACACGGTCGTGGGCGATGTAGACGGCAAGCGAGGTGAGGTCGTCACCGGTCGGCGGCGGGGGCGGGCCGGGGCGGGAGGCCAGCACGAACCGGGTCACCGCGTCGGGGTGGTCGGCGATCTTGTCGGCGAGCAGCGCGAGCCGGTGCCGGGTCGCCCCGATCGGCGCGCAGATCGCCGCGTCGAACTCACCTGAGCCGGCGCCTGCGGCGGCTGCGCCGTTGGAGAGCACGTCGAACACCACCGCGTCGGGCAGGTGGTCGCGCAGCCAGCCCCGGCACTGGGTGGACGCCTGCGGGTGCGCCGCGATCGTGCGGATCGACGGCAGCGACGTCCCCGTCCGTGCGGCGAGCACGAAATCCACAGGCAGGATCACCTCGCGGGTGATCACCAGCGGGTCGCCCTCGATCATCTCGTCGAAGGTGATGCCGACCGCCCCGCCGATCGAATTCTCCAGCGGCACCAGCGCGGCATCGGCGTCTCCCGCCCGGACGCTGTCCAGCGCCTCCCCGACACTGCGGGCGGGCGTACGGCTGCCGTGTTCGGCGGCGGGGATCGTGCGCAGGGCCTGTTCGGCGAAGGTGCCCTCCGGGCCGAGATAGACGAAGCGCGTGGGCGGTGTTCCGGGCATGTCGACCAGCCTACGCACCCGATCCGGGCGGTGTGCCGGCGTCACAGGCGAGGGTGCGGATCCCGACCGGCCCGGTGGCCCGGACCTCGATGGTGCACACGTCGGTGCCGGCGGTGACCAGCTCGGGGGCGCTGGGTCGCCCCCGGGTGACGACCTGGAGTTCCTCGTGCCCGGTCACCGTGACCACGGTGTACTGCCAGTCGGCGGCGCAGAGCGGCCCGCTGCGGACCTTCACCTGCACGTTGCTCGGGAGGACTCCGGTCCGGCCGCGTAGCAGCCGGAGGACCTGCTGACCGGTCGGCCCGCTCCGGCAGGCGGTGGCGACCAGGCCGGCATCGGGCGTGGCCGACGGGGTGCCGACCGGAGGGGCGGTGGGCACGGCGGTGGGCGATGCCGTCGGAGTGCCTGTCGGCCCGGGTGCAGTGGGCGTGCCGGTGACCGTTGGCACGCCGGATGGCTGCCGCAGCTCAGGTGGGGCCCCGCAGCCGGTCAGTGCCACGATCGTCAAGAGCGCCGCCAGGATCCGGGTCACGGGCAGCGTTCGGACCGTCGCCTGCGGTGGGGGAGACGGGCGGCGGAACGGGGTGAACGGCACGGGCCGATCCTCGGGGGCATCGGGGAAGGTCGCGGCCGGGGGGTGGCCGAGCCCATCGTAGGGCGAGCGGCCGGCCGGGTGAAGCTCAGCCGAGGACGCGGTGCCCGGCGCGCTCCAGGGCGGCAGTGCCTTCGGCCAGGCGGACGATCGGCACCAGCAGGTAGTCGGTGTCAAAGGTCGAGAAGGTGACCACGTTGACCCGGGCTTCGGTGAGCGGCGCGACGAGGGCCGCAAGCGTTCCCGTGGCGGCCACGCCGTCCGGGCCGGCGACCTTGAGGCAGCGCCAGGAGGTTTCCACGACCGCCTGTGCCGGGGCTCGGGTGGTCGGGCAGATCACCGATATCCCGTCGGCGGTCCAGCTCACAGTTACCACCTCGGCGCGGTCCAGTTCGCTCGACAGCGCGTACGGCAGGGCGGCGCCGGGGGCCAACCGGCACACGGCGTACTCCCCTGGCAGCAGAGCGATATCGAGCATGAGGGCACCTTACGGTGTCGGTGTGGGCCGACGCCGACATCGCCGCGTGCGGTGAACGCCACACTCCGCCGCAGGTCAGACCTCGGAGAAGAAGGTGAGGGAGCCTGCCACGGCGCCGTGGGCGTGCACCGGGGTGGAAATCGCGTCGACAGTCGCGTCGGAGCTGCCCGCCGCGGCGCCCTGCACCCGCAGCAGCCCTCTGGCGAGACGGCCGGAGGAGAGCGCCAGCAGGGGCGGGATCTTGTCGATCTCGGCCTCGGTCAGCTCGCCCCGGTTGGCGGTGAAGTCCAGCAGGCGCAGCCCGCCGTCGAGCAGCGGCCGCCCGATCAGGCCGGCCGGCTCGCCCAGGCAGAGCAGCTCGCAGCCGGCCGTGGAGATGGCGACCACCCGGGTGTCGGCGTCGATAAGCAGGCACGGCTCGTCGGCCCGGCAGACCGTCGAGGACCACTGGCCGAAGTTGTCGAACTCCGGCTCTGTGGAGGCTCGCGCCGCCGGCACGAACACTTCCGAGAGCGAAAGTTCGACGTGGGCCACCGAGCCTCCTATGTACACCGACGGACTGTCCACGCTAGCCGGTCTCCGACGGGACCACCGAGCGCACCTTGTCACCGGGCCGCACGGTCGAAACCGGGGCGGTCGGTGACGGCGCGGGAACCGGTGGGGGGTGGGAACCGGGGCCGCGTGGCGTCGTCGGTGACGTTACCGGTGGTGGGCCGGCTTGTCAGCGGCCGTTCGGCCCTCGTCGTACCACCGGTAGTCGGCCGTTGGACGGTACGTGCCCTTCAGCCAGGTGCTGGGATGCTGCGCCACCCGGGACAGCTTCTCGGCAGTGGCGGGGCTGATCCGGCTGCCACCGGCCACGAGGAGCCGGTCGAGCTCCCGGTGGGTCGCCATCAGACAGTCCTTCGGCAGGCCGTAGACGCTGATCACGCCGGAGCCCACGAAGGTCAGCACCGGCGACACCGGAATCGTCAGCCCCACCGCGTCGCTGAGGGCCTTGCTGGCCCGCTTGGCGTCCCGACGGGCCTCGGCCACGTACGGCGGCCGCTTGCCGTTGATTTGCACCACGTCACCGGCGACGAGGACCCGGGCGCGACCGTGGTCGGCGATGGTCACCGCGAACAGGCCGCTCGGCCCGATGGCGAGGAACCCGGCGCGGTCGTCCTGAGCGCGGTCGAGCAGGGCGTCCGCCACATCAGTGCGGGGCCATTCGATGACGTGCCAGGCTGGCCCGAGGTGGTCGAGCTGACCGAGTGCCCGTGCTCCGGCCGCCTCCAGCCGACGTGCGCCCCGCTCGGCACGGCGGCGGCGCGCCCATTCGAGCGGTGTCGGACGGATCGGTTCGAGAACCCCCGGCGACTCGACGCGGGGGTGGGGCACGGCGGCGGGCGGCAGTGCCCGACCGGTCGGTACGGCTCGTCGTGCGGGAAAGACAGTCATCGCGACCTCCGGCAAAAGGTCCCTCGAAGTTATGTCCTCACTACCCTACGTTGCCAGTCCCGGTGTTCGGCAAGCCGGAGCGCCGGAGTGACTGTGGATGAATGCCATATTCATCCACAGTTCTTTTGTCGGATGCCGCTAAACCCTGCCCTACGCTGCGGGGGTGACCCACTACGTCGACAGCGAAGTCGGCCGGCTCGGCACCGTGCTCCTGCACCGGCCCGGCCCGGAACTGGCCCGGCTCACCCCCCGCAACAACGACTCCCTCCTGTTCGACGCGATCCCCTGGGTGGGCCGTGCCCAGGAGGAGCACGACGCGTTCGCCGCCGCGCTGCGCGAGCGCGGTGTCGAGGTGCTCTACCTGGCAACCCTGCTGGCCGAGACACTCGCCGTCGCCGACGCCCGGGCCGAACTCACCGAGCATGTGCTGCGCTCCCCCCGGCTCGGCGACACCCTGCGCGCCCGGGTCGCCGACCACCTCGCCTACCTGGATCCGGTCGCGTTGGCCGACGTGCTCACCGCGGGGCTCGCCCACGAGGAGCTGCGGATCAGCCCGGAGCGGCCGGGCGGGTTGGTCTACACCCTGATGGACCGTCACGATTTTGTGATCGATCCGCTGCCGAATCTGCTGTTCACCCGGGACTCGTCGTTGTGGATCGGCGACCGGGTCGGCGTCACAAGCCTGGCCATGCCGGCCCGCCGCCGGGAAACCACACTCACCGACGCCATTTACCGCCACCATCCACGCTTCGCCGGCACCGAGTTCGTCTACCGCCCCCACCTGGAGCACCTGGAGGGCGGGGACGTGCTGCTGCTCGCTCCCGGCGTGCTGGCGGTCGGGGTGGGCGAGCGCACCACACCGGCAGGCGCGGAACGTCTGGGCCGGCAGGTCTTCGCCGCCGGGCTGGCCCACACCATCCTCGTGGTGCCGATCGCCCAGGAACGCGCCACCATGCACCTGGACACCGTCTGCACGATGGTCGACGCCGACGCCGTGCTGATGTATCCCAACATCGCCAGCACCCTCTCGGCGTACACGGTGATCGCCGGCGCCGACGGCGAGGACCCGCGGGTCGACGGCCCTGCGCCCTTCCTGCGGGCCGCCGCCGACGCGATGGACCTCGACCAGCTCCGGGTCATCGACACCGGGCTGGACCCGGTCACCGCGGAACGCGAGCAGTGGGACGACGGCAACAACACCCTCGCCCTGGCGCCCCGGCTCTGCGTCGGCTACGAACGCAACACCGCGACAAACGCGCAGTTGGAGCGGGCCGGCATCGAGGTGATCCCGATCGCCGGCTCCGAGCTCGGCTCCGGCCGGGGCGGCCCCCGCTGCATGTCCTGCCCAATAGTCCGCGAGTCGCTGAAGGAAGGGCCCCCTATTAACGCCTGATGCATAACAAGGGGCCCCTCCTAACGTCAGCGCAGGGTGAGCTGGCGACCGAGCAGACCCTGACGGGCACGGCGGCCGGCGGCGTCCAGCGGATCGGTGGCGGCGAGCGCCTCCGCGTACCGCTTGCTGAACTGCGCCACCGGGTCCTCCCAGTCGGTCGCCGGCGCCTGCTCCGGCAGGTCCCAGACCGGCACCAGCCGGCCGTGCGCGCGGAACATGCCAGCGAACTTGGTCTGCTCGCCGAGCGTCAGCGTGCCGGCCGCGCCGAGGCGGGCCAACGCGTCCAGAGCGGCGTCCTCGTCGTCGGGCAGCACCCAGCGCACATGTGCCTTCTCCGGGACCTGGCACCAGTAAGCGGCCTTCGCCGCGGCCATCCGCACAGTCGGGTAGATGGCGGCGTTGGCCCGCTCCAGCGACGCCTGGACGGTCGGGTCGTCCGCCGCGCCGGGATCGAGCCAGAATTCGAACCCGTCGTGCATGGTGATCTCCAGCGGGCCGTCCACCAGGATGTCCTGAAGTCGAGGGCCCGGGCCGGGCAGCGGCGGCACGGCCACCTGGCCGCCCGGCTCGGTCCGCAACGCGCAGAGCAGCGCCTCGGCCAGGTCGCGGGAGACGTCGCCGGACTGCTGGTGCCGTTGCAGACCGATGAGCACCTGGCCGTCCGGCTTGGTCACCGCCGGTGCGGCCATCGGCAGCACCGTGGCCAGCGTGACAGGCCGGTCGCCGAACTCCTCGACGACGGCGGGCGCCAGCCGTAGCGGCGCGGACGCGGCGGGCACCAACTCCCGCAGCGCGATCCATTCAGGCTCGTCGGCCAGCCCTTCGAACGGTCGCGGCACGAAAACGTCCCGCACCTTGTCCTTCCGGGGGGCGGTGTCGACGGCGGCGCGCTGGCTCTTTCGACGCTTGCTCACGGCGTCACAGCCTAGAGGGCCCGCCTGCCCGTCGTGGGCCGGACCCGCCTCGGACCGCCGTTCAGCCCGCCGCCACCAGGTCCGAGCGGCTCGTCGCCGCCGGCTCGAACTCCGACCACACGCGCTGACCCATGCCGTCGCGCTCGACACCCCAACGCGTGGCCAGACCGGCCACGATGTGCAGACCTCGCCCGTCGGCGGCGTCCGGGTTTGCCGTCCGGATCCGTGGCCTGGTGCTCGCGCCGCCGTCGGTCACAGCCAACTGGACGCGCGGACCCTCGGCCGAGGGCCGCAAACGCCAGGCCACCCGGACCACGCCGCCGGGCAGCGGCCGGGCATGCCGCACCGAATTGCCCACCAGTTCGGCGAGGACCGCGATCAGGTCCGCGAGAAGCACCGGGGGTACGACGTCAGCCAGATCGTCGGCCAGCCGGTGCCGGGCCAGCCGTGCTCCAGCGGGATGGTGGGGAACCACCACGCACCACGCCCGATCCCTCACTGCCGCTGCCACCGTCGCCTCCACGTCGCGCCGCCGCCGGTCAACCGCGCGGCAGTCGCACCTCTGCGACCGTACCGCCGTCGGTCCTTGGACGTAGGGATACCCATCCATTCTGCTGTTCAACGATCCGGCGGACGAGATAGAGGCCGAGCCCTGCCCCCGGGTAGCCGCGCCGGTCGCCGGACTCGCCCTGCCAGAACCTGTCGAACGCCCGCTCCACGTGCTCGGGACGGATGCCGATCCCTCGGTCGCTGACCCGGAACCCGACGAGCTGACCGTCGACCCCGGCCGTGATCTCGATGGGGGAGCCCGGCGGCGAGTACTTCCCGGCGTTCGTCGCCAGCTCGGTCAGCACAGTGGTCAGGCTGGGCCGGTGGCCGAGCGCCTTGGGCAGGTCGGCGGGAAGGCGCAGCACCAACCGCCGACGCAGCTCGACAGGCAGGTCGACGACTGCGGCGCGCAGCGCCTCACCGAGGTCGAACGGGCTGGGCGGGTCGTCGCCGGGGCCGGTCTCCGCGGCCGAGGAGAGCAGCCGGTCGACAAGCCGGGCCAGCTCGTTGGCGCGCTGCCCGATCACGCGGGCGGCCTGCCGACGATCGGCGTCGTTGAGCGAGTCCCAGTGGTCGGTGAGGGTGTCCGCGTACCCCTTGATCACGGTGACCGGGGTACGCAGCTCGTGGCTCGTCACAGCGACGAACAGCTCCCGGTCGTGGTCGCGGCGCTGCTGGTCGGTGATGTCGCGGAAGGTGACCACCCGCAGCGCACCCGGGCCGGGCAGCTCGCCGGAGGTGATCCGCAGCCAGCGCCCGTCCGGGAGCCGGTGGTCGCGGACCTGGCCGGAAGGCGGCAGCGGCAGCGGCAGCGGGCGGCTCAACGCCTGTTCGGCGGTCTGACCGGTGACCTGGGCGGCGGCCGGGTTCCAGAGTCGGACGGTCCCCTCCCGGTCGACAACTGCCAGTCCGTCGGCGAGCGCCGCCACCACCGGCCCGTCACCGTGCACCGGCAGCCCGCTCGCGTCGCCGTACATGTGCGCGATGCACGAGGCGAGGTAGGCGACCACCGCCTGTTCGTCGCCCGGCTCGTCGTCGCCCGGGTAGAGGGCGTGCAGGCTGCCGACGGTGTGCCCGCCGATCTCGGCCCGGGACACCACCATCCGGCGTAGCCCGCTGCCGGCCAGCTCGCCGGAGAGCTTGCCGTTGAGGTCCGCCACGCGGACCTGGCGCGCCCGTGGCCCGGAGAGCAGGCAGACGGTGTCCGGGTCGTCGGCAGCCAGTGGACGGCCCAACGCCCAGTTCGCAGCGCCGGTCGCCGCGATCACCCGGCCGCCGGTCGGGCCGAACTCGACGAACGCCATACCTTTCGCCCCGAGCGCCGGCTGGGCAGCCTGGAGCAGCTGGGTGAGGACCGGCAACCCCGCGTCCCCAGAATTGATCATCTCGATCACGACAGCGTGGCCGGCGATGAGAGCGGGAAAGTCGATACGCTCCGGCATGTGCCGAGTCTGCCCCGGAGATTCGGCTTTCGGCACCCCCGGTCGACGTCGATCAGCGATCCCGTCGGGCGAGGGCGTGCGCCGGCCGGTCGGTGATGATCCCGTCCACTTCGGCAGCCAGCATCAACTCCAGATCGGCCGGCTCGTTGACCGTCCAGACGTACACCTGGTTGCCTGCGGCTCGCAGCGCGGGCAGCAACTGCGGCCGGGCCCGGACCAGGCTGATGCCCGGCCCGGCGATGCGGGCGCCGAACGGCAGCCGACCCGCCGGCCACCAGCGTGGCAGCACCTCGAGCAGCAGCACCGTGGGCAGCGTCGGAGCCAACTCCCGGACCCGCCGGACCGCAAGCGGGGAGAACGACATCACGGTGACCTGGACCGGGTCGTCGGGTGCCGGGTCGGCCAGCCCGTAGCGCCGCAGCAGGGCGACCAGCCGCCGTTCGACGTTCGAGCCGTAGCGGGACGGGTGCTTGGTCTCCACAAGCAGCCGGACGGGCCGCCCGGCGGCCAGTACGGCGTCGAGCAGTCGCGCCAGGGTCAACAGCCGGGTGTGCGACTCGTCCGGCGGCAGGTCACCGCTCGGGGCGCTGCCCGGATGCCAGGAACCGAAGTCGAGCGCCTCCAACTCGGCGAGCGTACGTGCGCTGACCAGACCGCGGCCGTTGCTTGTGCGGTCCAGACGTCGATCGTGCACGCAGACCAGGTGCCCGTCGCGGGTCAACCGGACGTCGCACTCCAGCCCGTCGGCGCCCTCGTCGAGGGCACGCAGGTAGGCGGCGAGAGTGTGCTCCGGAAGGTCGTACGAGGCGCCGCGGTGCGCGAAGACCAGAGGCCCGCCCATGCCGACCGCCTCAGATGACCTGGCCGGGCTGTCCGTTTCCGTCGACCACCGGCCGGCCGACGGCTGCCCACTGGCGCATCCCGCCGTCGGCGTTACGCACCCGGTCCCAGCCGTTGTTCACCAGGTAGGCGACGACCTGGGCGGAGCGCCCGCCGGAGCGGCAGACGACCGCCACATCCTGGTCGGTGGGCACCTCGGCCAACCGGGCCGGCAGTTCCATCATCGGCAGGTGATGGGCGTTGGGGGCGTGGCCTGCCGCCCATTCGTCGTCCTCCCGCACGTCGAGCAGGTAGGTGTCGTCGGCGATCTCGGTCACGGGCACGGTGGGAACCTGGGGTCCGAACACAGGGACCAACATTAGATCCTCGTCGGCCGGTTCGGTGCCGACCCCGCCGTCGACACCATCACAACCGGGTCACCCAGCGCGGGTTGGCCTGCGCCCAGGCCGGCAGTCGGGTGCTCCGGACGGCTTCGAACAGCCCGTTGCCCCCGTTGTCGAGCACCACGTACGAGACCTCGTCGATGGTCTGCGGCGACGAGGGCACCTGGACGCCGCGCATCCCGTCGGGCGGCAGCGCACGCAGTGCGAGGAGCAGATCCTCCAGGGGTACGCCGTTGGTGTCGACAGTCAGCGAGCCGCCGACGGCCCGGAGTACCTGATCCAGTTTCATCGGATCCGTACGCAGGTCCGCCTGGCCGGCGCTGTCCAGCATCGCCCGGAGCAACTGCTGCTGGTGGCGCTGCCGGTCGTAGTCACCACCCGGCAGGTCGTAGCGCTGCCGCACGTAGTCCAGCGCCTGTGCCCCGTCCATCCGCTGGCAGCCGGTGGGGAAGACCCGGTTGGTGTGGATCGAGCGGACCTCGGTGTCCACGCACATCCGTACGCCGCCGAGCAGGTCGATGACCTTCCGGAAGCCGGAGAAGTCGACGAGCGCCGCACCGTCGAACCGGAGGCCGGTGAGCCGGCTCAGGGTGGCCGAGAGCAGTTGGGCGCCGGCCTGCCCACCGCCGCCACGCTCGTACGCCGCATTGATCTTGTCTTGGCCGCCGCCGAATCCGTTTGTGGGTGGGATGGCGACAAGCAGGTCACGCGGGATGGAGACCAGGTACGCCTCGCGCCTGCCGGCGGGCACGTGCACGATGAGGATGGTGTCCGACCGCTGGTCGGGTTCGCTGCTGCCGGCACGCCTGTCGGTGCCGATGAGCAGGTAGTTGAGCGGCCCGTCCAGGTCGGTGCGTCCGCTGCGGGCGTCGTCGTCGAGCAGTTGCTCCCTGGTCACCGAGCTGTCGTACCGGTGCGAGAGTGTCTTGAGACCGACAACTGTGAGCCCGGCCAGCAGGACGAGGGCCAGCCCGACGCCGAGCATGATCCGTGAGCCACGGGCACGACGTGACCGGGCGGTGCCGACCTGGCCCACCACGTTGCGTCCGGACCTGGACGTGTCCGCCTCCCCGCAGCCGTTACGTGAAACGTGCTCACGTCAGGCTACGGTCGGTGATGGAACCGTCGCGGGCTTTCCCCCACATCGGCCCGCTCACTTGCGGGTGGAGATCACCTGGGGGTTGGCGAAGACGAACTCGGCAAGCTTGTCCTGCTTGATCGCACGGAACATGGCCATCGTCTCTTCGCTGAGCGCCTCGGCGCCGGTGCCGGTGCTGTGGAAGGTGCCGTTGTTGGTCTTGAGCATGGTCAGCTCGTTCGCGGTCACCCCGCGCATGGTGTAGATGAAGCTCTCGATCGACGTGCCGCCGGTGTCCAGCACGAACGCCTTGCCGGCGGCTTTGATCAGCTGCTGGAGCTTCGCCGGCTTGGTCAGCATTTCGCCGTCGCTTGCCTTCTTGGCCATCGCCTTGATCAGTTGCTGCTGGTTCTGCTGACGGTCGTAGTCGCCGTTGCGGAGGGTCTTGCGCTGCCGGGAGTAGTCGAGCGCCGCCCAGCCCTCCATCTCCTGGCAACCCTTCTTGTGCACCACCGGGGTCCTCGGCTTGCCGGTCTTCTTGGCGTCCGCGTTCCACATCGGCTTGCCGTCGACGTACGACATGTGCAGCGACTCGACCTCCTGGGTGACGCAGATCCGCACCGTGCCGAGCGCGTCGATGACGTTCTTGAAGCCGCCGAAGTTGATGATCGCCGCACCGTCGAAGCTGACCCCGGTGAGCCGTTTGATCGTCTGCGCCATCAGTTGGGCGCCGCCCTCCCAGCCACCGCCGTTGGCGGCGCCGGCCTGGAACGCGCCATTGATCTTGCCGGTGCCGCCGCCGTAGCCGCTCTTCGAGAAGGCGGGAATCTGCGCCTGGGTGTCCCGGGGGATGGAGATCAGGTACGCCTGGTCGTGCGAGGCCGGGATGTGCAGGATGATGATGCTGTCCGAGCGGACGTCGTCGGCTGCCCAACGCTCCCGCGCGTCCACGCCGAGCAGCAGCATGTCGATCGGGCCGTCCAGGCTGGCCCCGCCCTCGGCGTCGGACTTGCTGGCGTCACCGAGCAGGTTGCGTTGCGCGATGTCCCCGGTGGCCTGGCCGATCAGCACCTTGCCGCCGACGATGCCCACCCCGCTGCTGAGCATCAGCACCGCACCGAAGATCACAGTCAGGCGCGCCCAGAGCGGATCCTTGCGCCGGGGCCGCTTCTTCGACGGCCCCTTTCCACCCGACCGGCCATTGCCACCACCCGGCGGGCGATCGCCTGGCCCACCACCTGACCGGCCCGGCTGCACTGGTATGGATGCGGCAATTCGACCGCTCGGCGCGGCTGAGGTAGGGCGTCGGCTGGCCTGAACCGGCATTCGTGCTCCAGTTCGTGATCAAGATGGGGCGGCGACCACTGTACGTGCATCAAATCGACTTGGCGAGTTCATCCGGATTCAATTCGGACGTCAGGTGCAGCCTACCGGCGATCGGCCTATCTCGATGACCCGTCGGGGTAGTTGCGGTATGACGCACGCCTCATTCGAAGAAAATGACCCTCGGTGATCGAGTTGTTCGCCGAAGGTGAGCGCCGGTCGGAGTAGTGGCCGTCAGGCCGGGGGTCGGGGGCCCGGCGTGCACCGGACCCCCGAATGGGTCAGGTGCTCGGCCCCGGGATGGTCGGGTACGCGCAGGTGGACGCCGAGTCGATGCGGATTCCATTGGTGATTCCGAAGTAACCGACGTCGTAGATCTTGTTGGGCTTGCCGGAGGGCATGCACCTGATGAGCCCATTGGTGTAGCGGACGTATACAACGTCATCATTGCGGCTGTTGACGCCGTAGACGACGGCTGCCCCGTTGGAAACCGACTGGAAGCCGGAGGTCACGACCTGGTACCTGTGATCGAGGTTCTTTTCGAAGTCGTAGAGGCACGTGTACGGGTACGGACAGCCGAGCGCGGCCGCCTGGGCGGGTGCGGGGGTGACTGCCAAGGCTGTCGCCGACATGAGTGCAGCGGTAGCCGACGCCTGGAGTGCCCGTCGCAGTTTGCCTGCCATCGATTCTCCTCTCGGTTACATCGATCGTGGTGCCAGGCAAACGTAGAACGCGGTGAATTTGCCGGTCAAGGCAAATGCGGTGCCGCTCAGCCGCCGTCGTTGCTCTTCGGCGGATTGGCTTTGACCCAGTCCGCCATGGTGTCCGCCGACATGGCCCGATACATCGCCAGCGCCTTCTCCCGGTCGGAGACCACCACCGACTCACCGTTAATCGTCTCGCTGCCCGAGTTGGGGCTGGTCAGAAATGTGAGGTTCTGTCCACGCAGGTTACGGAACTGCACTGCCATGTCTGTCAACGAGAAGTCCTGGTCGACCGTGACGGCAGCGGTCACCGACTTGAGGAAGTCGTTGAGCTTCTTCGGGTTCGCAAGCGTGCCGGTGCTCGCCGCCTTGTCCATCAATGCCCGAAGGAATTCCTGCTGGTGCCGCATCCGGGCGAAGTCGCCGTCCGGGAACTGTTTGCGCTGCCGGATCCAGTCCAGCGCCTCGGTGCCGTCCATGTGGTTGGTGCCCTTGGTGAACGTCCGGTACGGCTTGTGGATCGAGGTGATCGTCCGCTCCACCTTGAGGTCGACGCCACCGAGGGCGTCAGTGACCTCCTTGAAGCCGCCGAAGTCGATGGCCATCACGTGGTCGATCCGGACGTCGGTGAAGCACTCCACGGTGCGGACCGCCAGGGGCAGACCGCCGAACGCGAACGCTGCGTTGATCTTTCCGCGCTGGCCGGAGCCGCAGTCCGCGCCGGCGCTTTCCGGGATCGGCACGTAGAGGTCACGCGGAACGGAGACCAGGTAGGCCTCCTGGTGGTCGGCCGGAATGTGCATCACGATGATCGTGTCGGCCCGCCACTGGCTCTTGGTGTCGACCGGCGCGTCCGGGTCTCGGGAGTCGCTGCCGACCAGCAGGATGTTCAGCGCGCCGTCCACGGCCTTCGCCGGTCGGCCGCCGGTGATCTCCGCGAACGGGTCGGTGCGGGCCAGGTCGTTGTTGAGGTTGCGCGCGTACATCCAGGCGCCGAGGCCGCCGAGCAGCGCCAGCACCAGCACCGCGACCCCGGCTACCAGGCCGATGCGCCCCCAGCGTGGCCGTGGGCCACGTCGCCCCGAGCCGCCGACACCCCCCGGGCCTCCCGGACCTCTCGGCCCGGCCGGGCCGCCCGGCTGGCGCTGTTCATCGTCGTGCGACGGGTACCAGCGGGCCTCCGTCCGGCGGGCGCGTCCGGAGGCGCCCCGGTCGGAGCCGGGCACCGAGGCGCGGCCGGCGCTGCGGTTCAGGTACGGCTGGGGAACGCCGGCAGAGGTCGCTGACATGTAATTCAGGGTACGTAGCGGGAGCCACTCCCGCCCCCAGGCGACACTCAACGATCGGCGGTCAGCGGCGCGCCGGTTACCCTAGCCGCGCCCGGAAATACTCGATCGTGCGTCGTAGGCCGTCTTCGGGCGCGACGGTCGGCTCGTATCCGAGCAGTTCCCGGGCGAGGCCAAGATCGGGGCGCCGCATCTCCGGGTCGTCGGCGCTGCGCGTGACGTACGTCACCTCCGATGTGCTGCCGGAGAGTGACACGATCAACTCGGCGAGTTGCCGCATCGTGAGCTCGTGTTCGGTGCCGCAGTTGACAGGGCCGGTCTCCGTCGAGTCGAGCAGCAGCAGGATGCCCCGCACCAGGTCCTCGACGAAGCAGATCGAGCGGGTCTGGTTGCCGGTGCCGTGCACGGTGATCGGCTCGCCGCGCAGCGCCTGCGAGATGAAGGTGGGGATGGCCCGCCCGTCGTCCGGGCGCATCCGCGGGCCGTACGTGTTGAAGATCCGGACGATCGCAGCGTCGAGCCCCCGGTAGCGGTGGTACGCCATGGTGGCCGCCTCGGAGAAGCGCTTCGCCTCGTCGTAGACGCTGCGTACGCCGATGGGGTTGACGTTGCCCCAGTAGGTCTCGCGCTGCGGGTGCTCCTTCGGGTCCCCGTACGCCTCGGAGGTGGAGGCCATCAGGAACCGGGCGCCGTCGGCGACCGCGCGGTCAAGCAGGTGCAGGGTGCCCACCGAGCCGACCCGGAGGATCTCCACAGGCAGTTGGGCGAAGTCGGTGGGGCTGGCCGGCGAGGCCATGTGCAGGATCGCGTCGAAGCGCTCGGCCAGGGCCGGGTGATGGGCCGGCAGGCCCTCGGAGATGTCCGCCTCGACCAATGTGAAGGTCGGCCGGTCCAGCAGGTGGGCGACGTTCTCCTTCGAGCCGGTGACGAAGTTGTCGAGCGCCACCACCGTGCAGCCCCGGGCGATCAGCGAGTCGACCAGGTGTGAGGGGACGAAACCGGCGCCGCCGGTGACGAGAACGCGGTGACCGGAACCGAAGCGCTCAGCAACCTTCATGCCGGTCAGCCTACCGATCCCCGTATGTAAGGAAGGGACCCCTGTTAACGCCAGGCGTTAACAGGGGTCCCTTCCTTACAAGATGGGCGACGGTCAGTGGGCGCCTGCGCCGGTGAGGGCGCGGACCTCCAGCTCCGCGTACTTGTCCTCGTCGTGCTCCTTGGAGATGACGGTGCCGATCCACCCGCACAGGAAACCGAACGGGATCGAGAGGATGCCCGGGTTGGACAACGGGAACCACTGCCAGTCGTGGTCCGGGAACATCGAGGTCGCAGCCCCGGAGACCACCGGTGAGAAGAACACAAGCAGTACGGCCGACAGCAGACCGCCGTAGATCGCCCACACCGCGCCGGAGGTGTTGAACCGCCGCCAGAACAGGCTGTAGAGAATCGCCGGCAGGTTGCCCGACGCGGCGACCGCGAAGGCCAGCGCCACAAGGAACGCCACGTTGAGGTTCTGCGCGTAGATCGACAACAGGATCGACACCGCGCCGATCACCAGGGCGGAGATCCGGGCGACCCGCACCTCCTGCCGCTCCGACGCTTCGCCCTTCTTCATGACGTTCGCGTAGAAGTCGTGCGCCAGGCTGGAGGAGGAGGCCAGTGTCAACCCGGCGACGACCGCCAGGATGGTGGCGAAGGCGACCGCTGCGATGATCGCCAGCAGGGCCGCCCCTCCCAGGTCGCCACCGAAGAAGTCGATACCGAGTGCCTCGGCCAACTGTGGCGCGGCGGTGTTGCCTGCCTTGTCCTGCGCGGTGATCGCCTCGCTGCCCACCAGCGCCGCCGCACCGAAGCCGAGGGCCAGGGTGAGCAGGTAGAAGGTGCCGATGATGCCGATCGCCCAGAGCACGCTCTTACGGGCCGCCTTCGCGGTCGGCACGGTGTAGAAGCGGATCAGGATGTGCGGCAGACCGGCGGTGCCGAGCACCAGGGCGATGCCGAGGGACAGCAGGTCGACCTTGTTGTAGAAGGTCTGTGTCGCGTTGCCGGCCACCTCGACGCCGTAGCGCAGCCCGGGTTCGAGGAACGCGCTGCCCTTGCCGGACGAGGCGGCGGCGTCACCGAGCAGCGACGACAGGTTGAACTTGTACTTCGCCAGCACCAGCAGGGTCATCAGCAGCGCGCCGCCCATCAGCAGGAACGCCTTGACGATCTGCACGTAGGTGGTGCCCTTCATGCCGCCCACGGTGACGTAGATGATCATCAGGGCGCCGACCAGGATGATGGTGGCTACCTTGGCGGTGGCGGCGTCCATGCCGAGGAACGTCGTGCCCGGCCGGATGCCCAGCAGCAGCGCGACGAGCGCACCCGCGCCCACCATCTGCGCCAGCAGATAGAAGATCGACACCGTGATCGTGGAGACCGCCGCCGCCGTACGCACCGGACGCTGACGCATCCGGAAGGCGAGCACGTCCGCCATCGTGTACCGGCCGGAGTTGCGCAGCAGCTCGGCGACGAGCAGCAGGGCCACCAGCCAGGCGACCAGGAAGCCGATCGAGTAGAGGAAGCCGTCGTAGCCGTACAGCGCGATGATGCCGGCGATGCCGAGGAACGAGGCGGCCGACATGTAGTCGCCACCGATCGCCATGCCGTTCTGGAAGCCGGAGAACGACCGGCCACCCGCGTAGAAGTCGGTAGCCGTCTTGGTCTGCCGGCTGGCCCAGATCGTGATGGCCAGGGTGACCGCCACGAAGACCAGGAAGAGCGTGATTGTCAGGTTGCGGGCGGTGTGGTTTGTGGCCTCAGCCGCCAGGAACGTCTCAACCGCGTGGACCGTCTTCACGGGTCACCTCCCCGATCTCGGCGCGGATGCGGTCGGCGATGGGGTCGATCTTCCGGTCGGCGTACCGGGAGTACAGCCAGGCGATCAGGAACGTGGAGACGAACTGGAGCAGGCCGAAGACCAGTGCGACGTTGATATTGCTGCCGAACAGCTTCGTGCCCATGAAGTCCCGGGCGTACGCGGACAGGATGACGTAGAGCGCGTACCACAGGAAGAACGCGACGGTCATCGGGAAAACGAAGCCGCGCAGCGCGCGCCGCAGCCCGGCGAACTCGTCCGACCGTTGTACGGCCAGATACTTGTCCGGCTGGGAAGCGGTCGGCGCGGGTGTGTCCGTGGACATCTGTGGATCACCACCTTCACAGGCGTCGGAGGAGTTTCGCGCACGGTAAAGAGCGCGCTCCCGGACGGGGAAGGGTGAGATCGACACCGGTCGTCGAGTGCGCCGAGCGGTTGCCTGGCTGCGCCGAGTGACTCAGCTCACTCCGGTGACCGGTCGGCGGGCAGCCTGATCAGCCCGGCAGCTCGTGATAGCGCCCCCGGTAGTGCAGCAGGGGAGTTGCCTCCCCGGTCAGGTCGACCGCCTCGATGGTGGCCTCCACGAGCAGGCCCCAGCCGTACTCCCGGGCGGTGTCCAGCCGGCATCCGGCCCAACCACCCGCGTCCGCCGGCACCGGCCCGTACGGCGTGTCGATCCACTCGCCGGTCGCGAAGAGGCCACCCGGGGCGGGAAAGAGGCCGGCGAACCGGTCGGCGAGTTGCCGGTGCGGTGGGCCGAGTGGCGCGACCGCGAACCGCCCCGCCTCCTCGACCGCCGCCCACAGGTCGGACTCCGGGTCGATCAGCCCCAACAGCCGGTCCGGCTCCCCCTCGGCGACCAGCGTGGACGAGACTGTCAGCCCGGCCGGGCCGGGTGCCGTCCAGAGGGTCACCGGCGCGGCGAGCCGACCACGCAGCCGGCGAACCGGCGACCGCTGCCCGCTCGGCACGGCGAACGGGTCGGTGTGATGGATCTCGGCACCCGGCTCATGATTCACGTGAAACATTGTGCCGCCCCGCCCTCGCGCCCAACCCAGGAAGCGCTCGTGCAGGTCACTGGGTCGTCCGTTGAGCTGGGCGAGTTGACTGCCCGCCTCCGCCATCGCGGTGCCCAGGTAGACCAGCAGCGCCAGGCGGTCGTGCCGGTATTCGGCGAGCAGCGCCAGCCGCGCTGGTTGGCAGGGCCAGGGCGGGCCGCAGCCGCGACACCGCCAGAGCGGCCGCATCGGCAGGTGCGGGCGACTCACCACCGCCGTCCGGTCGGCAGCGTCGGCGGGGCCGGTCGGCCGCCGTTCGCCCGCCAGGTCTGCGCCGGGGTCAGCCAACCGGCACGACCCGGTCGCGGCAGGGCCACCGTCGGCCCCGTCGCCCACGCGGGTCGTTGATCCGGCGGGCCGGCCGGCCGCTCCGGCCCGGTCGCGCCCGGCACCGCCGCCGGTGCCGCCATCTTCCTTCTCCGGTACGACCACCGCGCCCCGTTCCTGCCGCCTATGAACCCGAACACGGCTGATCTCCCTCCGGTTGACGGGGGCCGCCCCGATAGGGGGATGACCGGGGCGGCCCGAACGCAGGACCGGACGCCGGGACGTCGCCTCCACCGACCGGGCCGCGTGCAATCCACCCTGGACCGAGAGGCGCGGACAGGGGAGGATGCCAGGGCTTACTACGCAGCGGGGTCACGTACTTACCGGAGAGGTAAGGATGAACGTCGAGATGTGGGTACGGGCGTTGAAGGCCGCCCGAGCGGGTGCCGACATGTCCCAGGAGGCATTGGCGACCGTCACCAGATGGAGTCCGTCCACGGTGGCGGCCATCGAGACCGGCCGGCGTCGGCCGACTGGAGTTCGCGGTCGCCGCGGACGAGGCCCTAGCCACCGGCGGCCTCCTCGCCGAACTGTTGATAGCTGCCGACCGACAGCGGCTGCCGACCTGGTTCGTTCCGTGGCGCCACCACGAGGAGCAAGCGACCCGGCTATGCGAGTTCGAGCCGTGCCTGATTCCTGGCCTCCTTCAGACCGAGGACTATGCCCGTGCGGTGATCTCCGCCGGTGGCCTCAACCCGGTCGACGTGGTGAACGAGTTGGTCGCAGTCCGGATGGAGCGACAGCAGTAGTGGCAGCGTGCAGAGCCGCCGCAGTGCGTCTTCGTCCTGGACGAGATCGCCCTACGCCGCCCGGTCGGCGGACCAGCGGTACTGGATGCTCAGCTTGGTCAACTGCTGAAACTTGCCGCCCAACACACCGTCAGGCTGCACGTCGTGCCGCTCGACGTCGGAGCCCACGTCGGCTTGACCTGGGGCTTCCTGCTCGCTGAACTACCGGACGGTGAACGGGTCACCTACGTCGAGGATGTTGCTCGCGGGCATGTCATCGACGACCCGGAAGTAGTCCGTCTGGTTGGTCGGAAATGGGATAGCCTGCTCGGCGAGGCACTGTCAACGGGTGCTTCGCTGGATCTGATCCGGAAGCTGAAGGTGACGCCATGACCGTTGCTCAACCGCGTTGGCGTACGTCCACCAGGTCCGGTGACACGGGTGGAGCCTGCGTCGAGGTGGCAGACAATCTGCCCGGTGTCGTCCTGGTCCGGGACAGCAAGGACCGCTCGGGCCCGACCCTCACCTTCGCCCCGGCCGCGTGGCGTGGCTTCATCGCCGACGCCGCTCAGGTTCCCACTCGACGCGACGGTTAGCGGCGGGGCCTACCTCGCCGGCGGTATCGGCGGTTCCTCACGCTGGGACGCCGGGGTTGGTGCGGGCGTCGGAGAGGTCGCGGGCCTCGTGGCCCGCGGTCGACAGCAGGCGCAGCCCTCGCCCGAGCACCTTCTCGTGGGGCAGAGGGCCGAAGGTGCGCGAGTCGTAGCCGACGCTGTCGCCGATGACGACGATCGTCCCGGCGGCCACGGTCGATCCGGCACCGACGACACCTTCCGGCAGCGGGTCACCGGGAACCGCTGCCACCCGTTTGACCAGCCACCGTGCCAGCATGTCGGACCGCTGCTCGGGCATCGCGGACCACTGATGGTCGTAGCCGGGTGCCTCGAACACCACGATGTCCCCGACGGTGACCTGGTTGCCGGCACATCTGCGGACCAGCAGCAGGTCGCCATGTCGCAGGCTCGGTTCCATGCTCTGCCCTGACACGCGTACCGCCACCTGCCGGCGACGAAGGCCGCGCAGTGCCAGTGCGCCGCCGGCTGAGACGACAACCGCGGCCAGTACGCCGATCCACAAAGCGGGCATGGCTCCTCCTGTGCTCATCCGGCATGCGTCTCGGTGTGCTGGTAGCCCTCGGCCTGCATCCGGAACAGCTCGGCATAGCAGCCGTCGGCGTCGATAAGTGCCGAGTGGGTGCCGCGCTCGACGACCTGGCCCGCATCGAGCACCACGATCTCGTCGGCGTCGCGCACAGTGTTGAGGCGGTGGGAGATCAGGATGCTCGTACGACCATGGCGGTGCTCGGCCAGTTGACGGTGGATGCGCTGCTCAGCCATCGCGTCGAGCCCGGAACTCGGCTCGTCAAGGATGAGCAGGTCGCGCTGCCCGCGCAGCAGCGCCCGGGCGAGCGCCAGCCGCTGCCACTGGCCGCCGGACAACAGAACACCCTGTTCCTGGGCGGTGTCGTAGTCCACGAAGGTCCGGGACAGCAGTGTGTCCGCCCCTCGGGGGAGCGCCTTCAGCACGTCCAGGATCTCCGCCTGCCCGGCTGCGGCGTTAAGCCGCTCCTCGCTGAGGTCGAACTCGTCGCGTCCGTCGACGTCCCCGAGCGCGATGTTCTCGCGTGCGGTCAGCTCGTAGCACATGAAGTCCTGGAAGACCGCTCCGATGCGCTGGCGTAGTTCGTCGATCGGGATGTCGCGCAGGTCGATGCCGTCCCAGTAGATGGCACCCCGCGTGGGGTCGTAGAACCGGCAGAGCAGTTTGATCAGCGTGCTCTTCCCCGACCCGTTCTGCCCGACCAGGGCGAGGGAGCGACCGGTCGGGATGGTGAGCGTGACTCCGCGCAGCGCCCAGGGGTGCTCGTCGTCGTAGCGGAACCACACGTCGTCGAGTTCGATGCCGCTCCTGGTGCCGGGGAGGGCTCGCCCGAGCACCCGGGGTTCGGTGGCCGGCGATTCGGCGATCAGGTCGCGGTAGTGGGTCGTCAACAGATTGGCGTGGTGCCCGGACGCGATATATCCGACGAGCGCCGCCAGTGAGGACTGCGTACCCCCGGCGACTACGACCAAGGCGCCGATGTCACCCGGACTGAGTCGACCGGCAGCCGCCGCCAGCAGTGCCCAGCAGAGCGTGCCTCCCAGGAGCCCCGCGGAGAGCATCGCCAGCGCTGACTGCACCATCAGCTCCCGGCGGTCGGTGCGCCGTCGGGCACGATTGCTGCTTGTGAGTTCGGCGAGCATGCGATGCCGAAAGAGCCGGTGGGCGCCGAACAACCGGCTCTCCTTGGCGGCGCTGAGACTCGTCATCAGGTCGGTGAAGAACGCCTCACGCCGCTCCGCCGGGCTGATCTGCCACATCATGTCCATCCGGCGCCCACTGAGCTTCAGTTCCGCGATGAGCGCCGGCACCGCGGCGGCGACCAGAACGCCGGCAAGCCACGGTTGGATCGCGATGACGGTGGCGAGCATCCCGCCCAGGGTGACGACAGTCCGTCCCCCGGCGATGAGGCTTTCGACCACTTGCGCCGGGCCGCTCTGGCTGGCCTGTTCGGCCAGACGAAGACGGTCCCGAAAGCTGGGCTTCTCCAGGGTGGAGAGCATCTGGAGTCGGGCCAGGGCGGCGTAGAGATTCGCCTTGGCCAGAACAGCGACGGCCCGCCGGAGTTCCGCCTGGAGGAACCGGTGCAGGGGCGCGGCGGAGGCGGCGACGAACGTGATCACCGCGAACGCGACAGCCAGTGCCTCCAGTCCGCCCCGCCCCGGTTCGGAGAGCCGGTCCAACGCCAGTTTCACCAGCCACGCGGAGCCCACCGGCAGGAGTCCGGTGACGAGTTCGAGGACCGCGAGGCCGGCCAGTGGGCCACGGGCAGCGGTCCAGGTGAGGCGCAGGGCGGTGATGGAGCCCCCGCGTTTCGGACGAGTTGGCATGGACTCTCCAGTAGAGAGAGCAGGGCCCGGCGGCCGGAAGGCCGCCGAGCCCTGACCCGGGGTCAGCAGGTGCCGGCGGGACCACACGGGTTGCAGACCCAGTAGTAGCCCCCGGCTCCGTCCGGGCACTTCTGGCAGACCCGCTTGTAGGCGATGCCGCCGCTGCAGTAGCAGTACAGGGTGTCTCGGACGCAGGCTGCCTCTGCGGTGACGCCCGGAACGAACCAGGCCAGCATGCGGTCAGCGGCTCTGTTGATCAGTTTCATTCGCCCTCCAATGGGTGGTGGATGCCGGCGTCTGTGGTGCTACCGGTGGCCGACCCGCGCGGCTGCAGCCGACACCGGAGCGATGCCCGACTACGTCCGGGTGAGGGTGGGTGCGATGAACTGTTGAATGTCCTGCACGTTCGCGGACACCACTCCGTCGCGGACGGAGACCATTGTCGGCAGGCGGTCCACACCCATGGCGGAGCTCACCGGACCCATCGGGGACTCGACCACGACCCGCCCGGCGCGCTCCGCGAGCTCGATGAACCGGGCCCGTTCGGCGAGGTCGCGCCCGTCGTCGTCGATGACGACCAGGACCCGGTCCGGACCGGCCGCCGCGACCAGGTCGACGAACCGGGGCAGGTGCTCGACGCAGGGTGCGCAGCCGGTGGAGAAGAAACCGAGATAGGTCTCTCCGCTCGCCGCGAAGTCCTCTGTGATCGGCTCGCCGGTCAACGTACGTGCCGTGAAGGACGGCAGGCGTTCCCCGACGGACGGACGAGCCGGTCCGAGGGAGTCCGCTGGCGTGCTCACCGCTAGTTGCTCGGTCAGTGCGCGGAGTCGACGGATGACGCCGAAGAGCAAGAGCAGATTGAGGCAGCCGAGGGCTCCGACCACCACGACCGCGGTAAACAGGACGTCGTTCACGTTCGTTTCCTCCGTTGGGGAACGGCCCTGCCGGGCATCGGATCGGCGAAGACTGCGACGAAGTCGACGAAGAACACGACAAGGAGCGCGCCGGCCACGGCGGCGATGACGCTGGTCGCGACCTCGGCGGACGACGAGGCACCGAACGGCGGAGCGGCGAGACCGGTCACGGCGACGGCCAGCAGCAGCGCGTCCCGGCCCAGATGGACCGGACTGAGCAGGCGGCGGGAGGCGCCGAAACAGTGGCAGGCGACCGGTATCCCTCGACGCACTGTCAGCCCCGTGACGACGAGGAATCCCGTGATCAGCACGGCGGCGAGAGCGAAGCCGGCGGTCGAGGTGCCGGGAAAGAGGAGCAGGAGTACCACGAGGACCTCGCTGGCGGCCACGACGACAGCCAGTGGCCCGACCAGGCCGGCCGGCAGCAGCCGCATGGCCGCCAGCATCGAACGGAAGCCGGCCCGCTCCGGCGCGCTGCGCAGCTTCACGGCGGCGGCGGCGAAGACGAGCCCGAGCAGGATCCGGGCGGTCAGTTCCGCATACCGCACGAGCAACTCCTCCCCCTGAACCGACGGGTGCGACACGGAGTCTGGAGGAGCCCTGTTGGTTAATTGTTGTCGATGTGTTGTCGTCGCGGGCAGGAAAATGTCGCCTGCCGTAGCTGCTTGCGATCAGTGGCGCCGACATTCATGATCGTCAAGTGCGTCGAATCATCTGGGCCCAGTTGCGACGCCGGGCCGGCCGGACTCTGGCCATGTTCTTCGCGATCGTCACGGCGACGATCGGATTCGTCGTACTCACGGGCAACACCCGGACGTCTCAACTGACCGTCGCCGGTGAGGTGAATGCTCACTTCCGCGGCTCGTACGACATCCTGGTCCGTCCCACGGGGAGCAGATCGGCCCTCGAATCGGATCGAGGGCTGTTACGGCCCAACTTCCTGTCGAGCCGGTACGGCGGCATCACCCTCGATCAGTGGCGCGGGATCACCAAGGTCCGAGATGTCGAGGTCGCGGCGCCGATCGGCAATCTCGGGTATTCCCCGTTCTTCGCCGGGCGCCGTTTCGACCTCACCGCACTTGTCGACCGCAGCGCCACCCGGCAACTGATCCGGCAGCGCCGGGTGTGGAGCGCCGACCGCGGCCTCACCGTCGCGGAGGAGTCACCGGAACTCGTCTACGTCACTAAACGGCCGGTCATCCGGCCGGTGGACGAGGACCCGGTGAACGGCACACAGAAATACGCCGACGGCCGGACCCGGCGCAACCCGTGCCCGGACGGCATCCCTCCGCCCGTGCTGGAGGTGCGGGAGGACGGCGACGAGGTGCCCCTGTGTCTGGCCAGCGGGGAGGGGACGCGACGGCGGCCGGCACTGGTCGTCGAGCTCGACGCGGATGGTCTCTTCCACTACCCCTCCTCCACGCCGGGTCAGCCGTCCCCTCGTCTCGACCCCCTGGCCCTGGTGATGATGTCCTACTCGGTGGCGGCGATCGACCCGGATTCCGAGGCGAAGCTCGTGGGGCTCGACTCGGCCATGACGTTCGGCCGGTACCTGGAACCGGACCGGTCCGGTGGCGAACGACGCCGGTTCGACGGCCCGGTCAACCTGGTGCCCGCCATCGGCACCGCAGCACCGCAGATCGACGAAAAGGTGTTCGTCCGCGCGGAGCGGGTGACCGCCGACCCCAGCGCCGGGGACCTCGGCCGGTTGGCGGAGCTGGCGGATGCCGCCCCCGCGGAGGCCCGGCTGGACACCCCGCCGGTGGATTCGGTGGACGCCCAGCAGTCCGCCCGAACCGACGGCACACTCTATTTCGCGGGTGGGTTGTTGAGCCGGATCGGTCGGTCGGGTGCCGTGGAATACCAGGTGGACCCGGATGGCACTCTTCGACCCGAGCCGCGACGGCCCGCCGGTGCGGCCTGGACCGAACCTGTGGGTGCCCCACCCCAGTTGTGGAACGACACGGCGCTACGCGAGACCACAATGATCCGTTCTGGTGACCGGGCGGGCGCCAATCAGATGGGCGTCGGGCTCGACCCGATCGGCTTCTTCGACCCGACCCGGCTCACCCAGCGGGACCCGCTCGCGGAGACACCGATGGAGACGTACGACGCGAACGTGCTCAGGGGCGCCCGGACGGTGGACCGGGAGTTGCTGGGTGACCAGCCGCTGTCGCCAAACAGCAACCCCGGCGGGTACCACAGCCCGCCGCCGGCGTTCCTCGTCTCGCTCAACTCGCTGGCCGCGTTGACCGGGGAAACCGCGCCGATCAGCGCTGTGCGGGTCCGGGTCGCCGGCATCGACGGGTTCAACTCGGTCAGCCGGGAACGTGTCCGTCGGGTGGCCGACGACATCAGCCGGGCGACCGGGCTGGACGTGGAGGTGACGCTTGGTGCGTCGCCGTCCGCGCAGACAGTCGTCCTGCCGGCTGGCCGGTACGGTCGGCCCGAGCTGCGCCTGAGCGAGGGTTGGACCCGCAAGGGCGTGTCGGCAACGATCGCTGAGGCGGTGGACCGCAAGAGTCTGGTGCTGTTCGGGCTCATCCTGGTCGTTTGCGTCCTCTTCCTGGTCAACGCGGTGAGCGCCGCAGTGCGCGAGCGGCATCGGGAGCTTGCGCTCCTTTCCTGTCTGGGCTGGAGCCGGGCGCGGCTGGTCGCGTTACTGACCGGCGAGACGATGCTTCTCGGTGTGCTGGCCGGCGCGGTGAGCAGCGTGCTGGCGGTGCCGCTCGGGCTTCGCATCGGCACCGACGTCGGCTGGGACAGAGCGCTCTGGGCCATTCCGGTGGCGGGCGCGGTGGCACTTGTCGCAGGGCTCGTTCCCGCTTGGCGGGCATCCGCGGCGGCACCGTTTAACGTCGTCCGCCGCAGCGGTCGCAAGGTGACAGTCAAACTCGGCCACGGCCGCGCGGGCGTGCTCCGGCTGGCGATCGCGAACCTGCTCCGGGTGCCGGGCCGCACGGCGTTGGGCTGCGTTGCGCTAGCTGCCGGCGTTGCCGGTCTGACGCTGCTCATGGCGATCGTGTGGACGTTCCAGGGGGCGGTCTCGGGCTCGATCCTCGGAGAGGCGGTATCGCTGCGCGTGCGCGGCGCCGACGTGCTCGCGGTGGTGCTCACCGTACTGCTGGGGTTGATGTCGGTTGTGGATGTCCTCTACCTCAACATCCGCGAGCGTGCGGGTGAGCTGGCGATCCTGCGGGCGTCGGGGTGGTCGCGCTCGTCGGTGCGCCGACTCGTCGGTTACGAGGGCGTCGGCATCGGTGTGCTGGGCGCTCTTGCGGGTGCCGCGACCGGATGTGTCGCCGCGGCGTGGTTCGCCGGCGTGCTCGACGTCCGGCTCCTGTGGACCACGGCGGCGGTCGCGCTGGCGGGCGTGGTGCTCGCCGGTCTGGCGGCCCTGGTGCCGGTGATGTTGCTGGACAGACTGCCGCTCGCTGGGCAACTGTCGGCGGATTGAGCACGCCCCCGGTCAGGGCCGTAGCTCAGGCGCCCGCGCCAGCGTCGACTCCGTGTCTGCGCCTGCGTCTGCGGGTCGCGGCACCTCCAGATCGTCGATCACCCGGCCGTCGCGGAGTCGTAGCAGCCGATCACAGCGGGCGGCGACGTGTTGCTCGTGGGTCGCGATGAGCACTGTCATCCCCCTGCCCGACTGCAGCCGCACCAGCAGATCGAGCACGTCGGTGCCGGCTGAAGAGTCGAGGTTGCCGGTGGGCTCGTCGGCGAGCAGCAGTGCCGGCTCGTTGATCAGTGCACGTGCGATGGCGACCCGTTGTTGCTGCCCGCCGGACAGTTGGCTGGGCAGGGAGCGTTCCCGGTCGGCCAGCCCGACCGCGTCGAGCAGTTCGCGCGCGCGTGCCACCTTGTTGAATGTGGTGCGGTACGGCATGACGGGCGCGAGTACGTTGTCCAGTGCGGTGAGGACGGGCAGCAAATGATACTGCTGAAAGACGAATCCGACCGTCCGCCGGTAACGAACCAACTCTTTCTGGCGTAACGCCGTAATATCCTGACCGCCCACCAGAACAGCGCCGGAGTCGGGCACGTCAACGCCGCCAATGAGATGCAGGAGTGTCGACTTGCCGGATCCTGACGCCCCGACCACCGCTGTCATTGTGCCCGCCGTGAACCGGGCACTGACATCATCTACGGCAGCAATCGTCGAGCCACCTGACCGGTAGCGACGACAAACCCGGTCCAGTTCGATCTCGACGCCTGCCACGCTGTGCCCCCATTCGTGCCTGCCCACGGATAGCCCGTGCGAGATGCGTAACCGTCGAGCGGAATCCACGCGACAAACTGTCGACAGCTATCACGATATTCACCTATGCGTCGATATTAGGATTAATAGAGTGCCGTTACAAGATGATCCGGGCGAATATCTAATTCGTTGTTCATCGATCCACGGGGGATGCGGATGGAGCTACGACTGCTGGGTCCTGTCGAGTTGGCGGTGGGGCACCAGGTCTTCGACGTCGGCCCGCCGCAGCGGCGCATCGTGCTCGCCGCGCTCGGCATGACCCCCGCCGCCAGGGTCTCCACCGACCAACTAGTGGATCGGGTGTGGGGCGATCAGCCCCCGGCGCAGGCGCGTCGGGCTCTGCACGCCCATCTGAGCAGGATCCGGCGCATGATGGCCGGCCTCTGCCACCCGACGCAGGAGGACGCCCCTCGTCTGATCCGCCGGGCGGACGGTTACCTGCTGCACCTGGACGCGGACCGGGTCGACGTGCATCGCCTCCGACGGTTGGCGTCGACGGCTCGGAGCCTCTCCGACCGGGATCCGGCGAAGCTCTCCGCGCTACGGTCCCTGGTCGCTATCAGTGACGAGGGTCTGCTCGTCGGCCTCTCCAGCGATTGGGCGAGCCAGGTCCGGGAGAACTGGCGACTTGAACGCCTGCGCCTGCTTGAGATGTGGGCGCGGGCCGAGATGGCGCACGGCAACCTTTCCGGCGTCATCACCCGCATGAGCGCGCTTTCACCCGATCACCTCGTTGCGGAACCACTCGCGGCGATCCTGATGCGTGCTCTCGGCCTTGCTGGACAACGGGTCGAAGCGCTGCGGGTCTTCGACTCCGTGCGTCGCCGCCTGGCCGACGAGTTCGGCGTGGAACCCGGCCCGCAGCTCTGGTGTCTGCATTCCGAGTTGGTGCGCAACGACCCGGGTTGCCTCGCAACCTCCTGAGGTCGAGTGGCTGCCCGGCGGGTCAGCGGCGTGGGGTGACCGTTCCGAGTAGCTCGGGCTGACGCCGGTCCAACACGTCGCCGGCCAGGTACGCGCCCAGCAGCGCCCCGCCCAACCCGTACGCGGCGCCGAGCGGGAGGGCCAGCCACAGCCAGGCGTCACCGAGCAGCGCGGCGGCGACCACCATCGGCACAGCCGCGACCGCCGTAACGATCATGGCGACGAAGGTGAGCAGCCCCTTCGTCAGGCCCGCGCCGCTGTTCATCGCGAACGGGTTGCTCGTCTCCGGCAGCGAGTACGCCGCCAGCACCGAGACGAAACTGTTCACCGCCAGCCCGACGCCGTAGGTGGCGGCCAGGCTGCCGGCGGTCAACCCGATCCAGCCCGGTCGACCCAGCACCACCGCCAGCACCACGCCGACGAACGCCAGCAGTGGCAGGACGTACAGCGAGAAGGCCGTCATCCGGGCGCGCAACTCGACCCGGCCGGGCACACCGGCCACCACGTTCGCGGCGTACGCGCTGCCGTCGAAGCCGAACTGGTTTGCCAGCGTGACCGAGGCCAGCACCCCCACGAAGATCATGGAGACGGTGACAAGCACCGGCGAACTGTCGCCGGCACCCATCGTGAAGCCCTCTCCTCCCTCGACCGCGAAGCTCGCGCCACCGAGGTTGATCATCACGGGGACGAAGAGGCCGACCACGGCGATCGTGATCAGGTTGGCGCGACGGCGGGCATCCCGCCACCAGTAACGGGCCTCACGGGCGACCAGGGCACCGAACCGGTTCCGACGGAACGAGCCGGCGACCCGGGGAAACAGTTGCGCGACGGCACCGCCGGTGACAGTGCGCTGAGCGGGGGCCTTACCGGAACTCGCGGCGCCCACCATCGCCGACTCCAACGACCGCGACCACCAGACCAGCAGGGCGCCGATGGCCGCCGCCGTGATCAGCAACTTGACCGGGGCCGCCCACACCCGGCCCTGCGCCACATCGATGCCGGCGGTCCAGGGTGCGCCGAGCGGCGTCCAGCCGAGCACAGTCGCCGCGCCGGTCAGCCGGGTCCAGTCCGCCTCCCGCAACGCGGCGAGGCCGAAGATCTGCAACGGGCCGAGCAGCGCCGCCGTCACCGCCAGGAGCACTGCCGCGAGGTCCCGCACCCGGCGGGACCGCAGCATTGTCGCGAAAGCGCTGGTGACCGCCCGGCTGGCGGCCACACAGAGCAACAGCCCACCGAGTACGCCGAACACGGCCACCAGACCGGCGGACCATCCCCCCAGTGCCCACGAGGTCAGCACCAGCCCCGACGACGCGATCAACACCGCCAGCACCGGAACGCTCACCAGCGCGGCGGCCAGGAGACCGGCGACCAGCGTGCGACGGGGCAGCGGCAACAACGCGAACCGGGCCGGGTCGAGCGTTTCGTCGACCCCGAAGAAGACCAGCGGCAGCAGCAGCCAACCCAGCACCAGCAGTCCACCGCCGGCCGCCGCGACCAGCACCGCGTACCTGCCGTTGTCCGTCATGCCCGGCGCGGCGAACAGGAAGAAACCGCTTGCGGCGAACCAGAGCCCGAACAGCGCGCCACCGATGAACAGGGCCACCCGCCAGCCCTGGCCCCGGAAGTTGTTGCCCATCACCCGCAGCTTGAGCCGCACGAAGTGCCGTGCGGATACCGCCCGCACCGGACCCGCGGTTGCGGCGTCGACGCTCACCGGGACAGCCACGACAACTCGTCACCGGTAGCGGTGCGCCCGCCGACCACCTCGACGAATACCTGCTCCAACGAGCGGTCGCCGCGTACGTCCGCGAGCGTTCCGACCCGCTTGATGACGCCCTGGGCGAGGATCGCCACGTGCGAGCACAGCCGCTCGACGACCTCCATCACGTGACTGGAGAAGACGACGGTGCCGCCGCCGGCCGCGTACCGGGTGAGGATGTCCCGGATCAGCGCGGCCGAGACCGGGTCGACGGCCTCGAACGGCTCGTCAAGCACCAGCAGCCGGGGGCCGTGCAGCAGCGCGCAGGCCAGGCCGATCTTCTTCTTCATGCCGGCCGAGTAGTCGACCACGAGCGTCCGGCCGGCGTCGCCGAGCGCCAGCACGTCCAGCAACTCCGCCGCACGCTTGTCGACCACCGCCGGGTCCATCCCCCGCAACAGCCCGTTGTACGCCAGCAGCTCCGCACCGGTCAGCCGGTCGAACAGTCGCACCCCGTCGGGCATGACGCCGAGCAGCCGCTTGGCGGTGACCGGATCGCGCCACACGTCGTGACCGAGCACCCACGCCGAGCCCGCGTCCGGTCGCAGCAGGCCGACCGCCATCGACAGGGTGGTGGTCTTGCCGGCGCCGTTCGGGCCCAGCAGGCCATAGAAGGAGCCGGCGGGGACGTCCAGGTCGACGCCGGCCACCGCGACCGTGCCGTCGAACCGCTTGGCGAGGCCACGCAGCGCGAGGGCGGGGTGCTCAACAGTCATGGGCCGACGTTATCGGGCGACCACCACTTCTGCCGTCCGGCGGCAGGCGGACGCGAGGTCATCCCCGTGGCGGACCAGGATGGCCCGCGTCACAGCCGGAGGGCTTCGGGGGTGTGCAGGCGGAGCATCGTGGCCGCGACGTCGACAGGTGCACGTCGTCGGGTCGCCATCGACACCGCGATCATCACGGTGAAGGCCAACGGCACCGTCCAGGCGGCCGGCTGTGCGATCAGCACGGCGGGCCAACCGGACAGCGGTGGGCCGAGCACTGTGACCAGCACCGCGCTGATCGCCGCGCCCCCGCCGACCAGGACCCCGGCGGCGGCACCCAGATCGGTGAGCCCTCGCCACCAGATGCCCAGCACCAGCAGCGGGCAGAAGCTCGATGCCGCGACCGCGAAGGCCAACCCGACCACCTGGGACACGTCCAGCCCGGAGAGGCGCAGTGCCAGCACCGCAGGCACTGCGCCGGCGATCACGGTGGCCAGCCGGAAGCCCCGTACCGAGCCCTGACCGAGCACGTCCGTCGAGATCACCCCGGCGACGCTTGTCAGCAGCCCGGACGAGGTGGAGAGGAACGCTGCGAACGCGCCCGCCGCGACAAGTGCGGCGAGCAGCCGCCCGGTCAGCCCGTCGCCGAGGGCGGCGCCGGGTAGCAGCACCACGACAGCGTCGGTCTGCCCACTGACGAGCAGTTGCGGGGTGTAGATCCGGCCCAGCACCCCGTACAGGGTGGGCAGCAGGTAGAAGACGCCGACAAGTGCCAGCACCACGAGCGTCGTCCGGCGGGCCGCCGCACCGTCGGGGTTCGTGTAGAAGCGCACCAGGACGTGCGGCAGACCCATGGTGCCCAGGAACGTGGCAAGGATCAGCGAGTACGTGGCGAACAGGCCCCGGTCGTCGTCACCGGCAGCGCTGGGCAGCAGCCAGTCCGCTGCGCCGGTAGCCACCCCGGACACCTGCGGCACCGGGTCACCTGCGGCGAAGGTCAGCTCGTCGCCGGGGCGTACCTCGCGGATGTCGCCACCTGGCATGGTGAGGGTCGCGCGGTGCTCGACCACGACGGTGGTCGCGGTCCGGAACGTCGGCCCGTCGGGCGGCGTCACCGCCGGGCGGCCGTCGGCCTGCCACTGCAACGCCAGGAAGATCACCGGTACGGCCAGAGCTGTCAGCTTGAGCCAGTACTGGAACGCCTGCACGAAGGTGATGGCCCGCATCCCGCCGAGCGCCACGTTGGCGGTGACCACTGCGGCCACCAGCAGGGCACCGACCGGGTACGGGGAGCCGGCGAGCGTGGCAAGCGTGAGGCCCGCCCCCTGAAGCTGCGGCACCAGGTAGAGCCACCCGATGAAGATCACGAAAGCGGTGGCCAGGATGCGCAGCCGCCGTGACCCGAGCCGCAGCTCGCAGAAGTCCGGCAGCGTGAACGCGCCGGAGCGGCGCAGCGGCGCGGCCACGAAGAGCAGCAGGGCCAGGTAGCCGGCGGCGAAACCGACCGGGTACCAGAGGACGTCCACGCCGTACTTGAGGACCAGGCCGGCGACGCCGAGGAAGCTCGCCGCCGACAGGTACTCCCCGCCGATCGCCGCGGCGTTCCAGGTCGGGCTGACCACCCGGGAGGCGACCAGGAAGTCGGAGGTGGTCCGGCCCAGCCGCAGCCCGTAGAAACCGATCCCTAGCGTGACCAGGGTGACCGCGACGATGGCCGGGACCACGTAGTCGTTGCCCACTCAGCGCTCCGGCCGCTGCACCAGGTCGGTGAACTCCTGCTCGTTGCGCTCGGCCAGCCGTACGTACGCCCAGCCCACCGCGATCAGGAACGGGAACGAGGCCACGCCGAGCAGCAGCCAGGGCAGGTTGACGCCTCCCACCGTGGTCCGGCCGAGCGACGGCGCGATGGCGAACAGCCACGGCAGCCCGCCCAGCCCGATGACGACCACAAGCGACAGCCGCAGCGCCAGCGCGAGTTGCGCCCGGACCAGGCCACGGACCAGCGCCTCACCGACCTGGGTCTGCTGGGCCAACTCGGCGCGGGTGTGCTCGGCGCGGCTGTCCCGCCGGGTGATCTCGGCAAGCACGATCCGGGCGCGCTGGGGCGGCGGTGTCGCACCGCCCGACCCCACCTCGGGGAGTTGCTTGGCCACCCCGGCAGTCTTGCCCGCCCGGCGCGAATGTCAAGCGTCACCAGCGCCGCAGACCGGGACAGTCCACCAGGCTGCCGGTGACCGGCATCGGGCCGAGTACCCGCCGGGCCTCCTCCCGGCCGAGGTTCGTCGCCCAGAAGCCGTCCTGGGGCAGTTCGGCGGCGATCTGCCCCAGCGCGCACGTCCGCATCGGCTCGGGCAGCCGGTCCAGAGCCGGTACGGCGTCGGCGGAGAGCCCGGACAGGTAGCTGACGTCCAGGCGGCCGGTCTCCAGATAACGGTCGACGTTCCGGTCGGCGATCAGCCGATCCGGGTTGACCAGAGCCAGCCCGAGCAGCGCCAGCACCGCCGTGCCGATCACCAGTCGGGGCAGCCAGTCCGCCCGCAGTCGGGCCACTGCCACCGCCACCAGGACGAAGAGCAGCCCGAGCCACAGCTCGACGGTCGCCACGAACAACCTCAGCCGGGTGGCGCCGTACGCGTCGGCGTAGACCTGCATCCGATAGAGCGCCGAGGCGACGACGACCAGGCTGAGCACTGTGAGCGCGCCGAGGAGCACGCGGACCAGAATCCGGTCGGCGCGGGTCGCCTTCGGTGCCCGGCGGGCCGCGACCGCGATCACCAGCAGGGTGAGGGCGGTGACGGCGAGCAGTTGCCAGAAACCGCCGCGGGCGTACTCGGCGTAGGTGAGCCCTGCCGTGCGCAGCACGTGCCCCGCGCCGCCGAAGAACACAGTCAACTGCACAAGGACGAACACCGTGAACAGGGCGTCGAGCAGCACCAGCGGCAGGATCCACTCCAGCCGGTGCGCCGGCCGACCCGGCGTCGCGCGCAGGCTGGCCAGGTCGGGCGGGCGGTTGACCAGGTACGCGCCGGCCAGCAGGCCCATGCCGACAATCCCCAGCCGCATCAGCCAATTGAACAGACCGGCAAACGAGATGTCCGGCAGGAGGCCGCTCACCAGGTCGGCGAAGACCGCGTCCGCGGATGCGAAGAGCAGGCCGAACAGCGTCAGGAGACCGGCCGAGACCGCGAGGCTCGTGATGATCCGGCCGATCCCGGGCCCGACCGGGCCGGTGCGGTGCAATCCGCGTACCGCCCAGGGCATCGCCCGTACCGCGGCGGCGGGCGGCAGCGTCGCGGCCACAAGCATCCCGAGAGGGGTCCGTCCGCCGGTGACCGCGAGCGTCGCGGTCACCGCGGCGGCGAGCAGGCAGAGCACGAACAGCCAGCCGGCGGCCCGGACCGTGCCCACGGCGACAAGCGCGACCGTCGCGGCGGCCCAGGCGGCCTGCGCCGCCCGCCCCGGTGCCCCCGTGGCATCGGGACGGGCGGTCGCTACCGCCGGAGCGGCTGCCGCTGCCGTGGACGGACTCGGCGTGGTCGCTGCGGGCCGTGCGGTGGTCGGGGCCGCCGGCGGCGTGGCCGCCGCTGGCGTCGGCGTGACTGCCGGCGGTGGCGCGGTGGTCGGTGCGGCCGTCTCGGTGGGCTCCGGTTCGGACCGTGCGGCGGTCGACGCTTCCGGTGACGTCGCGGCGGTCGCAGCCGGCTTCGAGTCGGCCGGCGGTGCGACCGGCGTGGCGGTGGAGGCGGCGGCGGGCGACGGCGTCCCCGGCGGGAGACCGGAGGCAGATGGGGCGGCGGGCGGCGCCGTGGCCGGCGTGGGACCGGAGGTAGACGTGGCGGCGGGCGACGGCGTCACCGGCGTGGGACCGGCGGCGGTGGGGGCGGACGCAGCAGCGGGCGGCGGCGCTTGCCGGGCGGCGGGTGCGTCGCCGGGCGAGGTCTGTCCGGTGCTTCCCGCTGGCGACGACGTGCCCGGCCGGACGGCGCCCGCGACGGCGAGCGCGGCCGTGGCCGCCAGCGCGGCCACCAGCCAGCCGAGGCCGGGACGGACCACCGTCAGCGTCGAGGCACCGAGTGCTGCCGCCACCGCCAGCACGGTCAGGAGCAGCGGGTGCGGGGCGCGGGACGGACCCGGCCAGTGCTTGTCGACGAACGACGGCTGCCGTGGTGGGAGGGGCGGGGCGGGCCAGGGCCGGGACTGGCCAGCTGTCGGCGGGCTCGCCGGGCCGGGACCGAACCAGGGCTGGCCCGGGGCGGGCGGCCGTCCGACCGGTCCGGTCGCCGGAGCGGACGTACTGCCGGGGCTGGTCATGCGGCCTCTTCTCGAAGTGATCCGTTGCTCGGGATGGTGACCTGGATGTGGCAGCCGGGTGCGGTGCCCCTGGGTGTTCCGGCGGGGTCGAGAACGCGGATCTGGCCGCCGTGGAGTTCCACGACCCACCGGGCGATGGCAAGGCCCAGCCCGGTCCCACCGCCGGCCGCCCGGTCGCCGCGGGTGAACCGCTCGAACACCCGGGACCGTTCGGCCGACGGGATGCCCTGCCCCTCGTCACTCACCTCGAAGTGGAGTTGGCCGGCGTGCTCGTCGGCGCTCACCCGTACGGTGCCGCCGGGCGGGCTGTGCCGCGCCGCGTTGTCCAGCAGGTTCGCGAACACCTGGTGCAGCCGCCACGGGTCCGCGTGCACGGTCAGCGGCGCCGCCAGCTCGCCGAGCCGGAAGTGCACGTCCAGCCCTGCGCCGGCCGCGCTGGCGGTGGCGTGCTCCACCGCCTCGTCGAGGAAGTCCCCCACGTCGATGCGGACCCGGCGCAACGGCACCACCCCGGCGTCGAGGCGGGACAGGTCGAGCAGGTCGGCCACGAGGTGGCCCAGACGCTGGGTCTGCGACAGCGCCGCGCGCAGCGCCGCCGGTTCGGGCTCGGCCACCCCGTCCACCATGTTCTCCAGAACGCCCTGCAACGCGGTGATCGGCGTACGCAGCTCGTGGGAGACGTTCGCGATCAGCTCGCGTCTGCGCTGGTCCGCGGCGTGCAGGTCCTCGGCCATCTTGTTGAACGCCTGGGCCAGCTCACCGACCTCGTCGCGGGACGTGGCGCGTACCCGTCGGGTGTAGTCGCCCCGGGCCATCGCCCCGGCGGCGGCTGTCATCTCGCGCAGCGGCGAGGTCATCCCGTGGGCGAGCACCTGGGAGGTGACAAGCGCGATGCAGATGACAGTGATCGACGTGCCCGGTGGGAGCCAGCCGATGCCGTACCAGAAGTAGCCGATGGCCACGGCCCAGGAGGCGACAAGCAGGACGCCGAGCTTCATCTTGATCGAGCGGACCGGATCCAGCGGGCGGGGGAGCACCCGATCCAGCCAGTCATGCACCCGATCCAGCCGGCTGATCACGCGGGCACCTCCAGGGCGTACCCGACGCCGTGGACGGTTCGGATCAGGTCGGCGCCGAGCTTGCGGCGCAACGCCTTGACGTGGCTGTCAACGGTGCGGGTGCCGCTGCCGTCGGCCCATCCCCAGACCTCGGCGAGCAGTCGTTCCCGGGGAAGGACCGTGCGCGGTCGTCCCGCGAGATGCACAAGGAGGTCGAACTCGGTGGGCGTCAGGTGGACGTCCGCGCCGGACCGGCGTACCCGCCGCTCGGCTTCGTTGATCTCGATGTCGCCGAGGCGGATGGCCGGTGGGGCGGGGGCGGCGGCCCGTTCCACACGGCGCAGCAGCACGTGCACCCGGGCGGCCAACTCGCGCATCGAGAACGGCTTGGTGAGGTAGTCGTCAGCGCCGACCGCGAGCCCGACCAACAGGTCGGTCTCGTCGTCGCGGGCGGTGAGCATCAGCACCGGCACCGGCCGGACGGCCTGGATCCGCCTGCACACCTCCAGGCCGTCGAAGCCGGGCAGCATCACGTCGAGTACGACGAGGTCGGGCTGTCCGGCCCGGAACCGCTCGACAGCGCTGGGGCCGTCCCCGGCGATCTCCACCAGGAAACCTTCGGCGCGGAGTCGGGCGGCGACCGACTCGGCGATGGTGCGTTCGTCCTCGACCACCAGGACGCGGCGTTCCTTCATGGGCTCTGACTGTAGGGAGCCGCCGTGGAGATCAGTGGGTCGCGTTGTGAATAACCTGTGGAGAACGGCTCACCCCTGTGGATAACTCCAGGGGTGAGCCGATCGGCCGGCCCAACCGCAGGTCAGTCCAGGCCGACGCGCTCCGGACGAGCCGAGGCGGAGCCGAGCCAGGTGTGCGGGTTGCCGTACCAGCACCAGCCCAACTTCGGCGCGCCCTGACTGATCCACAGCGCAGGCACCCGCTTGTCGCCGCAGCGGGAGCCGACAAGCGAGAAGCACTTGTTGCTTGCCAGCGCCGCCGGGTGCAGCGTGATGAAGGCGAGCCCCTCATCGATCGTGAGCGGCAGCCGGCCCTGTGCGGTCATCCCGTCCAGCGCCGCGGCCGGCGCGAGGTTGCGGAACTCCTCGCCCCGGTCGACGTCGAAGAGCAGGTACGCCGGCCCGGCCGGCACCTCCAGTTCCTTGATCGGGTTGAAGCGCGGCAGGTCGTCCTCCGCGTAGTTGTGGTCGACGAAGCCGGGCTTGCGCTTGCCGACAACCGTGGTGAGTTCGAGGCGGGCCTCCACAGCGATCAGGTCCCTGGTGATGACAAGCAGGAACGGCACCCGGGCGTCGGTGGGCGCCGGCAGGCCCTGGGCGCCCTTGACGGCCTGGGCCCGCAGCGGGGCGACCAGGTCGCGGAAGGCGCTCTCCGGCAGCCCGGCCAGGGCCGGGTAGCCCAGCTCCACGAGCCGGTCGAGTTGGCGGTCGAATTCGGTTTCGACGTCGAACAGAGTCTCGGTCACGGCAGCCTCCCGGAAGTCGTACGACCTAGCGTACAACGTACGGGATGGGTTCTGTCATTCCCGAATCAGCGACTCCAGTCCTGCTTGGCCGCCCTGACCAGCTTGTCCTTCAGCTCCCGGGTGTGCCGCCGGCTCACCGGCAGCTCGGTGGAGTCGACAACCACCACGTAACCGGAGTTGACAAGGCGCAGCTCGGCGATCAACTTCAACTGCACGAGGTACGACCGGTGGACGCGTACGAAGCCCGCATCGGCCCACCGCTCCGCGAGCGTGGCAAGCGACACCCGCACCAGGTGTGACCCCTCCGCTGTGTGCAGCCGGGCGTAGTCCCCCTGCGCCTCCACCCAGCGCACCGCCGACCGGGGCAGCATGCGGGTGGTGCCGGCCAGCTCGATGGGGATCGTCGGATCCTCCTCGGCGCGGGCAAGCGCCGCCGGATGCGACGGCACCACCCGTGAGCCGATCACCCGGCGCAGGGACTCGGCCAGCCGCTCGGCGCGTACCGGCTTGCGGACGTAGTCGGTGGCACCCAGGTCGAACGCGTCCACAGCGCCGTCGTCGTACGCGGTGACGAACACGATCGCCGGTGGCCGGGCGAACCGACGCAGCACCCGTGCCAGCTCCATGCCGTCCAGACCGGGCATCCGGATGTCCAGGAAGACCACGTCGACGTCACCGTCGCGGAGCAACCGCAGCGCCTCGGTGGCGTCCCCGGCGGTGTGCAGCCGGGCCACCCGAGGGTCGGCCCGCAGGTGGTACGCCAACTCGTCGAGCGCAGGCGGCTCGTCGTCCACCGCCAGGACCCGCAGGAACCCAGAGGTCACGAGCCGGCCCGTACACCTGGATGGAACTTCGGCACCCGCATGCTCACCTTCGTGCCCGACCCCAGTCCCGTCTCGACGACCAGGCCGAAGCGGTCCCCGAAGACCGACCGCAGCCGCTCGTCGACGTTGGAGAGGCCGACGTGCTGGCCCGTGTCGTCGCCCGGGTCGGCGGTGGCGCGGGCCAGCTCGGCGATGCCGGCGGTCAGCGCGGTCGGATCCATTCCCACCCCGTCGTCCTCCACGGTTATGTGGCACTCGGCGCCCGCGTCCCGGGCCTCGATGCTCACCATGCCCGTGCCCGGCTTACGGGACAACCCGTGGCGAACCGCGTTCTCCACCAACGGCTGGAGGCAGAGGAACGGCAGCGTCACCGGCAGCACCTCCGGGGCGATCTGCAACCGCACCTGCAACCGGTCGCCGAAGCGCGCCCGCTCGATCGTCAGATACCTGTCGATCGACCGCAACTCCTCGGCGAGGGTGGTGAACTCCCCGTGCGCCCGGAACGAGTACCTGGTGAACTCCGCGAACTCAAGGATCAGCTCCCGCGCTCGCTCGGGGTCGGTACGGACGAACGAGCCGATAGCCGTAAGCGCGTTGTAGATGAAGTGCGGGCTGATCTGCGCCCGCAGGGCACGGATCTCGGCCCGCGCCAGCCGCTCCCGCGAGGAGTCCAGCTCGGCAAGCGCGAGCTGGTTACCAGCCCAGTGGGCGGTCTCCAGGGTGGCCTGCACCAACCCGGGCGCCGGTGGGCTGTCGGAGATCGCCAGCAGCGCACCGACCACCCGGCCGTCCGGCCCGTGCAGCGGCGCCACCACCGCCCCCCGGATCGGGCAGTCGACCCGGTCGCACCGCAGGTCGGCCTCCCCGAGCACCGTCGAACGCCCCGTGGCCACCGACCGCTGGGCCGCCGCGAGCAGTTGCTCGCCGTGGTGCGTGCCACGCCCGTCGAGGGCGAGCACCTGCTCGGCGTCGGTGAGAGCCAGCCCGGCCGCCCCCACCAGGGCCCGCAGATGGCGTACGGCCTTCGCCGCGCCGGCCGCGCTCAGCCCCGCCCGCAGCGGCTCGGCGGCCAACCCGGCGGTGTGCAGCACCTCGTAGGTCGCCCGCTGGGTGGCTGTGGCGATGCCGCGTCGGGCGCGCAGCCGCAACACCGCCAGCAGGGCAGCGGTGAGCGCGGTGACCAGTGAGACGACGCCGACGACGGCGGAGAGGTTGCCACCCACGCAGCGATCCTGGCCCCTCCGGCCCGACAGGCCAAGCCCTAGTACGCGCCCTTGCGGGCGAGCACCACCCCGACGGTGCGCCAGAGGATGCTCAGGTCGTACGCCAGCGACCAGTTGTCGACGTAGTAGAGGTCGAGCCGGACAGCCTCGTCCCAGGACAGGTCGGAGCGACCGGAGACCTGCCACAGGCCGGTCATGCCGGGACGGACCAGCAACCGGCGCCGTACGTCGCCGAGGAAGTCGCCGTCGTCGGCTGGCAGCGGACGGGGCCCGACAAGCGACATCTCGCCCCAGAGCACGTTGATCAACTGCGGCAGTTCGTCGAGCGAGGACGCCCGCAGGAAGCGACCCACCGGGAAGACCCGGGGATCCTCCTTCATCTTGAACAGCATGCCGTCGGTCTCGTTCTGGTCGGTCAGGCTGGCCAGGCGGTCCTCGGCGTCGACGTACATGGTCCGGAACTTCCACACCCGGAACGTGCGCCCCTCGTGCCCCACCCGGGGCTGGCGGAAGAAGACCGGCCCGGGGTCGGAGATCCGGATCGCCACGGCGATGGCGACGAAGAGCGGGACCAGCAGTAGCAGGCCGAGGCCGGCGGCAACCCGGTCCATGAGGTTCTTGGCCAGCAGCGCCGGCCCGGACAGGGTCGGCTCCTCGACGTGCAGCAGCGGCAGGCCCTCGATGGGCCTGATGTGCACGCGGGGGCCGGCGATGTCGGTCAACTGCGGGGCGACCACCAGGTCGACGCCGGAGCCCTCCAACTGCCAGGCCAGCCGGCGCAACTCGCCCGGCTCGGCACTTGCCGACCCGCAGACCGCGATGGTGTCCCCGCCGACCTCCCGGACCAGGGCCAGGACGTCGCGCCCGGCGTGCACAGGCACCGGCGTGGGCATCCCGCGCGCCGCCGCGTACCCGTCGGTGATGTGGATTGCGACCGGCACCAGCCCGGCGGCCGGGCTGCGGGTGACAGCCGCGTACACCTCCAGGCACTCCGGCAGGGTGCCGACCAGCACCATCCGGTGGGCGGCCTGACCGGCCCGCCGACGGATGTTGTGCAGCGCCCAGCGGGCCACGAAACGGCCCCACAGGATCAGCAGGAGCGCCCCGAGCAGCGCCGTGCCGACCGTCCACCGCGACAGCGCGGTCTTGGTGGCGAAGGCCAGGAAGGAGACGCTGGCCGCGACGGTGACGGCGGCTCGGATGACCCGTTTGAACTCGTCCGGCCCGAGCCCCAGATAGCGCCGGTCATAGGCCCGGTTGCTCCAGAGGATGACCACCCAGCCCAGCGGCAGCAGCAGGTAGGAGACGGTGTGGAACCAGGTCGGATCCTGGTGGGTGCCGGAAAAACCGGAGGCGGCCTGGTCGAACAGTTGGATCGCGATCCAACTGGCGAACGCCGCCGAGCCGAAGTCCAGCAGCAGCAGGATCGCGATGTAGGGGCGGTGCCAACGAGAGACACGACGGCGCGCCCTGGTCCACGCCGACCGAGGGACGCCGTTGTGTGACGGCGGCGTCGGCGGCTGGATCTCGAAGCTGTCGACGTGCCGCACGAGTCTGCTCCGGCCTTCGTTGGTTACCGGGCGCTGGAGGCTTGTCGTCACCTCACCCATGTCCTCCCGCATGACACGTGCCGCTCACTCGCCGTGAGGGCCCGGGTCGCCCACCGTCCCAGTCTCCCACGCGGACTCCGACCGGTCGCCGCCCCGAAAGAGATTGGCGACCGATGGTGACGGTGGGATCTGGCCGGCTCCGCACCATTTCAGAAGCCGGGGACCGGGCCACTATACCGATGGATACGCGTGTGGCGAGAACGGTGGACCGGAGCTTTCAGCCCAGTCGGGTCGATTCCGCTCTGTAGTCGCCGAGTTGAGCTACTCACCGTACTAGTCGGGACAACCGTCGGTCAGCGAGCGGTTTCCCGCCGGTCTGGCAGGTCGGGCAGTACTGAAGGCTGGAATCGGCGAACGACACCTCCCGCACCGTGTCCCCGCACACCGGGCAGGGCAGCCCGTTGCGGGCGTGCACCTTCAGGCCGGCGCGTTTCTCACCCTTCAGCTCCGCCGCGCGCTGACCGACGGAACGCTCGACAGCGTCGCCGAGCACCTGCCGCGTCGCCGTGTGCAGGGCGGCGAGCTGGGCGTCGGTGAGCCGATCGGTGATCGCGAACGGGGACAGCTTCGCGGCGTGCAGGATCTCATCGGAGTACGCGTTGCCCACCCCGGCGAGGACCGACTGGTCGGTCAGCACCCCCTTGATCTGCCCACGCCGGCTGCGCAGCCGCTCGGTGAAGGTGGGCAGGTCGGCGGCGAGCGCGTCCGGGCCGAGCTTTGCCACGCCGGGCACCGCCGAAGGCTCATTGACCAGGTACGCGGCAAGCTTCTTCTGGGTGCCGGCCTCCGTCAGGTCGAAGCCGGAGCCGTCGTCGAGACGTACCCGTACCGCGATCGGACCCTTGCCGGGGCGCAGCGGCGTCGTGGACGGGAACGCCTCCCGGTAGTGCAGCCATCCGGCCCGTGCCAGGTGGACAACGAGATGCAGATCACCCTCGATGAGTACGTCGAGGAACTTGCCGTGCCGGCGGGCGTCGACGACAGCCCGGCCGGCGACCGCGGACGGTGCCGGGTCGTACGTCTTCAGGGCGCTTATCGCGGCGATCTCCAGCCGGTCGACACGCCGCCCCACCGCGCGCTGTCGCAGGTATCCCGCGAGCGCCTCAACCTCCGGTAGTTCGGGCACGACCCAACGGTAGCCTTCTTTCCCGTGAGAATCGTGGTGGCACACAACCGGTACCGGGAAGCTCAGCCCTCCGGCGAGAACACGATCGTCGACGCGGAGATCGCCCAGCTCAGCGCCGCCGGCGTCGAGGTGCTGCCGTTCATCCGCAGCTCCGACGAGATCCCGTCGATGTCGAAGGCGGCCAAGGCGCTGCTGCCGATCTCGCCGATCTGGGCGCCGCGTGCCCAGCAGGACCTGAGCCGGCTGCTCACCGCGCATCGGCCGGACGTGCTGCACCTGCACAACCCGTACCCTCTGATCTCGCCCTGGGTGGTGCGGACCGCCCACCGGCACGGTGTGCCTGTGGTGCAGACGGTGCACAACTACCGGCAGGTCTGCTCCTCGGGGATCTACTTCCGCGACGGTGTGATCTGCCAGGACTGCAAGGGACGGGCGCTGGGCCTACCGGCGATCAAGCACCGCTGCTACCGCGACTCGGCTGCCCAGTCCGCCCTGATGGCGACGACCCTGGCCGTGCACCGGGGCACCTGGCGGTCGGTGGACCGGTACATCGCGCTCACCACGGCGATCGCCGACCACCTGCGCGAGTACGGCATTCCGGACGATCGCATCGTGGTGAAGCCGAATGCCGTGCCAGACCCGGGCCGACCGGCGCCGCTGGGTGACGGGTTCCTCTACATGGCCCGGCTCTCGCCCGAGAAGGGTGTGGACCTGCTGCTGGACGCCTGGCGCCGGCACCCCGTGGGCACGCTCGGCACGCTGCGCGTGGCGGGTGACGGCGAGTTGCGCCCGCTCGTGGAGGCGGCAGCCGCGGAGCGACAGGACGTGGTCTACCTGGGCCAGCTCGACCGGGCCGGGGTGCAGGCAGCTGTCGAGGCGAGCGCTGTGGTGATCGCCGCCTCCATGTGGCACGACGTGCTACCGACCGTGATCATCGAGGCGCTGGCCAGTGGCCGGCCGGTGCTCGGCACCGCGCTGGGCGGCATCCCGTACCTGGTCGGCGCGGACGCCCCGCACGAGCCCGCCGGCACCGGCCCGGCGGCTGTCGCCTCGGCCGTCGCCGGCCATTCCCCGCCGCCGGCCGGTCCGTCTGCGATGCCGGCCGGCCTGGTCACCGGCACCGCCGGCTGGGTGGTCCCGCCGGACCCGGCCGCGTTGGCCGCCGCGCTCCCGGTCGCTCGGGCTGGCGCCGCCGCGCTCGCCGCACCGGCCCGGCTGCGGTACGAGCAGACTTTCCACCCCGACGTCGTCATCAAGCGGCACCTAGACGTCTACGCCGGCGTGGCCCGCCCTCGTTGATCCCGGCCTGCCGGCTCCCGCTGCTGTCCCGCCTGGCGGGAGTGCGGAGATCTTGGCAGGAAAACGCCCTTATAGGGGCGGCTTCTTGCCAAGATCTCCGCAACGTGGTGTAGCCCTCGATCGCTGCGTGCCGGGGCAGCGGCGCCGACCACGAAGGCGCCGCCCAGCGTGGTTAGTAAGGGGCCCTTCCTATGCAAAAGGCGATAGTAAGGGGCCCTTCCTTACAGGGAGGCTCGGGCGGAGAAGGCGATGCTCGCCAGCAGGAAGCCGCCGTTGACGATGGTGAACGCCACCATCACCCAGAGGACCAGCGCGGGGGCGACGGCCAGCACCACGGCGGCCACGAAGATCACCGCGCCGTAGTCGCGTACCAGCTTCACCAGGCGGACCGGCAGCGAGGTCGAGGTGACCATGCTTGCCGCGTTGGGGCCGGACTGCATCACCGACGTGACCAGGTTGACCATCCAGGTGCCCGCGAAGGTCGCCACGAGCCAGGTCGGCGTGCCCGGCTCCTGCGCCACCGCCACTGCGGCGAGCGCGGCCACCAGGGCGATCTGCGCGGCCACGTCACAGAGAATGTCGATCCGCGCGCCGGCCGCGCTGCCCTGACCGGTCACCCGGGCGAGCTGCCCGTCGGCGCAGTCCAGGGAGTACGCCACCTGCCAGCCGATCAGGGCGAGCAGACCGACCACCCAGGCCGGTACGTCACCGGCGGCGACCGGCCCGGCGAGCGCCACAACTGTGATCGAGGTGGCCAGCCCGAGCACCAGGTTGGTGAGGGTGAGCGCGGTGGGGCGCAGCCCGAGGCGCTGGGCGACGAGCGCGAAGACGGCGCCCAGCCACTGGCTGATCGACTCGCTGAACAGGCCGCCGCCCCGGTTCACCCGGTGGAAGTCGGCGACGGTGGGACGGGGGTCAGCCAAGCTGGTCGCGGATTGCACCGGCGTAGTCTGCCAGCCGCTCCCGCGTCTCGGTAGGCGACAGTGCCAGGTGTTCGAGGATGGTGTACCGGTCGGGTCGGGTACGCGGCGCGAACTGCACGGCCTCCACGAACTGGTCGTCGGTGAGCGCCACCTCGGCGGGGAGACGCGGCAGACCGTGCCGGGCCAGGCAGGCCGACATCTCCCCGAAGCGGCGTAGATCCCCGCGCAGCCAGGTGCAGAACAACGCTCCCAGCCCGGCGAGTTCACCGTGCGAGGCGGTGCCGGGAAAGAGCGAGTCGACGGCGTGCATGATCTCGTGGCAGCCGCCGCTGCACGGGCGACTGGTGCCGTCGACAGCCATCGCCAGGCCACTGGAGATCAGTGCCTCGGCCAGCACTGTGACGAACGCGTCGTCGGTCATGTCGCCGGGGTGGTTGAGCACCGCCTCGGCGCCCGCCCGGGCCAGCGACGCGGCCAATCCGTCGACGGGTTCACCGCGGACCCGGCGGGACAGCTCCCAGTCGGCCAGGGCGCTGATGTTGCTTATGACGTCGCCGATGCCGGCGCGGTTGTGCCGCTCCGGGCCGCTCTCCACGAAGTCGAGGTCGACGATCACCGCGATGGGGATGTGCACCCCGTAGGAGCCCTTGATCCCGTCGGTGATGAGGCTGGCCACCGGGGAGGCGATCCCGTCGTTGGCGAGGCTCGTCGCCACCGACACCATCGGCAGCCCTCGGCGGGTCGCCGCGTACTTGGCCACGTCTATCGTCTTGCCGCCGCCGATGCCGACCACCGCGTCGTACGACCGGGCGCGGAGCTTGCCGCCAAGGTCGTCGGCGGCGTCCAGCGTCGCCCCGGCGACGGTGAACACGTCGGCCGTCCGCAGCGACGGTCGGATCAGCTCCGCGATCTGGGCACCCTGACCCGGGCCGACCACCACCGCGACGTCACCGCCTGCCGAGATCCGCCCGTCGGCCAGGATCGCGCCCAGGTCGGCGACCGCACCTCGGCGTACGTCGATGTGCAGCGGGGTGAGGATACTCCGGGCTAGTAGAGGCACGCGATCTCCCGCGCGCGGGCCAGGTCGGCGTGGTTGTCGACCTCGACCCAGGGGACGTCGCCGATGGGAGCCGCCCGCACCTCGCCGCCCCGGTCGGCGAACTCCTGGTAGCCGTCCTCGTAGTAGAGGTTCGGATCACGCCGCCAGGTCGCCTTTAGGGCGTCGGCGAGCGCGTCGGCGACCTGCGGCTCGATCAGCGTCGCGCCGATGTACTCCCCGTACGCCTCGCCCGGGTCCATGATCTTGGTGATGCGGGTGAGCTGGCCGGCGGCGTCGAAGGTGGTCTTCATCTCCTCCTCGGCCAGCGGCTTGAGGGTGTCAACGGCGAGCAGGATCCCCGGGCCGCGCTCGGCCAGCAGCGTCTTCTCCACGCTCACCGGGTGCACGGTGTCCCCGTTGACAAGCAGCACTCCACGCGCGAAGTGCTCCCGGGCCAGCCAGAGGGAGTAGGCGTTGTTCCACTCCTCGGCCTTGTCGTTGTGCACAAGGGTGAGGGTGACGCCGTACTTCTTCTCCAGGTCCGCCTGACGGGAGACGACAGCGTCCGCCGCGTAGCCGACCACGATCACGATGTCGGTGAGCCCGACCTCGGCGAGGTTGCCCAGCGCGATGTCCAGGATCGTGATCTCGCCGTCCACCGGCACCAACGCCTTCGGCAGGGTGTCGGTGTACGGGCGCAGCCGGCGTCCTGCTCCGGCCGCGAGCACCATTCCGATCATCGCGACATCCTCCCTCGTCCTGCTCCCGTCACCGGTGGAGGATAGCCCCGGGCGGCCCGGTGACTCCGGTCAACCGGTCAGCCGGGCAGCGCGGCCAGGTCGGCGAGCATCGTCAGTCGCTCGTCCGCGGTGAGGACGGCGTACGGGCCGGCCGCCCGTCGGTCGGTCTCCAACTCGATGGCGAGCCGTTCCGGGCCGGGCGGCAGGGCGGCGACGCTCGACGCGGTGTGCCCGGCGGCCGTCCAGGCGGCGGCGTGCGCGTCGGCCCGGTGGTACCGCAGCGCGCCGAGCCGGTTGAGCAGGAGCACGCCCGCCGGGGCGCCGTACGGCTCGTGCGGCGGCGCCATCGCGGTGAATGCCGAGTTGCCCCGGTCGCCTTCCTCGTCGGCAAGCACCAGGGCGTACGCCAGCACCCGGCCGAGTGACGCCACCAGCCGCGCCACCCGCTCGTCCTGCCCGGCCCACAGTTCGTCGGTGACCTCCGCGTGCACCTGGTACAGCTCGGTGAGGAAGGCAAGCCCGCGTTCGGTGGCGCAGAGCCCGCCGTCCGGGCGGCGGTGGATCATTCCGTAGGCGACCTGCTTGTCGACAGTCCGGCGGCTGACCACCGGATCGAGATACCTGGTGACCGCCGCGAACCCGGCCTCGTCGACGATGCCGCCGGGTGCGGCCAGCCGGGTCCGTAGCTCGACCAGGAGGCCGGTGGCGGCCGGCCCGCCGTACCGTTGGCTCAGCTCCGCTCCGCCCCAGTCGTGACCGGCGAGCATTCCGGCGCGGTACGCGCGGTCGACGGCCGGGGCGACCAGACCGGCGGCCCGGTGGGGCGCCAACTCGATGGTGTTCACAGACCGATCGACCGCAGGACGGCGAAGCCCTCCTCCGCGATCCGCCTGATCAGGCCGTCGTTGACGTCGCGGTTCTCATCCAGCACCGTCACCTCGTGCTCGGCCAGCCAGCGGTACTCGGTGTGCTTGCCTGCCTCAAGTTTCGGGTGGGCGAGGTCGCCGTCGACCCGTACCAGGAAGTCGTGCTCGATCCGGGCCAGGCCGTCGTCACCGACGTAGTGGTATTCGCCCACCGGGCCGAGGACGTGCGACAGGAGCCAGCCGGTCTCCTCGGTGATCTCCCGGCGGAGTGCCTCGTCGACGTCCTCGCCGGGCTCCAGATGCCCACCGACGATGTCCCAACAATTGGGAAAAAGCCGTCGGTGCGGCGACCGGCGCTGGAAGAAGATGCGGCCGTCGTGGTCGACGATCAGCGCGCCGGCGCAGCGCAGGGGGTCGGTGGGCACCGTTTGACAGTAGCGAGCGGTCCGGCGATTCGGCGACGCCGTGGTCTTGTCCAGGAAACATCCACAGACCACCATGTCCCTACCGGATGCCAACGTCGGCAGGGGTGATGCGTGATGCAGGTACGGGAAGCGATGTCCAGCCAGGTTCTCGTCGTCGGTCCGGAGCACACGCTCCGCCAGGCGGCCCAGATGATGTCGGCCCGCGGTGTCGGGTCGGCCGTCGTGATCGACCCGGAGTCCGAAGGGGTCGGGATCATGACCGAACGCGACGTGCTGAAGGCCATCGGCGCGGGCCTCGACTGCGACGTGGAACGCACCCGCTCCCACCTGACCTGGGACGTCGTCTACGCCGGGCCGGAGTGGACGGTCGCCGAGGCAGCCGCCGCGATGGCTCGGGGTGGGTTCCGGCACCTCGTGGTGCTTGACGGCCGGGAGGTCGCCGGAGTGATCTCCGTACGGGACATCATGCGGGTCTGGTCGGAGAATCCGGCGGTCGCCACCACCTGACCGGTCCATACGGGTGTGCCGGCGGAATCGACGGGTAAGGATTCCCTGCGGGCGCGGAGATTCCGCCGCCCGTGGGGGAGGGCCCGATGCGTGACGCGGAGCGCCTGGTCGAGCAGCAGTACGCAATGCTCCTGAGTCGGGACGTGGCCCGACTCCCGGATCTGTATGCCCCGGAGGCTTTCTACTCCATGCCGGGTGTCACGGTCCGCCCGATCGAACTGCCCGCGTTGTTGCGTACCTGGACGGGTGCCTTCCCCGACCTGCGGGTCGACCCGCTGGGCTCGGTGCGGACTTCCGGCGGCGCGGCAGTCGAGCTGCGCCTGTCCGGCACCCACACCGGCACGCTGCACTCGCCGTACGGCACAGTCGCGCCCACCGGCCGGTCGGTGAGCTGGGAGGTGGCGGACGTGGTGCGGGTCCGCCGGGGCCGGATCGTCGCGTGGCGTTCCTACTTCGACTGGAGCCACCTGCTCGACGCGCTCGGCGTGCAGTTGGAGGGGCTTTCCCGGTCGGCGCAGCACGACGCGCTCGCACTTCCGGTCTGATCTGACGGCGACCGGTGGAGTCGGGTCACCCGTCCGGTGGCTCAGGATGCGGACATCGCCGTGCCGTCCGCGCGCGCCCCGCAGTCGCCCGTACGCTCAATGGCCATGACCGCCGAGCAGCTGATCTCCTTTGCCCGTGGGGCGCCCTCGCTGGACATCGTCGATGTCGAGGGCCTCAAGGCCGCCGCCGTACGCGCCTTCGACGCCGACCCTGCGGGGATCACGGCGTACGGCACCTCCGTCGGCTACCTTCCGCTGCGGAAGTGGATCGCCGACAAGCACGGTGTCGAGGCCGACCAGGTGCTCGTCACGAACGGCTCGCTCCAGGCCGACGCGTTCCTCTTCGACCACCTGGTCCGTCCCGGCGACGCCGTGGTGGTGGAGCGCCCGACGTACGACCGGACGCTGCTCAACCTGCAGCGGATGGGCAGCGAGCTGTACGGGGTTCCGGTCGAGCCCGACGGCGTGGACACCGCCGAGCTGCGCAAGCTGCTGGAGTCCGGGGTACGTCCCCGGCTCGCGCACATCATCCCGAACTACCAGAACCCGGCCGGCGTGACGCTGTCGTTGGAGAAGCGTCGCGAACTGCTCGACCTTGCCGCGGAATACGGCTTCATCATTTTCGAGGACGACCCGTACGCGGACATCCGGTTCCGTGGCGAGGCGCTGCCGTCGATGCTGTCGATGGACACCCGCAGCGTGGTGGTCCACGCGTCGAGCTTCACGAAGACGGTCTGCCCGGGCGTCCGGGTCGGTTACCTGGTCGGCTCTGCGGACCTGATCGCCGACATCGCGAAGAACGCGACGAGCCTCTACATCTCGCCCGGCATGGTGTCGCAGGCGATCGTGCACCAGTTCTGCGTCTCCGGTGACATCGACCGCTCGATCGAGACCGTCCGGGCGGCGCTGGGCGAGCGGTCCCAGGTGCTTGCCGAGTCGCTGCGCCGGCACCTGCCGCAGGCCCGGTTCGTCGAGCCCGACGGTGGCTACTTCCTCTGGGTGGAGTTCCCCGAGGACGTCCTGGTGGACAAGCTCGCCCCGGCGGCGGCCGAGCGCGGGGTGGCAGTGGTCAAGGGCAGCGACTTCGTTCTGGACGGTGGGCAGCACGCCCTGCGGCTTGCCTTCTCGGCCGTGACCGCCGATCGGATCGACGAGGGTGTCCGCCGGCTCGCGGAAGCCGTCGAGGCCGTCCGGAGCTGAGGCCCGCGCCGGCCGTCGAGGCTGGCCAGAGGCGACGCCCGCGCCAGCCGTCGACGACTGGCGCGGGCGCATTCTGTCGGGTTCCTGACAAAACGACGATGCTGGCCGTCCGGGGCTCCCGCCCGGGCGGCCGGCGGCTCACAATGCTGCGAGCGTCATTCGTCATACGTCGTGAGCGCCGCAGGCGACTGCGGCCGCCGCGCCGTTTTCGGGTCACGCGTGCAGCACAACCCCCGCCCCCATGGGCGCCGGGTGGGCCGTGTCGTCCTCTCACCCCCCGACGCGACCCGGCCCGCCCGGCGCCGCCCCCGCGACCGCCGTCACACCTGCCGATGGCGACCATCGGCGTAGCCTGCAAGCCGCAGGCGAGCGCGGGGAGGTGTCGAGATGACAGATCGGGAAGATCGCAGCCGGTCGGTGCTGCCGAGCACCGGACGGGTGCTGCGACCCCGGGCGTGGCCGTCCCCGGTGCGGGCGGTGACCCGGATGCTCAACGCCGACGGCTCGCCCCCGACGCCGGCCCCCGCCGGCTCCGGCCGCAGCGGCGTTGTCGACTGCGCGCTGTACGTCGACGGCAAGCGGCAGCCCGGCGACTGGACGTACGCGGACGCGCTCGAGGCGGCCCGCCGCGAGGAGCACGGCTTCGTCTGGCTCGGGCTGCACCAGCCGGAGCTGGCCGAGATGACAGCCATCGCGGAGACCTACGGTCTGCACGAGCTGGCCGTCGAGGACGCGGTGAAGGCAGCGCAGCGGCCCAAGTTGGAGCGGTTCAACGACGTCACATTCCTCGTGCTGCGTACGGCCCGGTACTGCGAGCACGCCGAGCTGACCGAGAACTCCGAGGTCGTCGAGACCGGCCAGGTGATGCTGTTCATCGGCCCGAAGTTCCTGATCAGCGTCCGGCACGGGGACGCCTGCCGGCTCTCCCCGGTCCGCGCCGAGCTGGAGACCAAGCGGGACCTGCTGCTGCACGGCCCGTGGGCGGTGGCGTACGGCGTGACCGACCGCGTGGTCGACCTCTACCTGGAGGTGGCCGAGCAGCTGGAGGACGACCTGGACGTCCTGGAGGCCGAGGTCTTCGACCGCAACAGCCATGGTCGGATCCAGCGGATCTACCAGATGAAGCGGGAGCTTGTGGAGTTCAAGCGGGCGGTGATCCCGTTGCAGCGCCCGCTGATGACGCTTACCTCCCAGGTCAACCGCGAGGTGCCGAAGGAGATCCGGCGCTACTTCCGGGACGTGCAGGACCACCTGAGCCGCACCGTCGAGCAGGTGAACTCCTACGACGACCTGCTGAACTCCATCCTCCAGGCGCGCCTGGCCCAGGTCACCGTCGACCAGAACAACGACATGCGCAAGATCGCCGCGTGGGCGGCCATCGCCGCGTTCTGGACCGGCGTCGCAGGCATCTACGGCATGAACTTCGAGAACATGCCCGAGCTGAAGATGACGTACGGCTATCCCGTCGTGCTGGCCCTCATGCTCGGGGTCTCCCTCGCCCTGTACCGCTGGTTCCGCCGCAACGGCTGGCTCTGACCGCGTACGCCGGGCAACCCGGCACCGACGGGCGCCGACGGGTTTGAGTGCGCGAAAGCGCCGGCGAGCGGGAAACCCGCGTCGCCGGCGCCGGTGCGCTGTCGCTGAGGTCAGCGGCGGCCGTTGGTGCGGGCCGTGTCCTTGCCCAGCGCCTTGGAGATGTCGTCGGCCGGACGGCCGGAGACGTCCTTGGCACCCTCGGCGACCGACGGAACCTTGTCGGTCGGGCGGATGCCGGTCGTCGACGGGCCGGGGGTGGCGGGGGCGGTGGTGCTGGCGCTGTCGCCGCCGGCCACCGCCGAGCTGCCCGCGCCGGTCATCCCGGTCATGGCCGACCCGTCGGTACCCTTCGGCGTCGACGGGGTGCGCACCTCGAACGAGTCGACCTCGTCGCGCATCGGCTCCAGGGTGCGGGTCGGGTCGTACTCGGCCCACTCCTGCTGCTCCCGGCGACGACGCAGAGCGACCGCGCCGGCCAGGCCGGCGATGGCACCCGCGGCCAGAAGGCCGGTCATCATCGAGCCGCGACGACGCGGCTGCTTCTTCTTGCCAGTGATCCGCATGCTCTTCGACTTGGCCTTCCTGGTCAACGGCCCTGCCTGCGCGGCGCCATCACGGGCCACCGCGGCCAGCGGTGCCAGCGTGGTGAGTGTCGTCCCCCAGCCGGTCGACGCACGATCGCGTACCTTCGCCGCCGTCGGCGCAACGTAGCCACGGGCGACCTGCACCCGCGGGCCGACCGTCGAGCCAGCGCCCTTAGCGGCGTGGTTGGCTGCTTGCATCAGGTGGCTGATGCTCTGGTTCAGCTCTGCTCTGGCCAGCTGACCCTGGGACTTACGCCGCCCGATTCCAAACACGGTCCCACCTCCTGGGAGTTGTTCCTTCGTCATCCTCCACCTTCGGATGCCTCCGCGATGCCAGATCGGGCACATGGGAGGATCCGCATGGAACTGACCAACGAGTGAGGAGTACCCGTGGCCGAGGCTGTCTACGCCACCTTGCACACCAACGCTGGGCCGATCCGTCTGGAGCTCTTCCCGAACCACGCGCCGAAGACGGTCCGCAACTTCATCGACCTGGCCGAGGGCAACCGCGAATACACCGACCCGCGCACCGGCCAGCCGGGCAGCGGGCCGTACTACGACGGCACCATCTCGCACCGCGTGATCAGCGGTTTCATGGTTCAGATGGGCGACCCGACCGGCACCGGCCGGGGCGGGCCGGGCTACAAGTTCGCCGACGAGTTCCACCCGGAGCTGCGCTTCGACCGGCCGTACCTGCTGGCGATGGCGAACGCCGGACCGGGCACCAACGGTTCGCAGTTCTTCATCACCGTGTCGCCGACGCCGCACCTCAACAACCGGCACACCATCTTCGGGCAGGTCGCCGACGAGGAGTCGGTGAAGGTCGTCGACTCGATCGCGAACACCCCGACCGGCCCGAGCGACCGTCCGCTCCAGGACGTCGTGATCGAGCGGGTCGAGATCGAGCGGTCTGCTGGCTGACGAACCAGCGAGGTACCTTTGCTCGCATGATTGAGCGCTCCGGAGCACCGCACCGGCCAGCGCCGGTGCCCCGCGCGGTGACGGACGGAGGGTCGGCCCGGTGAGCGAGTCCCCACCGACCACCCCGGTCTGCTACCGGCACCCCGGTCGGGAGACCTACGTCCGGTGCACCCGCTGCGACCGGCCGATCTGCCCGGACTGCATGCGGGACGCGTCCGTCGGGCACCAGTGCCCGGAGTGCGTCGACGAGGGACGTCGTAGTGTCCGGCCGGCGCGTACCGCCTTCGGTGGTGGTGCGGCCGGCCGGCACGGCTACGTCACCAAGGCGCTCATCGCGCTGAACGTGCTTCTCATGGTGCTCTCCATCGCCTCCGACCGGGGTGGTGACGCGGCGGTCGGCGGTTCCGGCTTCGGCGGTCTGATGGGCGGCAGCACGCCGCTTACCAACTGGGGTTCGGTGCTCGGGCTGGCGGTCTTCCCCGACGGCACGCTCGGCGGCATCGCCGACGGCCAGTGGTACCGGCTGGTCACCGCGATGTTCCTGCACTACGGCGTGATCCACCTGCTGCTCAACATGTGGGCGCTCTGGGTGCTCGGCCGTTCGCTGGAGGCCAACCTGGGGCGGGCGCGTTTCGCTGCGCTCTACCTGATCGCGGGTCTCGGCGGTAACGTCGCCGCCTACCTGTTCAGCGCGCAGAACTCGGCCACCGCCGGTGCGTCCACAGCCGTCTTCGGTCTCTTCGCCGCGCTGATCATCATCGAGCGCAAGATGGGCCGGGACATCTCCCAGGTGATCCCGATCCTGGTGATCAACCTGGTGTTCACGTTGACAGTGCCGGGCATCTCGATCCCCGGGCACCTGGGCGGCCTGGCGGTCGGTGCCGCGATGGCGCTGGTTCTCGCCTACGCGCCCAGGGGCCGGCGCACGCTGGTGCAGGTCGGCGGCGGTGCGGTGATCCTGCTCATCCTGCTGGCCCTCGTCCTGTTCCGCACCGCCCAGCTACTGGGCTGACCACCGGCTATCCGGTCGCGCCCGGGCGGGCGGCGTGCAGCTCGGCGGCCACGTCCTCGGGCATTGTGCCCAGGTCGTAGCGGCCGAAGAGGTGCAGTGACTCGCCCGCGTCGATCTCCAGCATCTCGGTGGTCAGCCCCAACCGGGGTCGGCGGTCCACGGTGATCGCCTCGATCGCCGGCCAGGGCAGCATCCGCCGACCGGCGAACCCGTGGATGACGGTGACCCCCTCCGGGCCGACCGCCAACCGGACCGGCGCGACCAGGTCGCGTGCCGCCCAGCCCACCAGTGCGGCGGCCGCCAGGCAGGCCAGGACCAGCCGTACCGTGTCGCCGTCGGCGAAGAGCAGCCCGATCGCGACGAGTGCCACCGCGCCGGCGATCTTGATCGCCGGAAGACTCGCGGGCACCCGCCACTGCCGGGTCGTGGAGGTCTCATCCATCCGCCCAGCATGCCCGGGGGCGGACGGCCGGTCCACCGACGACGTAGGATCGGGGCAGTCAGGTTACCGGGGAGTAAACATGAGTGACGCGGTCATCGTCGGCGCGGTACGCACCCCGGTCGGGCGGCGCAAGGGCAGCCTCGCCGGTGTCCACCCGGTCGATCTCTCGGCGCACGTGCTGCGCGCCCTCGCCGAGCGCACTGGCCTCGACCCGGCGCAGGTCGACGACGTCTTCTGGGGCTGCGTGTCCCAGGTCGGCGAGCAGTCGTGGAACATCGCCCGCAACGCCGTGCTCGCCGCAGGCTGGCCCGAGTCGGTGCCTGGCACCACCATCGACCGGCAGTGCGGCTCCAGCCAGCAGGCACTGCACTTCGCCGCCGCTACCGTCCTCTCCGGCCAGGCAGACCTGGTGGTCGCCGGCGGGGTGGAGTCGATGACCCGGGTGCCGATGGGCTCCAGCGTGGGCGGTGGCATGCCGTTCAGCGACCAGGTCCGGGCCCGCTACCGGGGCGTCGAGGGCTTCGCCGACGACGAGCCGCTGCCGTTCAACCAGGGCGTCGGGGCCGAGCTGATCGCCCAGCGGTGGCGTCTGTCGCGTACCCAGCTCGACGAGTTCGCGCTGGCCAGCCACGAGAAGGCCGCCGCAGCCCAGGACGCCGGGGCGTTCGACCCGGAGCTGACGTCGGTGCCGCTTGCCGACGGCGGCAAGTTCGCCGCCGACGAGGGCATCCGCCGGTCCACCTCACTGGAGAAGCTGGGCGAGCTGGCCACCCCGTTCCGTGCTGACGGCGTGGTGACCGCCGGCTCCGCGTCCCAGATCTCCGACGGCGCCGCCGCGCTCGCCGTGACCACCTCCGACTGGGCCAGCCGGCACGGCCTGCGCCCGCTGGCCCGCATCCACACCGCAGTGGTCGCCGCCGACGACCCGGTCACCATGCTCACCGCGCCCATCCCGGCCACCGCGAAGGCGCTGCGCCGCGCGGGGCTGGGCATCGAGGAGATCGGGGTGTACGAGGTGAACGAGGCGTTTGCCCCGGTGCCGCTGGCGTGGCTGGCGGAGACCGAGGCCGACCCGGAGCGGCTCAACCCGCGCGGCGGCGCGATCGCCCTCGGTCACCCGCTCGGCGGTTCCGGTGCGCGGATCATGACCACGATGCTTCAGCACATGCGGGACAACGGGATCCGCTACGGCCTCCAGACCATGTGCGAGGGCGGCGGCATGGCCAACGCCACGATCGTCGAGCTGGTCTGATCCCGGGCCCCTCTGCCGCTGGCGAACTGTCGCGGCGCGCCGCCACTGAAAAAGCGTGGCCCGGGAGGGGCAACCGACCCTAGGGTGCCCACCGTGGAGACGATCGCCGGTGAGCATGCCCCCGACTGGTCCAGTGAGCAGTGGCAGGCGCAGGCTCGCGACTGGGTCGACGAGCAGCTCGCGGGAGTCGGCCTGCTGGTCACCGGGGCCGTGGAGCCCCGGGTCCGTCCGTGGTCGCTTGTGTGGCGGGTGCCCACCGACGGCGGGCCGGTGTGGTTCAAGGCCAACAACCAGGGCACCGTGCACGAGGCAGTTCTGATCGCGGCGCTGGCCGAGCTGGCCCCCGACCGGGTGCTGACACCGATCGCCGTGGACCCGCAGCGGGGCTGGTCGCTGCTGCCCGACGGCGGGGAGTCGCTGCGTGACGTGCTGGGCCGCGATCCTGACCTGGCGCACTGGGAACGGGCTCTGCCCGGGTACGCCGCGCTCCAGCTCGCCACCGCGCCACGCGCCGACGAGCTGGTCGCCCTCGGGGTGCCGGACCACCGCCCCGAGGTGCTGGCCGGGTTGCTCGCCGACCTGCTGGACGACAATGAGTCGCTGCGGATCGGCGCCGAGGGCGGGCTCGCCCCCGAGACGTACGAGCGGCTGCGGGCGGAGCTTCCGGCGTACGCCGAGCGCTGTCGCCGGCTCGCCGACCTCGGCATCGCGGCCACCATCCAGCACGACGACCTGCACGACGGCAACGTCTTCGCCGGCCCGACCGGGTACCGGTACTTCGACTGGGGCGACGCGTCGGTGGCGCACCCGTTCGGCACGCTGCTGGTGACACTGCGCTCCATCCGGTACGCCGCCGAGCTGGCTGCCGACGACGCCACGCTGGTCCGCCTTCGCGACAGTTATCTGGAGGCGTGGACCGACAGGTACGACCGCCGGACGCTTGTCGAGGCCGCCGACCTGGCGATGAATCTGGGCGCGGTGAGTCGTGCGCTGTCCTGGCGGCGAGCCCTGGACACCGTCGACCCGACACGCGCCGAGTACGCCGAGGCGGTGCCCGGTTGGCTCGCCGAGCTGTTCGCCGCCGTCCCGTTGCAGCCGGAATCCTGACCGGGATCCGTCCCCGTCGGAAGTCGGACATGCAGTGCGACGAGCGGCGTGGAACTTCCAAAAAAGCGCCGTGACCCGCGTCACCCCTGCCGGGGGGTCGTTGGGCAGGTCATGGACGTCTTCTCCCGAACGTTCCTCCCGGCCGCCGCCGAGGCTGGCCTGGCCGTGCAGACCGTGAGCCGGCACATGCCGGTGTTCCGGCGCTGCGTCGGCTCCGGTGACGCGACAATCCTGGTCACCCGTTGCAGCCGCCCCGACCGCCCGGTCACCGGCGACTACCTGCTCCTGCTCACCCACCGCCGGCTGGTGGTGACCCAGCAGACGCGGCTGCTGCACCGGCTCCGCCTGCACCTCAACACCGAGCTGCGCGAGCTGAGCAACGTCACCTGGAGCCCCGATCCGCGGCTGCACTCGGTCGAGCTGGCCGCCACCGCGATCGACGGGATCCGTGAGCGGTTCCTGATCCGCACCACCCACCCCAAGCAGGTGTGGCAGATGGACGCCCTGCTCAACCACGCGTTCCGGACTCGACTGCGGACGCCCCGCGAGCGGATCGTCGCCACCATCGGCGACGCGCCGGCGACCGTACGGCCCAGTGTGTTCCGCCCCGCCGTGGCGCGCTGACGCCGCACCGGGACGCCTTTACCGAACCCGAACACGCGTCGATCGCGCCGGGGCCGCCCCTTCCGCAATCATGGGCCGGTGACCGTCGAAACGTCGTACCGCGGGCTCGTCCTCGTGGTCGAGGACGAGCCGGCCATCGCCGACCTGGTGCGGCTCTATCTCACCCGCGACGGGTTCGGCGTGCAGATGGAACGCGACGGCGAGGCGGGCCTGAGCGCCGCCCGCCGGCTGCGACCTGTGGTCTGCGTCCTGGACATCGCACTGCCCGGCCTGCCCGGCACCGAGATCTGCCGTCGCTTGCGCGAGGCTGGCGACTGGACGCCAGTCATCTTCCTCACCGCCCGTGACGACGAGGTGGATCGGATCGTCGGCCTGGAGTTGGGCGCCGACGACTACGTCACCAAGCCGTTCAGCCCGCGCGAACTTGTCGCCCGGGTGCGTGCCGTGCTGCGCCGCGCCGCTGGCGGCCCCGAAGGGGCGGAGCAGCCACGCGTCGTCGGCGCGGTGACGCTCGACCCGGCCCGCCGGACTGTCACCGTGGCGGGCGCCCCGGTGCAGCTCACCTCCACCGAGTTCGACCTGCTGGCGCACCTCATGGCCCGACCGGGGCGGGTCTTCAGCCGGGAGGAACTGCTGGCCGGGGTGTGGGGTTACGCAGCGCACGCCGGAACCCGCACCGTCGACGTGCATGTCGCCCAGGTCCGGGCGAAGCTCGGCCCGGCAGGTGTCATCCGCACCCACCGGGGCGTGGGGTACGCCGTCGATGCCTGACCATCCCGTTCCGCGACAGCCCGCGCGCACCGAAGAGCAGGTCGGGGCGCTGCCTGTGGCCGCAGTTCCCCCGCCGGCAGCACCTCGGCGCCGCCGGTTCGGCGAGACCCTCACCGCCCGCGCGGTGCTCGTCACCTGCACAGTGGCGCTGGTGTCGGTGCTCGTCACCGCCATCGTCGCGGTGCCGCTGGCGATCCGGGGCGCGGAGCGGCGAGATCAGGAGGCACTCGCCGCACAGGCACGGCTCGCCGCCGAGGTGCTGCGGACACGGTTGGACCGGGGTCGCACCGCCGACGAGGAACGGCTCATCCGGCAACTGCGCAGCCAGGGCATCGACGCGTACCTGATCAGGCGCGGGACCGCCGACCGACCGGGCCTGCCGCCCCGCGTGGTGCAGCGGGTCGGCCAGGGCCGCAACGTGTCGGCGCGCCGCCCGGTCGACGGCCGCCGTGCTCTCGTCGAGGGCAGGGCTCTGCCCGGCGGCAACGGGGTGGTGCTCTCCCGCGCCTCGTCGCCGGGGCTGTGGCGGCAGGTACTGCTCAGCCTCTGGCTGCCGCTGCTGGCCGGGTTGGCCGCCGGTGTGGTGGCCGGGCTCCTGCTGGCCCGCCGCCTGGCCCGGCCGATCCGGGTCGCCGCGACCGCAGCGGCCCGGCTACGGGCCGGGGACCGTGCCGTACGGGTGCCGGTCGAGCCACCGGACGAGGTCGCCGACCTGGCGGAGGCGTTGAACGGGCTGGCCGCCGCGCTGACCACAAGCGAGGGGCGGCAGCGGGAATTCCTGCTCTCCGTCTCGCACGAACTGCGGACCCCGCTGACAGCGATCCGTGGGTACGCCGAGGCGCTGGCCGACGGAGTGATCGAGGCGGACGGCACGGCTGCCGCCGGACGGACCATGCTCGCCGAATCCCAGCACCTCGACCGGCTCATCGGTGACCTGCTGGCGTTGGCCCGGCTGGAAGCCGCCGACTTCCCCCTCGAACCGGCACCGGTGGACCTGGCCCGCCTCGCCGCCGACGCCGAGCCCACCTGGTCGGGCCGGTGCGCGGCGGTGGGAGTGTCGTTCCGGGTGGAGAGCCCCGGCCGGCCCGTCCCGGCGTACACCGACCCGGGTCGGATCCGGCAGGTGGTGGACGGGCTGCTGGAGAACGCGCTGCGGGTCGTACCCCCGGGGGCGTCCGTGGTGCTCGCGGTCCGGCAGGCGGGTATGGACCCGGCTGCCGGCGGCGTGCTGGAGGTCCGCGACGGCGGGCCGGGCCTCACCGACGACGACCTGGCCGTGGCGTTCGAGCGGGGAGCGTTGCACGAGCGCTACCGGGGGGTGCGCAAGGTGGGCAGCGGTCTGGGGCTGGCGCTGGCTGCCGGGCTGGTCCGCCGGCTCGGTGGAGACATCAACGCGGGTCACGCGCCGGAAGGTGGTGCCGCGTTCACAGTTCGGCTGCCCGGTGATCCTTACCGGATCCGAACATCGGCCTGACGTTGCGCTCGTCATCGCCGGGCAGGCTGAGGGCTCCACTGACGAGAGGGAACGCCATGCCACGTTGGGGACTCGCCACCGCCACCACGTCACTGCTCGCAGCTGTGGCACTCGGCGCCAGCGGCTGCGGAGCGGCCGAGGTGGCCAGCCCACCGGCCCGGGACGCCGCCGTCGAGGTCGAGGCCGCGCTGGGCGTGGAGGGCCAAGCGCTCACCGCGATGGGCTTCGACGCCGATGACCTGGACACGCAACCGGTCGCCGCGCTGGCCACCCCGTCTCCCACCACTGCGGAGAAGGCCAGGCAGAAGCGTGGTGAAGAGTGGCGCCAGCGCCGCCAGGCCCGGGTGCTGCTGCGCAAGAACACACTGCACGGCGAGGCCGTCGTGCAGACGAAGGACGGCGGTACGCGGACCGTCGCCGTGCAGCGCGGCGAGGTCACGGCGATCGACGGTGACTCGATGACTGTCAAGTCCACCGACGGCTACACGATGACCTGGACCTTCGGCGACGATCTGCGGGTCGTGCAGCGGCGCACCACAGTGCAGCCCAGCGAGGTGAAGGTCGGCGCGAAGCTCGGCGTCGCCGGCGCGAAGGACGGCGACAAGAGCGTCGCCCGGCTCGTCCTCATCCCGCGCATTAAGTGAAAGGAAGGGCCCCTCATTAACGCCTCGCGTTAATAAGGGGCCCTTCCTTTCGTCAGTAGACGCGGGAGCCGATGAAGTCGCCGTAACCGTAACCGACCGGGTTGGCGGCGGTACGGGCCTCGGACGACCACTGCTGCCGGGTGCTTGTGGAGCAGGCGGCCAACCGCAGTCGCGGAGTGCCCGCGGTGTCGAACGCCACGCAGAGGTTGCTGGCGCTGGCCGGCTTGAGTTGGTTGCCGACGAAGGCGAACTGCTGGGCAGGGGTGCCGTTGCAGTCGTAGATGTTGACAGCGGTACCGGACGTCATCGATCCACCGGCGACGTCCAGGCAGCGGTCGTGGGAGAGCTCCGAGTGCAGCGAACGCCGGGTCGCGTCGTACCAGAAGCCCTGGTTGCGCCCTCCGTGGCAGCCGTACGACTGCTGGGGGGTGCCGTTGCGTGAGTCGTAACCCTTACCGTCGACGCACGTGTTGGTGGCGAGATTGCGCAACTGCTTGAACTGGAGCAGGCCGGCGTAGAGCACGCCGCCGCCGGTGCTGGCCGGGTCGACGCAGGTGGCCTGGTTCTGCCCGGAGTTCCAGAACTGCGTGATGCACTGGGCGAACATGCCGTGCCCACGGGCGTTCGGGTGGAACGACTGCCGGGCGGCGTTCTCGTTCCAGATCCCCACCTCGATGAAGAGACCACGGACCGATGTGTTGTCGGTGCACACCTCGTGGCCGTGGAACAGCCGGCTCGCGTCGAGGTACCGGGTGCCGGTGTTGACGGCGGCCGAGCGCAGCGCCGACTCGAACAGCGGCACCGCCTTGTTCCGGGCGAACGCCGCGTCGGCGAGGTAGAGCAGGCAGCCGCCGGAGTACCAGCCGGGGAAGTTCGGGTTGTCCTCCACGTCCGGGCTGGCCGGGCCGGGGTACGACATCAGCACCAGCTCGTAGTCCGAGCGCAGGTAGCCGGCTTTGGTCATCGTCGCCCGGATGTCGGTGAGCGCCGCCTCCACCGCGCGCCGGCTGCCGTCGGTCCGGATCGTCCACTGGTCGGTGTAGGCGGGGTAGCAGTTGCCCTGTAGGAAGACCCGGCGTACGGCGCAGTCGGTGGCGACCGGCCCGAACTGGATGGTGCCGTCGCCGTTCGCGCCGACCACCACCCAGATCAGCTTGACGTGCGTGTTGCGCGCTTTGATGCCCAGGTAGTCGCCCTGGTTCAGCTCGTTGTGCTGGGTCGGCCCGCCCGCGATCAGGTTCCAGGGGGTCGCGCCGGAGCACGCCAGGTTGTATCGCGTGTCCGACTGGATGCCGGTGCGGAACACCGCCTGGTCGTACGAGCGGTCGCACCAGTTGCCGTTCTGGTGGGTGCCGGGGACGTAGTTGCCGACCCCCTCACCGGAGATCTGACTGTCACCCATGGTGATCAGCGCGGTGCGGCGTTGCTCGATCGGGCGGATGGCCGGGCTTCCGTAGAGAGCTGTCGCTTCGGTGGCCCGGATGGTCTCCAGGTTGGCGGGCAGTGGCTGGACAGCGGGTCGGTCGGCGGTGGTGGCGGGAGCGGCGGTGGCGGTGGCGGTCGGTCCGGCGAGCATCGGCAGGACAAGAGCGGCGACGGCGACGGCGATGGTGCAGGCCCGTCGTCGGGTCGCGCGTTCGGGCCTGGCGGAGGTAACAGGCATCGACGCACTCCTCTCGGCTCGATCGCGGGACGTCGATCGAGTTACCAGAAGGTAACCCGATGATCGGTGGATGTGAATGCAGCTCGGGTTCTTGCGCGCGGGTTGCCGAACCGCCCGGATCGGACGATCCGGTCACCCGACCCGCCCGCGTCAGCCCGGCCGGGTCAGCCCGTCGGCGTCAGGTCAGCGCGACGAGTCAGCGGCCGGGTGGCAGCGCGTAGCCGACGTAGCCGCGGAACTCCAGCCGCCAGCCCGCCGGAACCAGCTTGGCGCAGGCCGGCTGGCTGCCTGTGCAGACGATCGCGTCCACCGAGGTGGGGTCGGCGGGCGGCCGTTCCGAAAGGACCGACTGCAACGCCACCAGATCCGGCGACCGCCCGTCGGTGTGGCGCAGCAGCAGCCACCACGGGTACTCCCAGTTGTCGTTCTGCTGCACCAGCCCGATCCGCTGGGCGCCGCTGTCGCGGACGGCCGTCGCGGCCCAGCGGAACTCGTCGGTCCACTGCGGGCGGCGCAGGAACCGGGTGTCCCAGTCCGAGGTGGTGAAGACCGAGCCGTCGCCGACGAGCCGGCGCGGGAAGCCGTACGACAGGGAGAGCACTCCGGCCAGCGCCGAGGTGGCCAGTACCGCGATCGCGGTCATGGTGGCCACCGAACGCCGTCCGCGCCCACCTGTGGCGTGGCGCCGGAAGAACGCGTCGAGCCACAGGCCGGCGAACGGGATGGCGAGCACCAGGGCGTAGAGGATCAGCCGGTTGCCCCACGGCTGCCACTTGATCATCGAGGTGTGCAGCAGGACAGCGACGAGCACCACAACGGCGTACGCCCGCAGCGGCCCCGCCAGCCCGGGGTCGATCCGGCGGGGGCGGGTGAGCGCGACGACCGCGCCGATCAGTGCCAGCGCTCCGGCGATCGGGAAGGCCACCCGGTCCTCGTCCGGATACCAGGCGGGCTCGGGGAAGATCTCCCGGCCGAAGGTGATCTCCCGGTCCTGGGGGTCGACGCCGATCGCCTGCGCGCCGCTGATGATCGCCTCCGCGCCGGCCCGCCGCAGCGGCGCCAGTGGCGTGTCGAACGCTGTGTGCCCGATCCGCAGGGCGTTCACCAGGATCGACTGCGGATCGTGCCGTTCCATCGGGATCGACTCGCGAAGCCGGGGCGGGCCCAGCGGATGCCCGAACTCGGCAGTCACGCGGGCCATGAACGGACCGACCACAGTAGCCGCGACCAGCAGGATCAACACCGAACCGCCGACGGTACGGGCCATCGGACCAACCGGCCGGGCCCCACCAGCCTCCGCCCGGGCGCTCACTGCGAGCCGGAGCTGGGCCAGCCCCCAGAGCACCAGCAGCGGACCCACAGCGATCAGGCCACTTGTCTTCGTCACAGCGGTCAGCCCGGTGGCCGCTCCCAACCCGAGCAGGGTGCCCAGGCCGGTCCGTCGGCGCAGCCCGTCCAGCACCAGCGTCGCCGCGCACGCCACCCACGCCGCGCAGACCAGGTCGGTCTGCGTGCTCGTGGCCTGGAGTACGACCATTGGGGTGCTGGCCAACACGAACGCGGTGATCAGTTGAGCCCGGCGGCTGCCGCCGAGCTGCGCGGTGATCCGGGCGACCGCCAGCAGGCAGATGATCCCGGCGGCCCACTGCACCAGGTTGTGCAGCGCGTCGCCGCCCGTCAGCAGGCGCAGGTGCAGCAACAGGTACTCCGCGCCGGGCGGGATGGTCACCTGCCGGTGGATGGCGGTGGGCCAGAAGTCGAGGTCGCCCTGGGCGACCCAGTGCTCCACCTTGGGCAGGTGGTACGTCTGCGAGTCGAAGTTGTTCGGCTCGGCAAGCAGTGCGACAAGCAATTCCACCAGCACCAGGCCGCCGATGGTGCCGGCGAGCAGGCGCTCGCCCCGACCCGCCGTACGCCAGGCGTCGGCCGCTCGGGCGAGCGGGTTCGCGCGTACCCGATCGGGTTGGACCGGCGCGATGTCGTCGGTGACCGGGGCGGCTGTCGCCGGGCCGGTGCCGGCGGTCATCGCCGCGCCGACCGGCACCGAGCGGGGCGCGGCCACCTGCGGCTGCGCGGCAGCCTGCCGCTGGCGCAGCACCGCGGCGGTCCCGGCGGCAAGCAGGAACAGCAGCCAGGCGGCCACGAACGCCGGCCGGGTAAGCGCGTGCAGGGCTCCGAGCAGCTCGACGACGAGCACCGCGTACGCGCCGGTGAGCAGGGCGGCGCGCACCACGGCGAGTCGTAGCGGCGCCACCGTGTCAGTCCGGCGCGGCCTCATCGCGACGGTGAGTAGGAGCACCGAGGCGGCGGGTAGCGCCGCGAGCAGGAAGCCGGCAGCCGACATGGCGCGAAGTAAACACCATCCGGCTGAGCCCGCCACGCCGGCTGCCCGATGGTGCGGCCAGCGTTTGGCTGACCAGCCACGCTAGGCTATGCCCGACGTGTTGTCGCCACCGTGGAGAATCCCGTGAAGCTGTCGATCCTCATGCCGGTCTACAACGAGGAAGAACGCATCGCGGATGCCCTCAAGCAGGCATTGGCGGTGGATTACCCGTGCGAAATCGAGTTGGTAGTGGTCGATGACGGCAGCCGTGACGGCACCGGCGAAATCCTCGGCCGCGCCGACGACGCCCGCCTGCGGGTCATCACCCACCAGCGCAACGCCGGTAAGGGCGCGGCCATCAAGACCGCGGTGGACAGCGCCGAGGGTGACTACATGGTCATCCTCGACGCCGACCTTGAGTACGACCCGCAGGACATCCCCAAGCTGCTCGACCCGGTGCTCGACGGGCGGGCCACGGTGGTCTACGGCAATCGCACCTTCGGCAGCCACAGCGCCTACAGCTTCTGGTACGTGATGGGCAACAAGGGCGTCACGATGGCGGCCAATGTGCTTTTCAACTCGTACATCGGCGATCTGGAGACCTGCTTCAAGCTGATGCCTGTGGCGCTCTACAGGTCGCTTGAGGTGCGCTCGCGTGGCTTCGGCATGGAGGCCGAGGTGACGGGCAAGCTGCTGCGCCGGCGCATCCGGCCGTACGAGGTGCCGATCAGCTACCGGGCGCGCGGTCGCGAAGAGGGCAAGAAGATCACCTGGAAGGACGGCGTCGAGGCGATCTGGATCCTCGGTCGCGAGCGCGCACGCCGCCGTCCTGCCCCCTCAGCGGCGCGCTGACTTCAGGAACGCGCTTATCGACCGCCGCAGGCCGTCGGCGTCCAGGCCGTGCCACCGGGCGTGGTCGGCCGGGTCGCCGTACCGTCGCAGGTCGGTCTGACCCACGCCGAGCGCCAGCAGCCGATGCGGTACGTCCGCCAGCGCGCGGCTCACGACAGCGCTCGACGTTCCCGCCAGGTACGGCTCGACAAGCACCACGTCGGTCCCGACGAATGCCCGCAGTCCGGCCGTGTCGAAGGGCCGGGGTGTGTGGGTGTACGCGACAGTCACGTCCATCCCCTCGGTCGCCGCCATCGTGGGATCGAGCATCGGCCCGACGGCCACCACGAGCGGCGCGTTCGTCCCGCCCTGCCGCAGCACCCGGAGGCGGTCGGCGTCCGGGTACCCGGACGTGTTGCGCTGTTCGCTGAGCCGCAGATAGACCGGGTCGTCGGTGGCAGCGGCGGCACGCAGCAGGGGCGTGACCTCGTCGGGGTGGCCGGGCACCCGAACGGTCCAACCGCCGCCAAGTGAGTCGAAGAGCGCCAGGTCGGCCGGCGACTGGTGTGTCCGGCCCTCCCGTGACCCGTCGTACGACGCGCCGATGCTCACCAGGACCGCGCCCACGCCCTGGTGGTCCAGATCCAACTTGATCTGCTCGTACGTCCTGTCCACCAGGAACGTCGCGTACGAGTGCACGATCGGGCGGAGCCCGGTCAGGGCGAGCCCGCCGGCCATGCCGATCATCAGTTGTTCGCGGATGCCGACGTTGAGCACCCGGTCCGGGTGTCGGTGTCCGGCCGGTGCGAACTGGCTTGCCGAGATGTCGGCAAGCACGAGCGCCGTACGCGGGTCCTCGTCGAGCAGCGCGGCGGTGGTGTCGATGAAAGCGGTACGCATTGCGGTCATCCCTTGCTGTCGATGCGGGCGACCACAAGGTGCGGCCGTCGTGGCCGGTGCCCGGTCAGCGCCGTGTACAGGGCGGTGTGGTCCCGGCCGTCGACGGTGTCGGCCGTCCAGCCGTTGACGGTGAACCTGCTGGCGATGCCACCGGCCCAGCCGTGCGTGGTCGACGAGTTGTCGATCACGATCGCGGTGAGGCTCTCCAGCCCTGTCGCTCCCGCGTACGCGATGGCCTCGTGGTTGGAGCCCTCGTCGAGTTCGGCGTCGCCGAGCAGGACGTACACCCGGGGGTTGAGCAGGCCCTGGGCTCGCAGGCCGAGGGCGGTGCCGACGGCCAACCCGAGCCCGTGGCCGAGTGAGCCGGAGCCGATCTCGACTCCGGGCACGAGCAGCCGGTCCGGGTGGTGGCCGAGCTTGCTGTCCGGTCCGGCCAGATCGTCGAGCCAGGCGTCCGGAATGAAGCCGTGCGCGGCGAGCACCGCGTAGTAGGCGGCTGGCCCGTGCCCCTTGGAGAGCAGAAAGCGGTCCCGCTCCGGGTCGTCGACGGTGTCGGGGGTGACCCGCAGGACCCGGTCGTAGAGCACCTGGAGCACGTCGCTGGTGGAGTGCGCGCTGGGCCCGTGCTTCTCGTCGCCGGTGAGCCGACGGATCAACTGAGGCAGCCGGGAGCCGGTGTCGGTGGTCAGTGTCGAGGTCATCACACTACTGTGGTAGTTAAAGCGCACTTCACCTCAAGGGCATGGAATGCATGATCTGCTGACGATCGGCGAGTTGTCCGTCCGCTCCGGCGTGGCACCCTCGGCGCTGCGCTACTACGAGCGGCTCGGGCTGATCCGCGCCGACCGGACCAGCGGCAACCAGCGTCGCTACGCCCGCTCCGAGCTGCGACGGGTGGCCTTCATCCGGATCTCCCAGCAGGTCGGAGTGTCGCTTGACGAGATCCGCGCGGCACTCGAATCCCTCCCCGACTCCCGCACGCCCAGCCCACAGGACTGGGAGCGGCTGTCCGCGAGCTGGCGCGGCCGGCTGGACGAGAAGATCCGACTGCTCACCAAGCTCCGCGACGACCTCGACGGCTGCATCGGCTGCGGCTGCCTGTCCCTGCAACGCTGCACGCTCTACAACCCGGGGGACGCCCTGGCCGGAGAGGGCCCGGGTGCGCGCCTCATGCTGCCCCGCCCGACCGGTACGCCCGCCTGACGGTCGGCTCTCGCCCGCCCTCACCCGATCGTGAGGACGACCTTGCCGAAGTGCTCGTTCGACTCGACGAGCCGGTGCGCCTGCGCCGCCTCGGCCATCGGCAGCCGCCGGTCCACGATCGGCCGGATCGCGCCGGTCGTGACCATCGGCCACACCTCGTCCCGTACGCCCTGGACGATCTCCGCCTTCTCCGCGAGCGGGCGGGCGCGCAGCGACGTGGCGCTGACGCTCGCCCGCTTCGTCAGCAGCGCCCCGAGATCCAACTCGGCCTTGCGTCCGCCCTGCATCCCGATCACCACGAGACGACCGCCGGTAGCCAGCACGGCGACGTTCCGCCCCAGGTAGGACGCGCCCATGATGTCGAGGACGACGTCCGCGCCCCGGCCGTCGGTGACCCGCCGAACCTCATCGGCGAAATCCTGCTCCCGATAGTCGATCGTGTGTGCCGCGCCCAGCTCACGCAGCCGGTCGTGCTTGGCCGCGCGGGCGGTCGTCAGCACTGTGGCGCCGAGCGCTGCCCCGAACTGGATCGCGAACGTGCCGATCCCGCTGCCACCGCCGTGCACCAGCAGCGTGTCCCCGGCGCTGAGCCGCCCCACCTGGATCAGGTTCGACCACACCGTGCAGGCCACCTCGGGCAGCGCCGCGGCGTCGACCGTGTCGCAGGCCGGCACCGGCAGGAGTTGCCCGGCGGGGACGGCCACCCGTTCGGCGTACCCGCCCCCGGACAGCAGCGCGCAGACCTGCTGCCCGACCGCCCACCCGGCGACGTCCGCGCCCACCTCCGTGATCACCCCAGAGCATTCCAACCCGGGGTACGCGGAAGCGCCCGGCGGCGGCGGGTAGTGCCCCTGCCGTTGCAGCAGGTCAGCGCGGTTGACGCCGCTTGCCCGCACATCCACGATCACCTCACCGGGACCCGGCTCAGGATCGGGCACCTCGGCCCAGACCAGGGCATCGGGTCCACCGGGCTGCGGAATCGTGACGGCTCGCATGGCTCAGTCTTACCCGACGCCTGAGCGGGCCGCAGGCGGACCCAGCGCATCTCACCGGACACTGTGGACGGGCGCGGCTGGCCTGGCCCGCGCATTCGGGGAGGGACGCCGGGCCGCGCGGCGGGAGCCGTGGCAGACTATGCGTGGCCGTACACCCACGGGTGGCGGCCCGGGAGGGTTCGCCTAGTGGCCGATGGCGCTGGTCTTGAAAACCGGTAAGGCAGCGATGTCTTCGTGGGTTCGAATCCCACACCCTCCGCCCATCTGGACAGCAAAAACGCCCCTGACCAACGCGAACGCCGGTCAGGGGCGTGTCTATAGATCGCGAGTAAGCCTCACTTCGTCCCGTTCGGGGCCGCCGGTTCTCACTCGTCGCGGCAAGCCCTGGGCGTAGTAACCGAACGTCTCGTGGAACGGTGAGAGCTCGCGGATGGCACCGTCGACCTGGTCAGCCTTATGGTCGTCCGGGTCATCGAAGAATGCCACGTCGACCTCCATGGAGGTGGTGGCCTCCAGCGGGAGTCTGCTCTCCGGGATCGCCCCCAGCACCGACTGGCTACCAATGACGAGGACGTCCGGGGCTCCCGCGATTTGGCACGCGGACCGCAGGACATGCTCCAGTTGCTCGCGCCTCATGCCGCTCGTTTCCAACCGCTGCGCGTGAACGACTCAAGGACCTTCTTGCGCTGCGACTGTGACAGGACCCCGGCGAAGGGTGAGTTCTGTCGTAGCTCCACAGCTTCCGGATCATCCGAGGTCAGCGTCTTGAGGACGGCATCGACGCCCTCTTCGAGCTTGTCTTCCCAGCGCTTCAACCACACCTCGGTCATGGTCTCCCGGTGCTGCCGGAGGAGCCGATCGAGATTCTCCCGGGCCTTGCCAAGTACCGCGTCCGGATCGGTAACCAAATTGCCCGCCACCGCCTGGTGCAGCCACAGTGACTTGAGTTGATCGCGCGTCAGCTCCGGCTTGGGGCGCAGCATCGCCTCAACCTGGCTCCGCTCAATCCTCCGATGCATGCCGACCATCACGAACGGCAGATCTCCACGCTCGCAGAGGTTGACCACCTGCTGACGCGACGATCCCAGCAGCTTCGCAGCCTGGCCCGTGGTCAGCAGGTTCCCACCTGTCTTCACCATAGTTGAAGCATGTGCCGCAAACGCTAAAACGCAACTCGTTGGACCGCTACTCGGGTGGGTCGGCGGGCGGCTGGTGCTTCCGGATCGTCTGGTCGGCCAGTCGTTCGACAGCGCGTCGACGCTCCTCGGCGAGCGACCGCTCGTCCGGCTTGCGGAGCGCGGTGACGACGGCGATCAGGAAATCACGCCATATTGATGCCATAAGGTATCCCTGTGGAACATTGCGGCGGCAACAGTATTTTCCCTCACTAGTTTTGTGGCCGGCAGGGCCCATCCGGTCGTCGGCAGCCACCGAACGGGGTATGAAGGGGCAGGAATCTGCCCGCACCGGAAGGACGCGTCCTGATGACCCTGGAACGACCGATCGCCCCGGACCCGTACGAGCTGCTGCCGACGGTGCCCTCGTTCACGCTGACCAGTGACGACGTGCAGAACGGCGAGCCGATGGACGCCCGGCACGCGCACGGCAGCACGGGGGGTGACAACGTCTCTCCGCAGCTGACCTGGTCGGATTTCCCCGCCGAGACGAAGAGCTTCGCGGTGACCTGCTACGACCCGGACGCCCCGACCGGCAGCGGTTTCTGGCACTGGGTGCTGGTGAACGTACCGGCCGACGTGACGCAGCTGCCCAGCGGCGCTGGCGGCGCGGCGGGCACCGACCTCGGCGGCGCGTTCTCCGTCCGCAACGACTACGGCGAGCAGGGCTACGGCGGTGCGGCGCCACCGCCCGGTGACCGCCCGCATCGGTACGTCTTCGCGGTACACGCCGTGGACGTGGACCGGCTCGATCTGACCCCGGATGCCAGCCCGGCCTACGTCGGCTTCAACCTGACCTTCCACACCCTGGCCCGAGCGGTGATCCGTCCGACGTACCAGGTCAAGGAGTAACCCCAGCCCACCTCCCCCCGCGATCTTGCAGTTCCTGTCTCGGCATCCCTGGTGTAAGACGCACAAGGGCGACCGAAGTTCAAGATCGCGGGGCGGGGGCGCGGGGCGGAGCGTGGGGTTAGGCGGGGACTCGGGCTACGGCGAAGACGGACTGGCCGAACGGGGGGCGGACCAGTTGTTCGGCTGCCTTTGTCGCGGGGAGCACGAGGGTGTCGTACACCTTGACCATCGGGCCTTCCTTCGGCATCAGGCGGAAGACCTTCGTGGCCATGAAGTAGCCGATCAACCCGAGCGCGTTGGCGTAGTGGATCTTCTCGATGGTCAGGCCGGCGTCGGTCATCGCCGCTCCGAGGGTCTTCTTCGTGTACCGCCGGACGTGCCCGGTGGCGACGTCGGCAGGGCTCATCGCGAACTGGAAGGCCGGCACGATGATGATCACGGCACCGCCGGGGCGGACCAGGTCGCGCATGCTGCGCAGCGCGCCCACGTGGTCCTCGATGTGCTCAAGGACGTTGTACGAGACGGCGGCGCTGTAGTCGCCGCGCTCGTGGTGCGGCAGCAGCATCTGCCGGACGTCGATGCCGGGGTGGGCGGCGAGCCGCTCCTTGAGCTGCACCAACCGGTCGGGGTCGGCCTCCGTGGCGGTGAACCGGGGTAGCAGTTGCGACCACTCCAGCGCGTAGTCGCCGAGACCGCTGCCGATCTCGATCGGGTTGTCACCGAGGTACGGCACCGCCAGTTCGACGAACCAGCGGCGGTGGTTGACGGCCGTCGCCAGACCCTCCAGCACCTCGGACTGGACGCGCTGGTCCCCAGTGATTTCTGCCATGCGTCGATTCCTCACGATATGAACTCGACCCGTGCCTGAACCGACAGAGTGAATCATCCGCTTGGATGGCAGAAGAATCGGGGCAGCATTGTGGCCGAATTGCGGTCGGGGGGTGGGCACGTGATCGGCGGTCGGCGAACCCGGCACATAGTACGGCAGTACCCCGAAACATGTCACGGCAGAGCCATACGCTGACTACCCTATGAATTGTCATGACTACTCCCGAACCGGACGCACCCAGCGACGGACCGGCCACTGTGCCCAGTGGCGGGCCGGGCGCTGCGCCCAGCGACGGGCCGGTCACTGTGCCGCCTGTGGAGGGGGACGGCGGCGACGGGTTGCGCCGCAACGGGAAGTGGGTCGATCTGGCCGCCGTGGTGAGCTTCGTGGCGCTCGCCTTCTGGGTCACTTGCCGCCTCTGGTTGAACCCGGGCAGTGGGGTGCGCGACAACCGCACTGACCAGTCGCAGTTCGAATGGATGTTGGCGCACGGTACGCGGGTCGTCACACGCTTCGTGTATCCATTCCATTCCGATCAGATGAACGTGCCCGACGGCGTCAACCTCATGGCAAATACGTCCGTATTATCCATTTCGCTGCCAATGACGCCCGTCACACTGCTGTTCGGCCCGCGCGCGGCATTCCTGCTCTTTCTCACGCTGGGGATGATCGCCACCGCCGTCTCCTGGTACTTCCTGCTCTCCCGCGTCCTCATCGGCGCTCGCGGGCCAGCCTGGCTGGGTGCGGGCTTCTGCGCGTTCGCGCCGGCCATGGTGTCGCACGCCAACGCGCACCCGAACATCGTGTCGCAGTACGTCGTCCCTTTGATCATCTGGCGGACGCTGCGGCTCGGTGACCCCGGTCGTTGGCTACGCAACGGGGTGCTGCTCGCGCTGGTGATCGTCTGGCAGGCGTTCCTGAACCTGGAGATCCTGCTGATGACAGCGATCGGCCTGGGCGTTGTCGTCGTCGCGCTCGCCATCGGTCGCCCACCCCTGCGGTCGCGCGCCCGGCCGTTCCTCGCCGGCCTGGCCGTTGCCGCCGGGGTCGCCGCCCTGCTGCTGGCGTACCCGCTGTATGTGCAGTTCTTCGGCCCGGGCGCGTACTCCGGGCTGTCCAGCCTGATCCGCGGCTACTCCAGCGACCTCGCCTCGTTCGTCGCGTACGCCCGGGAGTCCCTTGCCGGCAGCCCGCGCACCGCCGGAAACCTCGCCAAGAACCCGACCGAGGAGAACAGCTTCTTCGGCTGGTCCCTGCTGGTGCTTGTGGTCGCACTGGTCTGGTGGCTGCGGCGCTCGGTGGTGGTGCTCGCGTTGGCCGGGCTCGGCCTGCTCTTCACTGTGCTCTCGCTCGGCCGGGAGATCCGCTTCGCCGGTCGGGGCACCGGTATCCCCGGGCCGTGGGCAGCCTTGGAGAACCTGCCGATCCTGCACTCGGTGGTGCCCACCCGCTGGGCGTTGGCCATCACCCCGATCATCGGGGTGCTGCTCGCCTACGGCGCCGAGCGCGTACGCGAGTTGGCCCGCGCACACCCGACGGCCCGGCGGCAGATCCGCTTCGCCACCGCCACCGTGCTGACGATGGCCCTGCTGCCGATCCTGCCCACCCCGCTGCCCGTTGTCCGTCTCGACCCGGTCCCCACATTCGTGACGAGCGGAGCCTGGCGCCCCTACGTGGCCGGCGGACGCAGTGTGGTGACCCTGCCATTGCCGGACACCACCTATGCGGAGCCGCTGCGCTGGTCGGCGGTGACACGCCTGGACATGCCGCTGGCCCGGGGCTACTTCCTCGGCCCGGACACCCGCCCGAGCGCGGACCCGCCGAAGGTCGCGCTGTTCAGCGCCCCGCCCCGCCCCACCAGCAGCTTCTTCTCCACAATCAGGCGTACGGGGGCGGTGCCGCCGATCACCCCGCAGAGCCGGGTGGACGCGGTCGACGACCTGCGCTACTGGCGGGCCGGAGCGGTAATCCTCGGCCCGCAGGAACACGAGGACGCGCTGCGTCGGGGAATGACCGAGCTGACCGGGATCCAGCCGGTCTTCACCGGCGGCGTGTGGGTGTGGGACGTCCGTTCGCTGACCGACTGAGCAGGGCCTGGCGGAGGCAGCCGACTCGGGCCCGGCGGAGGCAGCGGGCTCAGGGCTGGCGGACGCAGCAGCCCTGGCAGACCTTCGGGCTGGGCAGCGTGAAGGCGAGGCAGCAGGTGCGCCGTTGCACTGTCGGCTCGCCGGCCGGGCCGGGCACCAGCTCGACCAGGTCCGCCAGGTCGAGTGCCCCGAGCACCGAGTCGATGTTCTGCACCGTCGGGCCGGGCAGGGCGTCGGCGGCCCGCAGGAGGCCGTGCGCGATGCCGGAGGCGACCGAACCGAGCAGGGTCCGGGTGCCCACCCGAACCTCGGACTGGATGGCCGTGATGAGCGGCGCCAGGTGCGCGTCGAGCAGGGAGGCGCGCAGCTCACCGAGCAGTGCCGTCTCGTCGGCGACGACGCGTACCTGCGGAAGGCCGGCAACCGCCAGCGGGTCGTTGGGCAGCACCGCCACTGTGATGCTGCGGCGCAGACCGAGCGTGATCAGGGGCCGGTGGTCCTCGAAGTGGATCAGCACGTCGGACGGGTCGAGCAGTGGCACCCGCCGGGCCGAGGCCCAGCCGAGCACGGCCGGCAACGCCGTCCAGTAGCTGTAGGACTTCCAGGCCAGCGCGGCGCAGGCGTGCGGGGTGCCGCGCCACCGGACGCTTGCCGCTTGCAGCAACTCCGGCAGGCGGGTGCCGTCGATAAGCGTGGTGGCTGGTGCCCAGACGAACTCGTCGTCGACAAGCAGGCCGCGGGCGAGCCCGGGGAGGTCGTCGGTGCCGAACATGGCCCGCAGTGTGGCGGTGACGGGGGCGAGCGGCGTGGCGGTCATGTCCCGCCTCGGCATCACCGCTGTCACCGTGTCATCCCCTGTCCACGTGACCGAGGAGAACCTCGGCGGACGGCAGTTGCGTCCCGAGCTAAGGCTAGCCTAACCAACCAGGGGGTGTAAGGGAAGCCTCACCTTGGCCCGGGCAGGAGGGCCCGGTCACGCCGACTAGCAGGAGCAGCGCTCCGCCGTACTACCCGGCGCTGCTCGTCGAAAACGTCGACCTCGCGCCCGCAGCTCGACGGGTGCTTGTCAAGCGGAGTGTCGCCAAGTTGCCAGATGCGTGTGCGTATCGCCACAGAAAGTGAGAATGATACTCCCGGCCACGAGGACGCCGATGACGACATCCCCCCTCGAACGGGCTGCCGACTCCTTCGCGGCCGAACTCGCCCGGCAACGGACCGGGCGCGGGCTCTCCAAGAAGCAACTCGCCGTCCTCATGGGGTTCGACCCGTCCTACGTCAGCCACGTCGAAGGGCGCCGACACCGCCCCACCGAGGACTTCGCCCGCCGGGCCGAAGCCGTCCTGGAGGCCAGCGGCGCGATCTGGCAGCGTTTCCGGGAGTACGACAACCTGCGGCACGCCCGTACCGGCCACCCGCACCGCGAACCCCCCTCGCCCGGCCAGTGGCTGCCACCTGGCACCGGCCTGATCGTCGAACGGGAACTGGCAGCCCTCACCCACACCGACGACGGCTACCGGTGCGTCATCCGCCGCGAGTTGTACAACGCCGGCACCGAGCCGGTCACCCGCTACCTGGCACGCGTGGCGGTCGACCGCTACCCGAACGACCCCGGCCGCTCCAACCGGCACCACCGCGAGCACCCCCTCACCTTCGCCGAACTGCAACTCCAGGCCCGCCGGGATGACAGCGTCGGTGACCCCGAGCCGATGCACTGGCGGGCGAAGCACGACCGGGACGCGTTCAAGGAGATCTGGCTGCTGTTCGAGAACGGTGAACGGCGCTTCCCGCTCTACCCCGGCGACCGGGCCACCATCGAGTACGCGTACAGCGTCGGCCAGGAGAAGTGGGGGCCCTGGTTCCAGCGGGCTGTCCGGCTGCCCACCCGTCATCTCGCCGTACGGCTGGACCTGCCGGCGGCGCTCGACCCACAGGTCTGGGGCGTGGAGACCTCGCTCTCGGCGGAGGAGGGCCCCCTGCGGACGGCGCCGCAGCGTCGCGACGCGGGCGACCGGGCGCTCTTCGACTGGCAGACCGACGACCCCCCGCTGAACGCCCGCTACCGGATGCAGTGGCGCTTCCGCGCCCGCCCGGACACCGACCCGGACGTCGGGCCCAACGGCGTCCGGGTCCGGCCCAGTGACCGGATGCGGGGGATCGGCATCGTGCAACGCGGCGACGACCTGCTCCGCCAGCGGGTGCGGCAGTTCGACCTGCCCGGGGAGGAACAGGCCGCCCGGGACATCGTCGACCGGCTCACAATGGCGCTGGCCCGGCTCGACGAACTGCACCCGTTCAGCAAGGGCGTCGGCGTCGCCGCCCCGCAACTCGGCATCGGCCGGGCCGCAGCGGCAGTCCGACCCCCCGACCGGTCGGCGGAGCCGGTCATCCTGCTCAACCCCCGGGTGGTCGACGCCGACCCGGAAACCGACGAGCAGTACGAGGGGTGCCTGTCCTTCTTCGACCACCGCGGTCTGGTGCCCCGGCCGCTGCGCCTCGACGTGGAACACGCCCAGTGGGACGGCAGTCGGATCATCACCTCGTTCGAGTTCGGCATGGCCCGGCTCGTCGCCCACGAGATCGACCACCTGGAAGGTCGGCTCTACGTCGACCGGATGGCGCCCGGCGTGCCGCTGGTGCCGGTCGAGGAATACCGGGAAACCGGGCGTCCCTGGCGGTACTGAGCAGGGCGTCCCGGGCGGTGCTCAGCGGTTCGGTGCGACGACGGGGGCCGGGGCGCGTGCCCCAGGGGGCAGGGGCACGCGCCCCGGCTATGGGGGGAGGAACGTTCTAAAGGTCGCCGAAGGTGTCGTAGCGAATGTTCGGCGGCGGCACCCCGTCCGCTGCCAGCACCCGCAGCGCGGACCGGACCATCTGCGCCGAACCGGAGACGTAGCAGTCGTGCGTCGTCCACGGCCCGTACCGGGCCACCACGTCCGGGATGTCACCCACCTCGCCGTCGAAATCGCTGTCTTCGCTGCACGCCGCCGTGACCGACAACCACGGGTGTACGGCCACCAACTCCTGCAAGGCGGCCAGCCCGTACAGGTCAGTCGCCTGTCGTGCGCCGTAGAAGACGTGCACCCACCGCGTCCGGTTGTAGGTGGCCAACTCCTCCACCAGAGCCTTGATCGGCGCCAGCCCGACCCCGCCGGCAACGCAGAGGATGTCCCGTTCCGAGGTGCGGTCCAGCGTCATCGAACCCATCGGCGCGGCCAGCCGCAGCAGATGGCCCGGCCGCACCCGGCGGACGAGCGCACCGGACACCCATCCCGCGCCCGGGCTGCGAACGTGGAACTCCAGCACGTTGTCGTCGTTCGGGGCGTTCGCCACCGAGTAGTTCCGCCACACCCTCGGGTGGAAGCGCGGCAACTCCAGGCTTACGTACTGACCGGCCCGCCACGACAGCGGATGCTGCAAAGCCCGGCAGGTCAGCACTGCGGTGTCCGGGCCGTACCGCTCATGGGTCAGCACCTCGGCGTGCCAGAACGGCGGGTTGTCGTCGTCGGCGGCACCGGCAACCATCTTCGCCGCGATCGCCGCGTACGCGTCCCGCCACGCCTGGTCGTACTCCAGGTTCCAGCCGTCGCCCGCCGTGCTGCGCAGCGCGTCCAGCAGAGCGACGCCCATCGTCGCGTAGTGCTTGTCGTCGACGTGGTACTTGCGGTGGTCCCGACCCAGCGCCCGCAGGAACTCATCGAAGCTCTCCGGGTCGTCCACAGTGTGGATCGCCGTGATGATCGCCTCCAGCAGGCGGTCACCCTGGCCGGTCATCTGCACCGGGAAGAGCTGCCGCAGGGCCGGGTCGAGCAGGAACAGCCGGGCGTAGAAGTGGCCGCTCAGCCGCTCCCGGTCCTCCTCGACCAGGGTCCAGCTCTCCTTCAGCAACCGCGCGACATTGTCCACCGGGTGCTCCTTCTCCAGACGTCAGCGGATCGGGCATCCATAGAATCTCCACGGAGCGTGCACACCGGTCGCACAGAATGTGCGATCGGCTCACGCCGGCCGGTCGGCCGTACCTGCGGTGCCACCCGTCGGGCAGAGTGGTGCGGTGACCGTTGAGCTGACCCGCCCGGTGTCCCGCCGAGTGTTGGGGACCGAGACGCTGCTGGTTCTCGGCCTCTCCCTCGGCCAGTCCGCGGTCTACGCGGTGGTGTCGATCATCGCGAAGCTGACCGCCGAGGGGCCGCTCTCCAAGCAGACCGCCTCGCTGAACACCTCGGCGTCGGCCCGCCCCTGGCTGGACCTGACGTACCAACTGCTCGGCATCGTCTTCGCGCTGCTGCCCGTGCTGCTCGCCGTACACCTGCTCAGCCGTGATCCCGGCGACCCGGTGCGGACCCTCGGCCTGGACGCCCGGCGGCCCGGCCAGGACCTGGCCCGGGGCGCAGGCCTGGCCGCGCTGATCGGCCTGCCGGGGCTCGCACTGTTCTGGGTGGCGGCCCAGCTCGGCATCAACGCCACGCTGGTGCCGGCCGCGCTGCCGGATCTCTGGTGGACCGTTCCGGTGCTGATCCTCGCCGCCATCCAGAACGCCGTGCTGGAGGAGGTGATCGTGGTCGGCTACCTCGTCACCCGGCTGCGCCAGCTGCACTGGCGGCTGGTCACGATCATCGCGGCCAGCGCGCTGCTCCGCGGCTCGTACCACCTCTACCAGGGCTTCGGCGCGTTCGTCGGCAACGCCGTGATGGGCGTCGTGTTCAGCCTCTTCTACCTGCGGACCCGGCGCGTGATGCCGTTGATCATTGCGCACACGCTGCTCGACGTGTTCGCCTTCGTCGGCTACGCGCTGCTGCCCCGGGAGTGGTTCGACTGGCTCTGACGCGGCCGGTAGGTGGCCACCGCCCGCGCCGCAAGCCGTTCGGCCGCCGCCGAGTCGCCAAACGCCGCAGCCAGCACCGCCGCACCCGGCAGCAGCCGGGACGCCAACCGCAACGCCAGCCACCCGCCGGCCTGCGCCGTGAGCGGCGCGGCCAGCCGCCACGCGGCCTCCGCCGCCCTCGGCCACGCCTCCTCCACCGGATCGCCCGCTGCCTGAGCGGCGGCCAGCGCGGCACGCGCGCTCTCCGGATCCGGGTGCACCTGGGTGAGCACCAGCAGGTCGACGGCCCGGTCGGGATGCGCCGGATCCTGCCCGTACGCCGCCGCCAGGTGCAGCACCAGGTTCGACTGGGTCCAGAGCACCGACACCAACTCCGCCACCGGCGCGAAGAGCCCCGCGAGCGCGGCCGTCGCCCCACCCGTAGCGGCCGCACCGACGTACCGCCGGGTGGCCAGCCGGGCCAGCCCGTCAGCCGGAGCGTCCGGATACCGCGCCCGGAGCCGTTCGGCCCACTCGGCGGCACCCGGGCCGAGCGCCGGCACCGCCGCCAGGGCCAACAACTCCGGCGCGAAACCCGGGTGGTCAAGCACGCGGGCGGTCACCGCCCGAAAATCCCATTCCGAGGTACGCCCCAGAGTCGGCGCCCTCTCGTGCGCGATCTGCTGCGTGGGCGTGTGCACGACCTGCTGCCCGGCTGGCGCTTGCGCGGCCTGCTGTGGGGCTGGCTCCTGTGGGGTCTGCTGTGCTGCGGGCTCGCTGCCCGTGGCGGCGCTGCCGGGGAGGGCGAGAGGCTCCGCGACGTCGGGACGTGGCTGCTCGGTGGCAGTCTCGGGTGCTGCCGACGTGGCTTTCTTCGACGCGGCACTCTTGCGGGGGCTCGCCGCCCGCTTGGCCGGTGTGGATGCCTTCGTCGGTGTGGCTGCCTTGGCGGGCGTGGCTGCCTTGGTCGGCGTGGTCGCCTTGCTGGGCGCGACTGCCTTGGTCGCCTTGGCGGGCGCGGTTCGCTTGGTCGGGGTCTCTTGTGCGGCCCGCTTGGCCTGGTTGACGTGGTCGCTCGGGGTGGCCTGCCTGCTCGAAGAGGTCTGCTCGCTCGGGGCCGCCGCTGGTTCGGTCGGAGCGGTTGCCGGCTCGGTTGGGCTAGGCGGAACCGTCGGCGCGGTCGTCGTGCTCGGGTCGCCGGCCGACGTCAGCGGCTTCTTCCGGGCGGGAGCCTTCCGCGCGGAGGTGGAGCGCGCCTTCGCTGCCCGCGCCGGACCGGTGGAAGCCTCCGCGCTGCCCCCGGGCGCTGACTCACCCGCAGTGCGTGTCGTCGAGCCGCTCGCATCGGCGGTACCCGCTTCATTCGCCTCCGCCGCAGGGGCGTCGGCCGCAGAGGCGTCCGCGCGGGTCGGGCCGTCGACGTCCGCCGCCGGGCTTTCCGGCGCTTGGCCGCGGCCTGACGTCGCCCGTTCCGCCGGCCCTGCCTGACTGGCATCCGGTGCCGAGGCTTGCGTGCTGGCGATCGTGCTGTCGGGCGCGAGAGCTGGCGAGCGCCTCGGCTGCCGGGGCAGGGGGCGCTCCGGCTCCGGTGGCTGGAACAGGACCGTCGGGGCGGGCCTGGTACGCCTCGGGCGCTGCTCACCTGACGTATCCCCGGCCGCCGCAGGCCCCGACGGTGCCTTCTCCACGGCCTGCTCAGCGGCCGTCGGCGGAGTGAATGTCGCCCGCGGAGAGCGCCGCCGCGCTCGGTCAGCAGGCTCTCGACGGGTCGGCTCGCTGGGCGGCTGCTCCTGCATATCGATGGAGCGTAGTCCCGATCACGCTGCCGCACAGCTCGGAACACGGGCTCCAGGAGCTGCGGCAGACGTACCCTGGAAGTCGTTTTGCTCCCGGTGGGTGGGGACCTGTATCCTCGGGCGCGGTGGTCTGCGGGCCACCTGGGAGACTTCGCCTAGTCTGGTCTATGGCGCCGCACTGCTAATGCGGTTGGGGTCTTAAAGCCCCTCCCGGGTTCGAATCCCGGAGTCTCCGCGCGAAAGTCAGGTGTGTACACTGGCTGAGCACGAGCGCCCGTAGCTCAATGGATAGAGCATCTGACTACGGATCAGAAGGTTAGGGGTTCGAGTCCCTTCGGGCGCACAGAAAGATCGAGCCCGTGACCTGCGGAAACAAGGGTCACGGCCTTTTGTTTCCCATTTATAGCGTCTGCAATCCCGCATAGTGGGATTGCAGCGTTGAGCGGGCTTCGCCACGCGATCGGGGGCGGACCCGCATCCCGCGGTTACTTTCGTGACGCTTGCCGGGGTGCTTGTCGTCCCGGTGCCGTTGCTGGCTGCTGCACCGGAAAGGCGACAGCGCCGCGGCCAGCGGCAGACCGGTGACCGGGCGATGCTCGTGGGATCGTGCACGTACTCGAGTCCGCCGGCTCGTCGCGCAAGCTTCCGCCTCGTTCCTGGTGCGCTGGCAGGTCGCGCACTGCCGGCTCGCGGAATAAGGCAGCCCGCGTCTACTTGTAGACCATCGGGTTGTCTGCCGGCCTGGTACCCGCTGTCGGCGCCCTCCGTCATGGCCGCCGGGTTGACACTGGGTTCCCTCGCGGGACGTGATGGCGGCCGCTTGTTCTCGCCACAACACCCCGTGCCACGAGTTTGGCCTGAAAGCGGCTCAGCCTGGAAGCGGAACCCGCCTGATATGCAGGCTGTTCGCGTAGTCGACGGAGGCGATCGCCAGGCCGCCAGCGGCCTCGGTCACGGCAACGAGTCTGACGGCCTCACCCTTGTGTCCTTTGTAGGCGTCGCCGACCTGCCGGAGTTCGTCGTCGAGTAGCACGACACCGCGCGCGTGGCCGGAGGCGATCCAGGTTCGTCCGGCGGCGGTTGTCAGCGCCACGGCGGTGCAGCAGTGGTGTTTGTGATTGTCGAAGTCGTGGAGGAGTTCTCCGGTCACGGCGTCCCGCAGTTGTAGAGCGTCCATGCCTGCCGGGTCGTAGTCGAAATCGTCGGCGGCGACGTCCAGGCCCTGGATGAGCGCCGCCCGGTCGTTCAGCATGCCGAGCACGGCGACGTCAGCGCCGTCTTCGAGTTGTAGCGGCTGCCTTATCCGTTCGGCGGCCCACACGTCCCATAGCGCGGCCATGGAATCTCCCAGGCATGGCTCGTCGTCGGCGATGTCGCCGTGCACCATCGCCAGTAGTTGTTCGCCGGTTGCGGCCATCGACAGGGATCTGACGGTTTGGCCTACCGGCACCTGGGTGAGCAGTTCGGCCGTCACGATGTCCCAGAGTCGCAGCGTCTGGTCCGCTGCGCAGACGCCGAGCAGGCAGCGGCTGCCGGTGTCGACCGTGGCCGCCGCGTACATCGCAGGACCGCCATGGTGCAGCGGATCACCCAACTTCGTGCCGGAGTTGGCGTCCCAGCGCTGCACCAGCCCTTGGTCGGTGACACCCACCAGGATGTCGCGACCGGGACCGCCGAAGGCCACTGAGGTGACCGTGCCGCCGGCATCGAGGGAGTCGATGATCCGTCCGGTGGCCGCGTCCCACAGCCGGATCGTTGCGTCCTCGGAACTGGACGCGAACACCGGCTCACCGCGGCGGGTCCCGGCGGCCAAGGCGGTGATTCTGCCGGTGTGGCCGGTGTCCACCGGCGCTGCCTGCAGGATCCACATGCGCGGAGCGCCCTTGCTGGCCACCGAGATCAACACCTGCTCACCGGCCCACAGTGCGGGCAACAGGGCGGTGATCTTGCCGGTGTGGCCGCTGAACGGAATCCCGACGGCCTCGCCCGTGGCGGCGTCCCACACCCGGATAACCTGATCAGTGCCGCCGGCGATCACCACCTCCCGGCCGGAGATCTTCGCGAAGGCGATAGCCAGCACCCATGCGCCCGCGTGCCCGGCACTGGTGGGCACCGGCGGGTGAGCGCGTAGCCTCGGGGCGACCTCCTGGCCGGTGACCGGATCGAAGACGTGCACCGCACCGTACCCGTCTCCGGCGGCCAGCACTGTACGGCCACCGAGGCGCCCGGCGGCGAGAGAACCGATGATCCCCATGCCTGTGGTCTCGATGCGGCCGACCATCTCGCCGGTGCGGGCATGAAAGAACTCGATCTGCCGGTCCCCGCGCATCGCCACCGTGGGCAGCCCGTCGAGGTCGACGAACGTCATGGGGCAGTCGAACGTGACATCGTCCTGTCTCGGCGGTAATTCGCGGGAGAACAGCGTCTCGTCGGTCTGCGGGTCCCACATTCGCAACGTCAGCGCGTACGAGGGTCTGGTGCGGGTCAGGACGGCGAACACCGCGCGGCCGTCCAGCCGGCCCGGGGTGATCGTCTGTACGTCGGCACCGGGCAGCGCGGCAGCGACCACCGGCAGGCCGGACTCGATGTCCCAGATCACGCCGGTGGCACCGCAGCGGAGCACGGACCCCCGCCCGCCTATCTCGGCGAATGACGCGGCGCGGATCTGCACCTCTTCCGGGATCCAGTTGTTGTAGTACGGGCTGGCGACCGTGGCGTCCGTCGTCATGTCGAACACCCGCAGCGCGCGGCCGTTGGCGGCCACGACCGCAGCGGCCCGGCCGTCGAGCACGCCGAGCGCGAGTGCCGTGCAGCCGCCGAAGCGGGCCGCCAACCGCCGCCCGTCGGCGGCCGGTACCCACAGGTCGGTGCCGTCCCGGCCGTGGTATCCCCACTGCACCAGGACGCTGATCTCACCGTTGTCGACCAGCACCGCGATGTCCTCGAACGGCCAGTCAGCGGCCGCTTCGGCATCCCACAACGCGGGCAGGGTCACTGCCTCGCCGGCGGTGGCGTCCCAGACTATGAGTGGATCAATGCCACGTCGGCCGGTGGTGAAGAACACCCAGAGGTGCCCGTCCACCTCCACCGCCGCCTTGGCACGATCACGGATGTTCGGCAGCGGCACCTCGAACGGATCGCCGACAATGGCACCGGTCAGCGCGTCCACGAGCATGAACCGGCTCTGCGGGAAGTCGTAGCACAGCAGCAGAAGCCGTCCCTGGTGGACCGCGTGCATCATCAGGAAGCCGCGAGCGTTGCCCTCGGTGATGAGGCTGCCATCCTGCGCGTCGTAGACAGCTGCACCTACGGCGACGACCCCCCGGCCGTCCACCGTGGCGACCGCAACCCGCGACTGCGCCCGCGTGGGCGGAAACTGCACGTCGAGGAGCTCACCCGACCAGAGGTCACGTAACCGCAACACCCCGCCGAACTTGTCACCGTCCTCGGGATGCCGCATGAGAAGCGCCATCACCGCCTGGTCGCCGCACATGCCCACCGCCACGCTGTGCGGTCCGTGCGCGCCGTGCATCCCGGACCGGTCCGGGATGCGGGCCCCGGTCTCCACGTCGATGGCGGCGTAGTGGGAGCCGTCGGGGGTCGGCAGACCGGCGCAGACCAAGGTGGGCCTTCCTGCCACGGTAACCAGTGCCGCCGGGCCGACCTCGTCGTAGGCGTGCAATTCGTCGAAGCCCAAGGGGGTTCGTAGCACCCGATGTGGTGCGGCCCTGTCGTCCGGTTCCCAACCCTGCGACATCCCGTTCCCCTTCATTCACGAAGATCGACGGGTCAGCTTTCCAGATCACGCAACGTGACCATGAGCTAGAACACTCTTCCGCCAGGGGTATGCGCCGCCACGGGATCCAGGTGGCCCGAGCCGCGGGCGGCTTTGACGGCGAACTGCGGATCACGGATGAAGATCCAGGACCGGTACTGCCACGGTTTGATCGTGTCCCGGGCGAGGATCCGGCGGACCTCCTCGCTACTGGCCTGACCGGCGTAGCGGTGTTGATCTATCCTGCTCGCCGTGACACAGTCGTCGCATTCGAGCGCCTATGTGCGACCCTCGCAGGTATCGTCCGGGTCAGACGGCGGTCGGGTTGCTCTGGAGACCTCTGGCGGCCGGACGCCGCGGGGGACCGCGGCTCATCCCCACTTCTTCTCCGGCTTCCTGACTGACGCGCGGAGCGCTGCAGCCGGGCTGCTCGCTGTGGCTGACGTCGCCGCCACCCGCTACTACCAGCCGGCGTTGAGGAACTCGCTCGATCCGGTCATCACCGGCAACGGGGATCGGTTGCGTTTCGAGTCTTTTTCCGGCTGTTGCGGGGTCTACGCGCGGCTGGACCTGCTCGCTGACGGGATGGACGGCGGCGACATCGGGCACGGCACGTCGAACTTCGACATCAACGATCCGCTTCGGCTCGCGTTGTCGCGGATCGCGCCGAACGATCCGCTGCACTTGCGCGTCGGCCCGGACGAGCTCGCCGTCACAACGCTCAGCGGGCCGCTGGTGGAGAAGAAAGTGCCCCTGCCGCAGCGCTGGGTACGCGGTTTCGCGGAGACGCAGGTGATCGCCCCGACGTTCGACCTGCGGGCCGAGGTGTCCGCCGCCGACGCGGTGCGGTTAATGCGGTCGCTGCCCACCCGTGGCCGGGCCGGCGAGTTGTGGGTGGTGCCCGCTGGCCGGACGCTGCGGACGACGTCGCGCCCGGCGCCCGGTGCGGTCTGCCTGCCCGGACCCGCTCGGCTGGCAGCGCTGAACCGCATGCTGCGGCACGCCCGCACCCTGCGGCTGTACGGCCCCGCAGTCGCCAGCGGCAGCCCGCCGTCTGCCAGTGCCTGGGAGGTGGAGCTTGCCGGCACGCGTCTGACGCTGATGCTCTCCCCGCATGTTTCGCGCGGCTTCTCCGGCGAAGGCGCCGTGCTGGACCTCCTGGCTGGCCCGGAGGCGCAAGCCGATGCCGACCTGCTCAGCGTGCTGCTCGCCTGGGAACCGCGGATCGACGTCAGTGACCTCGCCGTGCAGGCCGGGCTGACGACCGACCGGGTGCGCGCGGCGCTCACCCAGTTGGGGACCGCGGGCCGGGTCGGCTATGACACCGCGGAGGCTGCGTACTTCCATCGTGAGCTGCCCTACCACGCGCAGCAAGCGGAACTGCACAACCCACGGCTGCGCGACGCGCGGGAGCTGGTGCGTGGCGGCGCGGTGACGCTGGACGCGACGACAGCCACGGTGCGTTCCAAGGACAACGTCTATCTCGTCAACCACACCGGGCGAGTCATGGGATGCACCTGCCTTTGGTGGGCCGAACACCGCGGTGGGCGAGGTCCGTGCAAACACGTACTCGCCGTACGCATGACCATCAGAGGAGATCAGCGATGAGCCCTGAACGACAGCGACTTCTCGACGCGGTCAGCGCCGGCGACAAGCAACAGGTCCTGCTCCTGGTCGGCAAGATGGACGACGCGACCCGCAAGATATGTCTGCCCGCCGTGACACAGGTCCTGCGCGAGGTGCCCCGCGGCACGTACCCTCCGGTCTTCGGCGCTGCCGAACTGGCGGGCCTGGGCTGTCAGCCCACGCCGGCCGCGGCCGCGCAGTGGGTCAGGGCCACGAGCCGCAGACGGCCTCCCGGAACCAGGTACCCCGAGTCCTCCTCGGACGTCCTCGCCGGACGCGATCCCGGCTGGCTCGGCGAGCTGGCACACCGGCTGGCCGCGGAGATGGATCAAGAGGGCGTGTTCGCGGGCACACACCCGCTCTACGAACTCGTGCAGAACCTGATACGGATGTCGGATTGTGCGACGCCGGCCACGGCCGGCTACGCCGTCACCCGGCTGAGATACAGCCGAGGGCTGGCCGATCTACGCGCCGATCCCGACATGCCGGTGCTGATACCGGTGGCCCTGGACGTCGATGGATTCGGAGCGCGGATCCTCCAGGATGATCAGTGGTTGTCCGACCTGGTGGCCCTGGCCGAGTCCGGACATCTGGACCGCGCGGCACTGATCGACAAATGCGCCGCCCGGTTGCTGCGTGGTGGGAGACCCAGCGAAATCCGCGGATTCCGGCGCCTGCTGGAACGCCTGGAACTGACCGGCGACGAGATCGCGGACCGGGCCGGTGACTGGGCACGCCTGGCAGCCGACGCCGACGCCCCGGTCGCCGGCGACGCACTGGCCCGACTGCGCCTGCTGACCGACGCCGGTCGGCTGAACCCCACCTTGCTGGCGGACACCGCGCAAGACGTGTTGGCCCGGCCGGAGAAGGCACTGGTCAGCGCACAGCTCAAGCTGCTGGACCGTGCCGTCCGCCACGACCGCTACGACGCGGCTCCACTGCTGGTTGCCGCGACTGTGGCGTTCGGGCACGAGGAGCACGCCGTGCAGGACCAGGCGTGGAAGCTCGTGGCCCGGCACCTGCGTACGGTGAATCAGGCGGTGCGATCGCAGATCGCCGAGGCGGTCGCGGTGCTCACGCCCGACTTGCGCCGGCGTGCGACCGATGAGCTCGGCGGGCCGGCGCCCACCGCCGGGCCGGTGCGGGCGCGGTATCGGGAGACACTGCCGCCTGTGGCGGTGCCCGAACTGGCCCCTCCCGTACTGGAGTCATTGCCGGAGCTGGTCCAGGAGGTGAGCGCGATCCTGGCCGCCAAGCGTCCCTCCACCACTGAGTCGGAACGGGCTCTGGACGGCCTGGTCCGGTTCGCCAACCGAGATCGGGCCGCGCTGACGGACGCGTTGAGCACCATCGCGTACGTCAGGAAGCCGCCGACCTACGTGGCGGGCATCGGTGTCGTCGTGCTCGTCCTCGCAGGCGAGCTCGACGGCGTGAAACGTCCGCTCGTCCCCAGGGAGGTGGATACCCCGGTTCGAGAAAGGCAGTGCGCGCATTGCGCATTCCGCCTCGTGTGGCGGGCCCGGCTCTTCGAGGTGGCGCGCCGCATCACGACCGATCCGCCGCCGTTTCTGCTCGCCACGCCCACCTGGCACACCGGCGTGGTGGACGCCGATGTGCTGCTGGAGCGGCTGACCGAGTACGCGCGACGCGGCTTCTCGGCCGGATCCGCCGACCTCGAGCAGGCTCTTCTGCGTACCCGGCTACCGGAGCAACCGGAACGCGAGCGGCTCGCGGCAGCCGCCGCGGGATTGGGCACGGCGGACGGCACGCGGTTCGCAGCCTGGTTGTCGTCCGGCGGCCTGCGACCGGTGGCGGAGGAATCCTTCGGTTCGGCCCTGCCCGCGCTGCGGTCAGGTTTCACCGAACCGTTCCGGCGAGTGAGCGGGCGGATGTCCCGGGTGGACGGCTACGACCAGGAGGGGCACGACCTGCCAGGCAGATGGGGGTATCTCGATCTGGTCGGCCGCGGCATCGACCTACCCCAATGGGTTGCCACCGTCCCCGTGCAGCGAGAGTACGTCGCGGAGCAGATGCTCACGAGCAAAGCATGCGAGCACCTCGACAAATACGCCCGCGATCTGCACCGGCTCGTAGCGGCCGACGGGCCGGCCGGGCCGGCCCTGCACCGGCTCATCGCAGACGCACTGGTGCGGGCCAGCCCGCAGAACTGGGCCGGTGTCATCGACGCACTGTTGCAACTGGTCGCCCGAAACGAGTTCGACGCGACGCAGTGCGGACAGTATCTGGGCCGCTGGCAACAGGGCAGCGACTCCCGGCCGCCCGAAGTGCTGGATGTCCTGAGTGAGATGGCACGCACCGGTGCGTACGCCACCGTCTGGCAGATCCTGGCCGGCGCCCTACCCGGTCTGCTTCCCGAAGGCCGGCGCCCACGCCGCCTCGCGGCGCTGCTGTCGCTGGCCGCCGACTGCGTCAGCCGATGCGGAGCAACAGGAACGCTCCCGGAGTTGGACGCCGTCGCCGACAGCAAGGCCAGCTCGCAGACGGTCAAACAGGCCCGGCGCCTGCGTCAGTGCCTGACCGCAGGCGCCAGCCCTCGCATGCCGTCATGAGCGTCTGCGCATCGGCCGTCGATCCGGGTCCTCATCAACCACCCCCAGCGAGACGAAAGCGAGGAAGGTGATCATGCCGGCAACTGATTGCTTTACCAGCGCGGGGCCTTAGGTTTTGCCATCGACACAGACGGCCCGGTCGTGAGCTGCGATCGCACGCCCGGGCCGCGCTGAGAAAAGGATCAGGGGAGGTCGATCGGGCGCAGGACCCGGTCGATGCCGTGCGCGATCTGCGGCGGCCGACCGGAGTCTCTAAAGGTGATCTTGGATCAACGGTTCGTCACCCCGGATGCCATCGCACGGTGTTGACGCAGTCGTGGGCAATGCGCTGCCGCCGCTGTCGACGTCGTATCACATAAAGGCCCAGCCAGCGTTGTGCTTGTCGGTGGAGGTCGGATCTGCCGGATCGGCGTCCCGGCGCGCCGTTGTAAGACGGTGGCCGTCGGCGTGCGGAAGGTCCACCCCGGCGACGTTGGTCACGGGCGGAGGGGCGGATCTGCGATTCGGCATCACGCCTCGCCGGCAGAAGCGTCGGACCTGTCGATGCCCGATATACTGCATGCGGCAACGTGGCTACCTGTTGGTTCCCCTTCCGGTCCAGCGAAGATCGCCTCGCGCAGAGGCCGGGGTGCCAGCCGAGCTTCACCGCTGGTGCCCTTGCGGACCGCCACCTGGCCCGCTGTCGTCGCGTCCCTCGGCGGCGTCGACCTGATCAACCTCGGCTTCGGCGGCAGCGCGCTGCTCGACCCGTTCACCGCCCGCGCCATGCGGGACACCCGAGCGGACCTCATCAGCGTGAAGATCGGCATCAACCTGGTGAACGCCGACCTGATGCGGCTGCGCGCCTTCACCCCGGCCGTGCACGGCTTCCTCGACACCATCCGGGAGGGCCACCCCACCACGCCGTTGCTTGTCGTCTCCCCGATCTACTGCCCCATCCACGAGGACACCCCCGGACCGGGCGCGTTCGACCTCACCGCCCTCAGCACCGGACAGCTGCGGTTCCGGGCCACCGGCGACCCGGCGGAACGGGCGAGCGGGAAGCTCACGCTCCGTGTCATCCGCGACGAGCTGGCGCGGATCACCGCCCAGCGGGCCGCCGACGACCCGAACCTGCACCACCTCGACGGCCTCGACCTCTACGGCGCGGCCGACTTCGCCGAGCTGCCGTTGCCCGATCAGCTCCATCCGGACACCGCCACCCACCGACGCATCGGCGAACGCTTCGCGCAGCGGGTGTTCAGCGCCGACGGTCCCTTCGCGGGACCCAGCTCCTGACGGACCGGGTGAACCGGTGGGGAGGGGACCCGTCCGTGAGACGCTGGCGATGCCGAATGAGCATGAACACCGCCGGTTCCGTCTTCGACCGCATGCCGTACCCCTGTCAAGGTCGAGTCCTGTCCGTCCGGCGCCACCCCGCGCCGGACCTCACGACCGACAAGGAGTGATCATGGTGCGTGCGACACGCCGTCTGGTGGGCGCGCTGGCAGTGGTGTCACTGGCCGCCTGCGGTCCCGCCGATGCCGGAGGGCAGCCGACGCGGACCCCTGCGGCGACGGTGAGCCCGTCCACCGCCGCCGCTGACCGGGACCAGGAGTTCCGGCGACTGGAGGAGAGATTCGACGCGCGGCTCGGGGTCTACGCGATCGACACCGGCACTGGCCGGACCGTGCAGTACCGGGCCGACGAGCGGTTCGCGTACGCCTCGACGTTCAAGGCGTTGGCAGCCGCCGAGGTCCTCGACGAGACCACCGACGCCGAACTGGAGCAGGTGGTCCGGTACTCGGCGGACGATCTGGTGACCTACTCGCCGATCACGGAGCAGCACGTCGCCGACGGCATGACGCTGCGCGCGATCGCGGACGCGGCCGTGCGCTACAGCGACAACACCGCCGGCAACCTGCTGCTGCGCCAGCTCGGCGGGCCACAGAAGTTCGAGAAGGAACTGCGCGAGATCGGCGACAAGGTCACCGATCCGGAGCGCTACGAGACCGCGCTCAACGAGGCCAGGCCGGGTGACCGGCGGGACACCAGCACCGCGCGGGCCCTTGCCGGTTCCCTGCGGGCGTACGCCGTCGGCGACGTCCTCGAATCGGCGGACCGCGACATCCTCAACGGCTGGCTGCGGGGCAACACCACAGGCGGCGAACTGATCCGCGCCGGTGTTCCCGACGGCTGGGTCGTCGGGGACAAGACCGGGTCCGGCGGCTACGGCACCCGCAACGACATCGCGGTGATCTGGCCGCCGGATCGGGCACCGATCGTCCTCGCTGTGCTGTCCAGCCGCGACAAGAAGGACGCCGACTACGACAACGCCCTCATCGCGAGGGCAACGGAGGTCGTGATCGCAGCGCTGTGACTGCGGTCCCCACCTGACTAACTCCACCAGGGCAGGGTGCCCGTGCGGAGGTGGTCGTGCAGTGTCCGGGCGACCTGCGCCATCGTCGCCTCGCTACCGGGCTGCGCGACGGCGGGCACCCGGGAGGCGGTGAGCGCGGCGACCGCGTACGACTGACCGTCGGCGTGGTCCACCACCCCTACCTCGTGGCGCAGGTGCAGCAGGGTGCCCGTCTTGGACGACCAGCGGGACGCGTCGGAGGTGAAGTCCGGGGCGAGTCGCTGCCGGTGCAGGTTGTCGCCCATCAGGGCGCGTACCCGATCGGCAGTGGCTTCCTGGATCGTCGACGGGCGCCAGAGGGCGTGCAGCAGGTCGACGTGGGCCCGGGCCGATCCGGTGTTGGCGCGGGTGACGTCGAGTTGGGCGACCGGGTGGCCCTGTCCGGGGGTTCCCGCGCTGATGGCGAGGGAATGGGCCAGGTGTACGTCGTCGGGGTCGAAACGTTCCGCAGGCGTCTCGGCGAGGTCGCCGACCCGGTGTCGCACGGCGATGCCCTCGATGCGCAGTCGCCGCAGCTCGACCGCGACCTCGGCCGGCGGGACGAGGTCGAACAGCGCGTCGGCGGCGACCCCGTCGCTGATGGCGGTGCTCAGGTAGAGCAGGTCGTCCACGGCGATCCGCGCGGGGTGGCGGAAGCGGCTCAATCCGGTCGGGCCCGGTGTGGTAATCCGACCGGGCGGGACGTCGACAGGCGTCGCCGGGTCGAGTTCCCCGCGTGCGATCCGTTCGAGCACGGCGACTGCCAGCGGCACCTTCACCAGTGACGCCGCCGGGTACGGGGTGTCCGCGTCGAAGCCGATCTCCTCGCCGGTGTCGAGGTTGCGGACCAGGAACGCGCCGTGCAGCCCCGCCTCGTCGAGCAGGTCCTGGGCGTTGCGGACGACTGCGGTGGCGCTCACGCGGGATCTCCCGTCGTGCCGGCCCTGGCCGGCTCTGGATGGCCGTCGGGCGCGCCGAGGCATCGCGCGATGTCCGCGTACAGGACCGTGCTGAGCTGATCGAGGTCTTCGCGTACGCCAGCGGCGACGTCGTAGCCGCGCAGGAGCCGTGGGCCCGCGAGGGGGCACCAGTGCAATCCGAAGTCCTCGGCCTGTTGACGGGAGCACAGCAGCAGGTCGGGGGAGCCGAGGGCCGCTGCCGCGGCGTCGACGAGGGACGGCGCGACCGCCACCTGAGCCGGCACCAGGCCGGCCGACTGGCCGGCACGGGTCAACGGGTCCCGCAGGTGGGCGACGTCGTCCTCCGGTTGGATCAGGATCCGCCGGCGTGCCTGCGTGCGGGCCCGGCCGCTGCGCAGCGTCTCCAGGAACACCGTCGGCGCCGGGAAGGGGGTCCGGGCGGCCAACCCGAGCGGCACCCGCCAGGACGCCGCCGCCTCCGGAACCGCCACGATTCCGGCACCGACCTCAAGGGTCTGACAGAGCCGGGCTCGTTCCGACGGGCCGGCCGGCCGTACCTCCAGGTGGATCCGCTGCCGCCGCGCCGCGACCACCAGATCGGCGAGGCGGCGCGGCGGGCAGATCTCGGGTACGGCGACCCGCAGCGGACGCAACAGTGCCCGCTCGGCGTTGTCGCCCATCGCATCGGCGAGGTCGACCAGGCGCCGGGCCGACGGCAGCATGTCCTGCCCGAACGACGTCAGCCGCACCGCGCGGGACGACCTGTCGAACAACCGCGCCCCGAAATGCTCCTCCAGGGCGGCGATGCGGCGACTGGCGACCGACTGGGGAATACCCGCCGCAGCAGCCCCGGAGGTGAAGCTGCCGTGGCCGCTGACGGCCACGAAGGCTCGGCAGGCGGCGACCACATCCACCAACCGAACGTATCGCGGCCGTGTGCCGCCCTGAACAGCAGCCGACGGGCGGCGTCTTCTCGCGGAGCGTCGCGGGTCATCAGCGTTTACTGCGCGATAGCGGTCGCCTCCAACTCGACGAGCACGTCGGGCTCGAAGAGGTAGTCCACGCCGATCAGCGACGCCGGCGGCAGGGGCCAGGGCAGGCCGAGCTCCTCGACGACCGACTCGATCCCGGCCATGAACGGCCCGATCTTCTCGGGTGCCCAGTCGGTCACGTAGAAGGTCAACCGGACCACGTCCTCGAATGACGCGTCGGCTCCGGCGAGGGCCCGGCCGGTGTTGCGCAGCGCCTGCGCCACCTGCCCGGCCAGGTCGCCGGGAGCAACGGCTGTGCCGTCGCCCAGGCGTGCGATCTGACCGCTCACGTGAATGTGACGGGACCCGGTAGCCACCGCCACGTGAGCGTAGGGCGTGTGCGGCTGAAGACCGTCGGGGCTGAAGCGGGTGACAGACATCGTTTCTCCTCTGGTGGAACCAACTCGGTTTACTATTGATACCTAGTCGATGAAGGACACTGCAAGGAGACCTGGTTTCATGCGCGATACCACCACCCCCCGAGCCGGCGAGCTACGTATCGACGCACCCCACCGCGAGTTGCTCGACCAGGTGTTGGACAAGTGGTCGCTCAGCGTTCTCAACGAGCTGTGCGAGCGCCCGAGCAGGTTCAACGAGCTGCGCCGGGCGGTTCCGGCGGTGACGCAGAAGTCACTAACGGCGACGCTGCGACGGCTCGAGCGCAACGGGATCATCGAGCGCCATGTCGTGGCTACCCGCCCGGTCGCCGTGGAGTACCGGATCACCCCGTTGGGGAAGACCCTGCGTGCACCGATCGACACCATCCTCGAGTGGGCGGACGCGTACATGCCGCAGATCGAGCACGCCCGCACGGCGTTCGACGCCCAGATCGAGTAACGGCCGGTGCCGCGGGTGCTCGACGGGTTTGCTGGAGGGCGAACCCGTCGAGCACCGCGTCATCGGGCGGGGGCGCGGAGCAGTCGCTCGACCACGTCGGTGAGGGTGGTCACCGCCGGACCGTCCGGTGTGGTGACCACCACGAGGTGGTGGCGGGTGTTCCGCATCCTGGCCAGGGCTTCGTAGACGAGCGTCGAGCCGTCCAGCACGAGAACATCGCGCATCACCTCGCCAGCGGTCCGGTCGTCCGGCTGGTCCATGGTGTCGCGGACGTGCACCACGCCGACGGCCGCACCGTCACGCAGGACCACCACCCGCAGGTGGCCGGTGGCGCGGGCCGTTGCGCGGACGGTGAGCACCGTGTCGGCCGCTTCGACCGAGGTCAGCCCGCGCTCCGGGCCGGTGAGGTCGGCCAGGGTGAGCTGGTCGAGATCGAGGGCATCGGTGAGTTGCGCGGAGTACGACGCGTCGAGCGCGCCGACGTTTGCCGAGTGCTCGACCAAATGGCGCAGGTCGGCGGCGTTCTGGCCGGTGGCGATGGTGTCCCGGGGCTCGACGCCGACCCGGCGCAGGCACCAGTTCGCGCTGGCGTTGAGGGCACGCAGCACCGGACGGGTGAGCCACATGAAGCCGCGCATCGGGATCGCCAGGAAGATGGCGGTCTTCTCCGGGTGGGCGATCGCGTACGACTTCGGTGCCATCTCCCCCACGACCAGGTGCAGGAAGGTGACGACAAGCAGCGCCAGCGCGAACCCGACCGCGTCGGCCGTCCAGCCCGGCGCGCCCCAGGACAGGAACACTGGGGTCAGCGCGTAGTTGACGGCTGGCTTGGTGACCGCGCCGAGGCCGAGTGCGCAGGCGGTGATGCCGAGTTGGCAGCCGGCCAGCAGCACTGTCAACTCGTCGAAGCTGCGCACCGCCGCCCGGGCCGACCGGCTGTGCTCGGAACGCGCGTCGAGGCGGTGCCGGCGTGCCGCCAGCAGCGCGAATTCGGCTGCCACGAAGAAGGCACTGAGCACGATCAGCACAACGGTGACGGCCACCACGACCCAGGGGTTGCCGATCACCGGTTCTCCTCCGTACGCAGGCGGACCAACGACGGGACGTGCCGTTCCAGCTCCATCACCTCGAGTGTCAGGAACACCGCGTCGAGGCTCAGCTCAGCCGTGGCGCCCGGGGCAGGTAGCTCGCCGATCAGTTCGATGACCAGGCCGGCGAGGGTTTCGCTGTCCGATTCGGGTAGGTCGTGCCCGATGGCGCGTTCGACCTCGTCCAGGGGCAGCTGGCCGGAAAGTTCCCAGGTGCCGTCCGCCGGCCCGACCGGCAGCGGGGCCACAGTTGTCTCGTCGTGTTCGTCCTCGATCTCCCCGACCAGTTCCTCGGCAAGATCCTCGACGGTGACCACGCCGGCCAGTCCGCCGTGCTCGTCGAGCACACAGGCGAGCTGGGCGCGCCGCTCGGTGAGGGTCTGCACGACCCGCGGCAGCGGCATCGACGTGGGAACCAGCACCGGTGGCCGCATGATGTCGGCGACTGTGCGCGCAGCGTCGCGGTCGACAGCGAGCAGGTCGGCGAGGTGCACCACTCCGATCACGTCGTCGCGCTCGTCGAGCACCGGGTAGCGCGAGTGGCCGCCGGCCATCGTGGCCCAGAGTTCCCCGGTGGTCAGGTCGGGCTCCACGACATCGACCCGGGCCCGCGGAACCATCGCGTGGGCTGCGTCACGGTCGGGGAAGTCGAGCACCCTGTCGAGCAGCATCGACAGCTCGGCGGGGAGATCACCGGAGTCGCGGGACTCGCTGACGATGTATTCGAGGTCGTGGCGGCTGGCTGCGTGTTCCACGTCATGCACCGGCTCCATGCCGAACAGGCGCAGCAGGGCGTTGGAAGACTTGTCGAAGAAGGCGATCATCCAGCCGAACACCCGCAGGTAGACCTGGGTGGAGCGGGCCAGCCAGACGGCCACCGGCTCGGGTCTCGAGATGGCGAGGTTCTTCGGGAACAGTTCGCCGAACAGCATCTGTACGAACGTCGAGAGCAGCAGCGTGCTCACAGTGCCGACGACGATGCCGACACCGGTCGGGACGCCGACGCCGCCGAGGGCGGTGCCGAGCGACTTGCCGACCAACGGTTCGGCGACGTACCCCACAAGCAGGGCGGTGACTGTGATCCCGAGCTGGGCGCCGGACAGCATGAACGAGGTCCGCCGGGTCACGTCCAGTGCCCGACCCGCCGCCTTGTCACCCGCCGCCTCGCGGGCCTTGAGCCGCGACCGGTCGACGGCCATGTACGCGAATTCCTGCGCCACGAAGTAGCCGGTGGCAGCGGTGATCACCAGGATCACCAGCAGCCCCAGGAGGAGACTCAACACCCACACGTCGTCGTGCTCCTGCTGTTTGTCGCCCCAGATGAATCAGGCCCGCGCCAGCGGGCCAAAGGTCTCAGGCGGTGGTCTTCGCCCATCAGGTCGTGCTCCTCCTCGTACCGACAGTGCCGGAAGCTTGGCACGGCTTTCTGGACGCAAGCTGGTAGCTCCGCTGCTAGCTGACCAGGAAAAACCTGCACCGATCGCCGCCAGCCGAAATCAGCCCGCGCAGCCCGATGTGAGCTGCACGGCACCTGCGAACTCTGCCCCGGGCGCGCCGTCATTACCTGAGCGACGACGCATACGCGCCTGATCGGAGACGCCAAGTGATGGCCTGGATCATTCACAAGCTCGGCCTGACCCCTGCCTTTCCTCACCCGGTCAGATCACATTCCCGACCGTCGACGGAAGGGCCGCCCGCGACCGGCCTGGGCTCGTACGACGTGGTGCGACAGGGGTATGCGAAGGGTCGCGTGACAGCGCGGCATCGGGCCGTGACCGTGACGCTGGCACTGGAGTTCGTTCTCGTGCTGCTCGGCTGCGGCGCGGCCTGGCAGGTCGCAGCCGGAGTCGGGGCGCCTCAGGCAACGGCGACCGGGCTCCTGGGCTCCGATTTCGTCGACATCAGCTTCGTCGCGCCGGGCCCGGCCTCGCCCGCCATGGTGCCCGGCGCGGCGACCGGTACCTACACCTGGGACTGCGGCCGTAACGAGAACGGCCACCGCAACACCGCAAACATCGTGATGGCGCCCGGTTTTCCCGGGCAGTCGCATCACGTGCACGACTACGTGGGGAACCTCTCCACCGCTGTCGGCTCGACGCCGAAGACCCTCTCGGCTGCGAGGACGACGTGTGGCAACGGTGACCGGTCGACGTACTTCTGGCCGGTGCTCCGGACGGTCGAGCCGGTGGACGTCGGGGAGCACGCCGGCCACGGCGGCGAGATCCAGGTGCCTGTCGACGTGACGCTCACGTTCTCCGGCAACCCCCGAGGGAACGTCGTGCCGATGCCGCGGCAACTCGCCGGCACGGTGGGGGACGCAGTGGCTTTCACAAACGGCACCCAGAAAGCAGCAGCGACCTGGACGTGCTCCAGCACGCCGGAGCGCCGCACCACCGCGTACCCCCGGTGCCCGGCCGGTGATCAGGTGCAGCGTGTCTTCGACTTTCCGAGCTGTTGGGACGGGCGGCAGGTGGACAGCGAAAGCCACCGTGCGCACCTGGTCTTCCCGTCCCCTGACGGCTCCTGCGCCCGCAACACGTTTCCGGTGCCGCAGCTGCGACTGACAGTGGCGTACGACATCGCGCCGGATGCCCGGTTCCGGATCGACGCCTTCGAGGGCCAGAACAACAGCCCGCTCACCGATCACGCGTTCTTCGTCAACCTGATGCCGGAGCCCCTGATGGCGAAGGTCGTGGACTGCCTCAACAGCGGGCGGAGCTGCCAGGACGATTGACCGTACGCCGGGTGGTCGTACCTCACTGGGGACGAGCGACCTCGAACCGGCCGTCGGAGGACACCACCGTGACGGTGATCGTCTTCGGTCTTCCGGCGACCTGCGCGGAGCAGGAGAAGCGGCTGCCCAGAGTGACCGGCCGGCCGGGCGGGCAGGTGACGAGGTCCGCGTCGAGCAGGTAGTCGTCACGCAGCACCGACAGCACCCCCTGCTGCAACGCCGCTGTGTCGAAGACCTTCTTGTTGAGGAAGCCGGGCCAGGCCAGGCCCAGCACGGCCACCAGCGCCACCACTGCCACGACCGGGCCGGCCACGGCGATCACGAGTCGCCGGGAGAAACGCCGCCGGCCCTCGGAGGGCGTCGTCGAGCCGGTGGACGCCGGCCCCCACTGCGCCGGTGGTGCCGGTGCCCAGCCAGGGGCGGGCGTCGGGGAGTCGCCGTCGGATCCCCGGTACAAGCTGGTCATCGTCGTCTCCTCCGGCTTCAGGGAGCGGTGGGCGTGGGGTGGAGTCGATCGTCGGCGGTTGGCTCGTCAACGACGAGGGAACGGTTGAGGCCTTCGAGCCCAACCCGCTCTATCTGCCCGTCGGCGAGGACGCGCCGACCGGACCTGTCGATGCGGCGGTGAAGCTGGTCGTGGCAGGGCGTGCCGAGCCGAGCATTGTGGTGCTCGCGATACGTGACAGCCTGGTCGAGGTCGCGGTCGACGACGAGGAACGCGTCATCGTGGCCCCCGCTCCCGACGGGGTGCCGTGTGTGTGGGTCACCACGGGGGCGGCGGACCAGCTTCGGGTGTCAGCACCAGGCTGGCTGCAGGTCAGTAGCGCCGAGTTGGTGGAGCTGCTACCCGAGGACGTCGACGTGCTGCTCAACCCGGGCGGTTCCGCCTCGATGCGGCTGTTCGCCAACGTGCTGCGCGAGGCCGTCGTCGGAGCAAACGAGCCCGGCGAATCCGGGGCGGGCGCGGAGCTTTCTACGGATTTGGGGCCGAGATGAACCCGTCGGTTCCGAGTGCGTGTTCGGCTCGGCCGAATCCACCCCTGCGGCTCATCAGTGCGAGTTACGGCTTCGCCGTGAGCGGGGTATTCGTGCGGCGGCTGCTCCGTACCGCCTTTGCTTGTGCGTCGCGCACGGCGGGGGGCGGGTTGCTGGCCGTCGCTGCTGTGTTCCTGCTCCTGCCGCTGAGTGCAGGCACGGCGAGCGCCGTCGAGCCGTCGGTGCCGTACTGGGTGGTGCCGGGAGAACCTGGCGCGGTGAGCGGCCTGACGCTGCCCGGGGTCGCCGACCGGGTGCTCGGCGACAGCCAGCGCTGGCCGGAGATCTTGGAGCTCAATCAGGGGCGTATCCAGCCGGACGGCGGCGCGCTCATGGGCCCGGCTCAACCGATCCGCGCCGGCTGGGTGTTCGTTCTGCCCGAGGGCGCGACCTCCGGTGAGATCCGGGTCGGCACGCCGCCGGCGGCCAGGCCAAACGAAGGGCAGCCCGAGGCACCACCGGTCGACCGACCACTGCCGGTGGCGGACGGCGGCGGGATCCTGGGGCTCCGACCGGTCACAGCCACCTTGGTCGGTGTCGGCACGGTGCTGCTGACGCTCGCCGTACCGATGTTGATCCTGCTGGTCCGGCCCCGCCGCGCGGCCGTGGCGGCGCGACCGGCCCCGACCCCGGGCTCACGGCAGGTGCTGGATCGCGCCCTGCGGCAGCTCACCGCGCAGGCCGCCCAGGCCAAGGTGTACGCGGCGCTGATCGGTCCGGAGCAGGTCTCACTGCGGCTGGCACCCGCGCTGCCGGACGCGCCGCCTCCGTGGCGGACGCGGCAGCAGGGTGCGATCTGGGAGGCTCCGAGTTGGCAGTTCGACGAGAGCGTCGATGGCGGCGACGGGTTGCCGCTGCTGGCCACCGTCGGCACGGTCGAGGGTGAGTTGGCAGTGGTCAACCTGGGCCGCGCGCCGGGAATCGTCGCGCTCACCGGGGATCCGGTAGCTGCCATGCGCACAGCCCGAGCCTTCCTCGACGAGATCGGCTGGCACGCCGCAGCCGCGTCCCTCACGGTCAGTGTGGTAGGCCCGCCGTCGCCCATGTGGCCGCCGTCGGAGCAGGTCCGGGTCGTTCCCGACGCGCGTCCGGTCCTGACGTCGCCCGGTGACGGCGCGACCGGTCAGCCCGACGTGCTGCACGACCACCTGGTGCTTGTCACCACCACGCTTCCGCAGGCGGAGCTGGAGCAGCTCGGCGCGCTTGCGGCCGCCTCGGCCGGTACGGCGGCGGTAGTGGTCGTCGGCGACGTACCGAACGCCGCCTGGCGGTTCGAGGTCGATGCCGACGGGACGCTCGACGTCGGTGTGCTGGGGCTCGACCTCGACAGCCCGGCACCGAGTGGTCGGCTCGTCCCGAACCTGCGCCGCTGACCCGTCTTCCCCGCCCGGACACGTCGATCGATTGGTGTGACGATGATGGCACTCACCCCCCGTACCCTGGCCGGTTCCCTCGCGCTGACGGTGGCGCTCCTGGCCTCCGGGTGCACCACCACTGTCACCGACCCGGTCGGCGCACCGCAGCCGGAGGCCGGCGGACCGGGGCCGCAGCCAAACGCGGCGCAGAGCTCGCAGGGGTCCGCCGCGCCGGACGACCTGGGGCAGCGCAGCCGGGACGGGGGTTACTGGCCGGCGTCGGTGCAGCTCGGCGAACACCCGGAACTCGGCCCTGTGGTTCTCGACGGGCAGGGCTTCACGCTCTACCGGTTCGACCGGGACAACGCCGCACCCTCGCAGTCGAACTGCACGGAGAGTTGCCTGACCAGGTGGCTGCCGGTGCTGGTGAACGAAAAGGTGAAGTTCAAGGATCTTGACCCGTCCCGGCTCGGCGCAGCGGCCCGTCCCGATGGAACCCAGCAGGTGACGGTGGGCGGGTGGCCGGCCTACCGCTTCGTGGACGACCGGGTGCCCGGCCAGATCTCCGGACAGGGTGCCGACGGGCTCTGGTTCGTCGTCGCTCCGGACGGGGGCAAGGCCGCCGCACCGATCGGCCAAAACGGCGAAAGTTCACCCAGGTGAGCATAGAAACACATGCGCTCCGGGCTGCCGGTTTTCGCAAGTACGGCAGGCATCCTGGTGACCCGGATGCGCCGGTGGCCACGCCAGCGCGGGGTCAGCAGAGGACGGTAAGAATGGCGGGGCTGAGACCCGTTCGCCAACGGGAAGTAGCGGACGAGGCGTTGGTCCGAACGCTCTACGAAGAGCACGGCCGGGCGATGCTCGCGTACGCGACGCAGTTGACCCGCGACCGTGCTGCCGCGGAAGACATCGTCCAGGAAGCGCTGGTGCGAGCCTGGCGCCACCCGGACAGCCTGGTCAACGGCAAGGGGTCGGTACGGGGGTGGCTGCTCACCGTTGTTCGTAACCTCTTCACCGACTCCGTGCGCGCCCGGAAGGCGCGGCCGCCGGAGGTGCCGGAGAGCCCGACAGACGTCGCGGTCGAGCGGGACCACGCCGACCAGGTGGTCAATTCGATGGTGGTGGTGGACGCTCTCAACCGCCTCTCGCAGGAGCACCGCGAGGTCCTTGAGCAGGTATACCTACTCGGGAGTACAGTCGCGGAAGCCGCGAAGGCGCTGGGTATCCCGCCAGGCACGGTCAAGTCACGCTCCTACTACGCACTCCGTGCGTTACGCGACAGCGCGGGACGCTCGACCGGGGTGGAACGGTCTGCCTCATGAAATCGGACAGCTTGATGCCGGCCGGTGACCACGTGGACATCGGCGGCTACCTGACGGGCGATCTCGACCCGGAGCAGCTCCGCCAGGCGGAGGAGCACCTGACGGGCTGCGCGGAGTGCCGCACCGAGGTCGAGTCCCTCAAGGAGTGGCAGACCGCGCTCGAAGCCGTACCCGAGGCGATGTTGCTCGACGGCCCGCCGGAGGGCGGCGACCTGCTGTTGCAGCGGACCCTGCGCCAGGTGCGCAGCGAATCGGCAGGGCATCGCCAGCGCCGCGGGCTGCTCCTGAGCGCTGCCGCTGTGGTGGCTCTCGCCGCCGCGACCGCCGGCGGCGTCCTGCTCGGCCGCAGCACCGGTGACGCACCCGACACGCGTGCGCTGCCGACCCCGCCCGCCCCGTCGACCGCGGTGTCCGCCGCCAACCCCGCCACCCGGTACGCCAGCACGACCGACCAGGGCACGGGTGCCCGACTCACCGTCGCGGTGGTCCCGGCGGCTGGCTGGGTGCGTGTCAACGCTGCGGTGTCCGGGATCCCGCAGGGGGAACGCTGCCGGTTGCTGGTCCTCGGCAAGGACGGCAGTACGGTGGTGGCGGGCAGTTGGCTGGTGTCCGAAGACGGGGCGGCCGGGGGCACCACGCTCGATGGCAGCGCCCTGATCGACCCCGCCCAGGTCGACGGTGTGCGTGTGGAGAACACCGACGGCAAGACGTACGCCGTCGCGAAGCTGTAGCCGGGCGGACCCGTGCCGTGGCCCAGCGCCCGGCCCATCGGCTCTGCGCCCATGTTGTGAGACCTCATCTTTCGTCGCCCTCGCGGCGGCGAGGCGCGGGCACGGCACCTCGATCGGCAAAGGTCGACAGGGCGCATGCCGGCCACGGCTCGACCGGTACGAAAACGGGTGTGCCCCCCGGCAAGGAGCCGGGGGGCACACCCGTTTGTCGAGCTGGGACCGTCGGTCAGTTGAAGCGGACCGAGACGACGGCCTCGTCGAAGCCGATCGTCGCCAGGTCGGCGACGTCCCCGTCGATGACCTGGGACCGGCCGGTGCAGTCGCGACCCGCCCAGATCTTCAGCGAGCCGAGGGCCGCGACGGAGGAGGCGACGCCCGGACGGGCCAGGTTCTGGCACCCGTTGCCGGCCACGCCCTGCGAGGCGCCGTTGTCGCTGAAGTTGGCCTCGTCGAAGAAGACGGCGCTGGTGGCGGGCGGAGTGGTTCCGTTACCGGTGCCCGGGGTTTCCTGACCGCCCTCCGGCGCGCCGGCCTTGCCACCGGCCGGGGTCACGCCGAACCAGGTGCCTCCGACGCCCTGACCGAGGGTGTCCCCACGCTTGGTGTCCTTGGCGAAGCGGTACACCGGCCATCCGCCGATCGTGACCTGCCGCGTGCCGTCGGCGCGCCGGACCGTACCGACCTTTGACTTCTTGATCCCCGCGATGAAGATCTTGCCGCCCGGTGCCACCGTGACCGGCGGCCAGGTCTGGGCACACTCGCCGTTGCAGGTCGAGGTGGGCGGGTTGTTGCTGTCCTTGTCGAAGCGGTAGAGCGTCAGTCCCGCACCGTTGACGACCACCGGGTTGAGGTCGCCTGCCCGGCTCGCTGTCAACTGGACCCACCGTTGCGACGACTGCCGGGCCGCGCCCGCCGCGACACCGCCGTTCGGCACCGCCCAGTCACCGGTGTTGGCTGCCGAGTTGTTCGACTTCGCGGTGCCGGAGAGCAGCGCGAGGTCGCCGCCCACAGCGTCGTTCGCGGGTGCCGTGGCCTCGCCACCGGCCGGTGCGGACGCCCTCGCCGGGGCAGGCGCCTCGGGGGTCGAACTGCACGCCGACAACGCCACCGTGCCGGCCGCCATGACGGCGACGAGGGGCACCAGGTGCTTGCGCATCATTTTCGGGATCTCCCAGGTTCTCTCCGCTTCCAGTACGTCCGGAAGCCGTTCGGCATCCACACGGACCTCACTCGGAATCGGTTCAGCCGACTTCGGCCCTAACTACCTCCGGCGCCTCGGCGGAGAGTCACCGCACGAACACTATTGAGGTGCAGTGATAGATCCACTAAGTTCGATCACAGTCCAGCTTCGACGTTCCCGGAGGGTGACCCCATCGCACACATCGATCTAGGGGTGGACGAGACCGAACTCCCCGGCATCCGTGGCCCCCTGCGCTTCCGGCCCGAGACCGGCGGACCGTTGCTTGAGCTGGTTGAGGTGCTGCTACGCGGGCCGCACCCCCTCTCACCGGGGGAGCGGGAGTTGATCGCCGCGTACGTCTCCGGTCGCAACGAGTGCACCTACTGCTGCTCGGCGCACTCGGCGTACGCGGCGGCGCAGCTCGACGAGGGCATGACCCTTGTCGACCAGGTGCGCGCCGATCCGGACAGCGCCCCGATCTCCGCGAAACTGCGCGCACTGCTGCGCATCGCCGGTGCCGTCCAGGTCAGTGGCCGGGAGGTCACCTCCGAAATGGTCGCGGCGGCCCGTGCCGAGGGCGCCACGGATCTGGAGATCCACGACACGGTGCTGATCGCGGCGGCCTTTTGCATGTTCAACAGGTACGTCGACGGCCTCGGCACGCAGCCGGCGGCCGACCCGCTGTGGTACGCGCAAGCGTCCGACCGCATCGTCAACATCGGTTACCGCCAGGTCGTCTGACGACGACGATCCCGGCGTCACCGCACCGAGACCTGCCCACCTACGAGCAGAACCCGGAGTTGCAGGCAATGGCACACATCGACCTGGGTGTGGACGAGACCGAGTTTCCCGGGGTCCGGGGCCTGATGAAGTACCGGCCGGTGACCGGGAAGCCGATGATGGAGCTGGCCGAAACCCTGCTGCGTGGGCCGCTGAGTCTGCCGACGGCTGATCGGGAGTTGATCGCCGCGTACGTCTCCGGTCGCAACGAGTGCACCTACTGCTGCTCGGCGCACTCGGCATTCGCGGCGGCCCTGCTCGACGAGGGCATGACGGTTGTCGACCAGGTACGCGCCGATGTGGACACTGCCCCGGTCGGCGCGAAACTGCGCGCTCTGCTGCACATCGCCGGGGCCGTGCAGCGCAGTGGCCGCGAGGTCACCTCCGAGTTGGTGGAGGCGGCCCGCACCGAGGGCGCCACCGACGAGGAAATCCACGACACGGTGCTGATCGCGGCGGCCTTCTGCATGGTCAACAGGTACGTCGACGGCCTCGGCACGTTCGCCCCGAGTGATCCGAAGTTCTACGACGAGGCGGCCCAAAGGATCACCAGCGTCGGCTACCGCAACATGGCCTGAGCGCTCTTGTCGATCCGCGCCCCGGGCGGCCGAGGGCGGCAACAGTCGTACCCATGGACCGGTTTGTTGTTTGGTAGCGCCATGATGCGTGCGTGAACATGTGGCGACGACGCTCGTCGGTCTGGGCGAACCTCGGTTGCGTGTTGCTGGTGGTGGCCGGAGGCGCATTGCTGTGGCTGCCGTTCCACACCCAGTTCGAGCTGGACGACTGGGCAGCCGAGCTGAGGACGAGGGGCGTGCCGGCGCGGGCGGTCGTCGACGACCGCGTGACGAAGGAAGGCGGCAATCGGGAGAGCCCGTCCACCACAATGTATTTCCGGTACGACCTGACCGGCCGGACGTACGAGCAGGAGGTCGGCTGCGTCGAGGTGTGCCGGTCAGCCGGAGACGAGGTGTCGATCTGGGTGAACCCCGCCGACCCTGGGGACTTTGTCACGGACTTCGGCCAGCTCAGCGGGCACCGCGGTCGCGTGCAGGGAGTGCTGGGGGCCGTGGGGTTTGGGATCCTGGTCCTTGCGGTTCCGCTGCTGCTGTCACGAGTTCCGTTCCGCCGGTGGTTTCCTCGGCGTACCCGGCGCCGGCCTGTCGCGCTGGTACGGGGTGGCGGCAGATTCACGGGCCGCTCCAAGCACAAGGGGTACGGCCGGCGTTGACAACGCCGGCGGGAAGGTGAACCTCTACCGTCCGTCCTGTCCACAGGTGGAAAGCGGACGGAAGGGCGATGGCAAGGATGTGTTGCCAAGCTTTGCGGCATCGAGTCGAAGGCGGTCCGTAGTTCGCAGGGCACCGCCAGGAACGCTTGAGCTGTGAAGGGGTGAACCATGATCCGTATGATCGAGAACATCGGATACAAGGCGCTTTCGCGTCTTGTTCCGACCGCCTCGGCCTCCGCGTACAACTGCCTTTGCGAGGCCAATTCCTGGTGGCGCAGCATGGGAAAGATTTGTTACTGCACGCCGGACTGCAAGTCGGTCAAGTGCTACTGGGGATAGTGGCCGGTAGCCGGAACAGGTAGGAGACGGCCGAACTCCGTGCACGATCAAGTGCGGGGGCGTGTGACACACGTGGACGGGTGGTGAGCAGTGCGCTCACCACCCGTTCGGCTGCTTGGGGTTGAGCCGGGGTCAGAGCTCGTCGGCTGCTCGGCGGCGGTCCGCCTCGGCGTCCGCCGCACCGACCGGGGTGCCGTCGTTGTCGCGGTGGGCGCGGGACAGGTCCACGTCCGCTCCGGCTCGGGCGGCGTCGGCCGCAGCGTCGTCCGCTCCGACGACGGTCCCGCCAGCCTCGTGGCCGGCGTCGTCGATCAGTCGTTCAGGCGCGGCCAGCCCGATGGGTGCATATCTGGGGTCGGTCATCTCGATCCCTCCTTGGGTCACGGCTACCCCTATTCGCTACCCAGGTTGGAGCCGGGCACACACATAGGCGTACACATCGACGAGTATCGACGTATGGTGATTGGGTCACCTTTCCTCTCCGAAGGGGCTGCCATGATCCCGTCAGCTCTCCCCGTACCCCGGCTTGGCAGCCGCCTCGCCGTGCTGGTCGCAGCTATCGCGGTGGTCGCGGCCGGCGGCGCGGTGGTGACCGCGCGCCCGTCGGACGCCGCGCCGCCCGGTGCCGCGGTCCCTCTGGCCGCCGCCACCCCGACCGTCCCACCGGCCGCCTACCCCAACCCGGGAGTGGTGACGGGCAACGTCGGCGTGCACGACCCGACGATTGTGCGCCGGCCCACCGGCGGCTATCTGCTGGCGCATACCGGCGACAACATCGCCCTGAAGACCTCCACCGACCGGACCGCGTTCCGCAATGCCGGCAGCGCGTTCCCCGGCGGTGCCCCGTGGACCACTGCGTACACCGGCGGCAGCCGCAACCTGTGGGCACCGGACCTCACCTACCGCGACGGCCGGTACTGGATGTACTACTCGGCCTCCACCTTCGGGTCCAACCGGTCGGCGATCTTCCTGGCGACAAGCACCACAGGTGAGTCCGGCAGTTGGACCAACCAGGGCCTGGTGATCGAGACCCGTACCTCGGACAACTTCAACGCCATCGACCCGAACCTGTTCGTCGACTCCGACGGCCGATGGTGGCTGAGCTTCGGCTCGTTCTGGTCCGGCATCAAACTGATCGCGCTCAACCCGACGACCGGTAAGCGCGCCGACAACACGATCCACAGCATCTCCGGCCGTGGCGGCGGCGCAATCGAGGCGCCGGTGATCGTCAAGCGCGGCTTCTGGTACTACCAGTGGGTGTCCTTCGACAGGTGCTGCCAGGGCGCCTCCAGCACGTACCGGGTCATGGTCGGCAGGTCGACAAGCGTCACCGGCCCGTACGTCGACCGCAACGGCACCCCGATGAACGCGGGCGGCGCGACCCAGGTGCTTGCCAGCCACGGCAGCATCCACGGCCCCGGTCACCAGGCCGTCATGGCGGACAGCGACGCCGACGTGCTCGTCTACCACTACTACGCGAACAACGGCACTTCGCTGCTCGGCATCAACCTCATCGGCTACGACACCGCCGGCTGGCCGTTCGTCTACTGACCTGCCCGCAGCGCCACCGCCGCTGTCCGCCCGTGTGGCGTGGGGGTCACGCCACCTCGTACTCGAGCAGGAGCACGCCCGTGCTGGTCGGCACGCAGGAGGTCAGCCGCAGCGGCCTCGGCCGGGCCGTCTCGCGGAACAACCGCTTGCCGGTGCCGAGCAGGAGGGGGTGCAGGAACAGCCGGTATCCGTCGACAAGGTCGTTCGCGACGAGGTCCTGCACGAGCACGCCGCTGCCCAGAACGGCGATAACGCCGTCGCCCTGCGACTTCAGGTCGGCGACCGCCGCCACGAGATCTCCGTCGAGCCGTCGGGCGTTCGACCAGGTGAAATCGGTCAGAGTACGGGTGGCGACGTACTTCGGGGTCGCGTTGAGGTGTGCGGCCATCGGGTTGTCGTCGGGCTGACTCGGCCAGAACCCGGTCATCTTCTCGTAGGTCCGGCGACCGAAGAGGTACGCCGTTGTCGACCGCAGCCCTTCCAGTGCGGTGGCTGTCTGAACGTCGTCGAAGTACGGCGCTGCCCAGCCGCCGTGCTCGAACCCTCCGTCGCGGTCCTCGTCCGGCGACCCCAACCCCTGCATGACCCCGTCCAGCGTCACGAACTCGATGACCACCAGCTTGCGCATGACGGCACCCCTCAACTCGGTGGGCGACACCGCGTTCGCCCGCTCGCCCTCTACACGAACGCAACGCGCGCCGATCGACAGTCGATCCGGCCGAGTTTCCGATCGGCGGGACCCACCGTCAGAGCCAGACGACGATGCCGGTCAGGTCGTTGAGCACTGCGGCCACGCCCGCCCGGATGGCGGCGGCGCACCGCTCGGCCGTGAACGAGCCCGGGTCGTACGTCGAGGACATGCCGAGCCCTTCGCCACGGAACGACGCGCCCGACCAGTCGACGGCTGTGACGTTGTGGGTGGGCTCGGCCAGTTCGGCGCCCACCACGAGGAACTTCTCGTCCAGGTGGTTGGGGGTGACCATCGCGAGAGCGTCGACGAGGTCGTTGCCCGCGCTGACGACGAGGTCCGGGCCCATCTCCATGGCCTTGACGATGCTCGGAACGGCGTCGTGGGCGGTACCGACCGTGATCGTGCGAAGGGCGACGTCCTCGTCGTCGGCCCAGTTCTTGACCGCCGTCACGAGGGCCTTCGTCGGCTCGTCGTCACCGGCGGTGAGCAGGACGACCCGGTAGTCCTTCGGCGGGTGGACGCCGGCCCACGAGCCGGGCTGCGGCGTGATTGTCGCCTCCGGTGTGGGCTTTGCCGAGGGATCGACGAACCCTGGACCCAGGGTGCCGACGGCGCTGGGCACGGGGCGTGGCTGTGACCAGTCGTCGCTGGAGTCGCAGGCGGCGACAAGCGCGGCGGTAGCGACCAGGATGGCAACGGCCCGAAGCGGGGGGCGCAAGGCGGTCGTCCTTTCGAAGGTGTGGCGAGGCGCGCGTACTGCTTCGTATTCCTATCTCAATTCCGGCCGCCGACAATCGGCGTGCTGCCCTGCCGGTTATTTGTTCTCCGGCGGTTCGTCGACGGGCGGTTTGCTGTTTACCCACGACATGCAACGTGCACTGGCCAACCGAGGGAGTCACATGTCAGGGCACGTCCGCGGTACCGTTGTCGTCGTTGCTGTCGGAATCGCTCTGGCGGTGTTTCCGTTTCTGGGCGTCCAGGCGGCGTCAGCGCACGGTTTCTCGTCCACTGTGTACGCCAGAATATTCGCCGGAGACGAGGGTCACGTTCGCACGGCTGTGGAGCTCGAATACGACCTTCTCGTCGTGTCGGCCGCCGATGCCGGCGACGACGATCCGCTCTTCAGGGCCGGCACCGCCGCCTTCGAGGCGGGCGACACGGGGGCGCAGGCAGCGGCGCTGAAGGCTCACACCGCGACAGTGCTGAGGTACGTCGCCGACCGCTTCTCGGTCGACGCGGGGGGTGCGGCCTGCCGGCCCGGTCAGGTGGGCGACCCGACGATCGGCGAGCGCGAGGGCGTGCCGTACGCGACTCTGGTGCTGGACTGGACCTGCACCGGAGGGGCCGACGAGCACGAGGTGCGCAGCGGTCTGTTCCCCGACGGCGAGGGCTACGTCAAGGGCACCAAGACGGTCGTCACCTACGAGATCGACGGTCGCTCCGGCAGCGCGGCGCTCGACGCCGACCATCCCTCCTTCTCGACGGCGCAGGCCTGGTACGAGCGGTTCGGGGAGTTCTTCCTGCTCGGCGCCGAGCATCTGCTGTCCGGCATCGACCACATCCTGTTCCTGCTGGCGCTCATCGCCGGGTCGCGGCGTCTTCGGGAGATCGTGCTCGCGGCCACGAGTTTCACAGTGGCGCACTCGGTGACGTTCATGCTGGCGGCCCTCGGCCTGGTCGAGGTGCCGGGGACGATCGTGGAGCCGGTCATCGCGTTGTCGATCGCCGTCGTCGCCGGCTGGCACCTGTGGGGAATCTGGCGGCGCGGTGAGCACGCCGGCGACCTGGAGACTCCCGGGCACGGTCACTTCAGCCTGGACCGGGCCGGCTGGATCCGCCTCGGCGTGGTGTTCTGCTTCGGCCTCGTGCACGGGCTGGGTTTCGCTGGCGCGCTCGGCATCGACGAGGCGTGGTCGTGGACGCTGCTGTGGTCCCTGCTGGTGTTCAACATCGGCATCGAGGTCGTCCAGTTGGGGATCATCGCCGTCGTCTTCCCGCTGCTGCTCGTGCTGCGCCGTCGTACGCCGAAAGCCGGCGTCTGGGTGACCGGCGCTGTTTCGGCAGGCGTGTGCATTATGGGGCTGGTCTGGTTTGTGCAGCGCGTTTCCGGGTCGTGAGCAGAGCTGATTAGTTCGGGAAGTGCAGCCATCTGGTGGCCAACCGCGGCACTGCGGCACTGAAGCTGTCCGTGTACGCCGCCGACGGGTTCACCACCGACGCCGGCCAGCTCGACCTGCTGACCAGGGACAAGAAGTCCGTCGCGATCGGCGCCTGGGCGCACGCCGGCACCGACAGCGTGGTGATCCAGCCCGGAAAGACCGCGCAGGTCCCGTTCCGGATCAGCGTTCCCGGCAACGCCACGCCCGGTGACTACGTCGGTGGCGTCCTCACCGCGCTGACCCAGGCCAACCAGGCCGAGGGCATCAACGTGGACCGTCGCCTCGGCATCCGGATCAAGCTGCGCGTCGGCGGCGAACTCACGCCGAACCTCGCCATCGAGGACTTCCACGTGCGCTACGACGGCACGCTCAATCCGTTCGGCACTGGCGACGCGACAGTCTCGTACCGGATCCACAACACCGGCAACGCGGCCCTGTCCGGCCAGCAGGACGTCTCGGTCTCGGGCCCGTTCGGCATCCTGCGGGTACGGGCCGACGAGATCGCCGCGCCACCGGAACTGCTTCCCGGCGAGAGCTGGGACGTGACGGTGCCCGTGCACGGCGTGACCCCCGCGGTCCGGCTCGCGTCGACCGCAACCGTCACACCCCTGCTCACCGACGTGTCCGGCTCCACCACCTCGCTCAAGCCCGTCCAGGCCACGGCGCACGGATGGGCAGTGCCCTGGACGCTGACGCTGGCAGTGGTCGCCCTGATCGCCGTACTCGTGGGTGCTCTCCTGTACCGGCGGCGCAGCCGGTCCCAGCGCAGGACGCGGGAGGACGCCCGGGTCCGGGACGCCGTCGCCAAGGCGCTGCGCGGTCAGGGCACGCAGACGGCCTGACGCCCGGCCCCTTGTGGGTGAACACCGCCCAGCCGAGGGCCGGCAGCATCGCGTAGCCGGCATGCTGCGACGGATGACGCCGGCACGGAGGGGATTCCAGATGATTGACGGGGATGTGCCAGAGCGGATGCAGGTCGCGGCCCTCGACGAGTTCGGTGGGCCGGAAGTGATCACCCTGCGGAAACTGCCAGTGCCGGAGGTCGCCGCCGACGAGGTGCTGATCAAGGTGTTGAGCGCTGGCGTGGGCGTGTGGGACGTGTACGAGCGGCAGGGTGTGCTGGTGCCCGAGGGCACCGCGTTTCCGATCGTGCCCGGTTCCGACGGCGCCGGGACGATCGTCACAGTGGGCAGCCAGGTCACCGGCATCGCGGAGGGCGACCTGGTCTACGTCTCCGCCACCACCCGACCCAAGGGCGGCTTCTACGCCGAGTACGCGGTGGCGAAGGCGGAGTACGTGGCGAAGGTGCCCGACGGTGTGCCGGCCGAGCACGCCGGTGCCCTGTCCACGGACGCGCTTACCGCCCTGGCGGGGCTGGACGCCCTCGACCTGCCGTCCGGCGCCTGGCTGCTGATCTTCGGGGCGAGCGGCGGTCAGGGCCACCTGGCGGTCCAGTTGGCCAAGCGGCAGGGGCTCAACGTGATCGCCGTCGCGTCCGGCCCGGACGGGGTGGCTCTGGTGACCCGGCTCGGTGCCGACGTGTCCCTCGACGGCCACGGCGACACCACCGAGCTGCTCGCGCGGATCCGGGACGCGGCACCCGACGGGGTGGCAGGCATCCTCGCGATGGCCGGAGGCGAAACGCTCGACCGCCTCACCGAGGCGCTGGCCGACGGTGGCGCTGTCGCGTTCGCCCACGGCGTGCGACCGGAGCCGAGCGAACGGCCCGGCGTGCAGGTCCGCGCGTACGACGGTGTCTCCAATCCCCGCCAGATGCAGCGCCTCAACGAACTGATCGAGGCGGGGCCGTTCGTTGTGCACGTCGCCGAGAAGTTCCCGCTGGGCAAGGTACGGGAGGCGCACCAGCGCCTGGAGACCTCCTACCTGGGCAAGCTGCTGCTGACCATCGCCTGAGACGTCAGGGGGTGCGCTGCTGCGGCACGCGTACCGACGCCATGCCCGCCGCGGTCGCGGCCTGGATGCCCAGGTCGGTGTCCTCGAAGACCAGGCAGGAGTCCGGGGGTACGCCCAGCTGCCGCGCCGCGAGCAGGAACGCCTCCGGGTCCGGCTTGGCACGCGTGTAGTCGTCAGCGCAGACAAGCACGTCGAAGCGGTCCAGCAGACCGAGCGCGTTGAGCGAGGCGGTGACCGACGCCCGGGTGCCGCCGGAGACGACGGCGAACGGGACCCGCCGGTGCGCGTCGTGGATGTGCGCCAGCACCTCCGGCACGGCGGCCAGCTGCGGCAACAACTCCTGGTAGTAGCGCTCACGGTTCTCGATGACTGTCGCCACCGGCATGCGCAGGCCGTGCTGCTCGTTCAGGGCCACGACGATGTCGATTGCCGGCCGCCCGCCCCACGCGTAGAACAGGTCCTCCGGGAACTCGCAGCCCCACTCGTCGAGGGCATGCTGCCAGGCCAGATAGTGCAGCGGCATCGAGTCGATGATGGTGCCGTCGCAGTCGAACAGGTACGCGGCGAATTCACCCGGAGGCAGAGGCAGACTCACCGGGAAAGGGTACAGCGCTTCAGTCGTCCGCCACGGACGCCAGCCGGCGCAGCAGGTGCGCCCGTTCCGGCTCCGTGCCGACAAGTGCCAACGCGCTGCGGTACGACGCCGCGGCCTCGTCGTTGCGGCCGAGCAGGCGCAGCAGGTCGGCGCGGGTCGCCGGATACAGGTGGTAGCCGCGCAGCCGTGGATCGTCGGCCAACTCGTCCAACAGCGCGAGCCCCGCCTCCGGCCCGTCCCGCATCGCCACGGCGGCAGCCCGGTTGAGCGCCACGACCGGCGAGGGGACCATGGTGAGCAGCACGTCGTAGAGCGCCACCACCTGCGGCCAGTCGGTGCTTGCCACGTCGGCGGCCTCGTCGTGCAGCGCGGCGATCGCCGCCTGCACCCCGTACGGGCCCGGCTGCCCTCCGGTGAGCGCTACCAGCACCAACGCCCGACCCTCGTCGATCATCGCGTGGTCCCAGCGGGTGCGGTCCTGGTCGTCCAGGAGGACGACCTCGCCGTCCGGGCCGGTCCGCGCGGCGCGCCGGGCGTCGGTGAGCAGCATCAACGCCAGCAGCCCGGCGACCTCCTGCTCGCCGGGCAGCAGCCGGCGCAGGATCCGGGCCAGCCGGATCGCCTCCTCGGTGAGGTCGGTCCGCTGCAGGTCCGGGCCGGAGCTTGCCGCGTACCCCTCGGTGAAGATCGAGTAGACGGCCTGAAGCACCGTGGGCAGCCGCTCGGGCAACTCGTCGGCGCCGGGCACCCGGAACGGGATACGTGCGTCCCGGATCTTCCGCTTGGCCCGGACGAGTCGCTGGGCCATTGTCGTCGGCGGCACCAGGAAGGCACGCGCGACCTCGGTCGTGGTGAGACCGGCGAGGAAGCGCAGGGTGAGCGCCCCGCGATCCTGGGAGGGAAGGGCCGGATGCGCGCAGGTGAAGAAGAGCGCCAGCCGGTCGTCGGGCAGGTCACGGTCGGCATCGGCGGGCGGAGCGGGCCCGGCCCGCTCGGCCTCCGCCTGGAGCACCGCGAGCCGGGTCGCCAGCACCCGGTCGCGACGCAGCCGATCCACGGCGCGGCGGCGGGCAGTGGTGAGCAGCCACGCGCCGGGCCGGCTCGGGACACCCTCGGCCGGCCAGTGCACCAACGCCGCCTCGATGGCCTCGGAGGTGACCTCCTCGGCCAGGTCCAGGTCGCCGAACCGGTGCACGAGCGAGGCGAGCAGCCGTCCGCGTTCCTCCCGGAACACCGCCTCCACGGACGAGCCGACGGCTGCCCCCTCGCCGCGCACGTGTCAGACCCCGACCGGGATCTCGGCGATCGGACGCACCTGCACCGACGCGCCGCCGGTGGCTCCGGGGCTGCGCGCCGCCCACTTCAGCGCCGCGTCCAGGTCCGGGACGTCGATGATGTCGTACCCGCCGAGCACCTCGCGGGTCTCGACGAACGGCCCGTCGGTGATCGTGCGTTCGCCGTCCGCGCCGACCCGCACGCTCGTGCACGTCGTCAGGTCCTGCAACGGGTGCCCGGACACCCAGATCCCGGCATCCTTCATCTCCCGCTCGTAGCGGATCCAGTCCTCGAAGGTGCACTGATCGCCGGCCTCCGCGTCGGTGGCGGCGCTCATGTACAGCAGCATGTACTTCACGTTTTGGCTCCTCTCGGTGCGGCAGGGTCGCCGTACAGCATGACGACGAACGAAGCCCGAGGATGTCGACACGGCAGTCGGAGAACTTTCGCGGCCCGCCCTCCGACGGTCTCAGGCCGGGGCGTCCGTCCGGCGCCGGCTCCGCTCGGCCCGCCGCCGCACCTGCTGGTACGCGCCGGTCAACCCCATCGCCCGGCGTACCTCCACCAGGGTATGCCGCACCACCTGCCGGGTCCGTTCGGTGCCCTCGACGATCAGCCGGTCGACCAGCCCACGGTCCGCCTCGATCTCCGCCCGCCGCTCCCGGATCGGCGCCAGGAACCGCTCCAGCGCCACGACCAGCCGTTCCTTGACCTCCACGTCACCCACCTGCCCGGCCCGGTACCGCCGGGCCAGGTCCGCGACCTCGTCGCGGTCCGAGTTGAAAACCTCGTGGTACGCGAAGACGGGATTTCCCTCCACCGATCCCGGTACGTCCGCCCGTACCCGGTTCGGATCCGTGTACATCCCGCGCACCTTCCGGCGCACAGTTGCCGGGTCGTCGGAGAGGGCGATCGTGTTGCCCCGGCTCTTGCTCATCTTCGCCGCGCCGTCGGTGCCCACCAGACTCGGTGTGTCCGCCTGGATCAGCTCGGGCACCGGGAAGACCTGCCCGTACAGATGGTTGAACCGCCGGGCGATCTCCCGGGTCACCTCGACGTGCGCGGCGTTGTCCCTGCCGACCGGGACCACCTCACCCTTCACGCAGAGGATGTCAGCGGCCTGGAGCACCGGATAACCCAGCAGCCCGTACGGCATCTCCTCCTTGCCAGCGTCGCGGGCCATGTCCTTGAGCGACGGCACCCGTTCCAGGCGCGGCACGGTCACCAGGTTCTGTAGCAGGGTGTTGAGGTCGCCCACCTCCGGGATGGCCGACTGGAGGTAGAAGGTTGCGCGGTCCGGATCGACGCCTGCGGCGAGGATGTCGGTCACCATCTCCCGGGCGTTGCCGGAGACCTTGTCGATGTCCTCGCGACGGTTGCGTGTGGTGAGCATGTGCAGGTCGGCGATGATGAAGAAGCTCTCGTACCGCTGGTGCAGCCGCACCCGGTTGGCGATGCTGCCGACGTAGTGGCCGAGGTGCAGGCGGCCGGTTGGCCGGTCGCCGGTGAGCATGCGTGGGACGGACATGATGGTGTGCCTTTCGTGCGGGAAGGTGGGCTACGCGTGGGCGCGCGTCGAGCGGGGCGAATCCGCCCCGCTCGGTCGGCGGGATCGACTCAGCGAGCCGTCCGCCATCGCGCGCCGGCGCGGTAGCGCAGACCACCGGCACGGAGGACATCCAGGAGCTGCTCACGGCCGTCGCCAGAGCTGGTCGGGAACGCGGGCACCACAACGGTCAGGAGATCGTCGACCGTCTCCGATGTGCAGCTGCCCGTCTGGACCACGGGCTCAGATTACCCGCGGCTGCGACCCGGGGGGCGGAACGTACCTGTCGCTGTAGTAGTTGCCGACGCGGTCCCGGTACTCCTGGTCAATCTGCTCCGCGTCGAAGGGCGGAGCGTCCTTGATCTCCTGCCGGGTCCTGTCGACGTGTACGACGCGTTCCTGGTGGTCCACCTCGGCCACAGTGCCGGCAGGCAGCAGCACCTTCTGACCGAAGATCCACGGTCCGGTGTCCACCACCAGGTACCCGGCATCGGCCTCGTCGCTCGCCTCGTCGATGGTGCCGATGCGCCCGTCACTCGCCTGCACCTGGTAGCCCACCAGGTCCACGGGCGTTCCGGGTCCGGGTGCGTCCGGGCGGCCGTCCCCACCGTCCTGACGTTGCGGCGGTGTGACCGACGGGGTGGTCTGGCCGTACCCGCCAGCAAGGGCGGACGGGTCACGCCAGGCCCAGGGATTGAAGATCGAGGGTTGCATGGGCACCTCCGGTGGACGGCGACAAGCTGTCCCCTCTCGCAGTGCCCACCGGGCCGTCTCCGGAAACGAACGCGTAGCCGACCGTGCGCCCGCGTCGTCGCCGGCCCGCGTCCGTGATCAGGCTGTTGAGCAGGGCCGCTGGCATACTCGACTGCCATGGTGTTGTCACGGGGATGGGCTCTCTTCCTTGTCGGCGTCGGGATCTGGACCTGGGTGATCTGGCCGAGGTTCGCTGTCGCCATCTGGCAGGACCCGCGCTCCTGGGCGTCCGGCACGGTGGCCGACGGCGCCGGCACGAGCTTTCTCTGGGTGCACGTGCTGCTGATCGCCGCGTCCCTGGTCATCGGCACGACAGTCGGTGTACTGGGCATCCGGGCCTGGTTGGTCGCCCGCCGGCGGTAGGCGTCCTTCGCTGGGGCGTGAGTGTGACGCGGACCGCTACCCACGGATTTGACGATCAAACCCACGGACGCGTAACTTTCTCTCTGCCAGCGCGGAACGGGGCAAACGGGACGAAAGTTCCGAAGCGCCGAAACGTACTGGCACCGAGTCAAGCAGGGGTTCGCTCCTGTGCGACGCGGTCCGGGCGGGGCTCGCCGGATCAGCCGCGAGGCGGATTTGGCGCAGCGAGACCGACCGGGTAAGGTTCACCCCCGGCAGGGCACCGGGCAAGCCCGCAGGAAACTGCGGCGGCCGGCCTGCCAAATCCGACGATCTGACGCAGCGGTTCGCTGCTGCGTGAGCGCGCCGGGACCAACCCGTACCAAGCACGACAGACCGGGACACACGGTTTGACACGGCGCAGACGGTGAGGTAACGTAGTAAAAGTGCCCGGCGCGAGAGCGGCGGGCATCGGAACGAAAAGCCCCGAGATGGGGCCCCGGGATCGGGGCCGTCTGACCGGTGTGTGGTTGTTCTTTGAGAACTCAACAGGGTGCTTTGTAAAGCCAGTGCCAATTATGATTTATACCCCGGACTGGCCAGGCCGTTTGGTTTGGTTGGTTGGGATTCCTTTGGCAACAATTTGTTTGTTGTCAGGGTTTGCTGTTCAACACAATTTTTTGTTGGAGAGTTTGATCCTGGCTCAGGACGAACGCTGGCGGCGTGCTTAACACATGCAAGTCGAGCGGAAAG